>NZ_JBHJXS010000012.1:266208-328233 GCF_042269265.1 Nocardia sp. NPDC056000 | reverse complement strand
TCCCTCGGGGGCCCCGGTTTCTTCTTGTGCAATTCGCCCCCATGCCTTCAAATCCCCCGGTGGTCGTGCCACGGGCCCCGGCGGCCGGCCCCCCCCCCCCGCCCCCGCGTCTCCGTACCGGACCTACCCGGCACGGAGTTCACCGGGCTCAGGCCGAACGGGTGCCGTAGGTGTAATCGTCCAGCGGGAAGGTCGACGCCTCCCGGTGCGCGTTCAATGTGCTGGTGGGACGCAGCAGCGCGGCCTCACCGTGCTGGTTGAAGTAGTAGCTGCGCGCGGTGGAGCACTGACCGCCGTAGAACACCGAGGAGTCCAGTTTGTCGGTGACGCGATCGAGGAAGCCGGTATTGGCGTGCTCGGTGACCTCGAAGACCTCTTCGCCGCGACGCTGCATCTCACCGAACAGCCGGCCCATATGCTTCATCTGGGCCTCGATGGTGGTGAAGTAGGACAGACCGCTGTACGAGTACGGGCTGTTCAGGCTGACGAAGTTCGGGAACTTCGGCACGGTGACGCCCTCGTACGCCTGGAAACGGTTGTCGCGCCAGAACTTTCCGAGGTTGACTCCGTCGCGGCCGATGATCTCGATGGCCGGGAAGTTCACATCCCATAGGTTGAAGCCGGTGGCCAGGATCAGGGTGTCGATCTCGGTCTTATGGCCGTCGGCGGTGACGATGCCGTCCGGTTCGATGTGATCGATGGAGTTGGTCTCCAGGCGCACATGCGGTTCGTTGAAGGTCTTGAAGTACAGGTTGGAGAAGGTGGGGCGCTTGCAGCCGAAATCGTAATCGGGGGTGAGCTTCTTCCGGGTTTCCGGATCCTTCACCGAGGTGCGCAAATGCGCCTTGGCCAGCGCCGCGGCGGCCTTGTTGAGCGGCTTGGCCTGCTTGTAGTGCAGCACGCCCACGACCATGAGCGCTTCCAGCATGGAGGTGTTCACCATGCGAGCGGCCTTCTGCGTGAACGGAACTCGCGCGAACAGCGATTGCACCGGCTTGGGGATGGCGGTGTCGACCTTGGGCACCACCCAGATCGGGGTGCGCTGGAAGACGGTGAGCGCCCGCGCCTTCTTGGCGACCTCCGGAATCAACTGCACGGCGGTGGCGCCGGTGCCGATGATGGCGGCCTTGGTATCGGTCAGGTCGAAATCGTTCTCCCACCGCGTGGTGTGAATGATCTTGCCCGCGAAGGTGTCGATGCCCGGGAACGGCGGGGTGTACGGCTGGGACAGGAAGCCGGTCGCGGCCATCAGGTAACGCGCGGTGAGGGATTCGCCGTTCTCGATGGCGACCACCCAGTGCTGCTGTTCCTCATCCCAGCGCGCGCCCCCGACGACCGTGTCGAAGCGCATGCGGCGGCGCAGGTCGTATTTGTCGGCGACGTGTTCGGCGTACTTCTTGAGCTCCGCGCCGGGCGCGAACAGGCGCGACCAATTCGGGTTGGGCTCGAAAGAATAGGAGTAGGTGACCGAGGCGATGTCCACCGCCAGGCCCGGATAGTGATTGACGTGCCAGGTGCCGCCGAGGTCGTCCTCGCGCTCCAGGATCACGAAATTGCTCAGGCCGAGCCGATCCAGCTCGATGCCCGCGCCCATCCCGCCGAAACCCGCACCGACCACGATCGCGTCGTACTGAGGTGCCACGACGAACCTCCCTGTAAAACTGCGGCCCATAGACCGTATGTGACCCGGATGTCACGGAATGACATCTCATTCCGTTTGTGAACACCGTATCATCGGGGTCGTGACGAAGCCATCCTCGAGAATCGAACGGCGTAAGGCCGAACTCCGCCAGGAGATCATCGATACCGCGTTCGCCTGCTTCGCCGATAAGGGCTACCACGCCACCGGCATCGCCGATATCGCCGCTGAGCTGGGTATCGGGCATGGCACGTTCTACCGGTACTTCGCGAATAAGCGCGACATCATCGATCACGTCATCGATGATCTGGCGGCCCGCATCATCGAGGCGCTGGGCACCGATAACGCACCCGATGCGGCCGAGAGCCTGGAGGAGTACCGGGCGCAGTTGGAGCGCATCGGCAGCGCGCTCAACGATATTTTCCTGGCGGACGCGCGGGTGGCGCAGCTGCTGCTGTTCCAGGCCACCGGCATCGATACCGAATTGACCATGCGGTTGTACGGTCTGCTCGATACGGCCGACGCGCTGACCACGGCCTATCTGGAACACGGTGTGGAACAGGGGTATTTGCGCGCGGATCTGGATACCGTCAACACCTCGCGGGCGGTAACCGGCATGCTGCTGGCCGCGATCCTGCACGGATTGCGCCAGCCGCAACCCTCCGCGGCGGCCACCGCCGATCTCACCCAGGCGATTCGACGGTTGATCATCGACGGCGTGCGCAAGGACTGAGCCGCGGTCCGGACCCGAGGTTTCCGACAAAGCGGATCCGCAAGGGGCGGCGGCGATTCGGACATGAGCACATTGGCACAATGACCGCGTGACTCCCGAGGACGTTCGCCGCAGACACTTCGGCACAGCACCGTTCGGGCACCACGGCTATCACCCCGGCCAGGTGGACGCCTTCTGCGCGCGCATCGCCGACACCATGTCCGGCCATGATCATTTGAGCGCCGCCGATATCCGGCTGGTGGAGTTCGACGGGCCGCCGTTCGGGCATCGCGGGTACGACATCGACCAGGTCGACGAATTCCTCGATCAGATCTGCCTGGAACTCGAGTATCTGCGGCGCGGGCATCCGCTCATCGCGGTACGGCAGCAGGAGGATCCGCTCACCCACGACGATGTGCTGCGCATGCGGTTCTCCGCGCCGCCGTTCGGACTATCGGGCTATGCCGCGGAGGAAGTGGGAGCGTTCCTGGACCGGCTCGCGGCGACCCTGGCGCATGACGGTCCCAACGGTCTGACGGCGGAGGATGTGCGCCACACCAGGTTTCACACCGCCTCCCCCGGTACCGCCGCCTATCACCGCGAAGAGGTCGACGCCTTCCTCGACCTCGTCTCGCAGCAATTGGCCAAGGCCACCAGCTGATTCAGTTCCGCGCGCGGGCGTATTCCGGAAAGCGTTCGCGCAGTGCGAGATCGAACGCGGTGGCGCGGGCATGGGAATCGAACGCGCCGAACGGATCGCGCAGGCGGCGGAACGGGCGCAGGTACCAGCCCATCAGATCGGCGGCCTGGACCGGGGAATCGTGCAGCAGACACCAGACGACCGCGGCGCGTAATCGGGCGGCGTTGAACCGCATTCCCTTGTCGCGCAGGCGAGCCGAGTCCAGGAATGCCTGCGCGTCGGGCCACTGCGCCAGCCAGGGCGCGACCGGTCCGCGCACATAGCCCATGAACCATTCCACCGCCTTGTCGAAGTCGGCCCCGCGCCCGAGCAGGAACCCGTGCCCCGGATCCCAGCCCCGATCGCTCCCGGCGAAACCGAGATCGTCGATGTCCCCGAATCGGCGATCATCGCCTTCTTCCCGGTCCAGCCACGCGGTGTCGGGTAGCTCGGCCACCAACCGGCCCACCTCGGCATCGAAAAGCACCGCGTAGCCGTCGATTTCGACATCGCCGAACCGGCTGCGCCGAATATGCGCCGCCACCGCCGCGGTGATTCCGGGGACCGCCGTATCCCTGGTGAACCAGCAGCGCCAATCGTCGAGGGGATCGACGGCGGTGAAACCGGCCGCGGTCAGGGCGGCGGTCAGCCGCTCGGTGACCCCGCTGAGCAGTTCCGCGGTGACGGGCGATTCGAGTGTTTCGAAGGGCTCCACGGTGTCATCGGGCGCTGCCGTCGCGGAGTCCGCGGCCGAAGTCTCAGCGGTGGCGAGGGGCGAATCGTAGCTGTAGCCCACCAGCTCCTCGGCCAGGAACATGGGCAGATCGAACGGGCTGGCCGCGGCGGCCGCGCACCGGCGGCGGGCCGAATCGTATTGCGGTGGAAGCTCACCGCTCACCCGTAGCTCACCGTCATCGATATACGGATCGAAGGCCACCAGCCACCGCTGCGCCCCGTCGACCCACCCTTCGATGGAGGCACATCCGGCGAGCTCCTCCACCTCGAGCGAAATCACCTCACACCCCACCGAGAGCCGAGGCAGATCCGCGATCTCCTCGATCTCCTCATAACCCCCCTCCGCCACCACGAGATACCACCCGCCCCGCCCCATCGCCCCCGAATACGGCGGCGCCGCAACAGCACTCCGCTCCCCCGTCCGCCGCAACCCCAGCGCCCCGCACACCTCATCCGACGTCCTGCCGCGCACCGCGACCCAGCCGACCGACTCTCCCATAGCTTTCCCTCCCCGATAACACTGTCCCTGACAACGTATCGAGGAAGCCCGACATACGCCCGCGCTCAGTAGTTCCTCACGAATCGAGACCCCGCTCGGCAGTGCTGCTCACGTGAGCGGATCCACCCGGCCGCGCAGGAGGCAGAATTCGTTGCCTTCCGGGTCGGTGAGGACGTGCCAGGAGACATCGGGGCCCTGGCCGATGTCGGCGAGTTTCGCACCGGCGGCGAGGATGCGTTCGAGTTCCTCGGCTTGGTCGCGGTCGGTGGGGCTCACGTCCAGGTGCAGGGGGAGTTTGCCGCGGCGGGGGTCGGTGGTGGGGCTGAACAGGATGGTGGGGTGGGGGCCGCCGGAGGTCGCGCCGGGTGGGCCGATTTCCAGGGTGCCGTCGTCCCAGCCGAGTTCGGTGTAGCCCAGGACTTCGCACCAGAAGTCGGCCAGGCGCTGGGGGTCGGTGCAGTCGATGACCAGTTCGGTGATTCTGCAAGCCATGGTGGGGACGCTAGCGCAGAGGATTCGGCGCAGTAGGGTGAATTGTCCGTCTGTGCGGGCGGGTGGGTGGCTGGACGAGAGAGCTGAGTGCGTATGAGTGACGAGTCGCGAATCCTCGTTCCCGGTGAAACCTGCTGGCAGATAGCGCAAGCCGAGCGGCTGGCGTGCATTGTCGATGCGGCGGACTACTTTCGCCACGCCAAGTCGGCGATGTTGCAGGCGCGCAAGCGGATTGTGCTGATCGGCTGGGATTTCGACACCCGGATCAAGTTCGAACCGCAGGGCGCGACCCTCGACGGGCCGAATCGGCTGGGCGAGTTCCTGTCCTGGCTGCCGCGCGAGCGCCCGGATCTCGACATCTACCTGCTGAAATGGAATATCGGAGCGTTCGCGGCGATCACCCGCGGGATGACGCCGGTCTTCGTGCTGAATTGGCTGACCGATAAGCGACTGCACTTCGAGATCGACGGCGCGCATCCGATCGGATCGGCGCACCACCAGAAGATCGTGGTGATCGATGACGCGCTCGCGTTCTGCGGCGGCATCGATATGACCGTCGACCGCTGGGATACCGGCGATCACCGCGATGACAACCACTACCGCACCGAACCCAGCGGCAACCGCTACGGACCGTGGCATGACGCGACCACCGCCGTAGACGGCGACGCAGCGCGAGCGATCGGCGAATTGGCCAGGGCCCGTTGGAAATCCGCGACGGGTCAGGAACTGGACCCGGTCGACCCACTGGACGGGGACGCCCCCTGGCCGGAAGGTTTGCCGCCGACCATGCGATCGGTGCAGGTGGGTATCGCCCGGACCCTCCCCGAACTCGCCGACCGCACCGAAGTCCGTGAGATCGAGGCGCTGTACCTGGCGGCGATCGCGGGCGCGACCCGCTCGCTCTACATCGAGAGCCAGTACCTGGCCTCGCGCACCCTCGCCGAGGCGATCGCCGCCCGTCTGCGCGAGCCGAACGGCCCGGAGATAGTGCTGGTCATCCCCCGCAATGCCGACGGCTGGCTGGAACAGCAGGCGATGGACGGCGCGCGCCGCCGCCTGCTGCATCTGCTGTGGCGGGCCGATACCCACAACCGCCTGGGCGTCTACTACCCCGTCACCGAGGGCGACGCACCGATCTACGTGCACGCCAAGGTTCTCGTGATGGATGATCGCCTGCTCCGCGTCGGCTCCTCCAACCTCAACAACCGATCGATGGGTTTCGACACCGAATGCGATCTCGCCGTCGAGGTCACCCCCGAGACGGCCGATGCCGAACAGCTGCGCGACACCATCCTCGGCATGCGCCGCCGACTGCTCTGCGAACACCTCGACACCGATACGGCGACATTCGACGCCACCCTGGCCGAGACATCCTCACTGCTGCGCACCGTGGAGGCGCTCCGCGGCCCCGGGCGCACGCTGAAACGATTCGAACCCGAGACCGTCGAGCATGAGGACAGTCCCCTCGCGGAGAACGAACTCATGGATCCCGAGCGCACCCCGCCCAGCCTGTGGGACCGGATCCTCCCGAACCGGGATCTACGCCGCGCGTGGTCACTGCGAGCCGGTCAATCCTCGCAGTGACCCGTTACCGGCGCTGACGTCGAACGCGGTTGTGCACCAACCGCGTTCGATGAGTCAGCCTTGGGTTTTCAGGCCCTTCGCGGTGTCGATGAATTCATTGGTGACCAGATCCGAGGCTTTGAGGCCGTCGGGGACCGGCTGGCTGCGGGCCTTCAGGATGGGGGCGATCTGGGCGATGGCGCGGTCTACGCGGGCGGTGTCGAAATTGCCGAGGGTGTTGTCCGGGCCATTGCCGATGATCTTCTCGGCGAGTTGGACTTTCACCGAATCGGTATTGCCGGCGGCGCTGATGGGCGGGCCGTCGGGGATGGTCTGGGAGATGCGGAGCAGGGCCTGGTTGGTGGGTTCGGGGTTGGTGGCGTAGTCGATTTGGGCCTGCTGCAGCATGGGGACGAGCTTTTGCAGGCAGGGGCGGAGTTTGTCGAGTTCGCCGGTGCGCACGGACCAGGCGTGCGGGTAGGCCTCGTAGCCGGATTTGGCGATCAGCAGGCTGGCGGTGGGCTTCTGCCAGCCCTTCACATCGTGTTCCCAGCGATACGGCTCGTTGGATACGTAGCCCTGCTGCATGACTCGGCCCTTCTCGGCCACGAAACGGCTGGGGGTGCCGTCGTAGGAGGCGTCGAGCTGTTCCTTCTTCACGTAGCCGTTGGCGACGAGGAAATCCATGTACGGCTTGCCCTCGGAGTACAGGATCGGTGCGCCGCTGGCCGCCACATCTGGCCAGGATTTGATCTGCGGATAGGTGGCAGGATCCCACATGATGATCTGCGGGTTGATATCGAGGGAGGCGAAGACGCCGGTCAGCGGCGTCTTGGCGGCGGCGCGCACCTGTTCGTCGGTGGGCACCATGCCCAGGGTGATGCTGGTGTCCTGATACATCTGCGCCGGAACCGGCTGACCGCCCAGGAATGGACCGCCCAGGCGCACTTCGACATTCACGCCGGTGTCACCGAGCGGGCCGACGTACGCGCCCTTCTTGGCGTCGACGGTGCCGTTCGGGCCGACGAGCTGATATGCGGCGGCACGTTCGGGCGTTGCGTACCAGTCCGTTTGGATGACCACGGTGGCCGGACAGATTCCGGCGAGCACGCCCTGACCGGTCGGCTTGGGCGACGAGGCGCCACCGCCGCAGGCCGTGAGCACGAGGCTGAGACTGCCCGCGAGGGCGGCAGCGGCGAGGAGACGTTTCTTCACGAGCATTCCTTGGTTGGGTACTACGGGGTGGAAACTTTTGTGGCGCAGCAGATGTCGTCAGCGGCGCTTACCGTGCGCGCGATCGACGCGGGCGGCGAGGAAGTCGAAGATCCAGAACAGGATCAGGCCGACCAGGGAGGACAGCAGCAGCGCGGTGAGCAGCTCTTCGGTGGCCAGGCGCTGGCGGTAGACATCGATCATGCGGCCGATACCCGGATCACCCTGGCGGAAGAAGAAGTCCGCCACGATGGAACCGATGATGGCCATCCCCGCGGAGATCTTGAAACCGGTGATCATGGCCGGAAACGCCGCGGGCAGTTGCAGTTTCAGCAATCGCTGCCACCGTGACGCACCGTGCAGGGTGAACAGGTCGTGCTCGGCGGCGTTCACCGACTTCAGGCCGAACAGGGTATTGGTGATGACCGGGAACAGCGACACCATGACGCAGACGATGACGCGGCTGCCGAATTCGTACCCGAACCAGAAGCCGAACAGCGGCACCACCGCGAGCACCGGAATGGTCTGCAGCACAACGGCGTACGGATAGAGCGAGTATTCGGCCCAGCGCGCCTGGCTCATGATCACCGCGAAGGCGACGCCGAGCACGATGGCGATGGCCAATCCGGTGAGCGCGATCTGCACCGTCGAACCCAGCGCGGTGAAGATCTCGGTGCGGGCCGTCGCGTCGAGCAGTCCCTTGGAGATCACCGATTCCGGCGGCGGCAGCAGGAATCGGGAATCCTCGGCGATCACGAAGTGACTCACCACCGACCAGGCCGCCATGACAATGACGAACACCGCGACCGGCGCGAATACCCGAATCGGCGCGATGGCGAAGGGCCACAGCGTTTTTCCCCCCGGCGATAAGGGTGATTCCGGGGTGGCCGTCCCCCGTTCGGTCATCGCGGAGGCAGGTGCGGCTCCGGCCGAAGCAGCCGGTACGCGGGCGGCCGAACCACGGTCTCCCGCGGCCGACTCCCCCGCCATGGCAGCGGCGACCATTGTCGCGGCGGCGGCCGATCGAGCGGTTGCGGCGGTCATGCGGCCCTCCCGGTGGCTTCGGTGCTCTCGGCCGCGTGCAGGGCGGCCGAGACGGTGGCGGCGATCTCGGCGAACTCCGGGGTGTAGCGGAGTTCGGGGGTGCGCGGAAAGTCCAGTGGCACCGCGATATCTGCGGCGACCCGGCCGGGCCGGCCGGTGAGCACGATGATGCGGGTGGACATGAACACCGCCTCGGCCACCGAATGGGTGACGAAGACGCCGGTGAATCCGGAGCGCCGGTAGAGCCCGCTCACCTCCTCGTTGAGGCGCTGGCGGGTGATCTCGTCGAGTGCGCCGAAGGGTTCGTCGAACAGGAACAGCTCCGGGGCGCGGGTGAGGGCGCGGGCGATCGAGGTGCGCATCCGCATACCGCCGGAAAGCTGTGCGGGCTTGTGGTTTTCGAAGCCGGTGAGGCCGACGCGTTCGATGGCCTCGCGGGCGGCGGCGCGGCGGGCGGCCTTGTCGACGCCCGCCAGTTCGGCCGGGAGTTCCACATTGCGGAGCACCGACCGCCAGGGCAGCAGGGTGGCTTCCTGGAAGACGTAGCCCAGTTGGGTGGTGGCCACCCGCACGTCACCGGCGGTGGGTTTGTCGAAACCGGCGGCCAGGCGCAGCAGCGTGGATTTACCGCAGCCCGAGGGTCCGACGAGGGAGACGAATTCGCCTGTGCGAATGGCGATATCGATGCCATCGAGCGCGTGGGTGCCGTTCTCGAAGACCAAACTCGCGTTATCGAAAGCCAGTGCCGGGACGCTGGAGGCCGGACCGGTGTATACATTGCCGTCGCTGTCGGCGGTGGTATCCCCGGTCCGGCCTCGGTCCGTTGTGGCTTGTGAAGCGGTGGTGCTCATGCTTCACAGTTCTATCGGGGCCGCATTGCCGTTCGCGGTCAACATGATTACGCCCCTGTTTCGTATACGATCAGTCGGCGATGAGCGCGCCGGAACGCGCCACCACGCGGCCGCGCTTGAGCACCAGTTCCCGGGTCGGCACCGAAACCACCGCCTGCGCAGGGGTTTCCGCGGTCACCGTGCACAGATCGGCGGCGGAACCCACGCTCAGACCGTAGTTCTCGATCCCGAGAACCTTTGCCCCGCCGTAGGTTCCGGCCGCCAGCGCCAATTCGATCTCGGCATCGGCCACCAGGCGGCCGCGGAACGCGACGGTCATGATGCGGCGCAGCATGTCACCGTCGCCGTACGGGGTCCACAGATCGCGAATACCGTCATTGCCCAGCGCCAGGCCCGCACCGGTCTCGTGCATGAGCCGCACGGGCACCACCGGGGCATCACCGACCGCGCAGGTGACCATCGAAACCCCCGCGTCCGCAAGATCTTCCGCGATGCGGCGCTGTTCCTCGGGCGCGAGTTCACCCATGGCGTAGGCGTGGCTGATGGTGACGCGGCCGGACAGTCCGGTGGCGCGGGTGCGTTCGATGATCAGGTCGTACTGCCAGGCCCCGAGCGCACCGCGATCGTGCAGGTGGATATCGATGCGCGCGCCGTACTTCTCGGCCAGCCCGAACAGCAGATCCAGCTGTCCGGTGGGGTTGCCGTCATAGCCCGCCGGATCCAGTCCGCCGATCACCTCGACACCGTCGGCAAGCGCCGCCTCCAGCAGTTCGGCGGTACCGGGGCGATTCATCAGCCCGCCCTGCGGGAAGGCGACCAGTTGTACGTCGACGCGATCCGAATACCGTTCGGCCGCAGCGCGTACCGCGTCCACACCACCCAGCCCGACCTCGGGATCGATATCGATATGGCTGCGCACGTGCGCGGTGCCGTGCGAGATCATGGCGGCCAGCAGGTTCGCGGAGTACTCGGCGCTGGGCAGCCCCAGCTCCTGCCGTCGCCCTTCACCGTTCGCGATGCGGCCCGCCAGGGTGCGGCCGCCGCTATTGGGAATCCAGGGTCCGCCGAACATGGTCTTGTCGAGGTGGCAGTGCGAATCCACCAGGCCCGGCAGTACCAGCGCACCCGCCAAATCGATGGTCTCGGTGGCGGTTTCGGTGAGATCGGGACCGATCGCGGTGATGCGACCGCCGCTGATCAGAATATCGGCGGTGGTGAGGGGCGCGCCCGGGGTCCAGGGGCGGCCGCCACGGAGCAGCAGGTCGTTCATCGTTTACACCTCTTCGATGCGTTGGGGTGAGCGGAAATCAGGTGAGCAGCATGGCGGTGCCCGCGCCGACACCGAAGACGATCACGACCGCGCGAAAAGCGCCCGGCCGCAATCGATCGGCGAGTTTTGCCCCTGCGACGCCGCCGAGCAGACAGGCGGGGGCCAGCACCAGCACCGCGAGCCAGTGCACCGGGCCGAATAGCGCGACCGCGATCATCGCGGTCGTCGAGACGGTCAGGGTGAGCAGGCTTTTGAGGCCGTTGAGCGCGGTGATCGAGGCGTCGATGCCCAGTGCGAGCGCGGTGAGCAGCACAATGCCCATCCCGCCGTTGAAGTACGCGCCGTACACGCCGCCCAGGAAGACACCGGCGAACAGCAGCAGCCGGGAATCACCGTCACCGCGGCGGGCAGCGAGTTTCCGCGACAGCATCGGCTGCGCCGCGAACAGCGCGGTCGCCGCGAGAATCAGATAGGGCACCACGGCCGCGAATACCTTGGGCGGTGCGGCCAGCAATACGACGACGCCGACCGCCGCGCCCACCGCGCCGGTGAGTACGAGCCCGGGCACCAGCGATCGATGCTCATCGAGCCGCTTGCGCAGGGCGGCCGCGCCGCCCAGATATCCCGGCCACACCGAGACCGAATTGGTGACGGTCGCCGCCACCGGGGGCAATCCGGTGGCCAGCAGGGCCGGGAATGACAACAGGCTGCCGCCACCGGCGATGGCATTGCAGACGCCCGCGCCGAAACCGGCGACGAGCAGTAGAACTAGATGCGCGGGATCCATGAAACCCTTCCGAAATGGGATGCAGCGCATCGTATACAAAGCTCGCGGCAGCGGCGAACCGAAAAGGCCGGTGCGACAGCGGGAGCCGAACGGGCGTAGGAGTTCACGCCGCGGATTTGCGGCGCTCATCCGCCGCCGTCAGGATGGATCGTATGCAAACACCCGTACCTCGCGTTTCCGCCGGGCGGCCGCGGTGACCCTCGCGAGCCCGCGGTGAGCAGCACCGTGCGGCGCATGACGCCGCAGCAACTGTGCCGTGCCATTCGCGATGACATCATCCGCGGGGTGTTCAGCCCCGGGCAGCGGCTGACCGAGGAGTCGCTCGCCGAAAGCTACGGCGTCTCACGGGTACCCGTGCGCGAGGCGCTGCGCACTCTCGAGGCCGAGGGTTTCGCCTCGTCACGGCCGTATGCCGGGGTTTTCGTCGCCGAATTGACCGAGGAGGAGGCGGCGGATCTGCTGGAGATCCGCGCCCGCCTGGAACCGCTGTGCGCCTCCCGCGCCGCGGTGCGGCGCACGCCCGAACAGCTCGGGCGGCTCAAGGAATTGACCGCGCTCGGCCAGGACGCCGTGCGCGCGGGGCGGCTCGATGAACTCACCCGGCTCAACAGCCGCTTTCACGAGGTGCTGGCCGAAGCCTCCGGCAGCACCCTGCTCGAACAGCTGATCACGCAGTTGAGCTGGAAGATCGCCTGGGTGTACGCGGTCGAGCTGCCCAGGCGCGCGAGCGATTCCTGGCAGGAGCACGAAGAGATCTGCGCCGCACTCGAAGCCGGGGATCCGGAGCGGGCCGCGCGGGTGGTCGCGGACCATATCGCGCACGCCACGTACGCCTATCGGCTGCGCCACCGCGACTGAGCGATGACGGAATCGGCTGGCCGCCAAGGCAGTCCGTAACGTCGGCGCAGCATTGCGCGCCCGAGATCGAAACATGGCGGTCGTATACAACCGGGGACAGTTCTTCACATCGCTGTGCTCGCGGAGGTATCCATGGCCGATCTGGTGTTGCGCAATGCCCGCATCGATGATGCCGCCGGACTCGTGGATATCGCCATCGAGGACGGGCTGATCAGCGCCATCGGTCCCGGATTGCCCGTGGCCGCGACCGATGAGATCGATTGCGCGGCACGGGTGGTCATTCCCGGACTGATCGAATCGCATGTCCACCTGGACAAGGCCCTCCTCGATGCCGAACGCCCCAATCCCGACGGCACCCTGGCCGGGGCCATCGCGGTCACCGCCGAACTCAAGCGCGAGTTCACCGTGGAATCCATCTCCGCCCGCGCCCGCCGGGTGCTCGATATGGCGATCGCCAACGGCACCACGATGATTCGCGCGCATCCCGATGTCGATCCGATCGTCGGATTGCGGGGCGTCGAGGCGCTGTTGGCGTTGCGCGAGGAGTACCGCGACCGCATCGGCCTGCAAATCGTCGCCTTCCCGCAGGAGGGCATCCTGCAAGCCCCCGGCACGCTGGACCTGCTGCGCGAAAGCCTGCGCCGCGGCGCGGATGTGCTGGGCGGCTGCGCCTACAACGAGGCCACCGTCGCGGACTGCCGCCGCCATATCGACCTGATCTTCGACCTGGCCGCCGAATTCGCCGTCCCCCTCGACATTCACGCCGACTTCGCCGACGATGCCGCCGACCCCCGCTTCGCCATGGCCGACTACATCGCCGCGGTCACCGACCGCACCGGCATGTCGGGCCGAGTCACATTGGGCCACATGACCTCCCTGGCGGGCCAGGACCCCGCCCGCAGGCACGACACCCTCACCCGCCTCGCGGCGGCGGGCATAGCGGTGGTCCCCCTCCCCGCCACCGATATGCACCTCGGTGGCCGCGCCGACACCGTCAACCCCCGCCGCGGTATCGCCCCCATCCGCGAACTCTGGGCCGCGGGCGTGGAAACCGCATACTCCTCCAACAACATCCGCAATGCCTTCACCCCCTACGGCAACGCCGACCTCCTCGACATAGGCATATTCCTGGCCCAAACCTCCCACCTCTCCGGCCCCGCCGACCTCACCCGAGTCCTATCCATGGCCACCACCCAGGCCGCCCGCATAATCGGCATCTCCGACACCTACGGCCTGTACCCCGGCGCGGCGGCCGACCTGGTCGTGCTCTCCACCGATCGGCTATCGCACGCCCTCCTGGACCGCCCCGACCGCTGCTACGTCATCAAGGCGGGCCGAATAGTCGCCCGCACCACCAGAATCAACGAACTACTCCCCCAGGCGCAGCGCTGCTGAGGTCAGCGATCGCGAACGCGCGACACCGCGAGCACAGATCACGCCGAACCCAGGAACACCGACTGTTCCGCCGAATGGGAAATGACAGCAGACACAACAACCTGCGCGGTCGACAGATCGAGCACGGGACGCCACAGCACCTCTCCCCCAACTCCGGTCTTTCGGCGCGACTGATGCCTTATAGCATGGGAAGACAACAGGACTCCACCGGACGACGCGGCACATGCCTGGGTGGAAGACCTGCCGATACACCGGACGGCGGCAGCTCATCCGAGTCGGTCGGCGGCGGCGTGCGCCGCGCGAATGAGTGCCTGATCGGTGCCGGGAGCGCCGATCAGGCACAGGCCCATCGGGAGGCCATCGGTTCCGGCGAGCGGGAAGGTGACCGCGGGCATGCCCGCGAGTGAGGCCAGACAGGTCAGGTGCAGGGTGCGGGTGCGGCCCGCCTCCAACTCGGCAGGGTTCGCGGTCCGGAGCGGTGGGAACGTTGCGGTGCTGGGAAGCAACAGGATTCGGCCGGTGAGCGCGGAACGCAGGTGGGATGCGGCGGCTTCGAGCAGCCGGCGCGAGCGGTCGGCGGCCGCCGGGGTGATGGTCGCGGCGTAGGCGAAGCGCTGAGCCACTTCGGGTGTCAGCGCGCCAGGGTGGGCGGTGATCCACGGACCGTGATTGCGCCAGGCCTCGTACGCCTGAACGGTGCGAAAGGCCATGAACCAGGATTCGAGATCCGCCTCCAGGGCCACCGGAGCCGCGTTCAACGTGTCGGCGGCAATGCGGACTGCGGCAGCCAGCGGTGGGTCCGCGACCTCGCAGAGCCCGGTGTCGACCACCAACCGGGGAGGCTCGGCGGTCACGGCATCACTCGCGGTCTCGAATTCCGCGCCCAGGTCAACGGTGACGGTCGTACTTTCGTCGATGCGGTCGGCCGCAACTGGATTCGCCGCGTTCTTCGCCACGTCGCCCGCATGGTCATTCCCGGCCGTCGCGGCACCGTGGGTTGAAACCGTATCCGGTGGTAGGAGGCAATTCGACACGGCGGCAAGGGTTTGGGGGTCGCGGGTCATCCAGCCGACGGTGTCGAAGGATTGGGCGAGTGGGAGCTGGCCGCGGGTGGATATGCGGCCGTGGGTGGTTCGGATGCCCCACAGGCCCTGGTAGGCGGCGGGGACGCGAATGGAGCCCGCCGTATCGGTGCCGAGGCCGATGGTGGCTTCGCCACGGGCGACCGCGACGGCCGAGCCGCTGGACGATCCACCTGGAATACGCTGTCGGACGGCCGGATTCACCGGCATGCCGTATGTGCCGTTGGAACCGGTGATGCTGTAGGCGAATTCATCGGTGTGGGCGATACCGGTGATGTCGGCACCGGCTGCCAGTAATGCCGCTACGGCAGTGGCGTGCTCGGGTTCCGGATCGCCGGGGTAGTCGCGGACGCCCGCACCGATGGCGAATCCCGCTACGGCGTAGAGGTCTTTGACCGCGATGGTGTGGCCTGACAGCGGGCCCGGTCCGGGTGCGGCGATCAGGGGTGCGCCCCGCATACGCCAGACTGCATCCTCACGCCCTCCAGCCACCTCGCCACTGCCGGGCGTTTCGACGAATCGTGCGGGCGAATCGGCGGGTGTCCCGACCCCGGGTGCGGTTGAGTCGGCGGGTGTTTCGACCCCGGGCGCCGCCAGATCGGCGGGGCTGTCGGCCACTACGCGCGCTCCAGGATTCGGCGGGCGAGGGCGGTGGTGGCGTGGTGGGCGAAGTCGGCTACGCGGATTTCTCCGTGTACGCCGCGGACCTGGTCGACGGCCTGGGAGATGTTGAAATCGGTTGCGGCGCTGAGGTAGAGGTAGGCCTGTTGGGGGTCGGCGTCGAACAGGGCCACCACCATTTCGATGGCATTGCGGACGCAGGCTTCCAGGGCTCGGTTCAGGTCGGGGTCCAGTCCGGTGGGGATGATGAAACCGTGGGCGGCGGCGAAGGGGCCGATGGGGCGGCCCAATCCGGCCTTCACCTCGGCGGCGGGGATGAGGTCGACGGTGAGGCGGGCACGCAGGGGTGCTTCCAGCGCGGTGAGCGCGACCTCGCCATTGCCCTGGGCGAAGTGCGGATCGCCGATGTACAGCAGGGCGTCCGGAACCTGTACGGGGAGGAAGAGTGTCGCGCCGGGGGTGAGACGGCGGATATCGATATTGCCGCCGTGCAGTCCGGGCGGCACCGAGGACAGGTGCGAATCGGTATCGGTGGCGACGCCGATCAGGCCGAGGAACGGATCGAGCGGGAATTCGGCGGTGTGCGGATGCGCGGGGTGAATCGGCATGGTGCCGAACCACTTTCCGTCCCGCGAGTCGACGCTACAGAATTGGCCGTAATCACCGTCGAAGCCGAGCTTATGCGCCAGTACGCCGCGATTGTGCCGCGTGGACACCACGCCGTACGGCGCGCGCATGGTGAGATCATCGATCCGAATCGCCAGCAGATCGCCCGGGCGCGCACCGTTCACGGCGATCGGCCCGGTCACGATATGCGGTCCGGCCAGCGAATCCCGCTTGCGTGAGGCCGCGACTTCCACTGTGTCACCGAGGATATGGTCCAATTCCACCCCGTGCCTGCCGAAGTAGGCGATCGGATCCGACCCCTGATCCTCCAGAATGCCCTCGTGACTGACGGTATCGACGATCACCGCCTGCCCGGGATCGACGGTGGCGATCGGAGTGTCGCCCGCGCACGGGATCCGCCCCCACAGCACCTTCGACGGTTCGGCCGGAATATAGGGCGTCGTATCGCCGATTCCCTCGCCCTGTTGCAGCACCGGAAACGCGGGGACGAACCCCTGCACAATCGACGTCACGCGCACTACCTTCCCTACCCGACCGCAATTGGTCGGACCATCCGATCTGCCGACCATAGGACAGCCGACCGGGCGGAAACAGGGTTCACAACCTATCGTAACGAGCGCTTTACGCGCGCGAAATAGCCTGCATACGAAGGGATTTAGAGTTGAGTCGATGACGGCTTCGATACCACCGCTGAGCCGCCGCGCACGCAGTGTGAGCGCGGAGGTCGCGGCCCACCTGGAGGGCCTGATCATCAGCGGCGAACTGCGCGCGGGGGATCGGCTGCCACCCGAACGTGAGCTCGCGGCGAATATGAATATCTCCAGATCGTCGCTGCGGCAGGCCATGTTCGAGCTGGAGTCCAAGAAGCTCATCGAACGCAGACAGGGCCGGGGCAGCACCGTGGCCGACACTCCTTATATGGCAGCGGAATTGGCGGGCAGTCTGGCCGAGACCGAGATCGAACTGGGTCATGCCAGCGAACTGCGCGATCTGGTGGAACCGCGCATCGCGCAGTTGGCGGCCCTGCGCGCGGTCGAATCCAACCTGCTCTCACTGGAAAACGTGCTCGGCCGCTGCCGCGACGGCAATTCGGCCGATGAATCCCTGCGCCTGGATATCGAATTCCACGCCCTGCTCGCCCACGCCGCCCAGAACCCACTCCTGGTGACGCTGTGCACCATGACGACCGAATGGACCCGTCGCACCCGCACCCTCTCGCACCGCACCAAACGCGGCCGCCGCGTCTCCCTGGACGGGCACCGGCAGATCTACGAAGCGGTCGCCCGGCACGACGGCGCGAGTGCGGCCGTGGCCATGGAACAGCATCTGCGCGAAGTCCGCGAACTCAGCCTGCACACCGGCCGCCGCTGAGAACTGCTGTCACCATGGGGAATTCGGCGGCACGGCGGGCGCGCTGGATTCGCCGGTCCGACACCGACGTCGAGGGATACCGCGTGACTCGCCTCGAACCCGGTCGGTCGCGAGATCAGGGTACGGCGGCGGCGCGGAAGGTGCGACGGTAGGCGAGCGGGGCGATGCCGATCGCCTCGTGCAGGTGCTGGCGCAGCGAGGTGCCGGTGGCGAAACCGACTTCGGCGGCAATGCGATCGACCGAAAGTTCGGTGGTCTCGAGCAGTTCGCGAGCACGGAAGACGCGCTGTTGAATGAGCCAGCGGCCGGGGCTGATCCTCACCTCATCGCGGAAGCGGCGGGCGAAGGTGCGGCCGGACATGCGGGCGCGTTCGGCCAGATCGGCCATCGTGAGCGGGCTGTGCAGGTTTTCCAGCGCCCACTGCCGGGCATCGGCGGTGCCCGCGGCGGCGGGCGGCGGGACGGGCTGTTCGATGAATTGCGCCTGACCGCCCTCGCGCCACGGCGGCACGACACACCGGCGCGCCACCATATTGGCGACTTCGCTACCGTGATCGCGGCGAATCAGGTGCAGGCACAAGTCAACTCCCGCGCTCGCTCCCGCCGAGGTCAAAATGTCGCCGTCATCGACATAGAGCACATTGGGGTCGACCCGGATGCGCGGGAAATGCGCACCGAAGCGCTCGGCGAAATTCCAATGTGTGGTCGCGGGCCGATCATCCAGCAGCCCGGCGGCGGCCACCACGATGGCACCGGTGCAGATGGAGACCAGCCGCGCGGCCGGGTTGATGCGCGCCAGGGCATCAGAAATCCGCTGCGGTAAACCGTCTTTCAGGATGGCGAGCACATCGCAGGGTGGTATGACCACGGTATCGGCGGTTTCCAGCGCACTCGCGTCCCGCCCGACCGCGATATCGAAATCGGAATCGCTGCGCACCGGCTTTCCGTCGACCGAACAGGTGAGCACCTCGTAGCGCCCGTCGGCGGTGCCGAACACCCGGTTCGGGATGCCGAGTTCGAACGGGTACACCCCGTCCAGTGCCAGTACGACGACACGATGCGGCCGGATCACCTCACTCTGCATGGCACGATTCTATCGAATAATGGCGATCGTGCCATTTCCTTGTGCGCCGACGGACGGCAAGCTCGATGCTATGAGCGAGAAGGACATCCCCAAGACCATGCGCGCTATCAGCCAGGATGTACTCGGCGGACCCGAGGTGCTGCGCGAGGTCGAACGCCCGGTACCGCAACCGGGACCGAGCGAGATCCTGGTGCGCGTGCACGCCACCGCCCTCAACCCCACCGACTGGGGACATCGCCGCCGCCCCGGACTGTTCCTGCCCGAACCGCCGTTCGTCCTGGGCTGGGATGTCTCGGGCGAGGTGGTGGCCGTCGGCATCGGCGTCACCCTGTTCCAGCCCGGTGACGAGGTCTTCGGCATGCTGGCCTATCCGCACGGGCACGGGGCGGCCGCCGAATACGTGACCGGCCCGACCCGCGCGTTCGCCAGGAAGCCCGCCAATCTCAACCACATTCAGGCCGCCGCCATCCCCCTTGCGGCTCTCACCGCCTGGCAGTCCCTGGTCGATGCCGCCGATGTGCAACCGGGACAGCGGGTTCTGATTCACGCCGCGGCGGGCGGTGTCGGGCATTTCGCCGTACAGATCGCGAAATCGCTGGGCGCGTACGTCATCGGCACCGCGAGCTCGGCCAACCACGAGTTCGTGCGCGGTCTGGGCGCGGATGAGGTCATCGACTATCACGCCGTCGACGTGCACGAGACGGTCCGCGATGTGGATGTCATCCTCGATCCGATCGATGCCGAGCATGCGATCAAGTCGATGAAATCGCTGCGCCCCAACGGGATTCTAGTCTCACTCCGTGCCCTCGGAGCCGATTCCCTGGTGCAGGCGGGTGCCGAGCGCGGCGTGCGCGCCGTGCTGATTCTGGTCGAGGCCGACCACGCGGGTATGACCGCGCTGGCTGAACTCGCCGAATCCGGCACGCTCCGGCCGACCATCGCGGGTGTGTTCCCGCTCGCCGACGCCGCCAAGGCGCACGCCCTGGGCGAAACCGGTCGCACCGTCGGAAAATTGGTTCTCACCGTCGAGTGAACCGTGCGCGGACCGGATGCGTAGTACCCGATCGTGGGCACCGCCCCGGTGACCCTCCCACAATCGGACGACGCCGCCCCGAACCCGATACGGGGAAACAGGTTGTGGGAGAAGCGCCCCCGTCACAGCATCTGCTGTCACGGGGGCGTTCGCCGGTTCGGGTACCTGTTAGGCCGAGTCGAAGAGTCCCGGATGTTGTTCGCGGGCACGGACTTCGATGGAGCCGAAGACCAGATCCGGCGGCGGAACCAAACCCAGGTGTTCCCACGCCGCAGCGGTGGCGACGCGGCCGCGCGGGGTGCGGGCCACCAAACCGGCGCGCACCAGGAAGGGTTCGCAGACCTCTTCGACGGTGGCGGCTTCCTCACCCACGGCCACGGCGAGCGTGGAGACGCCCACCGGTCCGCCGTTGAAGCTGCGAATCAGCGCGGTCAGGACCGCGCGGTCCAGCCGATCCAGGCCCAGCACATCGACGTCGTAGACCGCCAGCGCGGCGTGCGCGATCTCGCGGGTGACGATGCCGTCGGCCTTGACCTCGGCGTAGTCGCGGACGCGGCGCAGCAGCCGGTTGGCGATACGGGGCGTGCCCCGGGAGCGCCCGGCGATTTCGGTGGCGGCGTTCTCCTCGATCTGTACGCCGAGAATGCGTGCCGAGCGGAGCAGAATCCGTTGCAGTTCATCGGGTTCGTAGAAATCCATATGGCCGGTGAAACCGAAGCGGTCGCGCAGCGGGCCGGTGAGCGCACCCGAGCGGGTGGTCGCGCCGACCAGGGTGAAGGGTGCGATATCGAGCGGAATGGAGGTCGCGCCCGGACCCTTGCCCACCACCACGTCGACTCGGAAATCCTCCATGGCGAGGTAGAGCATTTCCTCGGCGGGCCGTGCCATGCGGTGGATCTCATCGATGAACAGCACATCGCCCTCGACGAGATTGCTGAGCATGGCTGCCAGATCCCCGGCGCGTTCGAGCGCCGGACCGGAGGTCAGGCGCAATGCGGTGCCCAGCTCCCCGGCGATGATCATGGCCATACTGGTCTTGCCCAGTCCGGGCGGACCGGACAGCAGCACGTGGTCGGGTGTCCCGCCGCGCTGTTTCGCACCGCGCAGCACCAGCGCCAGCTGTTCGCGCACGCGCGGCTGCCCGATGAAATCGTCCAGCGATTTCGGGCGCAGGCTGGCCTCGATCTCACCGTCGGAGGCGAGATAGGTTGGGATGACCGCGGATTCGTCGGCATCGGTCCCGGCGAAATCCGGATCGGGGGCGAAATCGGGCTCGCCGCTGAAGTCCGGTTCCGGGGCGAAGTCAGGTTCGTCGATCATGAGCGCCTATCGGTTCTTGCCCAGCAACCCCAGCGCGGCCCGCAATGCCTGCGAGGTGCCCAGGTCCGGATCGTGCACCAGCACGGCCTCGACGGCGGGTTCGGCCTGTTTGACCGGGAAGCCGAGGCCGATGAGCGCCTCCACCACCTGTTCGCGCACCGGTGTGGCGATCGCGGCGGGACCGGATCCGGGCGGACCCGATTGCACCGGAACCAGATCCACCTTGTCGCGCAATTCCACCACCATGCGCTCGGCGCCGCGCTTGCCGATACCGGGCACGCGGGTCAGCGCGGCCACATTGCTCTCGGCCAGCGCCTTGCGCAGCGCTTCGGGTTCGAGCACCGCGAGCACCGCCATGGCGATCTTGGGACCGACCCCGGACACGGTCAGCAGCAGACCGAACAACTCACGGGATTCGGTATCGGAGAACCCGAACAGGGTCATCGAATCCTCGCGCACGATCATGGTCGTGTAGAGCCGCGCATCCGCACCGGCGCTGAGCGTGGCTAGCGTGGCGGGAGTGGCATTGAGCCGATACCCGACGCCGGCGGCCTCCAGGACCACATGGTCGAGCCCGATCTCGAGCACCTCACCGCGTACCGACGCGATCACCCGGATACCGCCTTCCGTTGCTGGGCAAGCCTTTCCTCGTACATGCGCCGCTGTGCCGCCGCCATGGCCTCGGCCTTGGCCATGCGATCGATCATCGGCGCGCGCCAGCAATGACAGATGGCCAATGCCAGCGCGTCGGCGGCGTCCGCGGGTTTCGGCGCGACCGCCAGCCCGAGGATACGGGTCACCATGGCGGTCACTTGCGCCTTATCCGCCGAACCGTTTCCGGTGACCGCCGCCTTCACCTGACTCGGGGTGTGGAAGTGCACCGGTATCCCGCGCCGCGCCGCCGCCAGCGCGATCACCCCGCCCGCCTGCGCGGTCGCCATGGCGGTGCGCACATTGTGCTGGGAGAACACCCGTTCCACCGCGACCGCCTCGGGCAGATATTTGTCCATCCAGGCCTCGGCGGCATCGGCAACGCCCATGAGTCGCTGTGCGAGATCCATATCGGGCGGTGTGCGCACCACGTCGACGGCCAGCGCGGTCACCGTGCGCCCCACCCCGCCTTCGACCATGCTGAGCCCGCACCGGGTGAGCCCGGGGTCGACGCCCATCACCCGCACGAAATCCCCTCTCACCGCAGACGAACAACTGTTCGAGAGTCTAACGGACCTCAGGGGATTCCCCGCCCACCGACACGGGTGCCGACGAGCACCCGGGCCGAGTCCCTCAGGAGCACACCGGTTCCACGCCCAGGAGCGTCGGATCCTTGGCTCGCACAGCCCATTCCCGCGCGGGATCGGCCACCAATCGCCGCGTCCGCAGATCCATCAGCCCGCTGACGTGCGTGATCGTCGCCGATAGCTCTCCATCGGCGCGGGTGAACCGATGCTCCACCCGATAGGTCTTCCCTGCTCCCCACACCCATTCGCAGGTCACGTCAACGCAATCCCCCGCCCGCAACTCGCGGTGATACTTGATCACCGTCTCCAGATTCACCGGCCCCAAACCGCCCCCGACCAACTCCTCCACCGAAATCCCCGCCGCGCGAACGCATTCGAAGCGCGCGTGATCCGCGTACTGCTGATACGCGGCACCTGTCACATGTAGTTGAGGATCGAGGTCGGAGAGTCTGACCTCGATTCGGATCCGAAACGCCTCATCGGTATTCGTCACCGTCCCACCCTTGCAGACGCCACCGACAAGAACGCGCGACGCTAATCCAGACGACTCTGAAACGCCTGGTAGGCATCATCTCCGAAGAGTACGAATCGCACCTGCGCGACCGTCGTGGGCACACTCCGCACCGTTTCGATCGCGATGCGCGCCCCATCGTCCATGGGCCACCGGAAGATTCCGGTCGAGATGGCCGGAAACGCCACCGATTCGGCCCCCAATTCGGCTGCCACCCGCAGTGATTCGCGATAGCAGGACGCCAGCAGTTCCGAGCGATCCTCGGTATCGGACCAGACCGGCCCCACCGTATGAATCACCCAGCGCGCGGGCAATCGGCCCGCCGTGGTGGCCACCGCCTGGCCGGTCCCGAGTCCGCGTCCGTAGTGCGAGGCCCGCAGGGCGCGGCATTCGGCCAGAATCTCCGGACCGCCCTTGCGATGAATCGCGCCGTCCACTCCGCCACCGCCGAGCAATGAGGAATTGGCCGCGTTCACCACGGCGTCCACGACCTGTTCGGTGATATCGCCTCGTACCGCGACCAGTTCGACCATGCGGGTGATTCTTCCACCGCGACCGCGCGACATTCGATCTGTCAATCGAGGCGCGCCACGGTATCGCACCGGAACGGCGAAGGCCGCCTTCCGAATTCGGGAGGCGGCCTTCGTTGGCGTGCTGCGACGATTCGCGCGTGCTGTGACGACTCAGTCGTCGAGTTCGGCGAGGACCTCGTCGGAGATGTCCACGTTGGTGTAGACGTTCTGGACGTCATCGCTGTCTTCGAGCGCGTCGACCAGCTTGAACACCTTGCGGGCGGTATCGGCGTCCACCGAGACCGACATCGAGGGCTGGAAGCCCGAGTCGGCGGAGTCGTAGTCGTAACCGGCCGACTGCAGGGCGGTGCGGACCGCGATCATGTCACCGGGCTCGGAGATGATCTCGAAGGTGTCGCCGTTGTCATTGACCTCTTCGGCACCGGCGTCGAGCACGGCCATGAGGACATCGTCCTCGGACAGGCCGTTCTTCTCCATGGTGACCAGGCCCTTGCGGTGGAACAGGTACGACACCGAACCCGGATCGGCCATATTGCCGCCGTTGCGGGTCATGGCCACGCGCACCTCACCGGCCGCGCGATTGCGGTTATCGGTGAGGCATTCGATCAACACCGCAACACCATTGGGGCCGTAGCCCTCGTACATGATGGTCTGCCAGTCGGCGCCGCCGGCCTCTTCACCACCGCCGCGCTTGCGGGCGCGCTCGATATTGTCATTGGGCACCGACGACTTCTTCGCCTTTTGAATGGCGTCGTACAGGGTCGGGTTGCCGTCCGGGTCACTACCACCGGTGCGGGCCGCCACCTCGATGTTCTTGATCAACTTGGCGAAGAGCTTGCCGCGCTTCGCGTCGATCCCGGCCTTCTTGTGCTTGGTGGTGGCCCATTTGGAGTGGCCGCTCATTCCCTACTTCCTCGGTTCAGGGGGCTGAGTAGTTTCACCAAAGCGACACTACGGGCCCACGGACGGACAGCGCCCCAGTCTACTGCGCGCGCCCGTGACGGCCGCGAGCACGTGAACTCGGGCCGGGTCAGACACCGGCGCGCGGGCGCACCAGGGTTTCGACGAACAGTCGGTGAACGCGCAGATCTCCGGTCACCTCGGGGTGGAAGGACGTTGCCATGACATTGCCCTGCCGCACCGCGACGATGGTGCCCGCCGCCGGACCCGAGGGCACCCGCGCCAGCACCTCGACATCGGCGCCCGCGCGCTCCACCCACGGCGCGCGAATGAAGACCGCGCGCACCGGGCCGTCATCGAGCCCGGTGAACTCCAGATCGGTTTCGAAGGAATCGACCTGACGTCCGAAAGCATTGCGCCGCACCGTCATATCGATGCCGTTCAGGGTGTGCATATCCGGACGGGTATCGAGCACCTCGCTCGCCAGCAGGATCATGCCCGCGCATGACCCGTAGGCGGGCATACCGTCGCGCAATCGCTGCCGCAGCGGTTCGAGCAGTTCGAAGATGTCCAGCAGCTTGCTGATCGCGGTGGATTCGCCACCGGGAATCACCAGACCGTCCACCGACGCCAATTCCGATTCCCGGCGCACCGCCACCGGCTCGGCGCCGCACGCCGCCAGCGCGTGCATGTGCTCGCGCACGTCGCCCTGCAATGCCAGCACACCAATCCTCGGAGTCACGCCGTCGAGCATAGTGTTCGACGGCGGACCACCCTGAAGCGGCATTTCGGGCAGCGCCGTGTCGACGCCGGATGAGGGCCGCCAGGTGAATCCGGGCGACCCTCGAACGTCCGTATCAGTCGAGGTCGAACCGCACGACGTTATCGGTGGCCCACCGGGCGAACGTGGTCGCCGGGCGGCCGGTGATATCGGCGACGCTGGTAATGGGCAGGCCGACCGGGTTCGGGTCGAAGGAGCTCAGCGCATTGTCGACGTACCAGGTCGCGGTCTCGCCCATGGTCGGTGTCAAGGCCGCGATGGCCTCCTCGCGGGATGAGCGTTCGAAGGCGATATCGCGGCCGAGTGCCTCGGCGAGCTGCCGCACGAGCTCGGCACGGGTGAGGATTTCCGGACCGCCCAGCGAGTAGGCACGGCCGTGATGATCATCGGACAGCAGGGCGACGGCGGCCACCGCGGCGATGTCATCCATGGCGATGGGCGCACTCGCCGCCTCCGGATGCGGTTCCCGAATGATGCCGACCTCGTGGATCTGCCGCGACCACATCAGCGTGTTCTCCATGAAATCGGCGGGCCACAGATGCGTCCACGCCATCCCGCTGTCCTCGACGGCATTGCTGACGCTCCCCCACCAGCTCTCCGGTTCACCGGACAGATCGACGATATGCCGCACCCCGGCGGCCCGCGCCAGCACCAGCACCTCGGTGACGGTATCCGGCATGGGCGCGAGGTAGATCCGTTCCACCCCCTCGAACGCGGCGGGCAGCGTCTCGGGTTTACCCAGGTAGCCCTGCGCCACCTGCACCCCCTCGGGTAGCGCCGCCTTTCGCGGGCTATTGGTGAGCGCACGAACATCCTTGGCCCCCAATGCCAGTAGATGATCGACAACCTTGCGTCCGATATTCGCGGTGGCCCCGGTTACCAGGATTGTCATGCCGTCCCCTCCGTCGTGATTGCTGAACCATTAATCCTGCCAATGGAATTCGAACGACGCACATGGCTCCGGCTAGCATCGGGCACCGTGGCTGACATTGGGGTGCGGGCGCTGCGACCGTCTATCGACGAGTCGGGGCGCAATGGTGAACGGCAAGGCGGACATCGTGATCGGATACGACTGATCGCGGTGATCTCCGGTCTGCTCGGTGCGTTGTTCGCGATAGCCGTGCCATTCCTGCCCGTGCGCATGGAGGCCGCGACGCTCTCCTGGCCGCAGGCCGAAGCGCTGAACAGTGTTGCGGCACCGCTGGTCACCTATGCGCCCACGCAACTCTCCGCGCGGATTCCGAATGCGGCGCTCACCGCGCTCGCGGACCACGGCGGCACCGTCGTATCGACCATTCCGCGCCAGTCGGCGGATATGGAGAAGTACGGATTCGTCGTCAAGGTCGTGCCGGACGCGGCGGATCGGCCCGGCAGGGTCGATATCGTCTCGCGCGGCACCCTGCTGTGGTCGGCGGCGCTCGAAGCGATCCGGGATCGCGATACCGCACTGGCCGTTGATATTTCGACGACGCGGGCGAGCGTATCGGTGACCGGTGTCGATGGTTCCGGCGCGGAGCTGTCCTCCGATCTCCGGCCGCAGGTGGTCGGCATTTTCACCGATCTGACCGGTGCGCCTCCGAATGGGATGGCGGTGCGCGCCGAGGTCGATTCCCGATTCTCGACCTCGCCGACCCCGCTCAAATTGACCGTGATCGTGCTGTGCCTGCTCGCGACGCTGTGCTCGCTGGTGGCGCTGCATCGCCTGGATCGTGGGGATGGCCGGTCGACACGACGGTTCCTGCCCGAGCGGTGGTGGCGGCTGCGCCCAACGGACTGGGTCGTTTTCGCGGTCTTGGGGGTGTGGCATTTCATCGGCGCGAACACCTCCGATGACGGCTACATCCTCGGCATGGCGCGTGATTCGCAGAACTCGGGCTATATGTCGAACTACTACCGGTGGTTCGGCGTGGACGAAGGTCCCTTCTACACCCCGTACACCGATGTGATCGCGTGGATGACCCATATCTCCGCGGTGAGTCCGTGGGTTCGGCTGCCCACCTTGGCAACCGCCGTCATCACCTGGTGGGTGGTCAGTCGCGAGATCATTCCCCGGCTGGGCGTCGCGGCGCGCAATAATCGGGTGGTCGCCTGGACCAGCGCGCTGGTATTCCTGGCGTTCTGGCTGCCCTATGACAATGGTCTGCGTGCCGAACCGTTCGTGGCGATGGGCGTTGTGCTGACCTGGGTTTCGATCGAACGAGCCATTGCCACCCGGCGGCTGCTTCCCGCGGCCGCGGCCATCATCATCGCCGCGCTGACCCTGACCGCCGCGCCCTCCGGATTGATCTGTCTCGGGGCCCTGGCCGCCGGGGCGCGCACCGTCACCGCGGTGATCACCCAGCGCGCCAAGGTAATCGGCTATCTCGCGCAGCTATTGCCGCTGCTGGCTTCGGGTCTCGTCGTGCTGACGGTGATCTTCGCCGATCGCACGCTGGCCGGTGTCCGCGAAATGGCGTACGTGCACGGGGAGATCAAACCCGGCGAGTCCTGGTTCTTCGAATTCCTGCGCTACCAATATCTCTTGCAGCTCAATGCCGATGGCTGGCTGACCCGGCGGTTCGGCATGTTCATGATGCTGCTGGGGCTGGCCGTCTGCGTGGTGACGATGCTGCGCCGCGGCGGCCATATCCCGGGCATCGCGGTCGGGCCGTCGCGCCGGGTCATCGGCATCACGTTCGCCGCGATGGTGTTGATGATGTTCTCCCCCACCAAATGGACGCATCAATTCGGCGTCTTCGCGGGACTGGCCACGTGCGTGGCGGCGCTCACGGCGGTGGCGGTGAGTGCGCGGGTGATGCGGCCGGTGCGCAATCGCGCATTGTTCGCGGCGGCGTTGTTCTTCGCGCTGGCACTGACTTTCGTCGGCGCGAACGGCTACTGGTATGTCTCGTCGTGGGGAATTCCCTGGTGGGATAAGCCGCCGACCATCGCGGGGAAGGGACTGTCCACCGCCGCGGCGGGTTTGGCGGTGCTCGCGCTGCTGGTGGCCGCGTGGTTCCATATTCGGCCGCAGACCCGACTCCGACCCGAATCGATTCCAGGCCGCATCGCCCGCATCCCGGTGCTCGCGGTGGCGGCGGCGCTGATGGTGCTCTTCCTGGTCGGCTCCTTCCTCAAAGCCGCTGTGGCGCAGTACCCCTCGTACTCCGTGGCGCAATTCAATGTGAGCGCGGCGTTTTCGCACGGCTGCGGTATGGCCGATGACGTACTGGTGGAAACCGATCCGAACGCCTCGATGCTGCGCCCGCTGTCCGGTGATGCGGGTTCGGCGCTCGCGGGCATCGACTCGGCGGGCTTCACCGCGAACGGGGTCGCACCGGTGCTGACCTCCGATGAGGTGGAATCGACCACCGGACAGGCCAATTCGGTCTCTGATGATCAGGACAAACTCCGCGACGCCGCCAAATCAGCGGGTTCGGGCTCCGATACCTCGAGCGGCAGCGGGATCAACGGCAGCACCGTTCCGCTACCGTTCGGACTCGATCCGGCGAGCACACCCGTGCTCGGCAGCTACCGCGACGGTGCGCAAACCCCGTCCTCGCTGACCACCGGCTGGTACCGGCTTCCGGACGCTACCAATGGAAATCGCGGGCAGATCATCGCGATCGCGGTGGCCGGGCGCATCCGCTCGGTCGACGCCGACGGTATCGAGCATCCCGGGCAGCAGCTCGACATGGAATACGGCAGAACGCAATCCGATGGATCGGTCGTGTCCATGGGACGCACGCTGCCGATCGATATCGGTCCCGCTCCGCTGTGGCGGAATCTGCGCGTTCCGCTCGACACACTGCCGGGTGAGGCCGATGTGGTCCGGCTGGTGGCCGATGACAAGGACCTCGGTAAAGACCAGTGGCTCGCGGTGACACCGCCCCGGGTGCCCCGGACGACCACGCTGAACACCCTGGTCGGATCGCAGACGCCGGTGCTGCTGGACTGGGCGGTCGGACTGCATTTCCCGTGCCAGCGACTGGTTCCCACGCGTGTGGGCGTCGCCGGACTCCCCGAATATCGCATCCTGCCGGACCGCAATGGCGCGACCATCACCAATCTCTGGCAGGGGCATGACGGCGGCGGTCCGCTCGGCTGGACGCAATTGCTGTACAGCTCGCGCGCGCTGCCGTCGTATCTGAACAACGACTGGGATCGCGATTGGGGTTCGATCGAACGATTCATTCCACTGGACCCCACCACCGAGCCCGCCCGGATCTCGGTCGACTCGGTGCGGCGCTCGGGCTGGTGGACGCCCGGGCACATCATCACCTCCTACTGACGAACGGCGGCAACCTGTTGTACTGATCACCGCGGGCGTCAGGGTTTCGTTAGGACGAGTGTCCAGCTGTCGAATTCGGTGAACACTCCGCGATGTGACTGACGTGTTACCTCAGACTTTGCCCGGGCCGCGCGGTGGCATGAGCGCTCCGCCGCCCCGGCGCGGGTTGACTGTTTCGACCGGTTTGGCCGGACTCTCGCTCGATGCCATGGCGTCGGTGTCCTACGGTCCGGAAGCGATCGTGCTGGTGCTGGCCGCGGCCGGATCGGCCGGACTGGGGTTCACGCTCCCGGTGACGGCGGCGATCGTGGTGTTGCTGGCGGTGCTGATCGCCTCCTACCGGCAGGTGATCGCGGCGTTCCCGAATGGCGGCGGCGCGTACGCGGTCGCGAAGGAGCGGCTCGGACATCGCACGAGTCTGGTTGCGGCGGCGTCGCTGATCGTCGACTACATCCTGAATGTGGCGGTCTCCATCGCGGCGGGTGTGGCAGCGCTGACCTCCGCGTTCCCGGAGTTGCTGCCCTACACGGTGTGGATCTGCCTGGCGGTGCTGGTCGGCATCACCGTGCTGAATCTGTACGGCATCAGGGAAAGCGCGCGGGCCTTCATGGCTCCGACCATCGTCTTCGTGGCGGGCATTTTCGTGGTGATCATCGGCGGTCTGCTGCGCGCCGAGCCCGCGAGCGTGGCCACCGGGGCGGCCGTCGCCACCGATGCGCACGCCATCGGAATCCTGTTGCTGCTCAAAGCTTTCTCCAGCGGTTGCGCGGCATTGACCGGTGTCGAGGCGATCGCCAACGCGGTGCCGAGTTTCGCCCAGCCCAAGGTCAAGCGGGCGCAGCGGGCCGAGGTGGTGCTGGGTGCGCTGCTGGGCCTGATGCTGCTGGGCCTGGCCACGCTGATCCAGAAGTTCTCGATCCATCCGATCGAGGGCACCACCATCCTGTCCCAGCTCACCGAGGCGGCGCTGGGCCACGGAATCGGTTACTACGTGGTGCAATTCGCCACCGTGATCCTGCTTGCGTTGGCGGCCAACACTTCCTACGGCGGCCTGCCCACGCTGACCAAGATCCTGGCCGATGACAATTGCCTGCCGCATCGGTTCGCGGTGAGTTCGCCGCGCCAGGTCTACCGCTTCGGCGTGCTGGTGCTGGGCGGTACCTCGGCAGTGCTGCTGCTCGCCTCCGACGGCAATATGAACGCCCTGGTGCCGCTGTTCGCCATCGGCGTCTTCGTGGGCTTCACCATCGCCCAGGTCGGCATGGTGCGGCATTGGCTGATCACCCGCGCACCGGGTTGGCGGTGGCGGACCGCGCTCAATGGATTCGGCGCGGTGCTCACCTTCGTGGCGGCCATCGTCACCACCTCGATGAAGTTCACCGAGGGCGCGTGGCTGATCGTGCTGGTGCTCCCGCTGCTGGTGATCGCCATGGAACGCATTCGCCGCACCTATCACCGCATCGACGGCTGCCGCGGCGCGGGCGCGGTCCCGCAAACCCCGCGCCCCACCGAAACCGCCATCGTGGTCCCGGTCTCCGAGGTCTCCGAACTCAGCCGCGAAGCCCTCTCCGCCGCAATGTCATTGGGCCGCGACGTCTACGCCGTGCACGTATGCCTGCCCGGCGAGAACATCACCGTCTTCACCAAGGAATGGGAGACCTGGCATCCGGATGTGCGCCTGGTGCTCCTGGAAGACGGCGATTCCACCGTCGGCGGCCCGGTCGCGCACTACGTCCGCGACCATTTCCCCAACCGCCGCAAGGTAGTCGTGATCGCCGAGGTCGAACCCCCGGCGGGCTGGAATCACGTCCTACCGAGCCACCGCAGCGATGAACTCGAACGCGTCCTGCGCAAACTCCCCGATACGGTCGTCTGCCACCTACGCGTGCAGACCGCCTGATCCGTTGTCGCTCAGTTCGTTCCGGGCGGGAAGGAGGCCGCCTTCTTGTCCCGGAACGTGCGGATGAGACCTTCCTGGACCACGACCGCGACCAGTTCGCCGCGCTGATTCCAGATGCGGCCCGCCGTGAGCGCGCGGCCGAAGCCCGCGGACGGGGACTGCTGGTCGTAGAGCAACCAGTCATCGGCCTGGAAGGGGCGCAGGAACCACATGGCGTGATCGAGGGAGGCGTTCTGGGTGGGCTCGTCGGGGTGCGGGACCTTGGAGGAGCCGAGCAGGGTCATATCGCTCATGTAGGCCAGGGTGCAGACGTGGAAGAGCGGGTCGTTCGGGAGCGGGTGGCGGTAGCGGAACCAGACCTGCTGCTGGGCGGCCAGGCCCTCGCGGCGGTCCACCTTCTCCTGCGGGACGGTGCGGATATCCCAGTGCTCCCATTCGCGCATGGCCCACAGGCGTTCGGGGCTCATGCTGACGGCCGCATCGGGCAGATCCTCCGGGGCGGGCACCGAGGGCATCTCATCCTGATGTTCGGGGCCCTCGTCACCCACGTGGAAGGAGGCCGACATGGTGAATATCGCCTCACCGTTCTGTACCCCGGTGACCCGGCGGGTCACGAACGAGCGCCCGTCCCGTATGCGATCCACCAGGTAGACGGTGGGTTCGAGCGGATTGCCCGGCCGCAGGAAGTACCCGTGCAGCGAATGCACCTGGAACCCCGGATCGACCGTGCGCACCGCCGAGACCAGCGCCTGCGCGGCGACCTGACCGCCGAACGTGCGGGGCAGCTGCGTCTCGGTCGACGCGCCGCGGAAGATGTCACGCTCGAGCCGCTCGATTTCGAGGGCCTCTTCGATCGTCGCCATGCACCGTTCCCTTCCGGATTGTCCGGCTCAGGCTAACAACCGGACACCGGCGGCAGCCGCAAGGCCGTGTGTCGGCCATGATGGACACGTGCCCGAGTTCACCGCCATCACGCCCGATGCCCTGACTCGACTGGTCGCGGATCACGCGAACGAGCTGACGGGTTTCGCGGTGATCGCCATCGATGGCGCGGACGCCGCCGAACCGACGGCCCTGGCCGGCTCCGTCGCCGAATTGCTCCGGGCCGCTGGACGACCTGCCGAGGTGGTGGCGCTGCACGATTTCGTGCGACCGGCCTCGGTGCGGCTGGAATTCGATCGGGAGGACGAATACACCTATCGCACCGGGTGGTTCGACTACGCGGCCTTGAATCGTGAAGTGCTCAAACCGCTTCGGGACAGCGGGCGGTGGCTTCCGGCGCTGTGGAACGAGCACACCGATCGCTCGGCTCGTGCGCGGATTCGCACCGCGCTGCCCGGCACGATCCTGTTGATCGCGGGTCCCATGCTGCTCGGGCGCGGCCTCGATTTCGATGTCACCGTGGGACTGCGCATGTCCGAGGCGGCGCTGCGTCGGCGCACCGCCGCCGAATCGCAGTTCACCATTCCCGCGCTGCTCGAGCAACAGCGACTGGAGGAGCCGGGTCTGCGGGTGGCCTGGGATCATCCGGACCGGCCCGCGATCGGACGCGGTTGATCCGGCTCGGCGTCGCCACCGGGGGTGGTGGCGGGTTCGGCCGAACAGGAGTATCCAGGCACTATGAGACTGGGACAACATCCCCAGCGCACACCCTTCTACGGCGTGCTGATGTTGCTCACCGTCATGATCACCGGGCTGTGGGTGCGCGACCTGCCGTGGCTCGGAGTGCGCATCGTCCTGTGGATCGCCCTATTCGTCATGGCGATCGCGGGCTTCCTGATGACCTTCCGCGATTACTCCTGACCTCGATAGCCTGAACGCGGTGATCCATCGAGGGGAGGGAGTGCGATATGTCCGAAGACGAATCCGCGACCACGGTCGTGGCGCTCAGCTACGCACCGGCCGGCGGCACCCGGCCCGCCGAACCCGTCTGGCCCGCCACCCCGCCCGGATTCCGGCGCTATGAGCACACCGTCGGCATCGGCCACGGCGAAGCCGATTGGCGCACCGCCTGCGATGCGGTATTGAACTGGGAGGTCAAGCGGCGCAGCGGATTCCGAGTGGAATGCCGCTCCGGTCCGGATATCCGCGCCACCGCGGGCAACGACTATCGGATCACCGCGGCCTTCGGCCCCCTCGAGATTCACGAACCCGCCCGGGTGGTCGCGGTGGTGGAAACCCTCATCCGCTGCGGCTTCGCCTACGGCACCCTGCCCGGGCATCCGGTCTCGGGCGAGGAAGCGTTCATCGTGCACCGCTCCCCCAATGGCGCTGTCTCCCTGACCCTGCGCTCACTGACCCGACCCGCCGCGACACCGCCTTGGCGATTCCTGTTCCCGCTGCTCCTGGTGGCCCAGCGCCGTTATCGCCGCCGCTACCTGCGCGCCCTCGCCCCGAGGTACTGAGCGGCCCAGGTTCCAGCGGGAGCGCCATCCGATGCGGCCGCGCCCTCCGGAGCGAAACCCGCTGGCACCGAATCATTTCGGTGACCATCATGGCGGGGGTGACTTCGTTCAGCTTGGCCGAGCCGCCCCTGTTCACCCGGCTGCGGGACGCCTCCAGCGTGCTGATCGCCGGCGCGGGCGGCGGATTCGACATCTACGGCGGCCTGCCGCTCGCGGTGGCGCTGGAGGGCCTCGGTAAGCGAGTGCATCTGGCGAACCTGTCGTTCAGCGATCTGCGCCGGACCCCACTCGAGGACTGGCTGCTCCCCGGCGTCGCAGCGGTCACCCCGGAGACGACCGGCAATGACGACTACTTCCCCGAACGCACGCTGGCTCGCTGGCTGGCGAGCACCGGCCGCGAACCGATCGTGTACGCGTTCCCGAAATCCGGTGTGCGACCGCTGCGCGCGGCCTACGCCGGACTGATCGCACATCTGGGCGTCGACGCCCTGGTCCTGGTGGACGGCGGCACCGATATCCTGCTGCGCGGTGATGAGGCCGGACTCGGCACCCCGCAGGAGGATATGACCAGCCTCGCCGCGGTCGCCCCGTTCGACGGCCTCACCCGGCTGGTGGTCTCGATCGGTTTCGGCATCGACGCCTATCACGGCGTCTGCCACGCACACGTCCTGGAGAATCTCGCCGCCCTGCAACAGCAGCACGCATTCCTGGGCGCACTCTCCATCCCACGCGACAGTCCCGAAGGCGCGGCCTATTTCGCCGCCGTCGTGCACGCCCTGAACGAAACCCCGCTGCGCCCGACCGTGGTCCACTCGCAAATCGCGAGCGCCCTACGCGGCGAATTCGGCGATGTGCACGCCACCGACCGCACCGCGGGCTCCGAACTATTCGTGAACCCGCTCATGGCAATGTATTTGACCGTCGACCTCCCCGCCCTGGCCCGAATGGTCGACTATCTCCCACTCCTCGAACCAACCGAGCACCCCTACCAGGTCGCACAACTCATCGAAGCCCACCTGACCTCCCGCCCCGCACCCCGTCCCGCCACCGCGATTCCCCATTGAGCCTGAAGCACAACACCATTCAGAAAGGTGGTCATCATGACGGACGAGAACGCCGATCCACCCCCATGCCCGGAATGCGGTGCGGTGATGACCCGCATCGCCTACGGCAAACCCGCGCGGGCAGCACGGGAGCGCGCCGCACGCGGTGAAATCATTCTCGGCGGCTGCATTCGACGAGAGCAGCGGTGGGGATGCCGCACCTGCCGCGCGAAACGCGCGGACGATCAGGCGCTGTGACGAAAAGCGCCTTGTCCGCTCGCGGAACCCATTGAAATAGTGAACCGGCGGGGATGACATCACAGGGGGTTCAACCATGTCCGGTTCGATACGGGTGCTGGTGTGCGGCGGCGGAATCGCGGGAAACGCGGTCGCCCTACAGCTTTTGCGAGCGGGCATCGACACCACCGTCGTCGAACGCGCGAGCGGGCCGCGCCTCGGCGGACAGGCGGTGGATCTGCGCGGCCCCAGCCGTGAGGTCGCCGAACGCATGGGACTGATGCCGGGCATCGCCCGGCATCAACTCGATGAGCGCGGCATGGTTTTCGTCGATGCTCGCGGACGCGGACGAGCGCGCATGCCCGCCGAAATGTTCGGCGGCGAGGGCTTCATCGCCGATTTCGAGATCAGCCGAGGCGATCTCAACCGGGTACTCCTGGACGAAATCGCCGCGTTGCCGGCGGAATCCGGCGTCCTGGACTACCGCTACGGCGACTGGATCGAGGAGCTGACCCAGGATGATCGCACGGTCCAGGTGCGCTTCGCCTCCGGCGCATCGTCCGGCTTCGATCTGGTGATCGGTGCCGATGGCTTGAATTCGTCAACGCGCGCACAGGTTTTCGGCCCCCGAGAACAGTTCGTCGAATATCTCGGCGCGTATATCGGCTTCTTCACCATCCCCACCCCGCCCGGCACCGGACTCGAAACCGGTTGGGTCGGTGTCTATCCCGTCCCGGGCAGCACGGTCGCGGTGCGACCGGATCCGAACCCGGCGACCTCCATGGCCATCCTGTCCACCCGCATCCCCGCCGATGACAGCTTGCGCGGTGATACCGCCGCCCAGCAGCGCCTCATCCGTGATCGCCTGGCGGGATCCGGCTGGGTGGTGCCCTCGATCCTGGAAGCCATGGCGCAGGCCCCCGACTTCTATTTCGACGAGGTGGCGCGAGTTCGGATGCCACGTTGGTCACGCGGCCGGGTGGTGTTGCTCGGCGATGCCGCCTGCTGCGGCTCGCCCATGACCGGTATGGGTACCGCCTTGGCCATCACCGGCGCGTACTTGCTGGCCGGTGAGCTCGCCGCGACCCCGGCCGATCACACCCGCGCCTTCGACCGGTACGAGGAACTGCTGCGTCCCTTGGTCACCGAGATCCAGAAGGGCACCGAACAGCAGGTTCGCCTGCGGCATCCGGAAACCGGTCGCGGGGTGCGGATGACGCTCGCCGTGCTCGGGGTGCTCACCTCGCGACCACTGCATCCGCTGCGGGTAGTGCTCACCCGCCTGATCGGCAAACAGCGCGAGTATCCGTTGCCGGAGTATCCGCGGTAACCCGTCGTAATAGGTGTGGCCTGCGGGTATTCGATAACACCGCGTCGTGCGCGCCCGATCTCTTCAGTGTGACGCACATTTGGCGGGGAATCGCGCGGACCGTACCGGCTCTGATCGCGGCGGGTATCGCACTGTCGGTGGCCGGTTGTGGATCGGCTTCGCAGGCCGGGTCGCCGGAACCGGTGGCACAGCAGCAGCGGTCGACTCCGGAAGGTAGCGGGCATGGGCTGTGCCTGGATGTGAATTCCGCGCTCGCCCGGTCGGCGGTGAGCAGATTGGGTGCGGCTCCGATCGGGGCGTGGTCGGTCGGTACGGCGAGCAATGCGTCCATCGAGGCGGGGTGCGCGGGGGTGCTGTCGTGGATGACGGTCAATACCGACACAAATCACCCGTATACGCACATTCTGTTCTTTACCAATGGCACGTATCTGGGCACCGCGACCTCCGAGCCGTACATGTACACGATGGTCGACGAGAAGAACCGCAACACCGTCGCGGCGACGTATCACTGGCTCAACGACACCGATCCCATGTGCTGCCCGCAGGGTGGTCCCAGCGTGGTCACCTACACCCTGAACGGCACCACGGTCACCGCGAACGGTCAGTTCCCGCCGCACACGTAGCAATCTTCTAGAACCTGTTCTACTCAGTGCCCGTTCGCCATACTCGAGTTGAAAGGGCGATTTTGTGGCGCAACCGACCCATCTTTTGTAACGTGTTCTAGTACACGAACCAGGGAGGTCGCCATGACGGTCACAGCGCAGGGACGAGGCGGGAAGATCCGCGAGATCGATGTGGGCGCGCCGCCGACGCGCTTCGCCCGCGGCTGGCACTGCCTCGGACTCGCCGAACCGTTCCGGGATGGACAGCCGCATGCCATCCAGATCTTCGACACCAAACTCGTGGTGTTCGCCGACAGCGCCGGGCGGCTACAGGTGCTCGACGGCTACTGCCGTCATCTCGGCGGCGATCTGAGCATGGGTGAGATCAAAGGCGATTCGATCGCCTGCCCGTTCCACGACTGGCGCTGGGGCGGCAATGGCAAATGCACCGGCATCCCGTACGCCCGGCGCGTACCACCGCTGGCCCGCACTCGCTCCTGGACCACGCTCGAACGCAATGGCCAGCTCTTCATCTGGCATGACCACGAGGGCAATCCGCCGCCGGACGAGGTGACGATCCCGTACATCGAGGGCCCCTACACCGATGCCGACGGCAAGGGCACCGACCGGCACGACGACGCCTGGACCGACTGGACCTGGAATTCACTGCTGATCGAGGGCGCGAACTGTCGCGAGATCATCGACAACGTGGTCGATATGGCGCACTTCTTCTACATCCACTACGCCTATCCCACCTACTTCAAGAACGTCATGGAAGGTCATATCGCGACCCAGTTCCTGGAGACCAAGGCCCGCCCGGATATCGGCATGGGCACCAAGTACGCGGGCGACGCACTGCTGAAATCCGTTGCCGCGTACCACGGTCCGTCGTACATGATCAATCCACTCACCAACAGCTACAGCGGATTCACCGTCGACAGCGTGCTGATCAACTGCCACTACCCCATCACCCAGGACTCCTTCATGCTGCAGTGGGGCATCACGCTGCGCAAACCGCAGGGCGTGGACGACGCGACCGCGGATCGCCTGGCGCGCAAGACCGCCGACGGCTTCGGCGAGGGCTTCCTCCAGGACGTCGAGATCTGGAAACACAAATCCAAGATCGACAATCCACTGCTGACCGAGGAGGACGGCCCGGTCTACCAACTCCGCCGCTGGTACGACCAGTTCTACGTGGACGTCGCCGACATCGACCCGAAAATGGTGCGCCGCTTCGAATTCGAGGTCGACACCGCCAAGGCCAATGAGGCTTGGGAAGCCGAGGTCGCCGAGAACCTCCGGCAACGAACCGACCAGGATCCCACCCCGACGTAGGGTTGATGGGGCGGAAACCTCCGCGTCGTGAACGGAGACCTCCATGTCGGACGCCAACAAGCACAACCTCGTCTACTTCGAAAACCCGTCCATGCGTGGACTTTACGAGAACATCGACACCTGGCAGCGGGAAAACCACCTCCGCCTGCTGTCCATCGCGGTACAGCGCGACGGTGACAACTACTGCTGCATCGCACTCACCAACCCCGCCGAAGTGGTGATCACCAGCGTGGACGGCCACAACCACGCCAGCGTCAGCCGATTCGGACTGCTCGCGGTGGATTCGCAATAGCCCTCAGCGACACCAGTCTTCAGCGGCGGTGGCGGGGATCGAGCGGATGCGGGTTGAACTGCTCGGTCGGGAAATCATCGGCACGGAATTTGGGCTGGGGAATCGACTCCTCGGGGTCACTGGGCCAGAAACGACTGGCGTACTGACCCCGAATCCGGCTCAGATCCGGTTCGTCGATATCGGTGATGCCGACCTGGAAGAACATGAGCATGGTGGCCATGCTCACCGCGATGATCAACGGTGTCAGCAGCTGGTTCGCCTGGGCGCCCGCGGGGGCGTGCATATGGTCGGCGACGTGGGCGCGCATGGCGAACATGCCGGTGTAATGCATGCCGCACACCGCGATTCCCATGATGAGGGCCGCGCCCACGGTGGCCACGATGCCCTCCACGTGCAGTGCGAACCAGAGGGCGGCGATGGCGGCGACGATCGCGATGACCAGGGACAGCAGCACTATCCAGGGGTCGTATTGCACGGTCACATCGGTTTTCATGGCGTACATGCCCGCGTAGTGCATGGCCGCCACCCCGAGACCGGTGATCGCGCCGCCGGTGATCAGCGCGAACCATTCGCCGCCGCGCCGATGCACCACGATCGAAAGGCCGAGCCACACAACGCCCATGGCGATCACCGCGCTCAGCACGGTGACGGGGACGTTGTAGCGGATGGTGGCGTCATGCACCGAGAAACCGAGCATGGCGATGAAGTGCATGACCCAGATTCCGGTGCCGCCCAAGGCGATGGCACCGGTGATGATCCAGCCGCGATGCCCCGCCTGACTGCGCGCCCGCACCATGCAGCGCAATGCCAGCAACGAGCCGACGACGGACATCAGATACGCGAGCGTGGGGGTCAACCAACCATAGGTGAACTGGTCGATTTCCAGCATGCGGGCTCCTTGCCAGATCACTGTGAGTCGGCAGAAACATCGGCGACTGTGGCGAACAGTAGCGAGGAAGCACCAGGTAGTAAATTTGCCGCAGCACAATACTGGAAAAGTAGCCGGCGTTTGCTGGGGCACGATTTCGCAGGCAAATCATGGTGTGACCCAGCGCACAACACATTTCGCGCATCCGTATGCCGCCCTTGACGGCAGCGATCACAGCTACCTACTGGAATACCCCTGCCGCACAATCGATCAGGCGCGGTCTTTCAGGTACTCGAGCGCGGCACGCAGACGATCGATGAAGGACCACTGCGCATCGGCGAGGTGCGGGTGATCCTTGGCGAATTCCTCCCAGTCGGCGCTGCTGTCGAGATCCGCGAGTAGTCCGGGCAGCCAATCACCCTCGGGATCCCGTCCCAGTACGGTGGCGAGCAGTTCGTAAGGGAGACGGGAGTTCTCGGCCAGCAGGACCGCATCGTAGAAATCCTTGCCCTCCGGGTGGACATCGGTGGTCAACCACAGCAGTTTCCAGGCCAGCGAGAGTTCCGGCGTAGCGGCGAGCAGGTGAGCCGCCGGACCGGGACCGGACAGCCGGGGCAGGTCCGACCATTGCGGTTGCCGCGGCACGCTTTCATTGAAAACGAAGTCGAGTTGTACCGTGCCGGAGGGTATTTCGGCGTCTGTCGAGGTCCACGGCAGGATCAGGCGACGGCCGGGGACGCGATCGTAGGTCCAGATGTGGTCGGACAGCGCACCATCCGGATGGATGCGCACCGTGCTGCCGGGCATATCGGCCACGATCTCGGCACGACGGGCGATATCGGCGAACATATCGTCGGTGGTGGGTTCATCGACCTGCCAATTCATCGGCAGCACAATGAAATCCACATCGCCTGGCTCCCTGGCGGCCGCACCGAACCAGGCGGCGAGCAGCACGCTGCCGCGCAACATGAGCTGCCCGGCCCACGGTGAGTCCGCGACGGCGGCGAGGATGTGATCGATGGCTTCGCGGCGCGCGGCGAACCAGCCCGCGCCCCGTTCGGGATCATCGAAATGCGGCTCGCTCAAGCGCATTCCGAAGGAATACTCGGCCATCGCCGGATCGAATACCGGATGCTGAACAACACCCGCGCCCGGCACCGGATACAGCGTGCGCGGCAGTCCCTTGGCCACGCGAACCTCCTCGGTCGGCGGTTCGGCGGGCACCACCTGGGTGGGCTGCCACGGGCCGTGCCGGAACTCATCCCAGGGGGTGGCGGTCATGACAGTTCCTCGTTCTCGTCGATCCACCCGGCGTCGATGGATTCATCGCTGTCGAAGACGACGAATTCACGTTCGACGGACTGTATTTCGTAGTCCGACAGTTCGGCCAGCAGCGCGCTCAACCGGGCCGCGGCGATCGGATCGCCAACCGACCGGCAACGCTGGGTGACGAAGCGTTCGGCGCGGCCATCGGCTCGCACGCGCCGCGCGTTGGCGGACAGATGCGCCGCGTGCGCGACCACGATCGCGGTGAGCGCGGCGGGATCGGCATCGAGGTCGAGCACCAGCTTCACATGATGCTCGAAGTAATAGCCCGGCCCCAGCGCCAGCGCCTCGGCATCGGTGGCGGGCACGCCCGTCGTCCACGGCGTCGACTCGATCTTCGTGCGGCACAACGGGAATCCGGCCCCGGTCAGGCGCGCCGCCAGCTCAGCCACCGAATCACGCACCGAAGTGAAACTTCCCGAATACCGCGCGGTCAGCATCGGCTGATCCCGTACCCGCCCGCGCGCCAGCCGAATATGGGTGAACTTCAATTCCTGTGCGGCGGCATGCCGTTCGAGGGCCGCCAGACTCGTGGCGTCATCGGCGCGCACGGTCAGATGCGCCTCGAACTCGCCCTGGAATATCGGTGGAGCTGTCATCACGACCATATGCTCGCAAATCGAATGGGCCCGCGTCGCGGGAGTTTTCGCGCCCCGGTGATACGAAACCGCCGGGCGGCTCTCGAAAGAGCCACCCGGCGGCAAGAATTCAGTTGGCGGGGCCGAATTACCAGCCGCGCTCGGCGAGCCGGTGCGGCTGCGGGATCTCATCGACGTTGATGCCGACCATGGCCTCACCCAGACCGCGCGACACCTTGGCGAGCACATCCGGGTCGTCGTAGAAGGTGGTGGCCTTGACGATGGCGGCGGCCCGCTGGGCGGGGTTGCCGGACTTGAAGATGCCGGAGCCGACGAACACGCCCTCGGCGCCGAGCTGCATCATCATGGCGGCGTCGGCGGGGGTGGCGATACCACCGGCGGTGAACAGCACCACGGGCAGCTTGCCGGTCTGGGCGACTTCCTTGACCAGCTCGTACGGGGCCTGCAGTTCCTTGGCGGCGACGAACAGCTCGTCCTCGGGCAAGCTGCTCAGGCGACGCAGCTCACCGCGGATCTTGCGCATATGGGTGGTGGCGTTGGAGACGTCACCGGTGCCGGCCTCACCCTTGGAGCGGATCATGGCCGCGCCCTCGGTGATCCGGCGCAGCGCCTCGCCCAGGTTGGTCGCGCCACAGACGAAGGGCACGGTGAAGTTCCACTTGTCGATGTGGTTGGCGTAATCGGCCGGGGTCAGCACCTCGGACTCGTCGATGTAGTCGACACCCAGCGACTGCAGCACCTGGGCCTCGACGAAGTGGCCGATGCGCGCCTTGGCCATGACCGGGATGGAGACCGCGGAGATGATGCCGTCGATCATGTCCGGATCGGACATGCGCGATACGCCACCCTGGGCGCGGATATCGGCGGGCACCCGCTCGAGCGCCATAACGGCGACCGCGCCGGCATCTTCGGCGATCTTGGCCTGGTCGGGGGTGACGACATCCATGATCACACCGCCCTTCAGCATCTCGGCCATGCCGCGCTTCACGCGGGCGGTGCCGATGGAGGGGGTGGTGTCGGACGAGGTCACGGCGAACTCCTGTGTCATCTGGGCCAATCGAATCGGAATGGAACACCACGATTCTAGGCGGCGCGATCAGGCCACTTCATAGCCAGTCGGGCACGACTGGACTGCTTGCGGTGAAGCCTGTTAGACGGGTCACAGCTTACGGGCTACCGCGCCGCTACAGGAGACAGGCGCAGCACCGAATCCATCCGGCGGGTCAGGGCCGATGGGCCCACGAACTCCAGGCGACCGGTGCGCACGGCATGGTGAATCGGCACCCGGCCCAGCCACACCTGATAGAGCGAACTCACATCGGAAGTAATGGTCACATGCACCGGATAGCCCGGATCGGAATCGCAGACCGAGGGCACCCCGGACTCCACCACGATCCAGTAGCGATGCGGATCATCGGTGAATCGAACCCCGAGCACATGGCGTTTGCCCGGGAACGATGAGGTGTCCAGCCGGGTATGCATCCACCAGACCAGCAACTGGGCGTCCAGTTCCGCCGGTTCCGGTTCGCCGAAGGTCCAGCGCGCACCCCACGCGCCCAATCCGAACAGGATCGGTTCGAGCTGATAGCCCGCGTCGGTGAGGACATAGCGACCGTCCTCGGTCTTCGATACCAGCCCGGCGCGCTCGAACCGGCGCAGCCGACGGGTCAGCAGACTGCGGGAAAGTCCGGGCAGTCCGCGCGCCAGATCATTGAATCGTGAAGTGCCGGTGAGCAAATCGCGCAAGATCAGCAGCGACCAGCGCTCGCCAAGCAGATCGAGCGCGCGGGAGATCGGACAGTACTGGCCGTACCCGGCGGGAGCGATCGTCGACACAGTGCACCTCGTTATCGGCGGCGGTAGGTCCAGTTTTTGGACTATTCGGTTATCGCGCAGATTCGTAGCTTCGACAACATGACATCGACTGTTCCGGAAACCACCACCCGCGACTGGATCGCCGCCGCCACCGCCGTAGGCGAGGATCTGCTCGACGGGGTCGGCACCCGCGACCGCACCGGCGAGCTCGCCACCGCCGCCTACGATCTGCTGCGTACCTCCGGGCTCAGCCGGGCGCTGGTACCCGCCGAGTTCGGCGGTGGCGGGGCCACCCACCGCCAGATGGGCGAGATACTGCGCGAACTGGGACGACATGATCCGTCCACCGCGGTCGCCTTCGCCATGCATTCGCATCTGGTCGCCGCGCAGGTGTGGCGGCATAAGCACGGCATCGACGCGCGGCCCGTTTTCGAGAAGGTGGTGGCCGGGGCGATTCTGGTCAGCACGGGGGCCTCGGACTGGGTCGACTCCAATGGCAGCGCGGAGCGGGTCGAGGGCGGTTACCGGGTCAGCGCGCGCAAGGCTCCGGCCAGCGGCTGCGAGGCGGGCACCATCGCGGTGAGCAGTATCCGCTGGGATGACGCACCCGAGGGTCCGAACGTGCTGCATTTCGCGGTGCCCTTCACCGCCGACGGCGTGCGCATCGAAAAGACTTGGGACACCATGGGTTTGCGTGCCAGCGGCTCACATACGGTGGTCTTCGAGAATGTGTTCGTGCCCGATGCGGCGGTCTCGCTGATTCGCCCGGCCGATGTGTGGCCGCCGATCCTGAATGTGGTGATCGGTGCGGCCATGCCGCTGGTAATGGCCGCCTACCTCGGAATCGCGGACCGCGCGGTGGAATTGGCGACCGATATGGTCGCGGGCCGCGAGGACGTGCACACCGTACAGCTGGCGGGCGAGATGATGAATTCGTACACCACGGCCGCGGATCTCATCGACGCCATGTTCACCGGATCGGACGATCTGCGTTTCGCCAATACCGATGATCATGCCGCCAAGACGCTGAGCCGCAAGACCGTGGCCGCCGACGCACTCGTGCAGACGGTGCGCCTGGCCATCGAAACCGTTGGCGGCGCGGGGTATTCGCGCGGCTGCCCGCTGGAGATGTGGTACCGCGATATTCACGGCTGCCTGTTCCATCCGCTGCCGCGCGCCAAGCAGACCCGGTTCACCGGGCAGGTGATGCTCGGACATTCCCCGCGCGCCTGAGGAGAACGCTTTACGGGTTGGTCGTGCCCAGCGGGTTGATCACCAGCATGGTGGCCCAATACTGCGCCGCGGATTCGCCCACGTACGGCACCAGAAAGTCGTAGAGCAGATAAGACACGAGATCCATCACCTTCCACACGCGGTTCGCCGAATCTCATATCCGGCAAACCGCCTCGACCCTAACCGAGATGCGCGGTCGCCACATCCCGATCCTGTGAATGCCCATCGGGCGCGACCGGAAACCCCCGGCAACCGATTCGGTGGAAATTCCGGAAGCCGTTCCGCAGCAGGCCAGTTGCGGCCGCCAGCCCGTCAGTCCCAGCGATCGATGGTGTAGCGGGTGCGGATTCCGTCCGCGGTGACCCGGAAACAGTGTCCACCGGACCCGCCCTTGGACAGGATCAGACCGCACACCTGCGCCTCATCCCGGCCCGCCACCACCGCGCCGGTGGTGTGCGCTTCCAGGGTTTTGCGGATCTCGTGCAGTTCGGCGCGCAGGTATTCGGGGAAGAAACCCGCGCCCCCGGTGTATCCGGTATCGGTCGCATCGGCCAGGGCGAACAGCACCGCCTGTTCGCGGCCGGTGCGATCGGGCTCGTACCAATTCGCCGGATGCGGGACGACCGCCGTCACCGCACGGAATTCACCCGGGTGCAGTCCCCACCGCGTGGGCGCGGAACCGTTGACGTAGACGTACCAGGTCACCGGGTTGCGCCGGTCGGTGCGATCCCACTGAATGATCGGCGGCGCTTCGGGATTCGCGGCGGTCACCATCGCGCCGTAACTGGTGGCGGCCTCCGGCACCTGATAGTCGATGCGCTCCGCGTCGGGAAGTACGGTGCGCGCGAACTTCTCCCATGTCATGACGACCGGTGCGGAATCGAGATCGGTTGCGCCACCGCGCTTCGCCGCCGGAACGAGGTGGGAGAAGACGCCTTCGGGACGCGTCCGGGCCGCATCGCCGGACCGGGCAGGCCGCCAAAGCGGTTGCACGTCGGCGAGTTTCGCGAAGCGGCGCTCCAGGGCTCCGGCCGCGCGCAATTCGCCGATGACCTGCTCGGCGCGGGCGATCATGGCCTCGGTCGGCGCGGCCGTGGGGCGACGGTATTGCAGCGGATGCATCTTCTCGGCGAAACGGCGTTGCACGCTGTCGAAGGGCAGGCCCTCGGCGAGATCGGTGAGCAGGGTGCCGATCATGCCGCTTTTGATATGACAGTATCCGGCCGGTGCGGTGGCGGCCGCGAGTCGGATGAGGTTGTCGCGCCGCGCCTGTGCGGCATCACCCCGACCGCGTATAGCGCCGAGCGTGCGGTGCAATTCCAGCAGCCAGGTGGCGACACCGAGAATGGCGTCCGAGCGATAGAGCTGTTCGGTGCGCAATAGCGCCACGGCCTGCTTCACCACGGACTCGGGGAATTCGCCGAGGGCGCGCCGCAGGGTTTCGGAGTCCGCGTTCTTGGCGGCGATGTACTGCGAGGTCGTCCGCAACGGCGTGCGGACGTGCACCATATGCGCGGGTGGGGTCAGAGCGAGATGCGTCCACCCGCCGTGCTCGGCATATCCCCAGTTCGTCGCCTCGGAACGGAAGAGCGAGACGATCGGAGCGTGTTCGACTCGATCAGCCAGTGCGGCAGCCGCTTTCGCGTAGTGCGGGGGTATGCCCGCCGACGACCACAGCGCGGATGTCGCCTTACCGTCCGCGCCCACGATCACCAATCCGCCGTAGCGGCGCAGGAAAGCCCGGCAGGTGCCGCAGGTATTCACCGCCGCCAGCTCCGGCGGAAACGCGCCGAGGAAGACCTCGAACAACCCCTCGGTATCGACGGTGAACAATTCCGCGGGCTCGGCGACGAGCGTTTGGAAGCGCGCCTGTACCGCGGCGAGAAACTCGTCGTACCGGTCGTCGGCGGGCACTTCGGCGGGTCCTGCGACTTGCGTTGTCATAGCGGTGGTTTCGCCCCCTCGTGCGAATAGCTGGACCCGACCATAGCGCCCGGTCGCCTCCGGCCCCCAGCGGATATCCGAGTCCTCGATCCGGAAAAATCGGTTTGCCCGCGACGGCGGGACGACCCAAGATCGACCACGATGATTGAAGAATTGGAACAGGCCCGGCAGCTACTCGCGGAAGGCGATGTGCCGGGGACGGTGCGCACCCTGCGCCCGATCGCGGATCACACACCGCCGCACGACATCGCCGCCATCGCGGCCCCGCTCGCCCGCGCCGTCGACTTCGAGGATTTGGCCGCGGCCGCCGAGGCGACACTCGAACAGCCCTCGGATGCCAAGGCGCTCACCACTTTCGGCTACGAATGCATCGAACGCGGTATTTCGTTCCTGGCCATTCCGGTACTGCGCGAGGCATTGCGGCTCGATCCGGAGTCCACGCTCGCGCTCAATGAACTCGTGACCGCGTTCGAGGATGAATACCGGCACCACGAGGCCGTCGAGACGCTGCTGGCGCACGAGGCAACGCTGCGGCCCTGGCCGGATCGCTATCTACTGATCTACAACGCCATCCTGTCCGGCGATCTCGACCGTGCCCGTGCGGAATTCGCGACCCTGCCGCCGCCGGAGGATGAGCGGTGGCTGTTCGCCCGCGATCGTGTGGCGCGCATGCTCGAACGCTCCGATAGTGCCCGGACCGTCACCCCGTTGGACTGGACCGATCTACGCGGCTGGCATTTCACCCTGACGGGCGGATACCTCGGCACCCTGTCGCCGTACGGTTTCACCGCCGGAATGACCGGGCGCTGGGCCTATCTCGGCGATGGTCCGGAGCTGTGCCGATACAGCCTGAACCGATTGGCGCTGACCCTGTCGGCCACCGGGCGGGAGCCGCGATCGGTGTCGCTGCTGCCGGGTCGCGCCGATCGCGTTCTCGGCCTGGCCGCGGCGCAGCTGCTCGGCCTGCCCACCCTGCCGTACACGCCCGGCGCCACCGACACCCTGGTGGTGGCCTACGACCTGAGCGAACTGGACCACGATCTGGTCCGCACACTCGATGAGCGCGCGGATGGCCAGATCCTGTTCGAGCACGCCACCTGCTGGACCCGGCCGCCCGCCGTCAGCGCGGATATCACCGGACTGCTGGTGCAACGGATCAACGATCCGTGGTCGCCCGGATTACGCATCGACGGCGCGACAACCGAGCCGGACACCCGGTCCGAGGATGAACTCGCGGCGGAGATCGTGCGGGCGGAGGGAACGCCCGACACCGGCGACGGTGAAACCCCGCCGGACTCCGATGGCTATTTCACCGCGTTCATCGCCGCGACCCGGGACACCTGGTTGCGCGGCCCGCGCACCAGGCTCAATTCACCGGGGCCGGTGCGCAGTTCGTCCTTCGGCTGAGGCGCGGGTCGCAGCCGAACAGCGTTAACGTCGTATCGAAAGTCGTAACGTTCGTCGTAGCATCAGTCGTGGCGTCAATCGGAGCCGCAGTCGGATTGCGTGTCGCAGATGAAGTCGCATTTGCGAGTCGCTGGCACAGTCGCAGTGATTCTCCGGCACACGATCGCATCGTCCCGGAGGCCCGGGCGCACACCTGATGAATCAGCGTGTGCGCGCGGGCTTTTCGGCGAAACGCAGTTCCATGCTGACCGGAATGATCTCGACCTCGAGCGCTTCACGCAGGCGCGGGACGGCCTCGCCGAAGATACGGCGACGCAGGGCGGTGAGATCCGCACCGGGTTCGGCGGTGACGATGAGATGCAGATCGGGGGCGCTGCCCGGCCCGGACAGTACGGCCGAGACCTCGCGAACCTCGGAATAGCGTTCGATATCGGCGGCTATAGCATCGGCCGCGACCGAGGACGCCAGCAGCGTCGCCCCGGCGGAATTCCCGTGCGACAGTTCCCATTCCACCGCGCGCGGCAGCCGGAAGACCTGGGCGAGCAACCAGCGCAGGCAGAGCACGCCCAGCGCCACCGCGCCCAGCACGATGGCCAGCAATACCCAGTCCGGCGGTGCGCCGGTGCCCGGGACCAGCGCACCGTCCGCGTCGACCCAGCCGATTCCGCCGCGATTCGCGGCGATCGCGTATCCGCCCGCAGCCAGTAGCGCCAAACCCGCCAGGGCGAGCACCGCCCGGTTCAGTCGGGCGGGACGATTGAGTTCGGTCATCTATCGCTCCTTCGGCCGGTGCGATCGCAGTCGGGTCCGCACCGGTGCACGCGACGCCGGTGCGATTCGGTCCAGGGCTCCGGTCACGGCATCGCGCATGGCACCGTCCAGCCCGGCGGTCTCGGCCCGGCCGGTCGCCGCCGAGACCTGAATCCGCTTACCGCCCATGCTGACCCGGGCCGATTCCACGCCGTGTACCGAACCGGCTTCGCGGCGCAGCGCCGCGCGCAGGCCCCGGCGGGAAATCCCGGCGGGGATACCGTCGAGTTCTTCGAGCGGCACCACCACGGGGCGTCCGGGCACCACGGCGATTAGCAGCAGTACCAGTCCCGCCGCAGCGATCGCGATACCCGTGCCCAGCACCAGCGCATCATTCCAATGGGTGGCGCGCAGTCGCCGCGCCACCGCGTCGTAGGACACCAATTCCGTGCGGCCGAGCAGTCGTTCGGACAGTGAGATCACCGCGATGACGCACAGGGTCAGCAGTGTCAGCGCCAGCAGCACGGCCGGGATCACCCGACGCGGCAGGCGCGTCATCGCACCCTCGCAACCGCGGAATCGACTGCCGTGGAATGCGATTCGACCACCATCTCCGAGATGGAGATATCGAGTCCCGTCACCGCCAGCCCGGCCAGTTCGGCGGTGCGCCGGATCAGATGGTTCCGGCACTGTTCCGCGATCCGGGCCACCGGCAATGGATAGCGGACGGGCAGGCGCACCGACAGCACCGCGGAATCACCGGTCACCCGGGCATCGACCGTGACCTGCCCCCGCACCCCGTCGACCTCCTGTGCGGCGCGCGCGGCAATGCGCTGTACGGCACGATCACTCACCGTCGTCCGGCCCGCGGGCTCCTGCACGACGGCCTCGGTCATCGCCGGCCCCGGTCCCGGACCGAGCGCAGCAATCCGGACAGATCTATCTCACCGTCGAGCCAGCGCCCGGCCAGCAGTCCGAGCCCGGCGAACACCAGCACGATGGCGAACGCGCCGAGACCGCCGAAGGCCGCGGCGAATCCGAGCGCGATGCCGACGGCCAGGCATATCGATGTGGCGTTCATCTGCGACTCCTCAACGAGGCGGGCACTATTGGACGCGGGTGGCGGCGGCGGAAGCGTCGTCGTCCTCGGGGATGTAGACATCGTTGACATTGATATTGACCTCGACCACTTCGAGTCCGGTCATCTGCTCGATGGCGGCGATCACGCTGCGGCGGATCGATCGCGCCAATTCGGCGATGGCGACGCCGTATTCGACGACGATCTCCAGATCGACCGCGGCCTGGGTCTCCCCCACCTCGACCGAAACACCCTGTCCCACACTGGCGGACGCGCCGGGAATGCGATCGCGAATCGCACCGAACGCGCGCGCGGTGCCGCCGCCCAGATCATGGACGCCGCGCACATTGCGGGCGGCCAGACCGGCCACCTTCTGCACCACGATATCGGCGATGGTGGTGCTGCCCTGATCGCTGTGTAGCTCGCTCTTGGTCCCCGGCGCGGTCTTTCTGCCGGTGTCGGCCGGTGTTTCGCTCTTGCTCTTATCGGTTGCGGTCGTAGTCATGCCTGCCTCCAATTCGCTTGTGCTGAAACGGATCAAACGGGAACTCAGGGGGCCGCGTCCTCGAAGGCGCTCGCGGCGAGGTGGGTGACCACCAGGCGGATGGTGGCATCGGCCCAGGCGGTATCGGCCAGTAGCGGGCGCACCGCCTCGGACAGTCGGTCGAGTAGTGCGGGCAGCGGTAAAGCCGTTGCCACCACCCGGATTTCGATGATTCCGGCAACGATGTCGATGGCCGTGTTCCGGCCCGGCCAGGGCAGGCCGCCGGTGATCGAGGGTTCGGGTTCGAGGCCGTCGAGCGCCGAGAGCACTTCGGCGATCTTGTCGATCAGCTCCGCGGGCGCCTTCATCGGGCCTCCGGTTCGATATCGATGATGGTCACCGACACCTCGTCGACGCGCACCCCGGTCTGCGCGCGTACGGTCCGCATCACCGCGTGCTGCACTTCGGCCCCGATCGCCCCGGCATGCTGTCCGGCCGCGATCGCCAGCTCCAACTCGACGGCCAGCACTCCGCCATTGCGGTGCACGCGAACACCTTTCGTCGAGGCGAGCTCATACCCGGTCCACAGCTGCTTTCCGGCCCGGTTGAACGCGGCGACCAGCCCGCGCAGTCCGTGTTCGACGCGCACCACCCCGGGCACCTCGATCGCGGCGCGCACGGCCACACCGGCCACCACCGGATCTGCAACCACCAGTTCCGCCCGCCGGGAACTCATCGACCCTCCCACTGGAAATCGGTGCGGCCCAGGCTCATCGGCCGCCTTCCTGATAGACGTCGACGATCGCGATATCGAGCCGCCCGACCAGCAGGCCCGTGCGAGCCGATGCGGCGGCGGTGACGCGTTCGCGCACCTGCGGCACCAGACCCTGTACGCCTTCGCCGTTCACCTCGACCGCGATGGTCATGGAGATGTGCACGACCGTCTCACCGTCGGGTCCGACCCCGACCGGCCGCAGGCGCACGCGTCGCGCCCGCACCCCGGCCACACTGTCGGCCGCGAAGCGCAGCACCACCGCGACGGCCTGTTCGCTCACCGCGACCGTGCCCCGGTGCGGGGTGGCCAGGCCGAGCACCTGGCCGCGCCGCCGTTCCGCGCGTACCGCGGACATAATGCGCTCCACCAGGTCCGCGGGCGGCGGATCGGGTTCGTCGATCAGTTCCCGGGTCGCGGTGCGCAAGCCGAGCAGGCTCTCGCGCGCGGTCCGGCAGTGCGCGCAACTCGCCTCGTGGGCGTCGCCGCCACCGTTCTGCACGGTGTCGAGCCGATCCCACACGCTGTCCAATGCCCGGCCGCAGGGCAGCAGATAGTCCGGTTCGGTATCGATATCTGTCACCGCCATGGCTGCATCACCTCCGCCAGTTGGGCTCGGGCCCGCGCGATGCGACCGCGTACCGCGGTGGCGTTCGCGCCGACGATCTCGCCGATTTCCTCGTATGAGCGGCCGTGCACCTCGCGCAACAGCCAGCACGCTCGTTGTTCGGGGGTGAGCTCCCCCAAGGCCGCGGTCAACGCCTCCAATTGGCCGTTGACCTGCGCCGCGTGTTCGGGCCGGGTCTCGACGCGCGGGGATTCGGCGGCATCGGGATCGGCGTCGACCGGAAGTTGCCGCGAGCGCAGCAGATTCAGGCAGCGATTGGTGGTCATGCGGTAGAGCCAGCCCGAGAAGGCGGCATCGTCCTGGAGTTGGGCGATGCGCCGCCAGGCGGTCAGGAAGACCTCCTGCACGATGTCCTGCGCCTCGGAGCGGTCCGCCAGCATTCGCGAGGCCAGCCGGAACATGGCTCCCTCGTAGCGGAGAACTAGCTGTTCGAAGGCGCGAATATCGCCGTCACGAACGCGTGCGGCCAGGGTGGCATCGTCGGACACACCTGTGAGCGCCGCGTCCGGCATGGTCCCAGCACCTCCTCATCGCTTCCAATGGTTAGACACACGAGGACGGAGATCGTCACGAAGCAGTATGAGTGATGGTTGTCTCAATGGTTGCCGCGTGACGAATCGACTGTCCGGAGTGTCCGGATGCGCTGAGGTGGCGCAGGGGTGGGCGATCAGCCCAGGGCGTACACGTACCGGCTGGTCGGGACCAGATCCAGGTTCTGATGCGCGCCGAAACGCACGACGCTCTCCATCATGAGGGTGACACGGCGTTGCAGTTCGGCATCGTCATCGCCCGCGCCGTAGAAGGCGTGCGCACTCGTCATGGCCGCCATGGGAAAGAGTTCCTCGACGAGGGCGTCGACCCGCTTACCCGGGGTGATCGGCTCGAGCACGGTGTTCTGCACGTATCCGAAGGTGTCCTGGGTATCGATGGCGACCGGGGTGTGCAGATCATGCCAGCGGTGCAGCCATTCCCCGCGGGTCAGCTCGTCCGGAATCCGCAGCAGCGCGAAATTGGCCAGGGCGTCGGTGCGCTCACCATTGCCGACCTTGGGCGGAATGATCGGGGTGCGCTCATCGACGGTCCAGCCGTTCACCTCATCGGCCACCGAACCCAGTGCGGCGGTGACGGGTTCATGCCCGCCCCGGGTGCGCACGCTCACGATCGCGTCGATGGGTTGTTCGTAGGTGCTGTGCTTGACCTGTGCCGCGGCCACATCGGAATCACGCACGTTGATCTGGAATTCGGTGGCGCCGATATCGGCCAGCCGATGCCGTAGCTCGGCGGCGTGCAGCCGCTCGTCCAGATCCGCGCCCCAGAGGGCGTACATCAACTTCATTCCGAGTCCTTCACCGCTCACATTGACCGGCTCACGGTAGCTCGACGGGCCTGTTCCAGCCGTCCGTTTCGGCACACCCGTCCCATCCAGCGGACCCGCGCGGGTTCGGATCCCATTCCGGGGTGTGATGCCGTTCACATCGGGCCGGTCAAACACCTATTTGTATTTTTCGCAGAAATTCGTGAAACACATCCGGGTTTGCGTGAGATTAACCGAGTATCCGCAATCCAGCGGAAGACGAAAGGAAAGAAATCATGTTGCTCGGACTCATCGGCGCATTCGGCGTCGGCGCTGCTCTCGCTGTAGCCGGATTCCTCGCTGGACTGGGTATCCTGATCTGAATCAGAGACCCGCAAGGGGCTCGAGGACAATCGAAGCCTCTGACACATGGACCGATCGCCACCACGGATAACCCCGGTTATCCACGGTGGCGTTCGGCGTTTAGGGGAAATTCAGCGAATGGAGCGGACTTCCGGATCGACATCGCCGTCCGCGGCGCTAATCGCCTCACTGAGCAGCTGATCCAGGTGATACGGATACACGGTCTCGCCCGCCGCGTCGATGGCCGCGATATCTGCGGGGGTGCACCATTTATTACCGGTGATGGAACGCCGCTCGATGAAATCGAGTTTCGCCGGATTGGGTTCGAAGTTCTTTGCCCGCAGCGCGAAGAACAGTTCTTCCGAGCGAATCAGCTCGCCGTTGAATGGAAACACCGCTACACGCCGCCACAGCGGTCCACGCAATGCGGAAGAGTCTGCGGGATAACCCGTTTCTTCGTATAGCTCGCGGATAGCGGCTTCGCGCAATGATTCCCCGGGATCGACGCCGCCGCCGATGGTGAACCAGAATTCCACGTCCGGGACTTTCGGATCGTGACCGCGCAGCAGCAATACGCGATTCTCTTCGTCCAGCAATACAACTCGCGCCGACGTCCGGACCGTATCGACTTCCAGCCCGGTTGAGGCTGCGGCGGTTACCCGTTCGGCGATCTCGAAGTACGTCGGCAGCGGCGCGGTGCCGCCCAGGTGCAGAATGCGCACCAGGCGGCGGGTGCGCAGCGCCAGGGTGTCGCGCACGGCGTCATTGTGGAAGCGGCGCGCGATCAGCACGCGGGCCTCGGCATCGGCCAGCTCCGCCACGATCTGCGGCGGCAGCTGATCGATATCGATCGCGGAAAGCGCTGCGGCCAGCTGGTTTTCAATGGGTTCGCGGTCCTGCCAGTCCGCGCGCTCGGCACGGCCCGCGAGGGCGGCCAGTCGCCGCGCCTGTTCGGTCTGGTCCGGGCCGAGCAGTGCGGATACCGAACGCGCCACCACCGCGCGCCGGGCCAGCGCCGCGTCCAGGGCGTGCCGGGCCTGGTCGGTACGCACGTGCAGGCGGTCCAGGCGATTGGCGGTGGTGTAGGCCCAGACGCCAATGGTGATGACAATGGCCGCGATTAAGGCGAGAACCAGAATCGTGGTGGCGGAGAAAGTGATCATCCGGCGGTCCGCACGCGCATATCGCCGACGGTGACGGTCTCGTATACGCGCAGGATCTGCTCGGCGACGACCGGCCAGTCGTATTCGCCGACAACCTGATTCGCGGTGCGGATGAGTTCCTCGCGGCGTCCGGCATCGGTGAGCACGTTATCGAGGGCCTCGGCGAGCAGATCCGAATCCCCGACCGGGACCAACATGCCCGCGGTGCCATCGCGCAGCACCCGGCGGAAGGCGTCCAGATCGCTGGCGACCACGGCGGTTCCGGCGGCCATCGCCTCCACCAGCACGATGCCGAAGCTCTCGCCGCCGAGGTTGGGCGCGCAGTAGACATCGGCGCTGCGCATCGCCGACGCCTTCTCCCGATCCGAAACCTGTCCGAGAAAGCGCAGGTGCGAGGCGTTTTCACCAGCTTCGCGGCGCAATCGCTCCTCATCGCCGCGACCCACGATCAGCACTTCGATATTCGGGTGGCGGCGCACGAGTTCCGGCAGCGCGCCCAGCAGTACGTCCATGCCCTTGCGGGGTTCGTCATAGCGGCCCAGGAACAGCACCGTGCCGCCCGCGCGCGGATAGCCGTCCAGCAGCGGGGCGTGCGCGAAGGCGGGAACGTCCACGCCATTGGGGATTTCGACGGCGTCACCGCCGAGCGCCTCGACCTGCCAGCGCCGGGCCAGTTCCGATACGGCGATCCGGCCGCTGATCTTCTCGTGGTACGGCCGCAGCACGCCCTGAAAAGTACTGAGCACCAGCGATTTCGTGGTCGAGGTGTGGAAGGTGGCCACGATCGGCCCCTCGGCGATCTTCAGCGCCAGCATGGACAGGCTGGGCGCGTTCGGTTCGTGAATGTGCAGGACGTCGAAATCGTTCTCGGCGATCCAGCGGCGAATCCGGGTGTAGGCGGTGGGGCCGAAGGAGAGCCGGGCGACCGAACCGTTGTACGGGATGGCAACCGCGCGCCCGGCGGACACCACATAGTCGGGCAGCGGGGTGTCATCGGCGGCGGGCGCGAGCACGCTCACCTTGTGCCCGCGCTCGATGAGCACCTGCGCGAGTTCGACCACATGCGCCTGCACCCCGCCCGGAACGTCGAACGAATACGGGCAGACCATGCCGATTCTCATAGCGCGCCGTCTCCCCTGTGCCCGTCGGCGTTCTGCTTCACCCCGGGCTGCTGATTCCCCAACTGCTGCTGTACCGCGGCGATGCGATCGAGTCGCGACTGCGACAAATCACTCTCCCACAGCGGCTGCAACATGTGCCAGTCCTGCGGATGGGCGGCGATATTGGCGGCGAATCGATCGGCGAGTAACTGGGTGGCCGCCGCCGCGCCGCCCGAAACATCGAGTGGCGCTTCGGTCTTGAAACCCCAGCCTTCGCGGCCCTGCGCGTCGACGGTGTTCCAGCAGTGCACGGGGATGAGCGCCGCACCGGTCTCGATGGCCAGTTTCGCCGCGCCGGCGGGCATCCAGGTGCGCTCGCCGAAGAAATCGACGGGTACGCCCTTGCCGGTGAGATCGCGTTCACCCATCAGGCAAACTACGCGATTGTTCCGCAGCCGGTCCGCGAGCTGCGGGAACGGCGGCTGTTCCCCGCCGGTCAGCGGGAAGACCTCGAAGCCCAGGCTTTCGCGGTATTCGACGAAGCGCTCGTACAGCGATTCCGGTTGCAGCCGTTCGGCGACGGTGGCGAAGGTGCCGTGGTTCTGTACCAGCCACACCCCGGCCATATCCCAGTTGCCCGAATGCGGCAGGGCGAGCACCGCACCGCGACCCGCGGCCAGGGCGGCTTCGAGGTGTTCGACCTCATTGACGAAAAGCCTGCCCGAGCGCACCATTTCGGCGTGATCCATACCGGGCAGGCGGAACGCCTCGCGCCAGTAGCGGGCGTAGGACCGCATGCTCGCGCGCACCAGATCGTCGGGCACCGCGTCGGGTGTCGTGCCGATCACCCGGGCGAGGTTGTGCCGCAACTGATTCGGCTCCCCCGCCCGCGACTTACGATTCGCCTTGCGTGCGGCGGCATCGGCTCCGGCGTCGAATCCCTTGCGCGCCATACCCTCCGGGAGTCCGCGCACCAGCGCCCACCCGGCCGCGTACGCCTTATCGGTCATCGCGGACGTGAAATCGCTGCTCACCGCTGGGGTTCCTCCGGCGCTTTCGGCACAGTGGGGATGATCTCGCGCGCGCCGGGCGAATTGCGCACGGCCAGCACGCGCTGGAATACGGTGATGATGCTCAGCACCGCGAGGATGTACATGGCCGCGTACACCGCGTAACTCAGCCATTCGATCTCGAAATAGCCGCCGATACCGGTGAATCCGGCGCCGACGAGTCCGATGACCAGGCGGTCTGGACGCTCGATGATGCCGCCGTCGGCGGAGAGCCCGCTGGCCTCCGCGCGCGCCTTGGCGTACGAGATGACCTGCGAGGTCACCAGCACCACCAGGGTCGCGGCGAACAGGATCTTGGAATTCTCGTGGTAGACCGCCCACCAGGCCAGCCCGCCGAAGATCGCACCGTCCGCCACCCGGTCACAGGTGGCGTCCAGTACCGCACCGTATCTGGTGCCGCCGCCGCGGGCGCGCGCCATGGCGCCGTCCAGCATGTCGAACATGACGAACAGCCAGATCACCATGGTGCCCCAGAACAGGTGACCCGACGGGAACAGCGTCACGGCGGCCGCGATCGAGGCGGTGGTGCCGATGAGCGTCATCGCGTCCGGTGTCAGTCCGGTGCTCACCAGTGCTTTGCCCAGGGGCGCAGTCGCTTTGGCGAACGTTTCGCGACCGAAGAAGCTCAGCACGCTATTCGGATTCCTTCCATGCACCAGCCAGCAATGCCCGGGTCTCCCGCAGCAGTTGTGGCATCACCTTCACTCCGCCGACGACGGTAATGAAGTTGGCGTCGCCACTCCAGCGGGGCACGATATGTTGGTGCAGGTGATCGGCGAGTGAACCTCCGGCAACGCCACCGAGATTCAGTCCGACATTGAAGCCCTCCGGCCGCGAGACGCGCTTCATCACGCGAATCGCCTGCTGGGTGAAGGCCATCAGTTCGGTGCTCTCCTCGACGGTGAGGTCTTCGAGGTTCGCCACGCGGCGGTAGGGCACGACCATCATGTGGCCGGGGTTGTACGGGTACAGGTTCAGTACCGCGTACACCCATTCGCCGCGCGCGATGACCAGGCCGTCCTCATCCGCCATCTCGGGGATGTCGGTGAAGGGGTGCCCGGTCTTCTTGGGCGCGTCCGGCTTTCGTTCCTCGGTCGCCCCGGTGATGTAGGACATCCGGTACGGCGTCCACAGCCGCTGCAACCGATCCGGTTCCCCCGGTCCGCAGTCGACGATCGCCTGCGGACCCGAATCCCCAAGCCCCGCGGTATCTTCGGTGAGGCCCGCCGTACGTTCAGTCATGCCCTACCCGTTCGTCTTCTCGAAACGCGCCGCGGTCGGAGAGTCGTTCTCGCGGTGCGCGATCCACTCGACCACCGCCGCCACCGCCTCGGCGACCGGGACACCGTTCACCTGGGTGCCGTCGCGGAAACGGAAGCTGACCGCGCCCGCCTCCACATCCTTGGCGCCGGCCAGCAGCATGAAGGGGACCTTCTGCGCGGTGTGGTTGAAGATCTTCTTCTGCATGCGGTCATCGCTGCGGTCGACCTCGGCGCGCACACCGTGATCACGCAGCGATTCGATGACCCCGTCCAGGTGCTCGGCGAAGGCGTCGGCGACCGGAATGCCGACCACCTGCACCGGTGCGAGCCAGGCCGGGAACGCGCCCGCGTAATGCTCGGTGAGCACACCGAAGAAGCGCTCGATGGAACCGAACAGCGCGCGGTGGATCATGACCGGGCGGTGCTTGGCGCCGTCCGCGCCGGTGTACTCGAGTTCGAAACGCTCGGGCAGGTTGAAGTCCAGCTGGATGGTGGACATCTGCCAGGTGCGGCCGAGCGCGTCCTTGGCCTGCACGGAGATCTTCGGGCCGTAGAAGGCCGCGCCGCCCGGATCCGGCACCAGGTCCAGACCGGAATCGGTGGCCACCTTGCGCAGGGTTTCGGTGGCTTCCTCCCACAGCTCATCCGATCCGACGAACTTCTTCGGATCCTTGGTGGAGAGCTCGAGGTAGAAATCGTCGAGGCCGTAATCGCGCAGCAGCGACAGCACGAACTGGAGCGTGGTGGTGAGCTCCGCGTGCATCTGCTCCTTGGTGCAGTAGATGTGCGCGTCGTCCTGGGTCATACCGCGGACGCGAGTGAGGCCGTGTACGACGCCGGACTTCTCGTAGCGGTAGACCGAGCCGAATTCGAAGAGCCGCAACGGCAATTCGCGGTAGGAGCGCCCACGCGCCCGGAAGATCAGATTGTGCATCGGGCAGTTCATCGGCTTGACGTAGTAGTCCTGGCCGGGCTTGCGCACGGTGCCGTCGTCGTTCAGTTCGGCGTCCAGGTGCATGGCCGGGAACATGCCCTCGCGGTACCAGTCCAGGTGGCCCGACACCTCGAAGAGGTGGCCCTTGGTCACGTGCGGGGTGTTGACGAATTCGTAGCCCGCGGCGGTGTGGCGGCGGCGCGAGTAGTCCTCGAGCTCCTTGCGGATGATGCCGCCCTTGGGGTGGAACACCGGCAGGCCCGAGCCCAGCTCATCCGGGAAGGAGAACAGGTCCAGCTCCAGGCCGAGCTTGCGGTGATCGCGCTTCTCGGCCTCTTCGAGCAGGTGCAGGTACTGGTCCTGGGCTTCCTGGGATTCCCAGGCGGTGCCGTAGATGCGCTGCAAATCCTCGCGGCTCTGATCACCGCGCCAGTACGCGGCCGAGCTGCGGGTCAGCTTGAACGCGGGAATGTACTTGGTGGTGGGCAGGTGCGGGCCGCGGCAGAGGTCGCCCCACAGCTTCTCGCCGGTGCGCGGGTCCAGGTTGTCGTAGATGGTCAGCTCTTTGCCGCCGACCTCCATGACCTCCGGATCGTCGATGCCCGACTTGTCGTTGATCAGTTCCAGCTTGAACGGCTCGTTCGCGAGTTCGACGCGGGCGGCCTCGATATCGGTGACGCGGCGCGAAAAGCGCTGCGCGCCTTTGATGATCTTCTTCATCCGGGATTCCAGCTTGGTGAGATCCTCGGGGGTGAAGGGGCGCTCGACCTGGAAGTCGTAGTAGAAGCCGTCCTTGATGAACGGGCCGATGCCGAGTTTGGCGCCCGGGAACTCCTGCTGCACGGCCTGGGCCAGCACATGCGCGGCCGAATGCCGGATCACGCTGCGCCCGTCCTCGGAATCGGCGGTGACGGCCTCGACCTCGACGTCGGTCTCCGGAATCCAGGACAGATCCTTGAGATTGCCCTCGCCGTCCTTGACGACGATGACCGCGTCGGGTCCCTTGCTCGGCAGGTCGGCCTCGCGCACCGCGGCACCCGCCGTAGTCCCGGCCGACACCCGGACGAGGGCGACTGGGCTCTTCGGGGCTGTGGTGGTCACGGCTGTGCACTCCTTGGCATTGTCGTAAGCGCGGGAAACCCCCGCGATGTCTGGCCGGTCCATGCTATCGGCACGCCTGTGACCGCGTGCCGATGGACCTGGTGCCGGGGTGTCAGCCCCGCGCGGCCAACTCCTCCAGCAGTGCCTCGCGCTGTGCCGCAGGACGTTTCGGGCAGCTCGTGCACATCTCGCAGCCGGGGGCCTCGAACACCAGGCAGCACGAGATGCGGCGCACAAAAGTGCGCCCGCCGATATCACTGAACCGGGGTACCGGAAGCCGTCCGGAAACCTCCCTGGCCAGCGCCGATCCCACTTCCTGCGCGCCCGCGTCGAGCGCGCGATTACCGATGGCGTCGGCCACGATCGCCCACAGCGCCGCCACCCCGGCACCGGACACCTCGGCCACCACGGGAATCACCGCGGACAAGGTATGCCGCAGTGCATGCCCCACCGGTTCCACCTGAATCGGGTCGCCGCCGACGCCCAACATGATCGGGTCACCGGTACCCTTCGCCGGCTCATCGGGATGGTCCGTGCCCACCCCCGACCCGTCCGAGGGACCCAGCTCGCACATGGCCAGCACCCGCTCGACTCCCCCGTCCGGGCGCATCTCCAGCCCGATGCTCGCCAGCGCCGGATCCATCACCGGCAGCCCGGCGGCCTGCGCGCTCACGATCGGGTCCACCAGCGAGGACGCCACCATGCACCACCACAGCGTCCCGGACACCCGGGAATCCCCGGTTCCCCAGGAAATCCCCATATCGGATATCCGCTCCCCGAGCCACTGCCGATCCAGCAGTCGCGCTCCGGGCACCACATTGATCCGAACAGGAGGCTGCGCAACCATTTCCATTGGACTCCGATCCAGCCGCCACCGAAGGGGCTCACCAACCAGGATGTCACTGCGGCGCGACCGAGGCTCCCGCGGACGGGCTCAACCCTATGTGTACCCCCGCACCCGCTTCCGCAGGCGCGCCGCCACCCCCGCCGCCACGGATTCACTGACTCCCGCTAAGGGTCTCCCCCTAGATCTCCTGTGATCGGGAACATGCCGGATCCTCCTCGAGGTTGATACGAAAGGCGACCAACGAGCGATGTATACAACGACGTTCGCGCGCAGAATTTTTGGTGCGGACGGCGGCCACGCTTACGCAGGAAGCTCACAGGCTCAACGGATCCGGGTCTCAGGGTTCGGCGTGAAAGTGGTGGTCGCGGAGGTTTGCCGCGTGAACTCGATCCACCTGGTGAAGAGGAGAACACCGTGCCCGCAATGGTTTCGATCGCTGTCTCGGGAGTTTCGTCGGAGGTTGTGCGGGAGTACCGCGACCGCGGCTGGAACGTCGATGAGACGTCGGGGGGACTCCGGTTGGTGACCGATGAGCGGATCGCGGCTGTTGAACTCACCGGGCCGCTGGCGGCCGGAGTGCGCAGGTTCCTGCGGGCGAACAATCTGTCCGGACCGGTCATCGAGGTGCGCGGGGCGCAGCGGCGGGAGATTCATCTGGTCGTAGGTGCGGGTAAGGCGGCCAAGGCGATCGAGGCGCTGCGGGCTTCCGGCGCGATCGTCCACACCGAGGGTGCGACGGTGCCGCTGCCGATGTCCGGTGGTGCGGCCGAATGGGGCATCGGGCCCGATGAGGCGCGCTGGGTGCCGCCGCTGGTGGCGATTTCGGCCGCGGTGCGCGCGGCGGAAACCCGCTACGGCGCCCGGGTCACCGAAGTGGCCTGCTGAAAACCGAGTCAGGCCAACCGAATCCGAAAGTACTGAGCCGCAGCATATCTCGCCGGTAAGACGGCGAGATATGCCAATCGGCCGAGCACGCGCTACGTGAGCTTTCGGTCTACGCTTCCTCGCGTGAATCGAGGGGATACGACGCGAGCGGGCCTGCGGCCGTGGATGCGATGGACGCTCATACTGGCCGGAATCGCCCTGGCCGCCACCGCGGTGACCCTGGTTTCGCTGCGCTTGTCCCCGGACAAGCCCCGGATCGATATCGCCGCGGCCAGGATCGGCGATTGTGTGGCGGGTAAGGATGTCGTGCCGTGTTCGGATGAGCGCGCCCTGTATCGGGTCACCGCGATCGTGGGCATCGGCGAGTCCTCGAAATGCCCGCCGATGAGCAATTCGGCATTGGGCGGGGTGCGCTCATTCGACGAAACCGCCAATGGCACCGTGTGTTTGGCGTTCGTGAACCACTAGAGCTGGCGGATCACCTTCTCGGCCAGATAGAGCGCCGCGACCACACCCGCGATGATGATGACGGGATAGGGGTTCGCCGCCTTCGCGTAATCGTAGGTCGACGCGGCCGCGACGATCGTCATGAGGAAGAAAAGAAACCGCTTCATCTGCTTGCTCCCTGGCGGGGATTCCAGGGTAGATGAGGCAATTACACTGCGTCCCAGCCTAATCCGAGCAAGGGCAGGGTACGGACAGCACTACGGCAGTTCTAGGGCCGAATGGTGCCGCAATCGCCGAAAACGACTGTCGGCGACCCGGTTAAGGCCCGGGGGCGACCCAGGGGGTGTGTAATCACCTCAACGGGGGAGCGGCCCCGAGCCATTTGGGGGGGTCGCGGAAATACC
>NZ_JBHJXS010000012.1:0-266198 GCF_042269265.1 Nocardia sp. NPDC056000 | reverse complement strand
ACCCTCATTACCCCTTTCTGGGGTTGGTACGCTACCCAACTCGGCTTTTTTTCGGCCGTTTGGGGCCCCCAACCCCCTAAAAGGTGTGTGGGCGCCGGGGTTCGGGGGGGCCCCCGACAGTGCGGGTGTCAGATCAGCTCATCGAGGACGCGGCCAGGACCGATAGGTCGGGGTCGCTGATCTCCGATAGGCCGTTGGCGGTGATCTGGATGACCCGGGCGGTGCCGATGTCGAAGAACAGCCCCGAGACGGCGACACCGCGGCGCAGCATGGCATCTCGGACCACCGGATGGTTGCGCAGCGTCTCGAGCTGCACCGCCACATTCACCATGGCCAGCTGATCGGCGGGGCCGAAGCCCGCGGCCGCGGCGGCCTGGCCGACCGAATGGCCGCGATGCCAGCGATCCACGCTGGAACCGGCATTGGCGAGCCAGTCACCTAGGCCCGGACCTTCCGGGATCCCGCCCAGCAACGCCTTCATCGCACCGCAGGACGAATGTCCGCACACCACAACGTGATCCACTTCCAGCTCCTCCAGTGCGAAGGACAGCGCGGCTTCGACCGAGGAGTCCCTGCCGTTGGGCGGCACCAGGTTTCCGACATTGCGGATGGTGAACAGGTCACCCGGACCGGTATTGGTGATCAGGTTCGGCACGACGCGGGAATCGGCACAGGTCAGGAAGAGCGAGTGCGGATTCTGTCCGTCGCGCAGTTCGTCCAGGTGCGGGCGAACCACGTGCGCGTTGCGGCGGTGGAAGGCCCGGACGCCGGTGGTGATGGGATTGCCCTCACCCTCGCGCCATGGCCGCAGCACCTCGTCGAGCAGCCCCTTGGACCGTCCGCGCACCGGCGGACCGGTGAGCGCGTCGGCCATCGGCGCGGAGCCGAGTTCCACGAATTCCACTCGGCCGCCGGTGTTCTCATGCTGCGAGGCCCAGTCGTGAATGGCCTCGTAGGCGGCGTGGTCGAGGAAGTCGACGCTCATCTCCACCAGCACGGTGGAGCCCTCGGGCACCTTCGCCAGCTGCGCCGAGAGCTTCGGCAGCGCCAGGAAGGTGCAGGTGCCGTCGATGCTGACCATCCAGCGATCGGTGCCGATCACCGGATCGGCCGAGACGTTCACCCGGACCACCCGCCACAGCAGCAGCGCGAATGCCAGCAGCAGTCCGATGAGCACGCCCTCGAGCAGGTTCAGGAAGACCACCGCGAGCACGGTCACCACGTAGACCAGCAGGTCTCCGGTGCGCCGGGCCAGGCGGATATGGGCCAGCTTCACCAGCTGGATGCCGATCACGATGAGCAGACCGGCCAGCGCCGACTTCGGAATCTGCTGCACCACCCCGACGAGCGCGACGGAGAACACCAGAATCCAGATGCCGTGCAGGAACGCCGAGGCGCGACTGCGCGCACCGGCCTGCACATTGGTGGCACTGCGCACGATGACACCGGTGACCGGCAGACCGCCGAGCAGGCCGGAGGTCATATTGGCAGCACCCTGCGCCATCAGCTCGCGGTCGAAATTGGTGCGCGGACCGGTATGCATCTTGTCCACGGCGACCGCGGACAGCAGCGATTCCACACTGGCGATGAGCGCGATGGTCAACGCGGCCAGCGCGACCGCGCCCCAGCCGCCGGACGGCATCTCCGGCAGTCCGATGGCGTCGAACAGCGAGCCGCTCAACACGATTCGTTCCACATTGCCGGGCACCACCATGGACAGCCCGGTGGCGATGACGATGGCGACCAGCGGTCCGGGCAGCGCGCGCAGTTTCCCGGGCACGTACTTCCAGGTCAGCATGATCGCGATGACCACGGCGCCGATGAAGAAATCGTCGCCGTGCAGGTTCAGCAGTTCATTGGGAAGTTCGACCAGGTTCTTCCACGCGGTGCTGTGCGACGCCCCTCCGAGCAGCACATGCAGCTGTTGCAGCGCGATGGTCACGCCGATGCCGGCGAGCATGGCGTGCACCACCACGGGTGCGATGGCCAGCGCGGCGCGGGCAATGCGGCTGAGTCCGAACAGGATCTGCAGGAGTCCGGCCGCGACGGTGATGAAACACGCGACCTTCCAGCCGAATTGGTTGATGGTCTCGGCGACCACCACGGTGAGACCGGCGGCGGGGCCGCTCACCTGCAAGACGGATCCGCCGACCAGGCCGACCACCACGCCGCCGACCACTGCGGCGATGAGACCGGCGGCGATCGGGGCGCCGGAGGCGACGGCGATGCCGAGAGATAGCGGTAGTGCGACCAGAAAGACCACAATGGACGCGGGTAGATCGTGGCGCAGGAGCGTGCTGGACCAGCGGTCCGCTCTACCTGGCGGTGAATCGGTGTCGGTAGACATCTCGGCTCCTTCTCCGGATCGAATCGATCCGAAAGCGTCGAACATGTTCTGTGGGCATCGAATTGATGCTGTGGACAGCGTTGGCCACAGACTCACCGGACGAGCTGTAGCAAGATTAGAAGTAAAGACTTAGTAAAAGCTGAGAAAACCGAGGCCATAATGTAAAACGGGCGTGAACCCTTTCGGATTCACGCCCGGAGCTTGTCCGCCTATGCCGATCGACCAGCGCCGACGGTTTGCAGGAGACCGCCCGCATGGATGTCGGCCACTCTGCGATCCCCGATCTCCGCGATTCCGTCCACCGTGACCTCCACCACGCGGGCGGAGGCGATATCGAAGAACAGACCCGAGAGCACCACACCCCGCTCGATCACCCCGCGGCGAACCACCGGATGCGCGTACAGGGTTTCCAACTGCACGGCCACATTCACCATGCCGAGCTGATCCACCGGCCCGAATCCGGCGGCCGCGGCGGCCACCGCGACCGGATGCCCGAGCCGGTATCGCACCAGACTCGGACGGGCATTGGCGAGCCAGCCATCCAGATCCGATCCGGTCACCGCTTCCGAATACAGCGCCTCCATGGCGCCGCAACTCGAATGTCCGCACACCACCACCGAACGCACATCCAATTTGTCGAGTGCGTAGATGAGCGCGGCCTCCATGGACGCGTCCCGCCGATCGGCCGGAATCAGATTGCCGATATTGCGGACGGTGAACAGATCGCCCGGACCGCTATTGGTGATCACATTCGGCACCACGCGCGAATCCGCACAGGTGACGAAGAGCGAGTCCGGTTCCTGCCCATCGGCCAGCACACCCAGGTGCGGGCGCATCACATGCGCGTGACTGCGGTTGTAGGCCGCGACCCCGGCGACGATGGGATCGACCTCGGCCCCGGTGCGCCGCCACGGGCCCAGCACCTCGTTGAGGGTGTGCCGCGAATGTCCGCGCGCGGGCGGACCATCGGTCGCGCCGGCCATGCGGACGCTGCCCACCTCCACGAATTGCACTGTGCCACCCTCGGATCGATGCTCCTGCACCCATTCCTGCACCGCGTCGTAGGCGGCGTGATCGAGGAAGTCGACGCTCATCTCCAGGGTGACGTCCGCACCGGTGGGCACCTTGGCCAGTTCGGCGGTCAGCTTGGGCACCGCCAGGAAGGTGAAGGTGCCGTCCACGGTGACCAGCCAGCGGGTGCTGTCGACCTGGGTGGTGTGCACCGCGATCCGGACCACCCGCCACAGCAGCAGCGCGAACGCCAGCGCGAGCCCGACCACCATGCCCAGCAATAGATTCCAGAACACCACCACGATGATGGTGGCGGCGTAGACCACCAGATCGCCGGTGCGCTGGGCGCGCCGGATATGCGCGAGCTTGATGAGCTGAATACCGACCACGATGAGCAGTCCGGCCAGCGCCGCCTTGGGAATCTGGCGCACCACCCCGACCAGCGCGACCGAGAACAGCAGAATCCATAAGCCGCACAGCATGGTCGAGGCTTTGCCGCGCGCGCCCGCCTTCACATTGGTGATGCTGCGCACGATGACCGCCGCCACCGGCAGGCCGCCGATCATGCCGGACACCATATTGGCCGCGCCCTGGCCGATCAGTTCGCGATCCAAATCGGTTCGGCGCGCGGAGTTCTGGCGGATGCGGTCCACCGCCACGGCCGAGAGCAGGGTTTCCACGCTGGCGATGAGGGCGATGGTCACGGCCATCAGCGCGACCGCTCCCCAACTGCCGTGCGGCACCTGCGGCAGCCGAAGTTCGTCCAGCAGTGAGCTGTTGAGCACGATGTGCTCGACGCGGGTGGGCAGCAGGAAGGCCAGCCCGGTGGCCGCGACCACCGCGACCAGCGGAGCGGGCACCACGCGCAGTTGCGCGGGTAATCGCTTCCAGCCCACCAGGATCACGATGACGAGCAGGCCGACCGCGAGGTCGCCGCCGTGCACCGAGCGCAGTTCCTGCGGCAATCCCACCAGGCTGTCCCAGGAGGAACTGAGCGAATTGCCGCCCAGCAGCACATGCACCTGCTGTAGCGCGATGACCACGCCGATACCCGCGAGCATGGCGTGCACGACGACCGGCGCGATGGCCAGCGCACCGCGTGCGATGCGGCTGAGTCCGAAGACTATTTGCAGCAGTCCGGCCAGCACGGTGATGAAACAGGTGGCGGCCCAGCCGAATTGGTTGATCGATTCGGCGACCACCACGGTGAGGCTGGCGGTCGGGCCGCTGACCTGCAGTGTGGAGCCGCCGATGAGTCCGGCTACCACCCCTCCCACTACCGCGGCGATGAGACCTGCGGCGACCGGTGCTCCGGCGGCGACGGCGATGCCGATGGAAAGCGGTAGCGAGACCAGGAACACCACCAGAGAGGCTGGTAGATCATGGCGTACCAACTCGGCGAGGCCGGGGAGCGACGTCCGGGGAGGCTGTTCGGTGTCGGTGGACATATTTCTCCTTCGCCGGTACGGCGGGAGCCGCCCGGTTCATCGGTCAACATGTACTGGCATCGAGAGCGAGCGACGGGCGAGGCTGTGACAGCACGACGCTAGGCAGAACGGCGTAATCGTAAAGACTCTTTAAAGAACCTGGAAAGGGTTTGCGGTAATTGAGGCGAACCGCTACCAAACTGTGACCTGCGCCACTTGCTGGACGTATGCCCGATTAGGCGCAAACCGACTGGTCGACTGTCCGAAAAGTCTCGTGATCTCGGCAATCACGGTGCTACGCTCGAATTCCGAATCGAACGAAAGCGTAACGGACACAATATATTCCGCTGGGGTGGATGCTTTCATTCCCAAAGAAACGAATTCCTATGATTCTGGTCTTCATAGCCAAAGACATCGATGTGCTCGATGACGGCTACAAGGATATGAGCGATGAGCTCGGCATCGCCTACGCCTACGTTCCCAAGCTCTGGCCGGGCGGGATCCGGCTGGAGAAGAAGGAGAACCTCTTCATCACCGCGCACGGCAACAAGAAAGTCATCGGCGATGAGGGGCCGACCCTGTCGATCGATGCGACAACCCTGGCCAAGATCATCGCCCAGATCATCCCCGTCAGCTATACCGGCGATATCTATATGTCCACCTGCAACTCTTTCGAGTTCGCCAAGAAGCTCAAGAAGGAATTCGGCTCCAGCCTGTCCGCGACGGACTTCTACGGCACCAAGAAGTCGATCCCCTACAAGATCCAGGGCCCGGCTGGCGACAGCTGGCACCAGGCCCCCTGACAGCGGGCGTTCATCGAGCGGCCAGCCGGTCCAGCTGAGTCAGAATCGAAGGGTCACTGATCTTTTCGTCCTCAGCGAGTAGCAATACCTTGCTCAGGATCACGCTGGTCATGGCGTCCTCGTCGGCGAACGGCAGGAAGAGGCGGTCGTGCCGCCGCTGCCCGAACCCGGCGGGGACGACGCACAGATATCCGCCCGGCTGCACATGAATACTGCCGCTGGTGAGATGCACCCGGTAGGTGGCGCGCGAGCCACGCACGACGGCGACGTTGCCGTCCACGGTCACCCGATCGATGCCCAGTGCACCGATCAGCGCGGCCAGCATCGCGGCTCGCGTGGCTGCGCACGCGTCCGAACCGTAGTCGCCCGTACCCGCCACCGAAGTATCCGGGCACATCACAGCGCACCTCGGCGGTGTGCACCGCGTCGACCCGCCGAGTGGCACGCACCGCGCGCCGAATCACTTCACGAACGCTGGTCGAGCCGGTTTCGAACGCCACCGCACATCCGGTAACCCTTCGGCGGCAATCACTTTGCCGCGCACTTCCACATCAGGCACGGGGACCACTGTAGGAGCGCGCACCGACAACGATTGCAACCCGAGTGAACTTGGAATGTTTCATTCCGAAAGGTCGGTGTCGGGGATCGATCCTGCTGTAGCCTCCTCGCCAGACCGGGTCGATAGGGTCCGGCTCGCTTTTGGAGAGTGCGCATGAAGCTCGCGAAATACATTGCCGCCGTTGCCATGTCGGTCGCCGCAATGGTATCCCTGAATACCGGCCAGGCCAGTGCCGGCGCGAGAGGCGCGGTACTCGACACGAATCAGATACTGGCCCAGGGCGATTACCTGACGACCCTGCCGCAGAGCGGCTCTCGGGCGTTCGCGATCCTGCAGGGCGACGGGAACTTCTGCGTCTACCGTGGCACCGGCCCGAGCAATAACCAGGGCGGCGTCTGGTGTTCCGGAACCTCCGGCCACTCCCAGGTTTTCGGCATCATGCAGGGTGACGGCAACTTCGTCATCTACCAGGGCACCGGCCCCGGCAACAACCAGGGCTACCTCTGGGGCACCGGCGGCCGCAGCGGCGCATCCGGCTTCTACCTCCAGCTCAACGGCACCGGCTTCGGCCACTCCAACCCGAACCTCCAGGTGGTCGGCTTCCCCGCCAGCGGCCACAACACCTGCTACTGGTCCAGCGACGGCAACTGCACCCTGGGCGGCTAGCACCCGGCGACACTCGACCGAACCGGGATTGCCTTGGGGCATCGATAATCTCATCGCGGGAGACACCCGAATAGCATCGCTACATGCGACCGCAATGGCTCATCGATCTCCACGAGGACTTCCCCGGCTCGGCCGTCGTCGCGGCGGCGCTCGGCGATGCGCTGATCGTCGAACCGCACGAAGCGATGATGGGACGGTGGCCTGAGATTCGAGAGGGTCGCGCGCTGGTCGGGTACGGGACGATGGCGACGATGACGCGGCTCCGCCGAGCACCCCGGCTCGGCGAAGCGGTGTTCGATGACTATGCGGCGCTGCGTTGTTCGTCCTACTACCGGCACGTGTACGACCTTCTCGGCCGCACCGCCTTCCTCGTACCGTTCGCGGCGGTTCCCGACCTACCGCTTCGGCGCATGTTCGACGGCGATCGGGTATTCCTGCGCAGCGATACGAATTACAAGCTGTTTCCGGCGGGTGTGCACACGATCGCCGAGTTGGGTGACTGGCTACGCATTTACGATCGGCACCGCGATGAGCTCGTCGTGGTATCCGAGGTCGTGACCTTCGACCGCGAATACCGCTGCTTCTGTCGCAATGGCCGTTTCGTCTGCGGCAGCTCCTATCCGGCCGAGCCGTATCTCCCTGTCCCCGACCATGTCCGGGCGTTCGCGGAGACCGCGGCGGCGCGAATGCTGGCGCAGGGCAGCACCATGGTCACCGTCGATGTCGGCGTCGACCCCGACGGCGTCCTGCGGCTTGTCGAGCTCGGCGGTGTGAACAGCTGGGGTATCTACGGGTCGGATATCGCCGACTTCATCGCCGCGATGGAGGCCGAGTCTCTCGCTCGCGCGGATGTATAGCGGGCAGGTTGTGCCCGATCGGCTGCGCGGGTTTGCTCGTGGTGGACCTACTCGTGCGCGGTGAAGGTGTTGTGGGCGGCGCGGCGGACGTCTGCGGCGGGGTGGGTGCGCAGGGACGCCAGGAGGGTGGACCAGGGTGGGGTCCAGCCGAACTTGGTGCCGCACTTGGCGATCAGGTCGACCGCTGCCAGGGCGGTGGGTGCGGTTGGGGAGGCCGCCAGGGTGGTGGCGATGTGTTGCCAGGTGGCGGTGGGGATTTCGTCGGGGAGTGCGCCGAGGCGGGCCGACAGGCTGCGGGCCGGGTAGGTGGTCAGGGCGCCGGTTGCCAAGGGGGACAGAGCTTCCACGGCCGCGATTGTTCGGTCGGGTTCGGTCCAGCGCAGGGCGGCGACGGTCAGGTCGATCGCCTGTTCGTGCCAGAGCGGGTCGGGGGTGAGCAGGGCGGTGACGCGGTCGGCCAGGGGGCGGGCGTGGTCATCGTTGCGCAGGACCGGGGTGAGCCAGTGCAGCAGGGTCGAGAGTCGTTGGCGGGCAGGGAGATCGCGGTCGGGGAAGGTATCGGCGGTGTGCGCGAGGAGCTGTTCCACGGCGGTCACGATCGCCGAGGGGTGACCTGTTCCGGCCGCGTCGGCGAGCAGGGCGCGCATGGCGGCGGTCCAGAGGCCGATTTCGGACAGGTCCGTCAGGCGGGCGACCAGGACGTCCCGGGTGTCGAGCGGCGACCAGCGATACCAGCGGGTCAGAGCGCCCAGTGCTTGGCCGGCGACGCGGTGATCGGGTCCGGCCGCCAGATCGCGGAGGAAGGCGGCGAATCGAAGGCGCTGCGGGACCGGCAGCAGCGACGGCGAGATATCGAGAACCGCGCCCGCCACCTCCGGGTCGGTAGCGGCCTCGGCCAGCAACTGCCAGGACGCGTCGCTGTCCAGCAGCCGGGCGGCGGCGAAGACGGTGGCGCGCCGGATATCCCGGTGTACGCCCGGCCGAGCGCTCACTTCGCGAATGATCGCGGCGGCGTCGGGTGCGCGCAGGGTGGCGAGCAGTCTCACCCCCTCCTTCACCGAGGTGATCTTGGGCGAATCGAGCAGGGGCGCAAGGGTTTCGCCGAGTCGCGGACGCGGCACCAGGCGGGCCAGGGTGGCGATGGAGCTCACCGCGACCCGCGCACGATCATCGCCCACATGCCGGGCCAGCACCGCGATGGCCTGCTCGGGTTCGGTGCACCGGCCCAGCGCGGTGAGTCCGGCCTCGGCCACGATGATGTCCTCGGACTCGGTGTACGGCAGCACGCGCGCGAAAGTCCCCGGCAGCCGACCCAATTGGCGGATAGCGTTCGCACGCTCACCGGCCGATGCTTTCGGTGAGTGCGCATAGGCGTCCAGCAGCCCGGCGTAGCGGTCGATGTGCGCGGTCGTCCAGTTGTCGAATCCCGCGTGGAACATGGGCACGTAGTGAATCTTCGAGGACAGAAACCGCCCGGTGGGAGCCTTGCGCAGCAGTCCGTCGAGCAAATCGGTGCGGCGCCGGGCAATGAATTCGGCCACCTCCGGCACGATGATGAGCGAGCGATCGCGGCGCAGCATATCGTCGAGATTCGTATCGCGCCGAACGGGATCGGTCAGCGCCAATCGGGCCGCGGCACGCACGGTCGAATCGTCGGATGCCCCGCACGCGCGCAGCACCAGATCCTGCAGCCCCGGTACCGCGAACGAGCGGCGCTCCAGGCCGGTCGCCAGTGCCAGGGTCAGCTGCCACCGGTCGCGCGCGGCATCGGCTTCCAGTCGCGGGCGCAGCGCCTCGAACAGTCGCCGCTCCGCTCCGCGCGGCAGATTGTCGCGCAATCCGTACAGGTTCAGCTGCGTCGACGTCTCGGCGAGAGTGGCCGAAATACGCAGTGCCGCATCGGAATAGGAAACCTCCCCGGTTTGCGCACCGCGTTTCAACAGCGTCCGCGCCAGCTCCCCGATCGCGCCCGAGGTGAAGTAGGAGCGATCCCGCGCCTGCATGGCATCGGTGGCCACCTGTTCGAGCGCCGGGAGCTGCTCCGGCGCGAGCAATGACATGGGAATGGCGCGGACGGCCTGTAAAGCGCTGCGGCGCACCGGTTCCTGTTCATTGCGCAGTCGCCGCAGCAGCTCGAAGACCTCACCGATCACGGTACTGTCGCGGCTACCGACGGCAGCGGTCACCAGCAGCGGGTAGGCGGTGGCGCGCTCCTGCGCGGTGGGTCGCCGAATAGCTTCGGCCAGTACGGGTTTCGCCTCGGCCCAGGGCAGCCGGGCGGACAGGCGCTCGGCGACCTCCGGCACATCGGAGCCGCCCGGCCGGGCCAGCAGCTCCCGAGCGAGGGCGACGCGCACCGCACCGGGCAGGGCGTCGAGGGTGTGCAAATCGACATCCCCCGGATTCAGACCGGCGCGCATGAGAGCCGGGGTCGCGACGGCCGCGCGCCGGGACGGCGGCAGCGTCCGCAGGAACCGATACCGCTGACCGGGTGCGCAGGCCAGGTACAACTCCCCCAGTTCGGCATCGGAGCTTCCCCGCATGGCCTGCCACAGCGCCGGTCCGGCCAGTCCGCGCCCATTTCCGCTGGGGTGCAACAGCAGTCGGCGCATGGCCGCCGCATCGTGCCGGGCCAGCCTGCCCGCCAGCGGATGCAGCGCCGCGACGGAGACATGATCGACCGCGAGCGCGGCCAGCGCGAGCAGCCGATCCGGGTCGTACAGCGCCGCCGTGGTCACGCTCGCGGTGAGCTGGGGCCACAGTTCCCGCCATTCATCCCGACCGGCCGCGGGCGCGCGCTCTGCCACGTAGTCCAGGACGACCCCGATGCGCGTGCGGCACAGCGCCGACCAGCTCGGCACCGCGTACGCCAGCTCCGGCAGCATCTCGGCCACCAGCGCGGGTGAGCAGTACGGCAGTAGTCGTGCGGCCTCGATATCGCCGAAGGCGGATCGCGTCGGCGGCAGCAGCGCATCGGCGAGTGCCGTGCGCTCGCCCCGGCTCAATGCCCGGACCAGGGCACGGCGTGCGCGCTGTGACAGTCCGGGCAGTACTCGCACCACCACCTCGGACGGGACGCCGAGCCGGACGACCGCGGTGAGCGCGCGCACGGCGCATTCCGGGTCCGGAGAATCCAATTGCCCGAGTAGATGATTCCGATGTCCCGCGATCAGGGCCAGCTGGATGGCGGTCAATTGTTCATACCGGTCCCCGCCGGACAGCTCGGTGAGCATCCGATCGAGTTCCGGGGTTCCGGCCAATCGGCGGGCCTCCCGGGCAATGGCCGACGCGCGTCGCGGCAGCGAGAGCTCCGCGACTTCCTCCAGAAACCGTTTCCCCTGCGCAGTCACCCGGTCACGGTACCGCTCACCCCGGGTCGGGGCAGCCTGTCACAGTCTCAACAAAGGGGACATTCCAGATAAAAAATCCTGAATGGTATGTTTTATTCGGCCCCGATCGACTCCGGGCCGATTCGCACCAAACGCTCTCCAGATCCACCCGGTTCCAGTCCGCGCGAGCGGGCGTTTCTGCTGTTGTCCCTCCCCGCGAGAGGTTCGGCATGGCATCCCTGGGCAAGATCTGCACGTATATCGGATCGGTCACTGCCACAGTGGTTTTCGGCCTCGCGCTGACGCCCTCGGGCACGGCGAACGCGGCCGGACCGGCGGTGCTCGGTCCGGGTTCGGGTATCGCGATCGGCACCAGCGAACCCGATGAGTTCTCGCTGTGCACGCTGACCGCGATCGGCTTCGACGCCGCCAATCGCCTGGTGGGAATTACCGCCGGGCATTGCGGTGAGGTCGGCGCCCAGGTGCTCGCCGAGAATTCGATCGGCACCGGTTATATCGGCCGACTGGCCGAACTCGATTACTGGTGGGATTGGGCGGTCATCGAATTCGATCCGGCCAAAGTAATACCGGTCCGCCAAATCACCGCGAGTACGGTCGCCGGAATCGGCGCACCACCCGGACCGCTGCAAATGGTCTGCAAGAACGGCCGCACCACCGGATTCACCTGCGGCCCGGTCTGGGAGACCATGGCCGAGGGATTCAGCAGCCACGTCTGCGCGGACTACGGCGATTCCGGTTCACCGGTGCTGGTCGGTGACCAATTGGTCGGCATGATCGTCTCCGGTCAGCCCATCAATCTGGGCAGCGTGAATCTGCGCCTGCCCTCCTGCGCCAATCCCGCGAATCCGGTGCACGAGCCCGACCTGGCCACCGGTATCGGCCATGTGCTGGCCGATATCAATGCGCACGGCGGCGCAGGTGCGGGCTTCCGATTGTTCTGAGCTACACCGCGGGCTGCTGCTGGGTGGCGCAGTGAATGCCGCCGCCGCCCTCGGCGACCGTATTGATCTCGACCTGAACGACGGTGCGGCCGGGGTGTAGATCGGCCACGATGCCCTTGGCGTGATCATCGGCCGCGCGATCGCCGAAGCGCGGCATGATGACCGCGTTATTGGCGACATAGAAGTTCACGTACGAGCTGAGGAACGAATCCCCGCGATCGCCGAGATTGCCGGGATCCGGCTCGGGCAGCTGCACGATCTCGAGTTTGCGGCCCTTGGCGTCGGTCTCGTTGCGCAGCACCTCGAACGCCTGATCGTAGGCCCGCACCCACACGTCATCGCCTTCGGGCGGCTGCGACATGATCACCACGCCCGGATCGGCGAAGCGCGCCAGCGAATCGATGTGATAGTCGGTGATGTCCTGTCCGGCAACACCTTTGACCCAGATGACCTTCGACACGCCGAACAGATCTTTCAGTGCGCGCTCGATGTCGTTGCGGGATTTGCCGGGATTGCGATTGGAGTTGACCAGCGAGCTCTCGGTGGCCATCAGCGTGCCCTCACCGTCGATCTCGATGGAACCGCCCTCACCGACGATCGGCGCGTCCACGCGCGGCAGCCCGAGCCGGTTCAACAGCGTGCCCGCGACCGCGGCGTCGCGCCGATGCTGCTGTTTATTGCCCCACCCGTTGAAGTGCAGATCGACCCCGGCCAGCCCGCCCGCACCGAGTACGAAGGTCGGCCCGGTATCCCGAATCCACAGATCGTCGGTGGCGATCGGGATCACCTCGACCCCGGACCCGCACGCCTGCTGGGCGGCATCGGCCTCGGCGGGTTCGGCGAGCAGCGTCACCGGCTCGAATTCGGCGATGGCACGGGCAATTCCGGCGATGTCATCCTGGACCGCCGGACCGTCCTGCCCCTTCCACACCGAGTCCAGCGGTGGCCAGGACATGAAAGTGCGCGCGTGCCTGGCTGATTCGGCGGGCATTCGCCACGCCCCGCCCGGCCCGGACGGCGTGGCCGAACCGGAGGACAGCAGTCCGCCGTCCTCGGGCGAACAGGCCAGTAGCGCCGCGCCGCCGACTACCGCGAGAGCGCTCGAACGAAACATCGTCCGGCGCGAGAACTCAGCCATCTTTGCCCCTATCCAGGTCGAATCACCTGACTAACATTTTGGTCAGCTCAGACGGTAACAAGCCTAGTTGCTGTTCAGCTACCGCGCGCGGGCATGAGGAATCCCACCCGCCGGGCTCACGAAAACCTCATGGAATCTGATCTAAATTTCAGTCAGATTCCACCATTGGGTATCCACGGAACCCAATTTGACCAGGAGAGATCGTGACCACCACCGACCCCCGAGGCATACGGGCACTATTCGACAATGAGGCGAGATTGTCATGGGTGCTTGCGGCGCTGGCCGGACTGATCGGCGCGGCCGCCTTCACGCATACCTCCGGCTACTTCGTCACCTTCATGACCGGCAATACCGAACGCGCGGTACTCGGCTGGTTCGACGAACAGGGTGAGATGGCCGCCGCCGCAGCGCTATTGCTGACGTCATTCCTGACCGGCGTGGTCGTCGCATCCTGGTGCCGCCGCCGCTTCTGGTCCGGACATCCGCACGGACCGACCCTGATCACCACGCTGAGCCTGGCGGCCGCGGCGGGCATCGACGCGATCAGCTACGCCGCCGCCGATATCGCCACCATCGATTTCGTCCCGATCCTGTTCGTGGCGTTCGGCGTCGGCGCGCTCAATACCTCGTTCGTGAAGAACGGTGAGGTGTCGGTGCCGCTGAGCTATGTCACCGGCACACTGGTCAAACTCGCACAGGGCATCGAACGCCATCTCAGCGGCGGCTCCTGCGCCGATTGGCTCGGCTATTTCCTGCTGTTCGCGGCGTTCGCGACCGGCGCGCTCACCGGCGGCTTGCTCAGCCTGCTGGTCGCGGGCTGGGCCATGCTCATCACCGCCGCCGGGGTCTGCCTGCTGGTGACCTGCTACACGTACCTGCATCTGGATCGGCACGGACCGCTGGAGTCGGCGTGAAAACCGTTCACCGGCACGATGTTTCGCACCTATTCGCCGAGTTCGGCGAGCAGTGCGCCGCGCAGCAGTTTGCGGGCCTGCTCCAATTCCAGGGTGCCGCTGAGCCAGCGCATGCTGAGCCCTTCGACCAGTGCGGTGAGGCGTTCGGCGGCGTCGTCGGCGGCCACCTCCGGGCCGATGGTGCCCTGCGCCTGGGCGCGGCGAATGAGTTCGCTGTTGAAATCGGTCCAGCGGGCCGAGGCGGCGCGCAATTGGTCGCGGAGTTCGGGCTGGAAGACCGCCGAGGCCCGCAATTCGCCCCAGGCGCTGCTGTTCTCGACCACGACCGAGGAGTCCTGCAATTCGCGCAGCAGCGCTTCGCTGAGATGGCCGCGGGGATCGGTTTCCGGATCGGCCGCCACATCGGTGTACTGCTCGGCGCGCGCGGTGACGAAGTCGAGCGTGCTGGAGACCAATCCGGCGCGGTCCTGGAAGTGGTAGTAGATCAGGGCGGTCGAGACCCCGGCCTCCTTGGCGAGTTCCTCCACCCGCAGGCCGCGAATGCCACGCTGGGCCACGACCCGGACCGCGGCCTCCATTATCTCGGTGCGACGACGAGACATGCTCTCTCTCCACTGTTCTGAACTCGGACGACAGTACAGCCTACCGTACGATCTTGACTGAATATTTGGTCAACCAGCAAGAGGAGACCCCATGTTCGACCAGTCCCCCACCGGCCGCCGGCTCGGCGCGGAATGGGAAAGCCATAACCGCACCTTCATGTCCTGGCCCGCACTGGAGTCGGTCTGGAAACGCGATCTGCGTTATATCCGGGACGATATCGCGCGGGTGGCGCGGGCCATCGCCGACTACGAATACGTGGTGATGCTGGCGCGCCCGGATCAGGCCGATGCCGCACAGCGTGCGTGCGGACGGCATGTCGAGGTGGTGCCGCTGCCGGTGGACGATCTGTGGGCGCGCGATACCGTGCCGGTCTTCGTCGAACAGCAGGGCATCGTGATCGGCGTCGACTTCAATTTCAACGGCTGGGGCAATAAGCAGGTCCACGACAACGACGCGTTCGTCGCACGGAACCTGCTGTACCAATTCCAGATTCGCGGTGAACAGGCCCCGCTGATCGCCGAGGGCGGCTCGTTCGAGACCGACGGACAGGGCACACTGCTGGTCACCGAGAGTTCGGTGTTCAATGCCAATCGCAATCCCGGGAAGGACCGGGACCGGATCGAATTCGAACTGAAGCAGACCCTCGGCGTCACCAAGGTCATCTGGCTGGCCGGGGTGTACGGCGAGGACATCACCGATGCGCACGTGGACAGTCTGGTGCGTTTCGTCGCGCCCGGAGTTGTGCTGCTGGACAACGCGTTTCCCGGCACACCCGCCGACTCCTGGTCGCGGGCGGCGGATCAGGCACGCATGGTGCTGAGCAATTCCACCGATGCGATGGGGCGGCCGTTGCAGATCATCGATCTGCCGCAGCCCGATCCCTACAAGATCACCGGTGCGGACGACGATATGGTCACCACCTACGCCAATTTCTATATCGCCAATGACGCGGTCTTCCTCCCCGAATTCGGTGATCGCAAGGCGGACCGGCGCGCCCGGGACATCCTCCAGGAGCATTTCCCGCAGCGCGATATCGTGCCGGTCCGCATCGATATCATCGCGGCGGGCGGCGGTGGAATCCATTGCTCCACACACGATCTGCCCGGACGGCCCGCGGACTGAACCACGACCCTCATCCGGTGACCAGTGCGGGGGTACGGCGACTCGGTATCCATCCCGGGCGCGGAACGCTGTCGAGAAGGGCGCGGGTGTACGGGTGCTGGGGACTGCCGAGCAGTTCCTCGGTCGGCCCCTGTTCCACCACCCGCCCCTGCGCCATCACCAGGCTGTACTCGGTCACCTGTCGCACCACCGCCAGGTCATGGGTGATGAAGACGTACGAGATGCCGGTCGCCGCACGGACATCCGCGAGCAGATTCAATACCTGCGCCTGGATCGACACATCGAGCGCGGCGACCGCCTCGTCCAGCACCAGCACGCGGGGGTTCGCCCCGAGCGCCCGCGCGATGGCGACCCGCTGACGCTGTCCGCCGGACAGTTGCGCGGGCAGCGAGGCCAGCAGTCGTTCATCGAGTGCGACCATGTCGGCGAGTTCCTCCACCCGCGCCCGCACGGTCGCGGGCGTACCGGACCGGTGCAGTGCGACCGCTTCGGTGAGCGCCTGCCGGACGGTATGCCGCGGGTCGAGGCTGGAATACGGGTCCTGGAACACGATTTGGGCTTCACCGGCGCGTTTGCGCCGGGCGCGAGTGGAGCGAGACGGCTGTGAGCGATCGTTGCCGCAGCAGCTGATACTGCCGGAACTGGGGTGTTCCAGGCCAATCACCATGCGCGCGACCGTCGTCTTCCCGGATCCGGATTCGCCGACGATGCCGAGCGACGATCCGGCGGCCAATTCGAAACTGACATCGTCGACGGCGGTGAACGTGCCGAACTGTTTGGTCAGATTGCGCACGCTCAGAACGGATTTCGTCATGCCGGGGTCCTCTTCAGGTCGAGCCGCAATTCCGTGCTGTGCAGGCAGCGCACCGATCCGGTCGGCTCGGTGTGCAGTGCGATCGGGCCGGATGCGGTGCAATCGTCTTGCCGATGCGGGCAGCGGTGCGAGAAACCACAATTGAGATCGGCCTGCCACGCCCCGATGGGCTGTCCGGGGATGACGGCCAGCCGGGCACTGGGATGCTCCAGATCGGGCCGCGCCCGAGCCAGCGCCGCGGTGTAGGGATGCAGCGGATCATGGTGCAGCCGTTGCGATGTCTGCGTTTCCACGATCTGACCGGCGTACATGACCGCGGTCCGATCGCATACCGCCGCCGCCAGATCGAGGTCGTGCGTGATGAACAGCAGGGCGACGCCCGAATCCCGGCGCAGCTCATTGAGAATCGCCATGACCTCGGATTGGGTGGTGACATCCAGGGCCGTGGTGGGTTCATCGGCGAGAATCAATTTCGGCTTGCCGAGCAGGGCCGCGGCGATCATGACGCGTTGCAGCATGCCGCCGGACAGATCACCGGGATACTGCCGCATACGGCGGGCGGTATCGGTAATGCCAACGGCGGTAAGGACTTCCTGCGCCTGCCGGGTCGCGGTGCGCCGATCCACCCGGGCCACCGAACGCAGCTGTTCGGTGAGGAAATCCCCGATCCGGCGCACCGGATTGATGGCGATGCGCGGATCCTGGAAGATCACCGCCATATCCGCGCGCGCCCGGCGCAGCGGTTCCCCGCGCAGTGCGAGCAGTTCGTGTTCGCCGAGCCGGATCGCGCCCGTGGCCACCGCGCGATCGGGGAGCAGGCGCGCGACGGCCTTGGCGGTCATGGATTTTCCCGCACCGGATTCACCGACGAGGCCGAGCGCCTCCCCGCGTTCGATGGTGAAGGAGATATCGCGCAGTACGGTGCGCTGTTCGCCCTGTGCGGACAGGGTCACGCCGAGCTCACGCACGGTGAGCAGCGGGTCGGCTGAGTTCATCGCGGCTCCTTGGTATACCGGTCATTGAGGCGCTCGCCCAGGATGTTGAAGGCCACCACCACCAGCACCAGCACGGTGCCCGAGACCAATGACTCGGCCGGATAGCCTTGAAGCACACCGGTTTTGCCCTCCGAGGCCATGACGCCCCAATCCGCCTGCGGCGGTTGTACGCCCAGGCCGAGGAAGGAGATGGCGGCCAGATCCAGTGCCGCCCAGCCGAACAGGATGGTGGACTGCGCGACCAGCAGGGCGGCGATATTCGGGGCGATATGGCGTACGCAGATGGTCCAGGCCGAACACCCTTGTACTTCGAGGGCTTCGATATATGGCAGCGATCGTTCGCGCAGTGCCGCGGCGCGCACGATTCGCACCACGTACGGCGTGTACGCCACGGCCAGCGCGATGGCCGCGGACCATTGGCTCGGCCCGGCGATGGCCGCGACCAGGACCGCGAGCAGCAGTCCCGGGAACGCGAACACCAGATCCGAACCCGAGGAGATGACATTGTCGACCCAGCCGTGCCGCCAGCTGGCCACGATCGCCAGCACGGTCCCGGCCAGCATGGCCAGCGCGATGACGATGAGCGCGCCCAGCATGGAGGAGCGCGCACCGACCAGCACACGCGAGAACAGGTCGCGCCCTTGGGAATCGAAGCCGAGCAGATGTCCCCCGCCGGGACCGATGAAGGCATTGGTGAGATTGCTCTGATTGGCCGGATAGGGCGCGAGCAGCGGTCCGAAGACCGCCACCACCGCGGCCAGGATGATCACCACCGCGCTCGCGTAGCCGAGCCAGCCGATGCCCGAGAACTTGCGCAGCAGGGTGCTGCCCGGGCGGGTCAGGGTGAGGGTCATCAGCTCGCCGCCGTTCCGAGCGCCACGCGCGGATCGAGCCGCGCGAACAGCAGATCGACCAGGGCGTTGATGATGACGAATCCGGCCACCATGAGCAGTGAGATCGCCTGCACCACGGCGAAATCCTTGCTGGCGGCGGCTTTGACCAGGGCCGACCCCAGACCGTTGAGGCTGAACGCCTCCTCGACAATGGAGACCAGCACGATCAGGGTGGCGATGGTCAATCCCGTCACGGTCATGATGGGGATGGAGGCGTTGTGCAGCACATGCCTGCGCAGGATCGCACCGCGCGGAATGCCCCGGCTGATCGCGGTCTGCACCCGTTCGCTTTTCGCCTCGGCCCGCACCGAGGCCCGGGTCACCCGGGCCACCAGTGCGAGTGAGGAACTGGCCAACGCTATCGCGGGCAGGGTGAGATGCCACAGCTGATCGGAGAAGCCGTGCCCGTCGCCCAGGGCCGGGAACCAGCCCAGATTGACGGCGAACACGCTGATCAACAGCAGCGCCGCCACGAACGACGGCAGCGCCGCGAGCACCGTGGTGACCAGCAATGCAATGGTGTCGACGATGCCCGGTTTGAGCGCGCTCACGATACCGATCCCGATGCCCGCCACGATCACGATGAGCGAGGCGTACCCCACCAGTTCGATACTGGTGGGCGCACGCTGCGCGATGAGCGTTCCGACATCCTGGCGGCTGGTGGTGGAATATCCGAAGTCGCCGTGCAGCGCCGAGCCGAGCCAATGCCAATACCGCTGCGGCAGTGGCTCGTTCAGTCGGTAGCGCTCCTCCAGAATCGCGCGCGCTTCCGGGGTGATCTGGCGGCCGCCGGTCAGCACCGAAATCGGGTCTCCCGGTGCGAGATACAGCGCACCGTAGATGGCGATGCTCGCCGCGAACATGGTCGCGAACAGCAGGGCGAGCCGCCGGAGCAGGAATCTGGCCATATCAGCTCCCCGCACCCAGCATGGCCAGCACCGGGGATTGCATGTACGCGAACGAGGTCGGCGCACCGGTGAGCTTATTGCTCAGCACCAGGCAGGTGACCGGGTGCGCGACCGGAATCCAGGGCAGCTCCTGCATGAGGAGTTTGTCCACCTCGACCATATCGGTGGCGCGGCGGGTCGGGTCCGCCTCGGCGCGGGCCTTGTCCAGCCAGTCGGTGATGGCGGGATTCTCATAGCCGGAGTAGTTCTGATTGCCTTGCGGCAGCACGTATGTCGCGATCAGAGCCGCCGGATCGGCGTAATCGCCGTAGGTGGTGGTGCTGAACGCGTCGACGCCCGCCCGCGCCTTCGGATCGGTGAAGAAGTTGATGTAGTTCTCCGGGGAGACATTGAGCAGCTTGGCATTCAGGCCGATGGTGTTGGCGACTTCCAGCCAGGCATTGGACATGGTCGCGACCGTGGCCATACCGGAGGAGGTGCCGATCACCAGCGGTTTACCCTCCGCGCCCGCCTCGCGGATGAGGCGTTTGGCCTCGTCCAGGTCCCGTTTCACCTCGGGTGCGGCATTCCAGGCGGCGCTGAAGACATCCTTGGCGTAACCCCAGGTGCCAGGATTGGCGGACAGGCGGGGCTCCAGGGCATTACCGGCGTACACGGCGTTGATGAAGCTGCGCCGGTCGAACGCCAGTGACAGTGCGCGCCGCACCCGGACATCGCCGAGCACGCCCGTCAGGTTGGCGGGGATGAGGAATTCGCTCTCCAGGGTCGGGCCCATATGCACGGAAACCCCTGCGGTGCGCTGGAGTTGGGCCAGGTTCGAGGTGTCGGTGACATAGCTGCCGTCGATCTCGCCGGTGGTGAGGCCGGTGGTGAGGGTCGCCGCGTCCGAAACGCCCCGGAAGGTGACCTCTTTCGTCAGGGGCTTGAGGCTGGAGTCCCAATAGTTCGGGTTGGCGGTCACTTTCAGTGTGTCGCCGGAGGTCCACTTGGACAGCCGGTACGCCCCGGTGCACATGGTGCCCGCCTCCGGGGTGCCGAATTTCGCACCGGCGCTCTCGGCGAACGCCTTCTCGATCACGATGCCGGGCATGGCCGAAAGTTCGCCCGGCAGCCAGTAATCCGGCTTGGTGAGGTTGATGGTCACGGTGCCCGGACCGGTCGCGGTAATGGAGTCGACGCGGTCGAAGACGGTGCCGTAGAAGCCGCCGAGTGCAGGATTGCGATGGCGTTCGAGGCTGTAGACGACATCCTCGGCGGTGAGCGGTTTGCCATCCCAGAAGGTGACGCCGGGGCGGATGGTCAGCGCCAGCTGGGTCGGGGTGACGTAGCGGTACTCGCTGGCCAGTCCGAAACCGATACTGCCGTCCGGCTTTTGGCGCAGCAGGGCATCGCACATGGTGGCGATGACGGTGTTCTCCGGATAGTCGAAGGCGGTGGCCGGATCGACGGTGGTGGGGTCGCGGTACAGCGCCCAGGTGGCGGAGTCCACGCCCTTGGTGGCGGGGGTGGTGGTGGACGGGAGATTCAGCAGCGCGGCGGCGTCGGGGGCGGGCGGGGTGGCCGACGGCACCCGCCCGCCGCAGCCGGTGACGACGGCGGCCACGCATAAGGCGACCAGGGTGGCGCGGATTCGACTGTTCGTGAGCATGGTCGGAACCTGTTTTCGATCTGGGGCGGGTGTGTCAGGGAGTTCCGGGCAGGGGCGAAACGGGTGCGGTGAGAACGGCATACGCGTCCGGGCGGCGGGTATCGAAGAAGCCGAAGCCGAGCCAGTCGCGGCGTTGATCGAGGTCGAGGTCGGCGACCAGTACGGTGTCTCGATCGCGCGGGGCGCGGACCAGGGTGCGGCCGTAAGGGTCGGAGATGAAGGACGAACCGTAGAAGGTGAGTCCGTCCTCCGCGCCGATGCGGTTGATCACCACCATGAAAGTGGCGTTGGCCAAGCCGTTTCCGGTGATCATGCGGTGCCACAGCGGTTCGGTGTCGAAATCCGCCGGTTCGGGTTCGCTGCCGATGGCGGTGGGGTAGACCAGGATTTCCGCACCGCCGAGCGAATAGGCGCGGGCGAGTTCGGGGAACCACTGGTCCCAGCAGGTGGGGAAGCCGAATTGTGCTCCGGCGGCGGAGATTACGGGGTAGCCGGTATCGCCGGGTTCGAAATAGTGGTCCTCGTGATAGCCCGGGAAGGCGGGGATGTGGATCTTGCGGGTGCGGGCGTGCAGGGTGCCATCGGGGCCAACCAGGATGGCGGTGTTGTAGCCGCGACCGGTATCGCTGTGCTCGTAGAGCGAGGCGTGCACGTACACACCGTTTTTCACGGCTTGTTCGCGGGCGAAGGTGGTCGTCGGGCCGTCCGGGATGTGTTCGCGGTGGGCGGGTGCGTCGGGGCTGTCGGGGACGGTGGCGAAGTAGGCGCTCAGGGTGAGTTCCTGGAGGCAGACGACCTGTGCGCCGAGGTCGGCGGCACGCTTGATGCCTTCGGCCAGAACGGCTTTGTGCTCGTCCGGATCCGGGTGCCAGCTGGTCTGCACCGCGCCGATGCGCAGGGCGGGGCGGGTGGTCGGGGTCCGGCGCGCGGGTGAGGGCAGGGTTTCCTCGACCGCGGTCACGGTGACGAAACGTCCGTCATCCTCGGTGTGCTGCACGGGCATTCGATCGCAGTCGCTCATCGGGTGACCCCTGCGGCCGGAATCTGCTGGGTGATGCAGTGCACGCCGCCACCGCCGTAGGCGACGATATTGCCCGGTACACCGACGATTTCGCGATCCGGGAAGGCTTTGGCGAGCACCTCCAGGGCGCCGCCGTCGAGCTCGTGCTCGCCGATCGGCACCACCACACCGCCATTGGCGACATAGAAGTTGGCGTAGGCGACCATGGTCTCGGTGCCGTCGGGCAGCGTCTTGATCGGGAACTGCGGCAGTTCCAGGATCTCGAACGATCGGCCCGCCGCATCGGTGCTCTCCCGCAACACCTTCAGATTCGCGGCCATCCGCTCGAAATCGGGCAGCGCCGGATCCTCACAGGTCTGCGCGATCACCACGCCCGGCCGCACATAGGTGCATACGCCGTCGACGTGCCCGTCGGTGTGCGCGTCATCGAAATGCCCGTACGGCAACCAGATGATCTTCGTAATCCCCAGCCGCGCTTTCAGTTCCGCCTCGATCTGCTCCTTCGTCATCCCCGGATTGCGATTCGGATGCAGCAGGCACTGTTCGGTGGTGATGAGCGTCCCCTCGCCGTCCACCGTGATCGATCCGCCCTCGAGAATCATGTCCGAGCCGAACCGCTCGATCCCGAGCGTCTCCAGCACCCGCGCACTGATGGTCGCGTCCTGGTCATAGGGCAGAAACCGCTCCCCCCACGAGTTGAACCCGAAATCCACCGCAGCCCGATTCCCCTTCTCGTCCAGCACGATCAGCGGCCCCGAATCCCGCAACCAGGAATCATCGATCCCCAACTCGACCACCTCGACCCCGGGCCCACAGGCCTCCCGAGCCTCCTGTCCCTGCCCCGGATTCGCGATCATCAACACCGGCTCGAACCGGGCGATAGCATCCGCCACCGCCGCATACTCCGCCTTCGCCTCCGCGAAGTACGGCCCCCACAAACTCTCCCTGGTAGGCCACCCCATCAAGCACCGCTCATGCGGCGCCCACTCGGCCGGCATCCGATACGTCGTTCCCTCATCTGTGGTCTGCGTCATGCCGACAAACGATAAACTGACTAAAAAATTAGTCAAGACCTGAGCCCAGATTTAACCCGAAGGGAGCGAAGATGATCGATACCGGACCATCCCGCGCATGCTCGCGCATACGATCGCCGGGGAACACGTTTCAATTCACACGGAGGAAACCATGGGTCGATTCGAGCGCACCGAGTTGGAGGAGGCGCTGCGGAACTACAACGCGGTGGTCGACAAGTGTTCCGAGACAGGGGATTGGAGTCCGTTCGCGGATCTGTTCACCGAGGATGTCGAGTACATCGAGCACGCCTACGGCATCTTCCACGGGCGCGAGGAGGTGCGCGGTTGGATCGTCGATGTGATGGCCCCGTTCCCACATATGCGGTTCGAACATCACTGGACGGCTTTCGACGAGACCAATGACGCCATCGTGGTGGGGATCAGCAATGTGCTGGACCATCCCACAGATCCGAACGCGCACTTCGGGTTTCCGAACGTCACCCGAATCGTGTACGCGGGCAACGGACTCTTCTCCTCGGAGGAGGACATCTACAACCCGGTCCGAGACGCTCCCCGCGTGGTGGGTGAATGGGCGAAGGCCGGCGGCACCTTCCGCACCGCCCCGATTCGCGAGATGAAACATATCGCCGCGCCCCGGGCCGACTAGTCGGCGGGAACTGTGCGGTGAACGCCGAGTGTCCTGTCGCGCAATGAATTACGGGGCGGGGAATTCCGGTCCGGAAAAGATCACGGGTCTGTACAGTTTTCGGCACGTCGCGCATTCGGATTCTCGACTCGCCGGCGATCGGCGGGCGCGACGCCTCGACGATCGACCTGAGGACGAGCCATGCCGAACCACCGTGTATCCCCCGGTTCCCTCCCCGTCACCGATCTGCTTGATGTGGCCGAGATCCAGTGTGCCAGTAGCCATCGCGCGGATTCCTTCACCACCGGGCGGTTTCGCGCGGTGGCCGGGATCGCGGTCGCGGCGGGGGCGCTATTGACCGCGGGGGCGCATCTCACGCCCGCCGTGGCCAATGCCGCGCCGGTCACGCCCGCCGATGAGGAACCGGCCGATGTCGCCGAAACCACGCCCGCCCCAGTACAAGTCACGCCACCGGCGACCATCGCCACACCCTTCGGACTGGTCGGGCTCGCACCCGAGATCGCCGCACCGCTCGCGCAGGCCGAACAGTTCATCAGGGATATCCAGCAGCAGGTGGTCGACGCACAGCAACAGGCGGTGGTCGACACCCAGCAGCAGGTGACCGATGTGCAGGAGCAGGTGGTGCAGGTGCAACAGCAGGTAATCGCCGCGCTGCCGATCACGCCGTCCATACCGCTCGCACCCGCGCCCGCACCCGCCCCGGCACCGGCACCGGCACTGACCATCAGCCCCACCGTGCTACCGGTGGTCGGCGGTCAGATCAGTTCCGGATTCGGCAATCGATGGGGCGAATTCCACTACGGCGTCGATATCGCCGACCCCATCGGCACCCCCATTCGCTCGGTCATGAGCGGCACGGTCCTGGAGGCGGGCCCCGCCTCGGGCTTCGGCCAATGGGTCCGGGTCCGGCAGGACGACGGCACCATCGCGGTCTACGGCCACGTCAACGATATGTACGTACAGGCCGGTCAGCACGTCAATGTCGGCGACATCATCGCCTCGGTGGGCAATCGCGGCCAATCGACCGGCCCACATCTGCACCTGGAGATCTGGGACACCGACGGCACCAAGATCGACCCGGTGGCCTGGCTCGCCGGAAAAGGCATTCTGATGCAGCAGCATTGGGGCGCCGACTGACCGGCACCCACCGCTGAGTCGACGCGGTTCACGCGACGATCGCCACACAGCAGGTTCACAGGGCACAGGAACGGGCATCACAGTTCCAGGAGCCAACATGTGAGGATGGGTGCGGCGATCGAGTGCCGAGGTCCAGCCGGGAAATCGGCCGGAATATGAGTACTGCCACGGAGATTCAGCAGCCCGCCGCCGAGATCGGCGGCGGGCGGCGCAAACGGCCGTATCTGCATCAGGTGGATCTGTTCCGAATAATCACCTTCTGCTGCGTCATCATGGTGCACACCATCAGCAGCGTGAACGATGCGGGCAGCGTGGCCGCCAATGCGGCGCTGGCACTACTGCACTTCACCCGGTACGCCTTCTTCGCACTGACCGGTTTCGTGCTGATCTACCAGTTCGGGCATCAGTCACTGCGCGCGCGGAGCTTCTGGCCGCGGCGCTTCGCGCTGGTCGGCATTCCGTATGTGCTGTGGTCGGTGATCTACTGGGCGTATTCCATCCATCTGGGTCAGATTCACGGCTCGGTGAGCTGGCTGCTCAGCCGCCTCGGTCTGGATCTGCTGTTCGGAACGGCCTACTACCACCTGTACTTCCTGCTGGTCACCATGCAGGTCTATCTGCTGTTCCCGCTGCTGCCGAAACTGTTGCGGCGCACCGAGGGACGGCATCGCTGGTTGCTGGCGGCGAGCGCCGTGCTGCATGTGCTCGTGCTGTGGACCCTCGCCTATCCGCCGTTCGACGGTGGTCTACCGGCGCAGATCTGGATGCACGTGTACGCCACAGTTCTTCCGTACCAGTTCTTCACGCTGCTGGGCGCGCTCGCGGCCTGGCATATCGATGCCGTGCACGCTTTCCTGCGCGAGCACACCCGCTTGATCGTGGCGGCGGTGCTGGTCATCGCGGTCGCGGCGGAGGGCGAGTATCAGCTCGCGGTGCACGACGGACAGGTGGCATGGGTCGCCTCGGACGTCTTCCTGCCCGAACGCACCCTCTGGTTCATCGCCATCACGGTGGGGCTGTATCTGCTCGGTACGCGCTGGGCCGACCAGCGGCAACACCACGACCGGCTCGCCAAAGTCGTTCGCTACGGCGCGGACCGATCATTCGGCGTCTTCCTGATTCATCCGTTCATGCTCGAACTCCTCACCCCCGTACTGCTGCCGCTGGCCCCGTCGATCGGCCGTTTCTGGCTGACGATCGTGCTGTATCTCGGCGTCGTGGCCGGCTCCCTGGCCGGTACGGCGGTCCTGCGCCGCAGCCCGGTCAGCCTGTGGCTCACCGGTAGACCCATGCTGCGCACCGATCCGGCCGCACTGGTGCCACCGCGTTTCCGCGTCCACTCCGAAGCCTGATGCCCGCCTCCTCGATCGAGGAAGGATGACGGTTATGCCTCGGAACGGTGGAGGTGTGGCCTGTCGCCGCGCCGAATCGGCCCGGCTGCCGCATGCTGACGGGCGGTCGTGCACAGGGCGAAGGGAGAAGACCGGTGGCATTGCGACGTCGCGAGCTGCTGATCGGCTTCGCCGGTGCGAGTGGGTTGACGCTGACCGCCTGCGCGGGTGACCAAACCCCGCCCGCCCCACCGAAACCCGCGGTCATCCGCTTCGATCCGGTCACCGAGGCCCATGACGTCGACGCCCGCAAACCCGGTACGGTCACCGTCACCGATGGCGAATTGCGCAGCGTGGAATGGCTCGATGAAACCGGCCGGGCCCTGCCGGGCACACTGTCACCCGATAAGCGCAGCTGGATCAGCGCCGAACCACTCGGCTACGGCCACACCTACACCGCGAAAGCCGTGGCACACGGTGCGACCGGCGAGGTGAACGCCGCCGCGAACTGTTCGACGGTGACCCCCGATCACCTGATCGACTTCTCGCTGGGCTCGCAGAATATGGTCGACCTCACCGAAAACGACACCTACGGAGTCGGTTTCGTAATCCTGGCGCATTTCACCGAAGCGGTCGACCGTGCGGCCGCCGCGGCACGGCTGAAGGTCACCACCGAACCCCCGGTACCCGGAGCCTGGTACTGGCTCGACGATCGCAACGCGCACTGGCGACCGGAGTTCTACTACGCGCCCGGCACCCGAGTCACCATCGCCGCCGAACTTTTCGGCGCGGATCTGGGCGGCGGCGGATTCGGCCTGCGCGATCAACGGATTTCGGTGCTCATCGGTCCCGCGCACGTGGCCATCGCCGATGACAACACCAAGATGATCGATGTCTTCGAGAACGGAAACCTGGTGCGCAGCATGCCCACCTCGATGGGTATGGGTGGCACGTCGATGGTCGGCGGTCGCCTGCTGTCGTTCTGGACCCGCCCCGGCACCTATACCGTGCTCGATCGCCAGCATCCGGTGATGATGGATTCCTCCAGCTACGGCCTGCCGACCAATTCCGGTCTCGGCTATCGCACCAAGATCGACCACGCCGTCCGCATCAGCCACGACGGCATTTTCGTGCACGCGCTCGCGCAAAGCATGTGGGCACAGGGCAATACGAATGTCTCACACGGCTGCCTGAACATCTCCCCCGATGACGCGGCCTGGTTCTTCGACTTCGTCATCCCCGGCGATGTGGTGGAGGTCCGCAATACCGGCGGCGATCCCCTCGACATCTGGCAGAACGGCGACTGGAGCATTCCATGGCCGCAGTGGCAGCAGGGCAGCGCACCCGCTTGACCTGACCTGCGGTATGCATTTCGATTCCCATCCGGGCGCCGGAGGGTCGCGGTAGCCTTTTCAAAGCTGTTGTTTTCAAACAGCTTTCGGCAAATGGTCGCGCGGCGAATATCGATTCGCCCGCGCGGGGACCGATTTGCGTCTGCTCGAATTCCTTTCCGCGACAATGCCGTCCGCGGCTCCCTCCTGCCCATCAAAGGATAGGAACATGTCACAAGCGCGTTCGAATCAATTGCGGTTGCTGGCTCCGGACCAGGAAATCACCCTCGATGCGGTGGTGAACGGCCTGCTCACCGGGGCCGCGACCGGCGTACCGGAGTATCTCGTCGACGATATCGTCGCGGTGCGCGCCGCGAGCACGCTCGGCCGGGTGCGCATTCCCGGTGATGGCGGCGTCATGCTCGACGGATTCGCCGCACGGCCGCTGCTCGGCGGTCCGCATCCGCTCATCGTCCTGCCCGCCGGATTGGATCCGACCGGTTGGAAAATGTACTCCGGAGCCATTATTCGGCTGCTCATGCGCGGATACGCGGTGGTTGCCTATACCGAGCGGGGCCTGCCCGAATCGGAGGGTGAACTGACCGTCGCCGGTCCCGAGGATGTCGCGGACGGCCGCAGCGTGATCGATTGGGCACTGGAGAATGTGCCGGATGTCGATCCGGAGCGGATCGGCATGGCGGGCATCTCCTACGGTTCCGGTATCAGCCTGCTGGTCGCACAGGCCGATGAGCGGGTCAAAGCCGTCGCGGCACTGAGCACCTGGGCGGATCTGGGTGAGGCGCTGTACGACAATTCGACGCGGCATATCGCGGCGGCGGAAGTCCTGGCGGCGATCAGCGATCGGCCCAGCAGCGAATTGCTCAAGGTGCTGGAGGATTTCCGCGCGAATACCAATATCGATCAGGTGCTGGAATACGCCGCGCAGCGCTCCCCCGCCCGACTGCCCGATACGCCGCGACCGGTGCCGACGCTGTTCACCAGCTATTGGCACGAGACGATCTTCCCGCAGAATCAACTGCTGGAATATTTCGACCGCTATCCCGGCCCCAAACGCCTCGACCTCGCGGTGGGAGACCATGGCGCGGTGGAGATTCCGGGCCTGCTGCTCGGGGTGTACACCCGCACCACCGAGGCCGCGTACGACTGGTTCGACCACTATCTGCGGGGCGTGGACAACGGTATCGACAGTGACGGCGGCGTGCACACCGAGACCATGCACAGTTTCACCGCGACCGCCGCCCCGGATCTGTCGTCGTGGTCCCAACCGGCCCGCCGCTACTATCTCACCGCACCCGCGGCCGGATCCTCCGACGGCACACTGACTTCGGAGCCCCCGTCGAATTTCAGTCAGCGTATCCAGCAGGGTGATCCGCAGGTCCAGGCCGTCGGCCAGCTGGTCATGGACGGTTTTCGTGAACGCCTGCTGATGCCCCGGCGTCAGCAGTTCGCCGAGGTTGACCGCACCGCCGCCGCGGTCTGGTCGACCCCGGAATTCGCGGGCCCACAACGTCTTTCGGGCTATCCGGAAGTGGCGCTGACCCTCACTCCATCCGGTGACGCGGTCACCCTGATCGCCTACCTGTTGGATCTGGATCCGTTCACCGGCACCATGCGGATCATCACCCACGCCGCCACCACGGTCGACAACCGGCAACCCGGCCAGGCGACCGATGTGCGAATCCGCTTGCAAGCCACCGACTATCAGATTCCACGCGGACACAAAATGGTCCTGATCACCGATACCCGCGATGATCTCTACGCCGGTGCCGACCAGCCCGATACCGGTGGCACCGTCACGCTATCCGGCTCGGCCTACCTGGATATCCCCGCCGGTTCATAGCGACCGTATCCGTTCCCCGGCCCCGCGCTCCCGGTCGGGTTTCGACCGGGAGCGGGGCCCCACCCGGCGCGGCGGGGAGTTCGGGAGGTTATTTGACGCCGATGGGCGCGCCGAAGAATGACGCGATGGTGTCGCCGAATGTCTGTGCGAGCAAAGACAATCCGGCGGGGTTGAGCGCCATCAGGCCCGCTTCGGAGGTGCTGCACCCCGGTGCGGCCGGGATGCCGTTGAGGCGATCACGCAGCCACAGCAGTGCGGTCGCCGAACCGGAGACCTCGGTGGTGACGTGTTCGGCGAGATGTTCGCGGGTGTACTGGACCTGGGCGGCGGGGTCCTTGCAATAGGTGTCGACCAGGGTGTTGACCGGGCCGACCGGGATCAACTCATCCGGATTGCCCTGCCAGATGAACATCGGCATGGCCGGGGTGGCCTTACCCATCCGGGTCTTGTCGAGGGTGGCCTGAACCACCGGGTTGCGCATCGGATCGCCCTCCGGGACGCGCAGCAGGCCCTTCATATTCAGGAACGGGACCAGTGCGGTGTTGTACTGCACGCACATTCCGCCCTTGACCGTCGCCAGAGCCTGTCCCAGTGGGTCGAGGTCGCGGTTGAGCAGTTGGCCGAATTCGGGGTACTCCCGGCCTATGCCCAGCACCGCGGCCATGATCATGCCCGACCACGCCTGACCGTTGCCGTTATCGAGCACCGGGCCGAAATCGGCGGGCACACCACCCTCGGCGGCGGCGACGATATTGAGTTCGGGTGCGTAGCTCTGCTTCAGCTCGGCGGCGTGCCCGGTGGCGATGGCACCGCCGGAGTAGCCGTACATGGCGATGCGGGTATCGGGTGCGAGTCGCATCGGCTCGAAATCACGGGCGGCGCGGATTCCGTCCAGGGTGATTCGACCGGCGAGCGGGCCCGCCGCGAAAGCGTTGTCGGGCCCCTGATGATCGGGAATGACCACGGCCCAGCCCTGCTGCAATTCGGCCTGCGCGATCACGAATTCCAGTGGGGCGACGATCTGTCCGACGAAGGTCGCAGCGGACCACTGCTGTACCGCATAGGACGGTGAGCAGTAGGCGGCGAGGGAGTCCTCGGCGATCTGCATCGACACCAGTTTGTCCGGTGCGGAGCCGCGCGGTTTGAGCACCGTCGCGACCGCGGCGATCGGTTCGTCCCGGCTGTTGTTCGACCGGTAGGACACCTGCCAGGCATCGACATTGACCGGGATCAGCCCGGCGTTGGCGACATTGACCTGTCGCGCGGCGATGATCTGGCCCGGGGCCTTGGATGCCACGAGTTCGGGCGCGGGTTGGTAGAAACCCGGATCCAGTTCGGGCGGAAGGGGGATCGCGGCCGCGGGTTGCACCGGGACCGTCCCATCCGGTTCACCGACGGCCTCCGCGGTAGTGACGGTTGCCGCCAGGGCGATTATCGCCACGCCCACGACGGCCAACCGGCGAGACATCGTCGTCCGCAGGTTCATTCAGACTCCATCCAGCTCCAATGTGAGACCACACCGACTCACACGGCTGCGAGGTTAGCCCCATCACACCGCAGGCGCAAGACCTGTCCGGGACAGTCAATCATTCGACCCCTGCGGCTAACCGATAGCGACCTCGACCGGGATGATTTCTGTGAAACATCCTTCTTCCATAAAAGTCGTGAGCTAAGTTCACGACTACGCCGGACAGTCGGCGACAATGAAGTCGGAGGACATCGTGGAATTTCTTGGCTCTATCGCCGGACTCGCACAGATGGTGATCGGCACCATCCTCGCTAACACCGGTTCGGGTGGTTCCGGCTCCGGCTGGTGATCTTGACGGTTCGGCTCGCCGTGCGCGAGCCGAACCAATCGGTCACAATGCCGGTCCTCCGATCACGAAGCCGCCCAATCGATCACAAAGCCGCGACCACTTCGCGCGCTGCCCGCGTACCGGATTCGATCGCACCCTCGACATAGCCCGCGTGATCGGCCGCCCGCTCCGTACCCGCCCAGTGAATGGCCCCGGCCGGATCGAATCGAAGCGGTGGCAGTCCGGCGGTCGTACCGGGTTCCGGCACCGCCATATAGCCTCCGCCCACGTATTCATCGTGGCTCCAAGACTTTTCGTGCCAGCCGACCGGCTCGTTCACCTCCGGGCCGATATGCCGGACCAGCGTGCCGAGCACCGCGTCCCGGCGGGCGGCGGGATCCAATCGGTCCAGGTCGCGAGCGGCCGGACCGCCCACGAGCACACACAGATGACCCGGGCCGCCGGGCGGCGTGGTGTCGAATACCGCACGTCCGGGAGCATCCAGGATGAGGAATTCCCCGCCCGCGCGCTCGCGCCAGAAGGGCCGCTCGTACACCGCTATCGCCTTGTACACCGAGCCCATATAGCCGGCCGACGCGAGTTCGGCGTGCGCCGTGGGCAATTCGGGCTTGTAGGTGATCCGGTCGAGCAGCGGCGGCGGGACCGTGACGATGACCTTCGCGGCGGTGATGTCGCCCGCCGAAGTCCGCACGATCACACCCGATTCGCCCTGTTCGATCGATAGCACCCGCTGACCCAGACGAATTCGCGCACCGAGCTCATCGGCCAGTCGTTCGGCCAGCGACCCCATACCCTCGACGAGGAGGGAGTCCTGTGCGCCACCGCGCGTGGAGAGCATGGTGAACAGACCGCCCTGATTCCGGATCATGCGCGCGGCGGCATGAATCGAGAGTCGATCCAGATCCGCCGTCCACGAGATCGCGGCAATCACATCGAGCAGCTGCCGGGTGCTCCGCCCCGGCACCCTGGCCAGCCAGGACGCGACGGTCGTCGCATTCCATCGACGCGTTATACCGGTGCGGGACAACACTTCCGCGAACAGCAGGATCAGCACGGACAGCAACACCGACGGAGCCGACACCCGCAGCCGCTTCGAACGATCGATCAGAATCGGCAGCGTCCCGGTGTGCATCGGGAATCGGGTGGCCCCGAGTTCGGCCGCCAGCGCGCTGACCCGGTGATGGTCATGGCCGATCCACTGCCCGCCCAGATCCACTCGCGATCCGAGCGCGGTCGTCTCGGTCAGTGTCCGCCCGCCGACCCGATCGGCCGCCTCCACCACGATCACCTCGATCCCGTGCCGCCGCAGTTCCCGTGCCGCGACCAGCCCCGATACCCCCGCCCCGACGACCACCACCGTCGTATCCGATCCACCGGACTCCATTGCCCGCCGCGGGTCCTCGACCATCCCTGACTCCTTCCGAACGGCGACCGCCGAAACTAAGTCGTACAACCGACCGACTTTTTTCAGTAAGCCACAGCCGCAGGCCCCCGCGCAATGGGAAGAGTTAGTTGGATTCGCCCGAAATGGGCTGCGGATCGGCGAAGCGGATCACCATGTCCACGGCCAGATCGAGATCCCGGCGAGCGCGCTCGGCATCGGGATTCGCCACGTACTGCACGATGAGACCATCCAGCACGGCCAGTGACAGCCGCCCCAGCGTCTCGAAGTCGACGGCACATCGCTGTCCCGTCGCGCGCGCGGCGCGCTCACAGAACTCGGCCACCAGCGAGGTGTATCGCTCGTACTGCAAACGCGCCAGCCCCTGCGCCCCCTCGGTCCGCGCGGAATACATCGCCAGCTCGTATTGCATGATCTGCACACCGATTTCATTCTCGACCAGCGCGCTCCAGAAGTTGGTCACACTGCGTCGCAGCACCTGCTCCACCCCGAGCCCCGGCTCGATTTCGACCCGCAGCGTCGCGGCGACATCGTCGGTGACGGCGGCGACCACCGCGCGCAGCAGGCTGTCCTTGCTCGGGAACACGTACTGCATGGTCCCCAGCGCGATATCGGCCTCGGCCGCGACCGCCCGCAGCGTCGTTCCGGCCACCCCCACCGCACCGAGCACCCGCACCGCCGCCGCGACAATCTGCCGCTCCCGCTCCGCCGCCTTGACGTACGCCACCCGACCTCCTCCTTCAGCGTCCCGAGTCTCCCACGACAGGACGCCGAGACCCCGAACCGCCCGACGACGCTCGGACCTGCATGCGGTTCAGGAGAGGACAGGCAGCGGGGGCGACGGTTCGAAGGTGGCGGGCAGGGCGGTGAGGGCTCGATGGAAAGGACCTGGCCGCCAGGTCAATTCGGTCGCCGGGACGGCCAAGCGGATTTCCGGCAGGGCGTCGAGCAGTTGATCGATCGCCTCCTGCGCTATCAGGTAGGCCAGCGGGCTGGCGGGGCAGGAGTGCGGGCCCGCACCCCACGCCAGATGGGAGCGGTTGCCGGAGCGGTGGGCGGTGGTGATGGCCGGATCGGTATTGCAGGCGGCCATGCTGATGACCACGGGCTGGTGGGCGGGGAGCCAGGTGTGGTCCACCAGGACGGGCTGGCGCGGAAAGCTGATGCAGAAGTTGGCCATCGGCGGATCGTTGAAGAGGACTTCGTCGAGGGCGTCGCGGGTGGAGAGACTGCCGCCCAGCACGCTGCCGCCGAAGCGGTCGTCGGCCAGGATCACCAGCAGGGTGTTGACGATCAGATTCTGCTGGGGTTCGATGCCCGCGCCGTAGAGGGTGGCGAGCTGATGGACCATTTCGGTATCGGTGAGTTCGGCCGGATGGTGCAGTATTCGGGTGGTGACGTCATCGCCGGGGTGCTCGCGTTTGTGCAGGGCCAGGCGTTGCAGGGCTTCGATGAGGAGCCTGTTGCCGTTCTCCGCGCCGATGCCCTCGAAGATGGCGCGAAAGCCCTGGGCGGCCTGTGCCGCGATGGCGGCGGGGCAGCCGAGCAGATGGTTGAGCACGTCGAACGCGAGCGGAAAGGCGTACTCGCGCACCAGATCCACCGATCCGGTGGCGCAGAAGCCGTTGATCAGGGAGATGGCGGTGCGTTCGACCGTGGCTTGCAGGCCGTAGCGGTCCACCCCGGCCAGTCCGGCGGTATTGGTCTGGCGGTAGCGGGTGTGTTCGCTGCCCGCGCTGCGCAGCGCGTTGGGTCGCCACTGCATCATCGGCAGGACCGGGCAATCGGCGGGCACGCCTTCCTGCCATACCCGGGGATCGGCCGGAAAGCGCTCCGGATCGTTGAGAATCCTTACCGCCGTGCGGTATTCGAGCACCAGGGTGGCGGGTATCCCGGGTGCGAGTTCGACCGGGGCCAGCGCGCCGAATCGGGCCCGCATCTCGCGATAGGCCCGATGCGGGTCAGCGGCGAATTCGGGGGTGTACATGGGCACGCGCGGATCGGCGGTGTCGACGGATGCGGCGCGGGCGGGATCTGGATCGGACATCGAAACTCCACGCGGTGAACGACATACCCCCCGCCGAACACCGCACACCCCGGACGTGGAACCAGGTCACCCTACCCACGCGCACCGACAAACGCGCGGCTATCTCGCCGATTCTGGGAAGAACTCCTACATGAAGGTGCTTTCCTTGGTCAGCCCGAGCGCGTCGTCACCGCCGGTGATGATGGGCTGGCAATTGCCGTATCCCACTCCGCCGCCCACCGGATCGGTGATCCGCACGACGGTGTCGCGAATCTGATGCAGGCGGCGGGCATTGTCGTAGGTCGAGCAGTCGGCGATCCACTCACCGTCCAAATGCGTTCCGGGGCCCTGCCATTCGCCGTGATAGCGCCCCTCGAAGCCGTGATAGAGCCCGGCTCCCAGGTGGAATCCGGTGTCCGACACCACCTCGATCTCCAGGGTGCGGGTGCCGCCCTCCACATCGGTGGCGTGCACGCGCCCGCCGAGGAGCCGCCGATTGTCCGGGTCGAAGCGCAATTCCGGGGTGAGGTCCCGCCAGCGCACGGTGCGGCCGTCCGGATATTGCAGGCCGCCCATCACGGTTTTGGACGAGTAGCCGGTGACCTCGACGATCTGATAGTGCAGGTGGATGCCATACCGGCTGCCGTCGGGGCGTTCCAAAAGCGCCGGGGCCCAGATCATTCGGAAGGACACCTCGGGTGGCAGCTCCATGGCCTGTACATCCGGGCGCGGCTGTCCGACGTCGTAGCGCACACCCCAGGAGTGGTCGCGCGTGGAAACCCAGTCCTCCGGTGTGATCTCGGTTCGCCGCCCGTCGATCTCCACCCAACCCGAGGCGACGCCGATCTGGTGGTAGCGCACCAGATCCGCGGAAACCCGGTAGCCGCTGCGCATATGGGTGCGGTCCTCGAGATGCGCGGGCAGTTCGGCGGTGAACAGCCAGTCGAACGCGATCGGCTGAATATCGTTGGGCTCCAGGATGAATCGGATCTGCTTCAGCGGTTCGACCACCTCGTACCGCACCGGCCCGATCACCGTGCGATCCGGTTCGGGCAGCAGTTCGCGATTGGCGCGCACCGTCACCTGTTCGACGCCGCGAGAAATCCCCGCGTACCCGTCCATAACATTGCGATTGGTGTATTTGCCGAGCCCGAATCCCAATTGCAGGCTGCCATCCCGGGCCGCCGCCATCGCGCACACCTTCTCGGTCCAGGACAGATCGCTGCTGGCGACCGTTCCGAAGGTGTCGGCGATCTGATGATGGAAACCCTCATCGGCGGGCAGCAGTGGGCCGATCGATTCACTCATGACATGGGCTTACCGGGCCGGGCCGCGGACCGTCCAACCTCCATCCCGCTCACCGGTGTGCGCGCCGGGCTTGACCTCGACCACGCTCGAGGTTGCACCCTGGAGGCATGACCCGAACCGAAATCTGGAATGCCGCATACGACAACGACACCGCGCCCTGGGTGATCGGCGAACCGCAACCGGCCATCGTGGCGCTCGAGCGCACGGGTGCGCTCGGCGGCCGCATCCTGGAGCCCGGCTGCGGTGCGGGCGAACATACCATCGCGCTGACCCGGCTCGGTTACGACGTGCTCGGTGTCGACCTGTCCCCCAGCGCCATCGACCACGCGCGCGCCAACGCGGCCGCACAGGGCGTGCCGAACGTCGCGTTCGAGGTGGCCGACGCTCTCGAGTTCATCGCCCGCCCCGACTTCGCGGGCACTCCCCCGGGCTCCGCACCCGCCTTCGACACCGTCGTCGACAGTGCGCTGTTCCACGTCTTCGGCACCGAACCCGAGATCCGGACCGCCTACGTGCGCAATCTGCACGCGGTCCTGAAGCCCGGCGGCGTCCTGCACCTACTGGCGCTCTCGGACGCCGAACCGGGCTTCGGCCCGCGCATCAGCGACCGGCTCATTCGCGAATCCTTCAGCGACGGCTGGGAATTGGAAGACCTTCACCCCACCCGCTACCGCGGCCGCGTCACCCCCGGAGTAGCCGAAGCGGCCGCCACCCTCGACGTCTCGCCCGAGGGCCTGGTCGATGTCGCCGCCTGGCAGGCCCGCATCCGCCGCCTCTGACCCGACATCAATCCATGGTTCGGCGGCGAGCGGTATTGCGCGGTAGTCGATCCGGGGCGTGGGCCGGGGCAGCCGGACCACCACCTCGGCAAGCCGCGCAGGGCGCACACGTGCCCAGCTCCGGCGAGAACCAGGGTGCGGGCAAGCCCTCAGCAGGCGCGGGGGATGTGGGGCGAGGCGGTGCGGGCGTGTAGCGCGGCGCGCAGGTCGATGCGGTCGTCGAGGCGGGAAAGGTCACGGCCGGTGAGCTTTTCGATGCGCTCGATGCGGTAGTGCACCGTATTGACGTGCAGGTAGAGGGCTTCGGCCGTGCGGGTCCAGGAACCGTTGTGATCCAGGAACGCGGTAAGGGTGGCACGCAATTCGATCCGGGCCGGATCGTTGTCGAGCAGCTCGCCCAGCACCTGGGTGCTGAAAGTCTCACGCACCGGATTCGGCACCCCGGCAAGCAGTTCGGCGAGCGTGGTGAGATCAGCGGCGGTGGTGACGGCCCGATTCAGGTGCGCCCCGGCCCGGCAGGCGTGATCGGCGCGAATCAAGCTGTCCCGCAGTGTCGCAACGGATTCGACCGAGCCGAGACCCAGATGCAGCCCGACATCCGGAGCACAGGAGCGCACGAGCTCGAAACGGCCGATCAGATCATCGGCTGCGGATTCAGAAATGACCCCGACGGCATACTCACCGCGCGCCGCGACCAACGGCGGCTCCGAAGTACGGTGTGCCAGCAACTCACTCAGCGCCGCCACCGCCGCACCCGACCTCAACAGGACCCCACTCGGCGCTGCCGTTGCGGCCACCGATGCCCCGGGCCGTACCGATGGGCCGCCCGGCTGCGCCGATGTGGTCACTGTCGTCCCGGGCCGCGCTGACATTCCGCCGGGCTGCACCGATGCATCCCCCGCAGACCCGGACCGCGCAGAGGTTCCACCCGGCTGCGCCGATGTCGCCACCGCCGTGACGATTCGATACGGCCCCGGGCCGAGGGGCTCCAATGTCGTTGCTATGGCGGGGTTCTCGATATCGCCGCGGTCCAGCAGCGCGATGAGCGCGGTGGTGGTCTCGGCGCGCCGATCCTGTTCCGCTGCCGCGAGTTCCCGATAGTGCCGCAGTATCTCGGCGACCTCGCGCAGCAATCGCGGTGGCGCGAGCGGACCGGGCAGGCGCAGATACCAGCCGTCGTAGGGCGAATCCGCTTCCCCCACCGGATGATTCGCACGCTCGCCGCGGCGCAGGCTCCGCACGATGGTCGCGGGCGATTGCACGGGCGCGGCGGAGGAGCGGGCGATGGTGCGCCCGCTCGCGGTGACCAGCGCGCACGGCAGCCCGCCGAGCTGTACGGCGATGCGGTCCAGCACCTCGGTCGGTTCGGCCTGTTCCCGGATCAGCCGGTCCAGTCCGCGCCGCACATGATCGGGCAGGGACGAATGCGGTGAGGCGGTCAGCGCACCCCAGCGCCGCAGATAGATCTCATCGGTAATCGTCCGGAACGTGGTCTCGGCGGGCACCGCCATCAGCACGATGCCCTGTTCGCGGCAGGCGCGCTGCACTTCCTCGGGCACGCCGCCATGTCGCACCACGCCCGCGAGCAGGGCCACCGCACCGGTATTCCGCAGTGCCGCGACGAACCGGTCGGCTTTCTGCCGCCCGCCGCGCGCGGTCCACCAGACCAGCCCGCTCAGCACCACCTCGCCGTCCCGCAGATATTCGCTGGGATCCAGCAGATCGGTCGCGGTGACCCCGCCGACCTCCTGTCGCAGCAGTTCGGGACGGCCCCACACCAGCTCCAAGGCCAGGTTCTCCAGTTGCAGCAGGTCATCCACCCGCATGAGCTGCTCCTTCCGCGCGGTCCGCGACGACCGCCGACATCGCATGGTAGATGCCCGCACTCGGTGTCGGCGATGTCTTGTTCGATCCACCGAAATTCGGCGCGGCACCCCCGGAATTTCGTATGCGCACCCGATGGCAGCGGCCCGCACCCCGGCTTGAATCGGGCAGGTCATCGATTTCGAGGGGTGCCGGGTGGATCTGAACACGATCGCGCAGGTGTGCGACGCACGCGAATTCCGCGAGTGGCGGGCGGGTGACGCCTGGCTGGGCGGCGGCACCTACCTGTTCTCCGAACCGCAGCCGCACCTGCGCCGCCTCATCGATCTGAGCCGCACCGGCTGGACTCCGCTGCACCGGCTGCCCGATGGCGGGTTGGAGATCGCGGCCACCTGTACGGTGGCCGAGCTGTTCCGATCCACCGAGCGGGAGCTGTTCCGGCAGTGCTGCCATGCGTTCCTGGCATCGTTCAAGATCTGGAATATGGCCACGGTTGGCGGCAATCTGTGCAATTCGCTGCCCGCCGGGCCGATGATCTCGCTGACCGCCGCATTGGACGGCTTATGCCTCTTGCAATCCCCGGCCGGGGTGCGGCGGCGGCTGCCGGTGCTCGAATTCGTCACGGGCGCAGGCGAGAACGTCCTGCGTGAGGGCGAACTATTGCGATCGATCACGATTCCCGCCGCGGCGCTGGCCCGCCGTACCGCCTTCCGGCAAGCCTCCCTGTACGGCCACGGCCGCTCCGGCGTCCTGGTCATCGGAATGCTCGACAGTGCGGGCGTACTGCGCCTGACCATCACCGCCTCGACCACCCGGCCGATCCGCATTCGCTTCCACTACCGGCCCGGCGCAGCCGAATTGCGCGCTGCCATCGATCAGGCCGTACCGGAGCGGGTGTGGTTCGACGATATCCACGGCCTGCCGCAGTGGCGCAGACATATGACCCTGCTGCTCGCCGAAGAGATCAGGAGAGAACTGGTATGAGCTTCGAAATCCAGGTCAATGACCGCACTTTCGACGACCAGCCGCGCGCGGGACAGTGCCTGCGCACCTATCTGCGCGAACACGGCTGCTTCGGGGTGAAGAAGGGCTGCGATGCGGGCGACTGCGGTGCCTGCACGGTGCACGTGGACGGCGAACCCGTGCACAGCTGCCTGTATCCGGCGGTGCGCGCCGACGGCCACAGCGTCACCACCGTCGAGGGGCTAGCGCGCGATGGCGAACTGCATCCGGTACAGCGGCGATTCCTGGACGCGCAGGGCTTCCAATGCGGTTTCTGCACGGCGGGTTTCCTGATGACCACCGCGAAACTCGATGAATCGCAGCTCGCGGATCTCCCCCGCGCGCTGAAGGGAAATCTGTGCCGCTGCACCGGATATCGCGCCATCGAGGATGCCATCGAGGGCGTGCGCCACACCGAGGAACCCGAGGCCGGTGCGGCGGTCGGGCGCAATCTCGGCGCGCCCGCCGGACCGCAGGTGGTCACCGGAACCGCCCGGTACACCTTCGATATAGATATCCCGGGGCTGTTGCATATGAAGCTGTTGCGCTCCCCGCACGCACACGCCCGCATTCTGCGTATCGATACCGAGGCGGCGCAACGCGTTCCGGGCGTGCACGCGGTGCTGACCCATCACGATGCCCCCGACCGCCTGTATTCGAGTGCGCGCCATGAACATCCCGAGGAGGATCCCGACGACACCCGCGTCCTGGACGATGTGGTCCGCTACGTCGGACAGCGGGTGGCCGCGGTGGTCGCCGACAGTGAGGCCGCCGCCGAGGAGGGCTGCCGTCGCATCGAGGTCGAGTACGACGTGCTGCCGTACGTCCTGGACCCGGAGGAGGCGATGCGCCCGGACGCGCCCCGGGTGCACGCCAAGGATGCGAAGGTCGCGCGCATCGCCCGGCCCGAATCCAATGTGGTGGGCGAAGTGCACGGCGAGATCGGCTCGGTGGCAGCGGGTTTCGCCGAAGCCGCCGTCATCTACGAAGAGACCTTCCGCACCCAGCGCGTACAGCACGCCAGCCTGGAAACCCATGGCGCGGTGGCCTGGTTCGACGAGGACGAGCGACTGGTGGTGCGCTCCAGCACGCAGACGCCCTTCCTTACCAGGCGCGCCCTGTGCGCCCTCTACGACCTGCCGCTCGAGCAGGTACGGGTGGTGGCCGGACGGGTCGGCGGCGGTTTCGGCGGTAAACAGGAAATGCTCGTCGAGGACATCGTGGTGCTCGCGGCCCTGCGACTGCGCCGACCGGTGAAGCTGGAATACACACGCGCGGAACAGTTCTACGGTGCGACCACCCGGCATCCGTTCACCGTTCGGGTCAAGGCGGGCGCACGCCGTGACGGCACGCTGTGCGCCCTCGAAGCCCGCATCGTGTCCAATACCGGGGCGTACGGAAACCACGGTCCCGCCGTGCTCTTCCACTCCGCGGGCGAATCCTTCGGCGTCTACCGCTGCCCGAACAAGAAGGTCGACGGTTATGCCGTCTACACCAATACCGTTCCGGCGGGCGCGTTTCGCGGCTACGGCCTGGGTCAGGTGGTGTTCGCCATGGAATCGGTGATGGATGAGCTGGCCCGTCGCGTCGGCCTGGACCCGCTGGTCTTCCGCGAGCGCAATATGATCGGCCCCGGCGAGCCGATGATCACCCCCGGCGGGCATGAGGAGGATCTGCATATCGCCAGCTACGGGCTCGATCAATGCCTGGGCATCATCCGCACCGCGCTGGCCGATCCCTTTCCGCCCGCACCGCCGGGCTGGCGCACCGGCACCGGCTTCGCGCTGTCCATGATCGCGACCGGGCCGCCCGGCGGTCATTTCGCCGATGCTCGAATCACATTGCTACCCAATGGCACCTACGATCTCGCGGTCGGCACGGCCGAATTCGGCAATGGCACCACCACGGTGCATCGCCAGATCGTCGCGCAGGAGCTGGGCACCACGGTGGATCGGGTGCGGATCAGACAGTCCGATACCGATGTGGTCGGTCACGACACCGGGGCCTTCGGTTCCACCGGCACCGTGGTGGCGGGTAAAGCCGTGCTGCACGCGGCGCGGGCCATGGCCGAGGTACTGATCGCGCGCGCTGCCGCACAGCTCGGTGCCGAACCGTCGCACTGCCGGGTGACCGAGCACGCCGTGGTGGCGGGCTCGCGGCGAGTATCACTCCAGGTGCTGTGCGCCGTCGCGGCCATCGATGGTGAAACCCTTGTCGCGGAGGGGCATTGGGGTGGCACACCGCGTTCGGTCGCCTTCAATGCCCAGCTGTTCCAGATCGCGGTCGACCCCGATTCCGGTGAGCTCCGCATTCTGCGCAGCGTGCACGCGGCGGACGCGGGCAAGGTGATGAACCCGCTGCAGTGCCGCGGACAGGTCGAGGGCGGTGTCGCCCAGGCGTTGGGCGCAACGCTTTTCGAGAATGTGCGGATCGACGAGCGGGGCGAGGTCAGCACCGCCGCGTTCCGCCGCTATCGTCTGCCCGCCTTCGCCGATATCCCGCGCACCGAGGTCACCTTCATGGAGACCTCCGACGCCATCGGCCCGCTGGGCGCGAAATCCATGAGTGAGAGCCCGTTCAATCCGGTGGCCCCGGCACTGGCGAACGCCCTGCGCGATGCCACCGGCATCCGGTTCACCGAACTTCCGGTCACCCGGGATCGCATCTGGCTGGCGCTGCATCACAGGCAAACTCGGCAGTTGCCGGGGCCCGCGATAAACCGTGCGCCTATTTCCCGATCCGATCTGGCCAGGCTCGTCGAACCGCTCGCCGATGACGTCGTGGAATGAGAATTCGACACAAACCGCGAAGTATCTTTCGCATCGCGAAACAAATGCGCTGCCGGATCGCTGCGAAAGGTGCCGGAAGGGCCGATACCGGCGGAAAATTCATGTAAGGCCCCTCGACAGATCCGTGGCCTACGCGCCGGAAAGTGATAGCTTTTCTCTATGGCCTGTGCGCGTGCCGGGCCGCTGGAACATTCAGGGAGATAACGTGTCACGGGCTGTGCGAGTCGCCGCCGCAGGGGTTTGCGGTGGAATTCTGGGGTTGGTCTCATGCCTGGTCGGCGTGGGCCCCGCACAGGCCGATGATTCCCCCGGTCCCGCGGTCGTCGACGGTACCGCGTATTTCGCCCTCGGCGGCTGGAACTGTTCGATCGATCCGGGCGGCGTCATCGGCTGCGATCTCGCCACACCGGCGGCCGCCATGAACGTCCTGTACTTCGGCACGCAGATATCGCTGCCGAATGTTCCGGCCATTGTGCTGGACTCGGCCGCATTACCGGCTCGCCCGCAATGGAATTCGAATGGCAGCCATACGCTGCCGGGCGGGAATCCGGCGCTGCAGCGCCTGCCCGCGACCACCTACCACGATCCCCAATACTCCATCACCCATGCCGGGGCGACCTGTCAGATCACCTTCAACGGCACCGCCGTCTGCACCTCACTGGGGCACGGGTTCAGTCAATGGGGACCAGTGCCCAATGGCTACTGATCCCCATGATTCACCGATTACCGGTACCAGACGCCGGAATCCCAGTCGCCGTAGTCCCAGACGTTGAAGTCGTAGCGACTATGCGCGCCACCGAACAGATAACCCCACCAACCGGCCGAGGTATCGCAGATCTGGTCATCCCGGTTGCAGACGGTCAGGGTCGGGAAACCGCCGAACCAATCGTCTACGCCGGCCAGTGGATAACCGATGATTCCGCTGCCGGGAGTCGAGGCGAGACCGCCCCAACCGGGTCCCGGAGCGCGCTTGGGATCCGCCAGCAGAATGGCATTGGCATTGTCGACTCCCTGATGCGCGGTAACCCAGGCGTGGACCAGGCCCGCGCCCTCGCTGTGCCCGATGATCCGGATGTGGTCGCCGGGGCACTGATTGCGATGCTGCCAGAACAGCCGGTCGAGTTCGTTCAACCCCGACATCGGGTCGGCGGAGTTGTAGCCCACGGGCTGATTCACGAATGGCGCGAATACCGAGGAGGAGTTGTCACCGAGTCCGCCGATGCCGATGGCCCAGTCGCCAAGGCACTCATCGGCATTCGCCCGCGGAGTCGTAACATAGGTAATGGAAAAGAGGACTGCCAACAATAATGCGGCGAAGAGCGCCGTTGCTCTACGCATGATCGTACTTCTTCACATATCGAGCTCTCCGGGTCGTGCCCGGCTTGACACCTATGTACCCAGAAGTTGCTGGCGTTCTTGATTTCTGCCGAAACAGTTACCTCGCACGCATTTTCGTAGGCCGTACCGAAATGAGCGGATACCGCACGGTCTGAACCGTCCGCCGCCGGACCGAGCGGTTAGCCTGGACGGGTGGGAACCATGAACTTCGGTGGCACCGGCACCGATTCGGGGTGGGACTTCGCGGCGGCGGGCCCTGCCGGCGGAGCCGCGATGATCGGCTACCGCGATCTCGGCACGGGCGGAATGGATCTCCGCGTCGCCGGGACCGCCGCGGTCACCCTGGTGGTCGAATTCGGCGGGCGCGGGCTGAGTATCGATGACGCCGCCGGACCGCGCAGGCTCGGTGGGTTCATCGCGGGGCTCGGCATGGACGCCATGCGAGTCGGCGGGGACGGGGTGCGGTGCGTGGAGGTCCGGTTGTCACCGGCGCGGGCCTATTCGGTGCTCGGCATCTCCCCGCGCGAGTTGGGGCGCGAAGTCGTTGATCTCGAGGATCTTTGGGGTGGGCGAGCGCTGCTGCTGCGGGAAGAGCTTGCGGCGCGGGACAGTTGGCGGGAACGCTTCGCGTTGACGGAAACGTTTCTGGCGCAGCGCGATAGACCGCTGCGCGCACCCGATCCGGAGGTGCTGGCGGGATGGGCTCGAATACTCGGCTCCGGCGGGCAGGTGCGGGTGGGCGCGCTCGCGGAATCGGTGGGGTGGAGCTATAAGCGGCTGTGGGGGCGGTTCGAATCGCAGATCGGGTTGACGCCCAAGCGGGCGGCGATGCTGGTGCGGTTCCGGGCCGCCGTGGACGGGTTGCTGGCGGGGCGGGCTGCCGCGGATGTGGCGGCGACGTGCGGATATGTCGATCAGGCGCATCTGTGCCGGGATGTGTCGATGTTCGCCGATCGCACGCCGGGATCGTTGACGGTGGATTATCTGCCCGCGATCGCCGAGCAGCGGTATCGGGCATGGGGAAGATTCGTCCAAGACCGGGCGGGGGCGCTCGGCCCATAGTCGGTCCGTGACCACAACATTCGAGCCCGACAAGCTACAGGGCGCACTGACCGATATTCACGACGCCGGAATGCCCGGGGTCTTCGCCGAGGTCCGCAACCATGACCAAATCTGGTGCGGGGCAGCCGGAGTCGCCGATCTCGCCACCGGGCGAGGTGTGACCGCCGATATGCGGCATCGCGTCGGCAGCATCACCAAGACGTTCACCGCGGCCGCGGTACTGCAATTGGTGGACGACGGCGAGATAGACCTCGACACGGCCATCGGCCACTACCTGCCGGACCTGGTTCCCGGCGAACGCGGCAACGCGATCACCGTTCGCATGCTGATCAACCACACCAGCGGACTGGCCGAATACCTGCCCTACGCGTACCCCTCCCTCGCGGCCTTCCCGAACCTGGCGAAAACCACCCCGGCGAGCCTGGATGACAACCGGTTCACCAGGTTTCAGGCGACCGATCTGATCGCGATGGGCGTCGCCGCGCCCGCCACCGGACGGCCCGGCATCCCGCCGGGCGTGTACTCGAACACCAACTACCTGCTGCTGTGCCAACTGCTGGAATCGATTACGGGCACCTCGGCCGAAAAACTCATCACCCGCAATGTCATCGAGCGCGCCGGGCTGCGCGATACCGAACTCCCGCTGGGCCTGACCGTCAACGGACCCCATTCCCTGCACTACGAGTCCTGGTTCGGCATGATCGACCCGCCGCGCGACTACAGCGTCTACAACATGTCCTGGGTGGGCCCGGCAGCCTCACTGATTTCCACGGTCACGGATCTGAACCGCTTCTTCGCACTACTGCTGGCCGGGGAGATCATCAGCCCATCGGCACTCGAGCAGATGCAGCGAACCGTCCCGGTCATCTCCTTCGAGGGAAAGACCATCGACTACGGCCTCGGCCTCCACAAAACCACCATCCCCGGCCGCGGAATCCATTGGGGCCATGACGGTTCCGTCTGGGGCGGCGGCGCCATATCCCTGACCAGCGGCGACGGCACCCGCCAACTCTCCGCCGCCGTCAACCTGCAACGCTGGAACCCCCTCGACCCCACCGGCAAACCCCACCCCCACCCCATCGACCACGCCCTCGCCACCTTCACCCACCTGGCACTGGGCGGTTGAAATATACAACCGCCCAGTTTCGCGGTCCGCGATCCATGCGCCGTGGTTAGGTATCGGGGCGGACTGCGTCGTGTCCGCGTGAGAGAGAACCGGGGACCGGATTGAAACGCCGAGTAGTAAGGCGCGCACTGTCTTTTGGAACGATAGGCATGCTGCTGGCAGCGGGTATTACGGTTTTCGGGGCGGGCCAGGGCGCGGCGGGCCCGAGTGACCCGATCGTCGCGGACCGGGCCCTGCTCGCCGATCCCGTTGCCGCCGATGGATCACGGATCGACTCGGTATCGGTCGACGGACGGAATCTGACGCTCCAGGTTCATTCGACGGCGATGGACAGGGACATCACGGTCAAGGTGCAGCGCCCCGCCGACGCGTCCGCGCCGCGCCCCGTGCTCTATCTGCTCAATGGGGCCGGTGGCGGCGCGGATATCGCCACCTGGTGGCGCAATACCGATGTCGGCGATTTCCTGGCCGCCCAGAATGTCAATGTGGTGATGCCGATCGGCGGCGCGTTCAGCTACTACACCGATTGGCAGCGCGACGATCCGGTGCTCGGCCGCAACAAATGGCGCACCTTCCTGCTGGAGGAATTGCCGCCGCTGATCGATCCGGCGCTGGGCACCAACGGGATTCAGGCCATCGCGGCCAATTCCATGACGGTGACCGCGATTCTGCAGCTGGCCGAGGCCGAACCGGGTTTCTACCACGCCGTCGCCGGTTACAGCGGCTGCGCGCAGATCGCCGATCCGATCGGTAAGCAGTTCACCAAGCTCGTCGTCGAAACCTGGGGTAAGGGCGATACCCGGAATATGTACGGCGACAACGACGATCCGGCCTGGGCCGCCAACGATCCGGTCCTGAACGCCGAACAGCTGCGTGGCACCCGGCTGTACCTCTCCAACGGCAACGGTCTGCCCGGACCGCACGATCGGACCGATGACGCGTACCTGTTGAACCCGACCCCGCTCGGCCTGGCCAATCAGCTCGTGACCGGCGGTGTCATCGAAGCTGCGGTGAACTGGTGCACCCGCAATCTGCAAGTCCGCCTGAATGAACTGGGCATCCCCGCGACCTGGGATCTCCAGCCCACCGGTACGCATTCCTGGGGTTACTGGCGCGATGCCTTCCACCGATCCTGGCCGGTACTCGCCGACGGGCTCGGATTGCCGAGCTGACAACGGCCCGGAGTGCAACGCTATTCACCTGTGGCGCGAAATAATCGGTACTGCCCAGGAGAAGGTGTCGCATGAAACGGGTAATCGGAGTTCTTGCCGCGGTCGGCGTGGTGGGTTTCGCGGCGGGCTGTCAGGGTGACGGGGCGACGCCTGTGAGCGGAGTGCCTACATCGTCACCGGTCGCCACCGCCGCGCCCGGAACCACCCAGGCGACGGTGACGCAGCCGACGGTCAGTCAGTCGGCGAGTAATCCGCAGACCGTTACGGGCACAACGCAACCCGGGGGTACCGCACCGGCTACCGCCGGGAGCGGGAAGTGTGTGGATCTCAATTCGCCGGTGGTCACCGCGGCGCTGGGCACGCTCGGGCCGAATGTGGGTGGTGATGGTTTCTACGCCGACAGCGGTACCCCGGCGGTGCTGGGCTCGTGTCCCAGTCTGCTGTGGGTGCTCGCGGGCACGCCGCGCGGGACGGCCAGTTCACCCTGGCATGTGTTGTTCTTCAACCATTCCGGATATCTGGGCACCGCCACCAAGCATTGGACGGCCTACACCACGGTGGTCGGGTCGTCGGATCGCAGTGTTCAGGTGCAGTACCGGTGGCTGGCCGATCAGGATCCCAGTTGCTGCCCGTCGGGCGGCCCGGTGACCGTCACGCTCACTCTGGGCTCGGATAATCACACGATCACCCCCGATCGCGACTTCCCCACGCAGGCAACGAATCCGCACTAGTCGTCGTCGAGGTCCACCACTTCGACCTTGTCGCGGTCGGCCCATTCCAGCAGTGGCGCCAGGTCGAATACCGCATCGTCGATTCCCGCGTGCAGATCGCCCAGTTCGGCATAGCGCGCGGGGACCGTGGTCATGGTGAAATCGCGCGGGTGCAGGTCCGGAATCTCATCCCAGCGCACGGGGGTGGAAACCGTGGCCTCCGGTATGCCGCGCACCGAATAGGCGGCGGCGATGGTGTGATCGCGGGCGTTCTGGTTGTAGTCGACGAAAAGCTGCCGCGGATCGCGGTCCTTGCGCCACCACGCGGTGGTGACATCCTCGGGGGCGCGGCGCTCCACCTCATGGGCGAAGGCCAGGGCCGCGCGGCGGACATCCTGGAAGCCGTACTCCGGGGTGGTGCGCACGTAGATGTGTAAACCCTTGCCGCCGGAGGTCTTCGGCCATCCGACCGCACCGAGTTCGTCGAGCACCTCGTGCACGACCCCGGCCACCCGCTGTACCCGCGACCACGGGCAGTCGGGCATGGGATCGAGGTCGATACGCCATTCGTCGGGAAGTTCGGTATCGAAGCGGCGCGAGTTCCAGGGATGGAATTCGACGGTGGACATCTGCACCGCCCAGATGACATCGGCGAGCTTGTCGACGCAGAGTTCATCGGCGGTGCGGCCGTAGCGCGGGAAGTACAGCTGCACGGTCGGAATCCAGTCCGGAGCGCCCGCGGGGACGCGCTTCTGATGCACCTTGCCGCCGGGCAGCCCTTTCGGGAAGCGGTGCAGCATGCAGGGTCGATCCCGCAGGGCGTTGACGATGCCGTCGCCGACGCTCAGGTAGTACCGCGCCAGGTCGAGTTTGGTCGCCCCGGTCTCGGGGAAGTACACCCGATCCGGATTCGAGATGCGCACCGTATGCTCGCCGACCGTCAGTTCCAGGGCCGGCGAGGCGGACTTACTGGCCACCCGTCCGACCATATCGGGCATTTCGACCCGGTGCGCGACACAACACGATTCACGTGCGGCGACCAGGCGAACCCCTAGCCAGTTAGTGCACCCTAAGTTAGGGTGCACTCATGAGTGAACAGGTATCGCTCGGCGCGATCCAGGAAACGCTGTTGATTCCGCTCTACGGCCGGGCGCAGGACGCCAGGCGGGGAAAGAGTGTGCTCTCCGATCGCAAGGCGATCGAACTCACCGAATCCATCGACTACGACTTCAGCAAATTCCGCGGCCCGTCGCTCGGCGGTTCGGTGCTGCGGGCCTCCATCTTCGACGAGTACGTTCGCGAGTTCCTGCGCGAACATCCGGCGGGCACCGTGGTCGATCTGGGCTGCGGCCTCTCGACCCGGTTCGATCGGCTCGACAATGGCCGTCTGCACTGGATCGACCTCGATGTCGAGGACACCATGGCGTTGCGGCGCAAGCACTTCGAGGATTCCGAGCGATACACCATGATCACCGGATCGATCTTCGATACCGACTGGTTCAGCGCGGTGGCCGAACGCCCCGGCCCGGTATTCCTGCTGAGCGAGGCCGTACTGCTCTACTTCCCGGCCGAACGGGTGCAGTCCACCCTGAGCCGAATCGCGAAGCAATTCCCTTCCACACCTTTGGCTTTCGATACCGGCGGCGCGTTCATGATGCGCAGTCAGGACAGCAACCCCGTGTTCAAGGCCGTCACCGCCCGGATGGAATGGATCTGCGACGATCCGAAAACCCTGGAGCAGTGCGGTTTACAGCTGCGCGAATCCCGAACCTTCGCGCAGCCGCAACCTTCGGTCGTCCGTACCTGGCCGCTCCAGTACCGCCTGGCCGCGAAGCTGCTGGGCCGGACGGCCCCGGTCACCACCTACAAACTCAACCTCTTCACCACCGCGTCCGGATAAGCCGCGATTCCAGGATCGGACCGATCTCGGCGGCCTTCTCCGCGTGCAGCATTCCGGTATGCCACGCGTCGATCGCGATCTGATCGATGCGCCCGGTGATGTGCTCGCGCCAGATCTCCGGGAATCGGTCCCGTCCGGTCTCCCGGGCGGCAGTGAGCAGCAGCGCGTCGCCCGCGAAGCAACCGGGTTGGTACGGAAGCGGTTTCGAGAAGCTCTCCACCACTCGCCGGACCTGTTCCGGCGCGAGGATGCCCGCCCCGCCGATGCGATCCGAGAGCAGGGCATAGAACTCGTCCAGGTTGTCGATCTCGGGTACCTCATCCAGTTTCAGCACATCGCGCCAGCCGCCGAGAATGCGGGCGACCGCCTCGACGACTTCGTGCTGTTCGGGTTCGGCGGTGTCACCGGCACCCGATTCCGGACTGGCGTCGACCAGGGCGAGCAGTCCGACCTCATGCCCCAGTTCGCGCAGTCGCACCGCCATGGCGTGTGCGATCTGCCCGCCCAGCGACCAGCCCACCAGGTGGTAGGTGGTGTCCGGGAATTGCTCCAGCAGTTCGCGCACGTACCGATCGGCGTACGCGCCCACCGATTCCAGCCGGTCTTCGCCCGCCACGATATGCGGGTCCTGGAAGCCGTAGACCGGGCGATCGGCGTCGAGATGACCGACCAGCGACCCGTACACCCAGGCCAGGCCGCCGCCCGGATGGACGCAGAACAGCGGTGCGCGGCTGCCCGCGGACCGCAGCGGGGTCAGCACGCCCAGCGAGATGTTCAGCTCGTCCGAGCTGTCCAGGTCGCGGGCCAATGCCGCGGGTGTGGCATCGGAGAACAGCCTGCTGGGTTGCAGCTGCCTGCCGGTGCGCGCGTGCAGGAGCGAGACGACCTGTACCGCACTGAGTGAATTGCCGCCCAGGGCGAAGAAGTCATCGTCCGCGCCGATTCGATCTTCTCCGAGCACTTCCGCGAACACCTGCGCCACCAGCTCCTCGGCCGGTGTCGACGGTGCGCGGAAGGTCTGCGCCGGGAAGACCGGTTCCGGCAGTCGCCGCCGGTCGATCTTGCCGGTCGCGGTGAGCGGGAACTCATCGAGCACCAGTACCGCGTCGGGGACCATATAGCCCGGCAGTCGCTGTGCCACAGCACTTCTGGCCTGCGCCGGGTCCACAGAACGCTCCGGGCGGGCCACCGCGTAGGCCACCAGGCGCACCTCGGATTCCGCGCCCCCGGCCGGGGTGTGCGCGACCACGATCGCCTGTTCGATATCCGGCAGATCGCACAGTGCGGTCTCGACCTCACCAAGCTCCAGTCGTTGCCCGCGCACCTTGATCTGGAAGTCCGAGCGGCCCACGAAGGCCAAAGTCCCTGCACTGGAAGCCGATTCGCCCGTCTCGGCGTCAACGACCCAGCGCACCAGATCGCCGGTCCGGTACAGCCGATCACCCGGTGCGCCGAAGGGATCGGCCACGAAGCGGGTCGCGGTGAATCCCGCCTGGCCCCGATATCCCCGGGCCACAGCGGAACCCGAGATATAGAGCTCACCGACCACACCGGCGGGAACCGGGCGCAGCCATGAATCCAGCACCGCCACTCGCACATCGGCGATCGGACCGCCGATATCCACCGCCCGCCCCGGTACGAGTTCGGTACCGGTCACCCAGATCGTCGCCTCGGCCGGACCGTACAGGTTGTGCACGCGCCGCAGTCCGGCCGCATCGGTGCCGGACCATCGCGACACCAGTTGCGGTGAACAGCGGTCGCCGCCGGTCAGCACCACCCGCAGCGCGTCGAGTCCCTCGGTGTCCATCGATACCGCCACGGACGGCGTCAGGAAGGCGTGGGTGATGCGCTGTTCGCGCAGCAACTCCCGAAGCGGTTGCCCGCCATAGGCATCCGGCGGCGCGATTACCAGCGTGGCCGCCGCGTCGGTGGCCAGCAGCAACTCCAGAATCGCGGCGTCGAAGGTGCGCGCCGCCACCCCGAGCATGCGGGAATCGCGATCGAGGGCACCGCGCACGCGGCCGTCGGCCACGATCGCCGCGACACCGGCATGCGTGACCTCGACGCCCTTGGGCTCTCCGGTCGAGCCCGAGGTGTACACGACGTAGGCGGTGTTCTCGGTGCGGACCGGAGGCCGATCGGCCGGCCGCACTGCGTCTCGCGCGGACTGTTCCGCATCGTCGAGCGTCAGCCAGGTCACCTCATCACCCGGCAGCGCCTGTCGATATCGATCGGTCGTAATACCTACTTGCGCACCCGAATCAGCGCACACGAATCGATTCCGCTCCACCGGGTGGCCCGGATCGACCGAGACGAATGCCGCACCGGTCTTGACGACCGCCCACACCGCCGTCACCCAGGCGGCGGAGCGCGGCAGACCGACCACGACCACCGATTCGAGTCCGACGCCGCGGTCTATCAGCAAGCGCGCCAGCTGATCCGAGTCGTCATCGAGCTGCCGATAGGTGATCCGGAGCTGCCCGTCGACTACCGCGTCACCCGCCGGGTTCGCGGCCACCGCGCCCGCCAGCAAGCCGGGCAGGGTCACTGCGCCGGTGCCGGGCTCGGCAATGCGACCGGTACCCCAGTCGTCGAGCAAGCGCAGCCGTTCCCGCGCGGAGACCACCTCGATATCCCGCACGCGCACACCGGGATCGGCGGCAATCGCCGCCAAGACCACCCGCAGTCGCTCGGCGAACGCGGCGACGGTAGCCGGATCGAAAAGCTCTGCGGCATAGCTGATGCCGATCGGCATCGCACCGGTCGCATCGGGAGTATCGGTGAGGGTCAGGCTCAGATCGAAGCGCTCGACACCGATATCGGCCCCGGCGGCGGTCACCTCGATACCGGGCAGGGTGACCCCCGCCGTCTCGAGATTGTGGAAGGCCAGCATCACCTGGAACAGCGGATGCCGCGCCTGACTGCGTGCCGGATCCACCGCCTCGACGACCTGCTCGAACGGAATCTCCGCGTGGGCGAACGCCGCCAGATCCGTCCCGCGCACACCGGCCAGCAGCTCGGCGAACGGCAGCGATTCATCGACGCGGGTGCGCAGCACCACGGTATTGACGAACATGCCGACCAGCTCGTCCAGCAGTGCCGAGCCGCGTCCGGCCACCGGGGTGCCGACGGCGATATCGACACTACCGGACAGGCGCGACAACACAATCGAGAGTGCGGCATGCACGACCATGAAGACCGTCGCACCCCGCGCCCGGGCGAGCTCATGCAGTCCGGTGACCGTCGCCGCGTCCACCGCGAATTCGTACCGCGCACCGCGATGCGAGGCGATCGCCGGGCGCGGGCGGTCCACGGGCAGTTCCAGCACGTCGGGCAGATCGCGCAGCTGCTCGGTCCAGTAGTCGAGCTGACCGGACAGCACCGATCCCGGATCATCGGCGGCCCCGAGCGATTCCCGCTGCCACAGCGCGTAATCCACGTACTGCACCGGAAGCTCCGCCCACTCCGGCTGCCGCCCCGCACTTCTGGCCGAATAGGCCGACGCCAGATCACGCGACAGCGGACCCATCGAGAAACCGTCGGCGCTGATGTGGTGCACCGCGAATACCAGCACGTATTCCCGCGGACCCACCGACAGCAGCCGGGCTCGCACCGGAACCCGCTGTGCCACATCGAATCCCATGGACACCACAGCCGCAACCGCATCACGGAGCCCGGCCTCGGTCACAGATTCCGGGGTGAGGTCGACATCGACGGCGGCCAGCTCGGTCACCGGCAGCACCAGCTGATACGGCACCCCGTCCACATCCGGATACCGGGTGCGCAGGACCTCGTGCCTGGCGAGCACATCCCACATCGCCGCGGTCAGCGCGGGCACATCCAGCTCGCCGGACAATCGCAGCACCAGTGGAATGCTGTACGCCACCGAGTTCGGCGCGAACCTGTTCACGAACCACATCCGCTGCTGCGCGAAGGACAGCGGCACACGCTCGGGCCGTGACCACCGCGCCAGCTTCGGTCCGGTCTCCCGGCCGGAGGATTCCGCAGTCCGAGTCGCCAGCAGCGCCGCGAGCTCTTCGACCGCGGGCCGGTCGAAAACGTCACGCACGCTCACCGGAACACCTGCGCCGTCCGCGAGCCTGGCCGCGAATCGCGTGGCGGACAGCGAGTTTCCGCCCAGGCCGAAGAAATCGTCATCGAGGCCGACCTGCTTCGCACCGAGCACCTCGGCGACGACTTCCGCGACGAGTCGTTCGGTAAGGGTCGCGGGTGCGCGATAACCCACCCGGGCCAGGACCGGTTCGGGCAGCGTCCCGCGATCCACCTTCCCGCTGCTGTTCAGCGGCATCTCATCGAGCACCACGACCACATCGGGCACCAGGTAGGAGGGCAACCGCTCCCCCAGTGATCGCCTGATCTCGGCGGGTTCGACCACGCATCCGGGCGCGCCGACGACATACCCGGCCAACCGAGTGCCGGTCTCCAGCGAAAGCACCACCACCACCGCGTGATCGACCTCCGGCAGCTCGGTGAGCGCGGTCTCGATCTCGCCCGGTTCGATGCGCTGACCGCGCACCTTCACCTGGAAGTCGGACCGGCCGAGGTAGGTCAGCATGCCCGCACCGGAATCGCCGCTCTCCCAGCGCACCAGATCTCCGGTCCGGTACAACCGATCTCCCGGCGCACCGAACGGGTCGGCGATGAACCGCGATGCGGTCAAACCCGCCCGGCCCCGATATCCGCGCGCCACACCGGAACCCGACACGTAGAGCTCACCCGCGACCCCCGGGGGCACCGGGCGCAGCCACGCGTCCAGCACTACCGCGCCCGCACCGGCGATAGGTGTGCCGATGGTGACCGGATCCCCGTCGCGCAGGTCCGGACTTCCGGTCACCCAGATGGTCGCCTCGGCGGGACCGTACAGATTGTGCACGCGGCGAGCGCTCGCATGATCGGTACGCGACCAGCGCGAAACCAGTGCGGGCGGGCAGCTTTCACCGGCAGCGATCAGCACCGCCAGCTCATCCAGGCCCGCCGGATCCATCCCGGCCGCAACGCTCGGGGTGAGCACGGCATGCGTGACGCTCGACTCGCGCAGCAGTTCGGCGAGGGGTTCCGCGCCGAACACATCCGGTGGCGCGATAACCAGTGCGGCACAACCCGATACCGACAGCAGCAGTTCGAACACCGCCGCGTCGAAGGTGCGCGCGGCCACACTCAGCACCCGGGAATCCGGCTGCACCCCGAAGCGACGCCGCTGTGCACCGCACACGCCCGCCAGCCCGGTATGCGAGAGCTCGACGCCCTTGGGTCGACCGGTCGATCCGGAGGTGTAGATGATGTACGCCGCGTTCCGAACACGCAGTACGCCGGATCGGTCGGCATCGGTCACCGTGGTGGACGGCAAGTGCTCGATCCGCGCCGCCACGCCCGAATCATCGAGAGCTATCCAGCGAATGCCGTCCTCCGGCAACGCGGCAACGTGGCTCGCCATCGTAATTCCCACTCGCGCGGCGGAATCCGCGCAGAAGAATCGATTGCGATCCAACGGGTGCGCGGGGTCCACGGGCAGGAACGCCGCACCCGCCTTGGTGACCGCCCAGACCGCGAGCACCCATTCCAGCGATCGCGGCACCGCGATCGCCAGCACATCCTCCGGACCCGCGCCCTGTTCGATCAGATACCGCGCCAGGCGATTCGAGCGCTCATCCAGCTCCCGGTAGGACATACGACGTTGACCGTCGATCACCGCGTCACCGTCGGGATTGTGAACCACCGCGGCCGCCAGCAAGTCCGGCAGGGTGACCGCGCCCGCCGACGCCTCGATACCGAGGAACGATTCGATATCGCGGACCCGACCCCAGTCGCGCAATCGCGTTCGCTCGGACGCTGACAGCGCATCGATATCCCACACTCGCGCAGCGGGATCGGCAATGAGCGAACCGAGTATCGACCGCAGCCGCGCGCCCAGTTCATCGATGCGCGGGGCGTCGAATACATCCGACCGATACTGGAGCCGGATGCGCAGCGTCTCGCCGAGCATGACGGTGCAGGACAGCGGGTAGTGCGTGGAGTCCGTACCCACCACGGCCGTCAGTTCCAGCTCACCGAGGCCGCTGGTCTGCCGAAGATTGTGCACGTCAACGGGATACGACTCGACGACCATCAAGGTGTCGAACAGATTGTCGCCGGCTGTCACCGCGTGGATATCGGTCAGGCCGAGGTGATGGTGGTCCAGCAATCGGGTCTGTTCATGCTGGATGCGCGACCAGAGTTCGGTCACGCGCTCGGCGGGATCCAGGCGCACCCGGGTCGCGATGGTGTTGACGAACAATCCGATGGTGCGATCCGCGCCCGGCACATCGGCGGGACGGCCCGAGACCGTGGTACCGAACACCACGTCACCGCGGCCGCAGGCGTGCCCGATCAGCAACGCCCACACCGATTGCAGGACGGTATTCACCGTCACCCCGGCCGCCGCCGCGGCGGCGGACAGCGCACCGGTGGCGGCGGCATCGAGTTCGATCGACCGATCCAGTACCGCCCCGGCGTGCGCGTCGAGTCCGGTGGGACCCGCGATCAGGGTCGGTTCGGCCCCGGCGAGCGCCTCGGACCAGGCCGCCAGCGCGGCGGGCCGATCGCGAGTCGCCAACCACGCCAGGAAATCCCGGTACGAACCGGCGGGCAGGCCCGGCTCCCCGCTGTACTGCGTGAACAGATCGGTGACCAGAACCGGCCAGGACCAGCCGTCCAGAATCAGGTGGTGATCGGTCAGCACGACCGCCCACTCCCCCGCCCCCAACCGCGCCACCGCACAGCGCAGCAGCGGTGCGGCGGTGAGGTCGAATCGGCGCGCCTTCTCTGCCGCCGCCAATTGCTCCAGCGCCTGGACCGGATCGGCGCTCGCGCTCAGATCCGATATGTGCCAAGGCAATTCGGCGTGTTCGGACACCACCGCGACGCTGCGCCCGCTGCCGGTGGTGATGAACGCGGTGCGCAGACTCTCGTGCCGGTCCACCACGGCCGTGAGCGCCCGGTGCAGGCGTCCCGGATCCAGCGGGCCCGTCAGGCGCAGCACGACCTGCGCGGCATACACATCGGTCTCGGCACTGCCGAGCAATTCGGTGTGGAAGAGCAGGCCCGCCTGCAACGGCGTCAGCGGGTGCACATCGGTCATCGCCGGATAGGCGCGTTCGAGCGCGGTGATATCGGACTGCGGCAGTCGCACCAACCCGAAGTCGGACGGCGAATGCCCACCCGCGCCGGGCATTTCGGCATGGTCGGCGATGGCGGTGAGCACCTGCGCCCACAGCTGTGCCAGTTCCTCCATTTCGGTGCGGTCGAGCAGGGTGCTCGGGAATCGCACGCTGGCCAGCAGCCGGTCGTCGATGACGATCGCGGAGACGTCGAGGGCCACCGTCACCGGGATCTCCGGATCCACCGCCACATCCAGGTCGCCGAGTCCGCCGTCGACGCCCGTTCCCGATACCCGGCCCAGGTAGTTGAAGCCGATTCGCCCGGGCATCCGATCCGGCAGCGCGGCGGCGGTCTCGGGATTGAGATAGCGCAGCATCCCGTAGCCGATACCCTTGTCCGGCAGCGAGTTCAGCGTCTCCTTGACCGACAGCACGGCGGTCCGCACCGCGTCACCGCCCGCCGCGACCGCATCGGGGTCGATGCCGGACAGGTCGAAACGCACGGGGAACATCGTGGTGAACCAGCCGACGGTGCGGGACAGTTCGGCCCCGCCGATCACCTGCTCCTCACGACCGTGTCCCTCCAGGCGAATCAGCACCGAGGACTCGCTCAGGCCCCGGCGTGCCCGCCAGATCCGCACGGCCACCACCAATCCGGTGAGCAGACCGGCATTGACGCCGCCGTGGAAGAGCGCCGGAACCCGTCCGGTCAGCGCACGGGTCACCGATTCGGTGAGCTGGAATCCGGCCTGCTCGAGCGTGGCGGCGGTATCGATCGCCGGATCGAGTGCGCGCCCGCCCCAGTGCGGATCGGCACCGGTGACCATGCGCTGCCAGAGTTCGAGTTCGGCCACTCGTTCGGGTGCCGCCGCAGCGGCCGCGAGCCCGTGCGCCCAACGGCGCACGGACGTGCCGACCGGAGCGAGCTCCGGGGTGCCACCGGCTCGCACCTGTTCGAAGGCGGACATCAGGTCCGGTGCCAGAATTCGCCAGGACACACCGTCGATGACCAGATGGTGTGCCGCCACGATCAACCAGCCGGGCGTATCGCCCTCGGGATCGATCCAGGTGAATCGCACCATCGCACCGGCGGCCGGATCCAGTCGGCGCACGGCCGAATTGAGTTCCGCCGCGGCCACCGCGGTCGCATCGGCGTCAGCGGCGATCACCACGCGATGCAGTGCCGCCGCGGCGTCCACACTGCCCGGCGGCGTCACCACCAGCGACGCGGTATCACCGGTGCCCTCGAGTCGCGATCGCAGCATGTCGTGCCGGTCCAGCAGTGCCGCCACGCACGCCGTCAGTCCGGTCTCGTCCATATCGGCCGGGAGTCGCAACACCACATGCTGTTCGAAGGTGCGGAATCCCTTACCCCACTCCACCATCCAGCGCGCCACCGGCAGTAGCGGCTGATCGCCGACCCCGCCACCCGCCAGTTCCGGCACCGTCCCGGACCCGTCCGCGTCGACGGCCTGGGCGATCGCCGCCAAACGCGCGGCGGTGCGCTGTTCGAAGACATCGCGCGGTCCGAAGACCACCCCGAGCGCCCGCGCCTTGGCCACGACCTGGATGGAGATGATCGAATCGCCGCCGAGCGCGAAGAAGTCGTCGTCCACGCCCACCCGTTCCAGGCCGAGCACCGCGGTGAACGCCTCGGTGACGACCCGTTCGAACGGTGTTGCGGGCAAACGGAATTCCCGCTCGGGGAAGACCGGTTCCGGCAGCGCCCGCCGATCGATCTTGCCGCTCACGGTCAACGGCAGTTCGGGCAGTACGAGCACCAGATCGGGCACCATGTACCCGGGCAGGCGCACGGCGACCGATTCGCGCACCCGCGCCGGATCGGCCGTCCGGCCCGCCTCGGCGACCACGTACGCGACCAGTCGCGCACCTCCGGTCTCGGAGGTATGGACGGTCACGACGGCTTGGTCGATGCCATCGACGGCGGTCAGGGCCGCTTCTACCTCCCCCGGCTCCAGCCGCTGCCCGCGCACCTTAACCTGGAAGTCCGCGCGGCCGATGAACTCCAATACGCCGGTGCCCGAACCGGATTCGCCCGGTACCCAGCGCACCATATCGCCGGTCCGGTAGAGCCGATCCCCCGGTCCACCGAACGGATCGGCCACGAATCGGGTGGCGGTCAACGCCGACCGGCCCCGATAACCCCGCGCCACACCGGAACCCGAGACATACAGCTCACCCGCCACACCCGGTGGAACCGCGCGCAGCCACGCGTCGAGCACCGCCACCCCGGCACCGGCGATCGGGGTGCCGATCACCACGGGACGACCGGGCAGCAGTTCGGCGGCGGTCGCCCAGATGGTCGCCTCGGCCGGACCGTACAGGTTGTGCAGTGCGCGCCCGCCCACACCGGACCAGCGCGACACCAGTTGCGGCCCACAGCGATCACCGCCGGTCAGCACCACTCGCAGCGCGTCGAGTCCGGACGGCTCCAGCGACAGCGCCACCGACGGCGTGAGGAACGCGTGTGTGATCCGCTGATCGCGGAGCAGCTCCCACAGTGGTTGCCCGCCATACACATCCGCCGGAGCCAGCACCAGGGCTCCGCCACCGGACGCAGCCAGCAGCAATTCGAGAATCGCGGCGTCGAAGGTCCGCGCCGCCACACCCAGCACTCGCGAGTCCGCATCGACCCGGCAGCGATGCACATGATCGGCCAGCAATGCCGCCAGCCCGGCATGGGTCACCTCGACGCCCTTGGGGCGACCGGTAGACCCGGAGGTGTAGACGACGTACGCGGTATTGCTCGCGCGCGGCACCGTATCGGTCACCGGGTCGTGCGAAAGCCGCCGCATGCGCAGGGTCACGGCCGGATCGTCCAGCACCAGCCACGGCAGATCCTCCCAGGGCAGTCCCTCGCCCTGCGCCTCGGTCGTAATACCGAGCCGCGCAACGGAATCCGCGCACAGGTAGTGATTGCGCTCCAGCGGATGCGCCGGATCCACCGAGACGAAGGCCGCCCCGGTCTTGGCGACCGCCCATACCGCGAGCACCCACTCCAGCGAGCGTGGCACGCCCACGGCGACGACGGATTCGACACCGACGCCGCGTTCGATCAGCAGGCGCGCCAGTCGATTCGAATCGGCATCGAGCTTCCGATAGGACATGCGCCGGACACCGTCGACCACCGCGTCGCCCTCCGGGTTCGCGGCCACCGCGGCGGCCAGCACACCGGGCAGTGTCCGTCCGCCGGAGATCATTTCGCCGTCCTCGAGCATGGCGAGGTCGAGATCGGCCAGGTCATTGCGGCCCCACTCGTACAGCAGCCGCTGTCGCTGCGGTGCGGGCAGGGTTCCGACCTCGCGCACGGCGGTGCCGGGAGCGCTCGCGATCACCCGCAGCACCTCGCGCAGTCGTTCGGCGAAGACCGCGATGGTGGCCGCGTCGAACAGTTCCGGGCGGTATTGCAGCCGGATGCGCAGGGTGTCCTGGAGCACCGCGGTGCAGGTCAGCGGATAGTGCGTGGAATCCGCCGCGGTCACCCCGAGGAGTTCGAGGTTGCCGTGACCGGCCGCGTGTTCGATATCGCGCATATCGACGGGGTAGGACTCGAGCACCATGATGGTGTCGAACAGACTGTCATGCCCTGTGCGCGTGTGGATTTCGCGCAGCCCGAGGTGATGGTGGTCCAGCAGGGCCGCCTGTTCGGTGTGGATGCGCGCCCAGAGTTCGGCGACGGTCTCGGCCGGGGCCAGCCGCACCCGGGTCGGAATCGTATTGATGAACAGGCCGATGGTGCGATCGGCGGCCGGGAGTTCACCGGGCCGCCCGGATACGGTCGCGCCGAAGACGATATCGGTGCGGCCGGTGAGCCCGGCCAGCATGATGGCCCAGGCCGATTGCAGCACGGTATTGACCGTCACCCCGGCGGTCGCTGCGGCAGCGGCCAGTTCCTGGGTTGCGGCGCTCTCGATGGTGAAGGACTGATCCGCCACCGCCGCCGCATCGCCGCCCGGTCCGGAGGTCCCGGCGATGAGCGTCGGTTCGACATCCTCGAGCGATGCGCCCCAGGCGTCCAGTGCGGCGTCGCGATCACGAGTTGCCAACCACGCCAAGAAGTCTCGATACGATCCGGCCGGGACGGCCGGGGCCTCGCCCATGTAGGTGGCCAGCAATTCGGTCACCAGCAGCGGATACGACCAGCCGTCGAGGATGACGTGATGGTTGGTCAGGATCAGCGCCCAGTGCACCGCGGTCAATCGCGCCACGGTCAATCGGAGCAGCGGCGGCGCCTCGAGGTCGAAGGGGCGCGCCTGCTCCCGGGCCGCCAATTCGTCGAGCGCCCGCTCGGATTCGGCGTACCGCCTGAGATCGACTACCTCCCAAGGCAATTCGAGATCGTCGCAGACCACCGCGATATTCGTGCCGCCGACGGCGGTGAAACCGGTGCGCAGACCGTCGTGCCGTCGCAGTACCGCAGTCGCGGCCGTCCGGAGCCGTTCGAGATCGAGATCGCCGGACAGATGCAGAATCAATTGCGCGACATAGGCATCGGTCTCGGCGTGCGCATCGGCGAGCTGCGCGTGGAAGAGCAGTCCCGCCTGCAACGGGGTCACCGGCCATACATCGGACAGGGCCGGATACGCGCGTTCGAGGGCGATGACCTCGGACTGGGTCACCTCGACCGCGCCGAAGTCCGAGGGCGAATGCCCACCCGCGCCGGGGGTTTCGGCGTGCGCGGCGATCGCGGTCAGCACCCGCGTCCACAGCTCGGCCAGTTCGCGCACCTCATCCGCCGCGAGCAGGGTGCCCGGGTAGCGGAAGCTCGCGCGCAGACCGTCCTCGACCACGATGGCGGAGATGTCCACCGCGACCGTCACCGGCATCTCCGGATCGGGCGCGGCGGTCAGCTCACCGAGCCCGCCGTGCACGCCGCCCATACCGTCGGTATCGGCCGCGCCGATCTGCCCGAGGTAGTTGAACCCGATCCGCCCGGGCATGGCATCCGGCAGCAGGGCCGCGGTCTCGGGATTGAGGTACCGCAGCAGTCCGTAGCCGATTCCCTTGTCCGGCAGCGAGTTCAGGGACTCCTTCACCGCCAGTACGGCCGCGGATACGGCCGCATCACCCGCCGCCACGGCATCGGCGTCGATATCGGACAGATCGAACCGCACCGGGAACATGGAGGTGAACCAGCCCACCGTGCGCGAGAGGTCCGCGCCGGGGGCGAGTCCTTCCTCGCGGCCGTGGCCCTCCAATCGCACCAGCACCGACGGTTCGTCGATACCGCGCCGGGACCGCCACATCCGCACGGCCACCGCCAAACCCGCGAGCAGGCCGTCGTTCACCCCGCCGTGGAATATCGCCGGAACCCGGGAAAGCAGTGTGCGCGTGGCCGATTCCGGCAGGCGCACCTCGAGCTGTTCGAGGGTCGCGGCGGTATCGATGGCCGGATCCAGTTCGCGCCCACCCCAGTACGGGTCCGGGCCGACGGCCATGCGCTGCCAGAGTTCGAGCTCACGCACGCGCGCGGGTTCGATCGCCGCATCGGCCAGCGCGTGCGCCCAGCGGCGCATCGAGGTGCCCACCGGCGGCAGTTCCGGGACCGCACCCGATACGGCCTGTTCGAGCGCTGATACGAAGTCCGGCAGCAGTATTCGCCAGGAGACGCCGTCGACCACCAGGTGATGTGCGACCAGTATCAGCCAGCCAGGTGCGCCATCAGCGGGTTCGAGCCAGACGAACTGCGTCATCGTGCCATCCGACGGATTCAGGCGGTTCACTGCCGAATCCAGCTGTGCGGCAGCGGCTGCCGTCACGTCCGTACCGGGGTCGATCACCTGCCGATGCACTGCGGGGAGCACGCTGCCCGCCGGGCGTACGATCATCGACCATTCGTCGTCACCGCGCAGCAGGCGCGAACGCAGCATGTCGTGCCGATCCAGCAGTGCAGCGGCCGCGACGTTCAGCGCCGCCTCGTCCACACCGGCGGGCAAACGCAGCACCACATGCTGTTCGAAACGATCGAACCCGGTGCCCCACTCGGCCATCCACCGGGCAACGGGCAGCAGCGGGAGTTCCCCCGTGCCCGCACCCGGCAGTTCGGCCAGGCGGTCGAGTGCTTCGGCGCTCGACGCGATGGCGGCCAGTCGCGCGGCGGTGCGCTGTTCGAACACATCGCGCGGCCCGAACACCACGCCCAGCGCACGCGTCTTGGCCACCACCTGAATCGAGACGATCGAATCGCCGCCGAGCGCGAAGAAATCATCGTCCGCGCCGACCCGTGCGAGGCCCAGCACCTCGGCGAAGACCCCGGCCACCAGCTCCTCGGCCCGTGAGGAGGGCGCGCGGAATTCGCGTTCCGGGAACACCGGTTCCGGCAGGGCCCGTCGATCGGCCTTACCGCTGGCGGTCAACGGCAGCTCATCGAGCACCGTCACCACATCGGGCACCATGTACCCCGGCAGCCGCTCACCGACCGCCTGAACGATCCCCGTCGGATCGACCGTCCGGCCCGCGGCGGCGACCACATACGCCGCCAAACGAGCACCGGCGGAATCGTCGGCACCGGCGGTGTGCACCAGGACGACCGCCTGCGCGACGCCGTCGACCGCACAGAGCGCGGCCTCCACCTCGCCCAATTCCAATCGCTGCCCGCGCACCTTCACCTGGAAGTCGGCGCGGCCGACGAACTCCAGAACGCCTGCGCCGGTGCCGGACCCGTCGATGGTCCAGCGCACCAGGTCACCGGTGCGGTACAGCCGTCCGCCCGCCGCACCGAAGGGATCGGCGACGAATCGACCGGCGGTCAATCCGGCCCGGCCGCGATATCCGCGCGCCACACCGTCGCCCGATACGTACAGCTCACCCACCACGCCCACCGGGACGGGGCGCAGCCACGCGTCGAGCACCCGTGCGCGGATTCCGTCGATACCCGACCCCAGGGTGATCGGCTCGCCGGCCCGCAGTTCGCGGCTGATCATGGTGAGGATGGTGGCTTCGGAAGGACCGTAGGTATTGAAGAATTCGCGCGCACCCGCGGCGTCGGTCCGGGACCAGCGCGACACCAGCGACGATGCGAAGCGTTCACCGCCGACGGTGAGAATGCGCAGCGCATCCAACCCGTCCGGATCGACCGATGCGGCCACGGCGGGCGTGAGGAACGCGTGTGTGATGTGTTGTTCTCGCATCAGCCGGGCCAGCAGCGGGCCGCCATAACTGTCGTCCGGTGCGATGACGAGTGCGGCGCCCGCCGGGACCACGAGCAGGAATTCGAGCAGGGCGGCGTCGAAAGTGCGTGCGGCGACGGCCAATACCCGCGAATCGGCCTCGACCCGGTACTGCCGCGATTGCGCGGCAGCCACGGCGGCCAGCCCGGCATGGGTCGTCTCGACGCCCTTGGGCTGTCCGGTGGAGCCGGAGGTATAGACGATGTAGGCGGTAGTGCCCACCCGCAGCGCGCCACGGCGATCCGCGTCGGTCACCGGGGTTTTCGGGTGCTGCCGGACGTACGCGATGAAGGTGGGGTCGTCGAGGAGCAGCCACGTCACACCGTCCCGGGGCAGGGTCCCCGTGCGGTCGACGAGCGTAATCCCTTCCAATACACCGGAATCGGCGCACATGAAACTATTCCGGTCGGCCGGGTGTGCGGGATCGAGGGACAGGAATGCCGCTCCGGTCTTGCTGACCGCCCATACCGCGAGCACCCATTCCAGGGAGCGCGGCAGTGCGACCGCGAGCACGGACTCCGGTCCGGCGCCACGCCCGATCAGGTAGCGGGCCAATTGATTCGACTGCTCGTCCAGCTCGCGGTACGAGATCCGGCGTTCACCGTCGATGACCGCGTAACCCTCGGGATTCGCGGCAACCGCAGCCGTCAGCAAGGTCGGCAGCGGCACCGGACCGGTGACGCCACCGAGCTCGACTACACCCTCGCCGCCCCAATCCCGCAGCAGCAGTGTGCGTTCGGCGGTCGAGAGGGTGTCGATCTCGCGCACGATGACGCCGGGATCGGTGGTGATCGCGCGGAGTATTCGGTGCAGTCGATCCGCGAACGTCACGATCGTCCCGGAGTCGAAAAGATCGGTGGCATAGCTGATATGGACCGGGATCGCCCCATTACCATCGGGCGCATCGGTCAGGGTCACGGTCAGATCGAATCGTTCGACACCGGTTTCCGCACCGGACGGCGTCACCTCGAGGCCGGGCAGGGTAAGGGCGTCGGGATCGAGATCGTGGAAGGCGAGCATGACCTGGAACAGCGGGTTGTGCGCCTGACTGCGCACCGGATCAAGCGCCTCGACCACCTGCTCGAAGGGAATCTCCGCGTGCGCGAAGGCATCCAGATCCACGCCTCGAACGCGCGCGAGCGATTCGGTGAACGACAGCGCTTCGTCGATGCCGGTCCGAAGCACGACGGTATTGACGAACATGCCGACCAGATCGTCCAGCAGTGCCGAACCGCGTCCGGCGACCGGTGTGCCGATCGCGATATCGGTGCTGTTCGCCGCACGCGACAGCACGATCGCCAGTGCGGTGTGGAAGACCATGAACACCGTCGCGCCCTGGGCGCGGGCGATACCGTGCAGTCCGGCGACGATCTCGGGATCCAGCGTGAAACCGTATGCCGCACCGCGATGCGAGGCGACCGCCGGGCGCGCCCGATCCACCGGCAGTTCGAGCACCTCGGGCAGGTCCCGCAGCTGCGCGGTCCAGTAGCCGAGCTCACGGGACACCAGCGATGCCGGATCATCCTGCGATCCCAGCAACTCTCGCTGCCACAGCGCGTAATCCGCGTACTGCACCGGCAATGCGACCCAATCCGGTTGCCGCCCAGCGGACCTGGCGCTGTAGGCCGCGGCCAGATCCCGCGCCAGCGGGGCCATCGAGAAGCCGTCGGCGCTGATGTGGTGCACCACCAGCACCAGTGCGAACTCTTCCGGTCCGGCCGTCAGCAGGCGGCAGCGCAACGGAATCCGCTGCGCCACATCGAATCCCGCCGAGACGACGGCATCGATAGCGGTGGCCAACTCGTGTTCCGCGACCGGTCGCGGGGTCAGATCCACATCCACCGCGTCCGCCATGTCGGCGACCGGCACCACGACCTGATGCGGTACGCCGTCCACATCCGGGTACCGGGTGCGCAGAACTTCGTGGCGGGTGAGCACATCCCCGATGGCGGCCGTCAGCGCCGTCACGTCCAGCGCGCCGGACAGTCGCAGCACCAGCGGAATGCTGTACGCCGCGGATTCGGGTGCGAATCGGTTCACGAACCACATGCGCCGCTGAGCGAACGACAGCGGCACCCGTTCCGGGCGCGCCCACGGCCGCAGCCGCACGCCGTCCGCGCCCGATTCCCGTGCCGCCAGCAGTGCGGCCAGTTCACCCACCACCGGGGCGGTGAACACATCACGCACGGTCACCGGGACGCCCGTAGCCGCCGCGAGGCGCGCCGACAAACGCGTAGCCGCAAGCGAATTGCCGCCTAGCGCGAAGAAATCGTCATCGAGCCCGGTCCGATCGATGCCGAGCAATTCGGTGCAGACACCGGCGACGATCTGTTCGAGCACCGTCGCGGGGGCGCGATAGGACGCACGCGGGAATACCGGGTCCGGCAGTGCCGCCTTATCCACCTTGCCGTTCATGGTCACCGGCAGCGCGTCCAGCACGGTGACTACGTCCGGCACCATGAATCCAGGCAACCGGTCGCTCAGCGCCCGCCGAATTCCGGCCGGATCCGCGACCCGGCCGGACTCGGCCACGACATATCCCGCCAGGCGCGCCGCGGCATCGTGTCCGTGGACCACGACCACCGCCTGCGCGATACCCGCCAGATCGGTCAGCGCGGCTTCGACCTCTCCCTGTTCCAGCCGCTGTCCGCGCACCTTCACCTGGAAGTCGGCGCGGCCGACGAACTCCAATACGCCCGGCTCACCATCGAATTCGGAGTGTTCGCCGCGCACCCAGCGCACGAGGTCACCGGTCCGGTACAGCCGATCCCCCCGTTCGCCGAACGGATCGGCCACGAACCGCGCCGCCGTGAGTTCGGCGCGGCCCCGATAACCCCGTGCCACACCGGAACCCGAGACATACAGCTCACCCTCGACACCGGCCGGGACCGGGCGCAGCCACGAATCCAATACCACCGCGCCCATACCGTCGATGGCCGATCCCATGGTGACGGGATCACCCGCGCGCAGGTCCGGGCTGCCGGTCACCCAGATGGTCGCCTCCGCGGGGCCGTACAGATTGTGCACCCGGCGATGGCCCGCGCGATCGGTGCGCGACCACCGCGAAACCAATGCGGGCGGGCAGCTTTCACCGGCGGCGATCAGCACCGCCAGCTCATCCAGGCCCGCCGGATCCAGCCCGGCCGCAACGCTCGGGGTGAGTACCGCGTGGGTGATGCGCTGCTCCCGCAGCAGTTCGGTGAGGGGTTCCGCGCCGAACACATCAGGTGGCGCGATAACCAGTGCGGCACAACCCGATACCGACAGCAGCAGTTCGAACACCGCCGCGTCGAAGGTGCGAGCCGCCACACTCAGCACCCGGGAATCCGGACGCACCGCGAAACGCCGCCGCTGTGCACCGCACACACCCGCCAGCCCGGCATGGGTGACCTGCACGCCCTTCGGACGGCCCGTCGATCCGGAGGTGTAGACGACATAGGCGGTGCTCGCCAGCCGCACTGGTGCGCGCCGATCGGCGTCGGTCACCGAATCGCTCGCGCGCCGTTCGATATTCGCGGCGACCTCGGGATCGTCGACCACCAGCCAGGACAACTCCGCGCGCGGCAGCCGTGCCGCGTGCTCGGACGTGGTGAGGCCCAGGCGGACAATGGAATCCGCGCACATGAAGCTATTGCGCTCGATCGGATGCGCCGGGTCGAGGGACAGGAATGCCGCGCCGGTCTTAGCGATCGCCCATACCGCGATCACCCACTCCAGCGATCGTGGAACACCTACCGCAACAACCGTTTCCGCACCGACACCCTGCGCGATGAGCTGCCGCGCCAGCCGATTCGAACGCTCGTCGAGTTCGCGATAACCGATCCGGCGCGCCCCGTCCACCACCGCTATGCCCTCGGGAGTGTTCGCCACGGCCGCGGCGAGCACCTCCGGCAGGGTCATGGCGGTCGCACCGGAATCACCCCGCCCACGCTCGAGCAGGCGACGGCATTCGGAGCCGGACAGCGCACCGACCTCGCGCACCGGGATCGATGGATCGACGCTCATCGCGCGCACGATCGCGCGCAGGCGTTCGGCCACCGCCGTGACGGCGGCCGGATCGAAGACATCGGAGCGGTATTGCAGGCGGAACCGCAGACCGTCCTGAATGGTGACACTGCAGGTCAGCGGGTAGTGCGTGGAATCGGTCGCGTCCACGCCCGTGACCTCGAGGCCGCCACCCCCGGCGATCCCCCGAATATGCCGCATATCAAGGGGATAGGACTCGACGACCATGACGGTGTCGAACAGTCCGTCGGTGCGGTGCAGCGCGTGGATATCGGGGAGCGCGATGTGATGGTGATCCAGCAGCGCCGCCTGTTCGCGATGCAGTCGCGTCCAGAGCCCAGCGGCGGTCTCGTTCGGCCGCATGCGCACGCGGGCCGGAATGGTGTTCACGAACAGGCCGATGGTGCGATCGGCGGCGGGCAGTTCGGCGGGACGACCGGATACCGTCATACCGAAGACGACATCGGTCCGGCCGCTCAACCCCGCCAGCACCATGGCCCAGGCCGATTGCAGCACCGTGCTCACCGTGACACCGGCGACGGCGGCGGCCGCCGCGAGATCCTGTGCGCCCGCCGCGTCGATCTCCAGCCATTCCTGCATGACCGCGCCGGTACCGGGCCGGTCGGCGACCAGGGTCGGTTCGACGCCGCCGAGGGCCTGTGCCCAGGCCGCCAGGCCCGCTTCGCGATCACGAGTCGCCCACCACGACAGGAAATCTCGATACGATCCGGGCGTCGGGACCGAACCGCCGCCGTAGCGGGTGAACAGGTCCGTGACCAGCAGCGGGTAGGACCAGCCGTCGAGAATCAGGTGATGGTTGGTCAGGATCAACGCCCACTGATCACTGCCCAGTTCTGCCACGGTGAAGCGCAGCAGCGGCGGTCGCGCCGGGTCGAAGCGGCGAGCCTTGTCGGTGGCGGCTAGTTCTGCCAGTGCTCGCGCCGGATCGTCGTGGCCGGTGAGATCGACTACCTGCCAAGGCAATTCGATGCCCTCGCACACCACCGCGGTGCTCATGCCGCTCTCGGTGGTGGTGAACGCGGTCCGCAGCACCCGGTGCCGCTCCATGAGATCCCGGGCGGCCGCGTGCAGCCGATCCGCGTCCAGATCGCCGGTCATGCGCAGAACCAGTTGCGCGACATAGGTATCCGCCGAATTGTCGGCTCCGGACAGCTGCGTATGGAACAGCAGTCCGTCCTGCAATGCGGTCACCGGCCACACATCGGTCAGGGATGGGTAGGCGTGTTCGAGCGCGGTCACATCGGTCTGGGTCAGTTCGACAAGAGCGAAGTCGGACGGGGAATGTCCACCCGCGCCGGGTGTTTCGGCATGCTCGGCGATCGCGGTCAGCGCTTGTGACCAGAGCTCGACCAGTTCCTCCACCTCGGCGCGATCGAGCAGAGTGCGCGGGAACCGCACACTGGCCCGCAACCGATCCTCGATGACGATCGCGCTGATATCCAGGGCCACCGTCACCGGCAATTCGGGATCGAGCTCAGCGTCCTGCTCGCCCATCTCGACACCGACCTCGGTGCCCGATACCCGCCCCAGATAGTTGAAACCAATTCGGCCCGGCATGCTGTCGGGCAGCTGAGCGGCGGTATCGGCATTGCGATAGCGCAGCAAGCCGTAACCGATTCCCTTGTCCGGGAGCGAGTTCAGCGTCTCCTTGATCGCTCGCACCGCAGCCGCCACCGGCGTGCGACCGGCGAGCACTCCCTCGACATCGATACCGGACAGATCGAAGCGGACCGGGAACATACTGGTGAACCAGCCCACCGTGCGCGAGAGGTCCGCACCCGGGACCAACTGTTCCTCGCGACCGTGTCCCTCCAGTCGTACCAGCACCGAGGAAGCCTCGATACCGCGCCGGGCGCGCCACATACGCACCGCGACAGCGAGTCCGGCAAGCAGTCCGTCCTCGGCGCGGCCGTGGAAGACCGCCGGGACCCGGGCCAGCAGTGCTCGCGTCACCGACTCCGGCAGGCATACGCCGATCTGTTCCAGCGTTGCGGCGGTGTCGATGTCCGGGTCCAGCTCACGCCCGCCCCACAGCGGATCAGCACCGCCGACCATGCGCTGCCACAGCGCCAACTCGGCCACGCGTGCGGGTTCGACGGCCGCCGCGGTGAGTTCCCGCGACCAACGGCGCACGGAGGTGCCGACCGGGGCAAGTACGGGTGTGTCCACGCCGTTTTCGGCCTGCTCCAGCGCCGACAGCAGATCCGGCGCGAGCACGCGCCAGGACACGCCGTCGACCACCAGGTGGTGCGCGGCCACGGCCAACCTGCCCGGAATATCGGCACCGGCGTCGAGCCAGACGAACCGCACCATTGCCCCGTCGAACGGATTCAGTTCGCGCACAGCGGATTTCCACGCGTCCGTGCCCGCCGCATCGATATCGGCATCGACCTCGAGCCGATGCCGTCGCAGCACCTCGGCCGCCGCCACGCTGCCGGGCCGTGCCACGTCCAGCGACCACGCGCCGCCATCATCTCGCCGCAGCCGGGACCGCAACATATCGTGCCGATCGAGCAGCGCCTGTATCGCCGTGATCAGCGCCGCCTCGGTCACCCCGGACGGGAGTCGCAACACCACGTGCTGGTCGAAGCGCTCGAAACCCCTGCCCCACTCCACCATCCACTGCGCCACCGGCAATAGCGGCACCATTCCGACGCCGCCGTCGGCCGGTTCATGTGCCGCCTCGCTCGCATCCGGATCGGTGAGCCGGGCGATCACGGCCAGTTGCGCGGCGGTCCGCCGGTCGAAGACATCGCGCGGACCGAACACCACGCCCAGCGCACGGGCCTTGGCCACCACCTGAATCGAGACGATCGAATCGCCGCCGAGCGCGAAGAAATCATCGTCCACGCCCACCCGGTCGAGACCCAACACTTCAGCGAACACTCCCGCCACCAGTTCCTCGGTGCGTGAGGAGGGCGCGCGGAACTCCCGCACCGTGAACACCGGTTCCGGCAGGGCGCGCCGGTCGACCTTGCCGCTGCCGGTCAACGGCAGTTCCACGAGCACGGTCACCACCTCGGGCACCATGTATCCGGGCAGGCGCTCACCCAGCAGCTCGCGAACCCGCGCCGGATCGATATCACAACCATTGGCGGGCACCACATATCCCGCCAACCGGACACCGCTGCCATCCTCCGGATCGTGCACGACGACGACGGCCTGGGCGATGTCCGGCAGGCCGGTAAGCGCGGCTTCGACCTCGCCCAGCTCCAGTCGCTGCCCGCGCACCTTGACCTGGAGGTCGGCACGGCCGATGAACTCCAGCACGCCCGTGCCCGAATCGGATTCGCGCTCACGGGACCAGCGCACCAGATCTCCGGACCGATACATCCGGCCGCCCACCGCGAACGGGTCCGCCACGAAACTCGCCGCCGTCAGCGCCGTCCGATCCCGATAGCCCCGTGCCACACCGGAACCCGAGATGTACAGTTCACCGATCACGCCCGCCGGAACCGGCCGCAACCAGGCATCCAGCACCACCGTGCCCATTCCGGCGATGGGCGAACCCAGGGTGACGGGCCGTTCCGGCACGAGTTCCGCACCGGTCGCCCAGATCGTCGCCTCGGCCGGACCGTACAGGTTGTGCACCTGTCGCAGCCCCGCGGCATCGGTACCGGACCAGCGTGAAACCACCTGCGGGCCACACTGATCGCCGCCGGTCGCCAGCACCCGCAGCCGATCGAGTCCGGCCGGGTCGAGTGACAAAGCCACGGCGGGTGTCAGGAAGGCATGGGTGATATCGAGGTCGCGCAGCAACTCCCACAGCGGTTGCCCGCCATAGACATCCGGCGGGGCCAGCACCAGCGCGCCCGCACCGGATACGGCCAGCAGCACTTCCAGAATCGCGGCATCGAAGGTCCGCGCGGCGACACCCAGCACCCGCGAGTCCGCGTCGACGGCACAGCGCCGCATGTGATCGGCCACCAGCGCGGCCAATCCGGCATGGGTGACTTCGACGCCCTTGGGGCGACCGGTGGTGCCCGAGGTGTAGATGACATAGGCGGTGGTGCTCATGCGCGGCGTCGCAAGCCGATCCGCATCGGTCACCGCACCGCTCGAACATCCGTCCAGCTCGGCCCGCACGATCGGATCGTCGAGCACCAGCCATGAAGTGTCCGCACCGGGCATCGAATCACGCTGTACGACAACGGTGATCCCGATGCGCGCCCGAGAGTCGGCGCAGACGTACTGATTCCGATCCAGGGGATGTGCGGGATCCACCGATACGAAGGCCGCGCCGGTCTTGGCGATGGCCCAGACCGCCAGCACCCATTCGAGGGATCGCGGCACTCCGATCGCCACCACCGATTCCGGGCCCGCGCCCCGGGCGATCAGTGACCGAGCCAGTCGATTCGACCGCTCATCGAGATCTCGATAGGTTATCTGGCACTGCGCGTCCCATACCGCCACACCCGCCGGATTCGCGGCGACCGCCGCCGCCAACAGGACCGGCAGCATCACCGAATCGATACCGGCGGAACGATTCCCGAGCCCCCATTCGGGAACCAGCACGCGCTGCTCGACCGCCGAGAGGGTGTCGATATCGCGCACCAGGACGGCCGGATCGGCGGTGACCGCGCGCAGTACCCGTTGCAGTCGATCGACGAGCGCGATAATCGTGCCCGCATCGAAAAGATCGGTGGCATAGCCGAGTTCGACCGCGAGAGTGCCGTCCCGATCGGCGGCGTCGGTCATGGTGAAGGTCAGATCGAAGCGTTCGACACCGGTGTCGGCCCCCGTGGCGGTCACCGCCAGCTCCGGCAGCGCCAATTCCACCTGATCCAGATTGTGGAAGGCCAGCATGACCTGGAACAGCGGATGCTGCGCCTGACTGCGCGGCGGGTCGAGCGCCTCCACCACCTGTTCGAACGGGATGTCGGCGTGCGCGAACGCGTCCAGATCCACACCGCGCACCCGGGCCAGGAATTCGGTGAAGGAGATCGATTCGTCCACCCGGGTGCGCAGCACCACGGTATTGACGAACATGCCGATCAGATCGTCCAATTCGGCCGCGCCGCGTCCCGATACCGGTGAGCCGATCGCGATATCCGCACTGCCCGAGAGCCGGGACAGCACCACCGCCAGCGCGGCGTGGAACACCATGAAGACGGTCACCCCGCGCGTCCGCACCAGGGTGCGCAGCCCGGCGGTCACCTCGGCGTCGACGATGAAATGATGCTTCGCCCCGCGATGTGAGGCGATCGCGGGGCGCGGTCGATCGGACGGGAGTTCGAGTACCTCGGGCAGGTCCAGCAGTTGGGTCGTCCAGTACCCGAGCTGCCGGGACAGCACCGAATCGGCATCGTCCGGCGATCCCAGCGAATCACGCTGCCACAGTGCGTAATCCGCGTATTGCACCGGCAACGGCGACCATTCCGGTTGCCGCCCGGCACAATGCGCCGCATAGGCGACTCCCAGATCACGCGCGAGCGGTGCCATGGAGAAACCGTCGGCGTTGATGTGATGCATGACCAGCAGCAGCACGAATTCCTGCGGCCCCATCGCCAGCAACCGCACCCGCAGTGGAATCCGCTGTGCGACATCGAATCCCGACGCGACGACGGTATCGATCGCGGCCGCGACCTCATCGGCGCGCACCGGCAGCGGGGTGAGATCCAGATCGGCCAGCGCGGCGACTTCCGCCGTCGGCACCACCACCTGAAACGGCACCCCGTCCACATCCGGATACCTGGTCCGCAGCACCTCGTGCCGATCCAGCAGATCCCATACCGCCGCGGCCAGCGCATCGGTGTCCACCGCCCCGCGCAGGCGCACCACGGCGGGAATGCTGTACGCCACCGATTCCGGTGCGAATCGGTTCACGAACCACATGCGCTGCTGTGCGTAGGACAGCGGCACCCGCTCGGGCCGCTCGCGCCGCCGCAATCCCGCTCCTCCGGGCCGGTGCCACGCCTCGGGCACCCGGGCGGTCAGCAGTTCGGCCAGCGTGCCGACGCCCGAGGCGTCGAAGACATCGCGCACCGCCACCGCGACGCCGACGCCCTCGGACAGGCGGGCCGACAACCTGGTGGCGGACAGCGAATTACCGCCGAGCGTGAAGAAATCGTCGTCGAGACCGATCTGCTCGATACCGAGCACCTCGGCGAATACCTCGGCCACGATCTGCTGCACCGGCGTGGCCGGTGCCCGGTAGCACGCGCGCGTCACCACCGGCTCCGGCAGCGCCGCCTTGTCGACCTTGCCGTTCACCGTCAACGGCAGTGCGTCCAGCACCATGACGACATCGGGCACCAGGTATGCGGGCAGCCGCTCGCTCAGGCGCTCGCGCATGAGCGAGCCGAGCAGGCCAGGGGCACTCCACTTCTCGTCCCGGGCCAGCAGATCCGCCGATTTTCCGTCCGGGTCCAGGGCCGAGCCCAGCTGGACCGTGCCGCGCGTCGCGTAGACGATGTGCAGATCGGTGCCGATCACATTCGGGGACACCTGCGCCTGCACGCGGAAACCGTGCTCGCACAGTATCTTCTCCACCGCGGCGAGCCGGTCCTCGACATCGTGCACCTCGATGACCATGCGATCGATGAGCGGCCAGTGCTGCGGTTCGATACCGCGCAGCGCGTCGAGTTCACTGCCCTCCACATCGATTTTGAGCAGATCGATGCGTGGGATGCCGTATTCGCCGATGATGTGCGACAGCGTCCGGATGGGCACCTCGACGCGCTCGAAATCGAGGCGGTCCGCGATCAGCTGATCGACGAGGCCGTCGCCCAGATCCTGACTTTCGGCCTGGAATTCATTGTGTATGAAGGATTCCAGGATCTGATGCTGTACCCGGCTGTCGGTGCCGCGCCCGGACAGCACCGACATCTCCGGGTAGTAGGTGAAGGTATCGGTCGCGGCTTCCGCGCCGATCGCGTACGGGATCAGGGTCGAATCGAGATCGTGCAGCGCCGAATTGGCCGCGTACATGCGCCGCAGTTCGGGCATCGGCTCGACCGCGAAGATCTGAACCGCGGGCGAGGTGCGCTTGGCGTAGAGCGAGAACATGCCGACGTGCGCGCCGATATCGACGATATAGCCGGTGGCCGGAATGCTCATACCGGTGCGGCAGTACTCCTGCTGTTCGAAGATCTCCTGATACAGGAATTCGATATTCGAGCGATTGCGGCCCACCATCGGCATACCGTTCGGCAGCTCGTGCAGCCATTCCGCCGGTATCGTCCGATCGCGTTGCAGCTCCAGGCATTTGGCCGCCACCGGCGCGAAACGCGGATCCGGGACCAGATACGCCACCAGCTGCGTGTCCGGTGCGGCGTCGGGCGTGGCCGCCGGGGCGAGATAGGTGGTGACGACCGCCTGTGCCACGGCCGCCTCGGCGGCCAGGGTCGCCTCGATCTCCCCGAGTTCGATGCGGAAGCCGCGGATCTTGACCTGTTCGTCGACGCGACCCAGGTATTCCAGGACGCCCGCCGCGGTCCAGCGCACGATATCGCCACTGCGATAGAGCCGTCCGCCGGTCGGGTCGACGGGATCGGCAACGAACCGCGCGGCCGTCAGCCCGGGCCGGGCGTGATAGCCCCGGCCGACCTGATAGCCAGCCACGTACAACTCCCCCGCGACGCCGGGCGGCACCGGGCGCAGCAGCGAATCCAGCACGTACACGCGCAGATTCGCCAGCGGCGTCCCGATCGGGCTCACCCCGCGCTCGCCGCGCAACTGCTCCGGGGTCAGCGGCTGTTTCGTCACGTGCACGGTGGTCTCGGTGATGCCGTACATATTCACCAGCGCCGGCGGGTTCGGGCCGGAGAGCGGACGCCAATGCCGTAAACGGCTGGGGTCCAGCGCTTCACCGCCGAAGACGACCATGCGCAGTGCCGAGTCATCGGTGTCGGCCAGCCGCTGGGCTTCGATCAAAGCGTAGAAGGCCGAGGGGGTTTGGTTGAGAACGGTCACGCCCTGATCGACGACCAACCGCCAGAGTTCGGCGGGTGCGTACGCCACCTCCCGGGGCACCACGACCACCCGGCCGCCGTGCAGTAGCGCGCCCCAGATCTCCCACACCGAGAAGTCGAAAGCCTGTGAGTGGCACCAGGTCCACACATCATCGGGGCCGAATTCGCACCACGGCTCGGTGCCCGCGAAGAGCGCCACCGCGTTGGCGTGGGTGACGGCCACGCCCTTGGGATTTCCGGTGGTGCCGGAGGTGTAGATGACGTAGGCGATATTGTCCGGGCGCGGTGCGAGCGGGGAGACGACGGTCTCCTGCTCGGGCAGTTGATCGATGCGCAGCCGGGGCACGGCGGCGGTGCCGACCACCCCGGCCGTGCCGTCGTCGACGATGACGAGCGCTGGTCGCGCGTCGGTGAGGATATAGCCGAGGCGTTCCGGCGGCGAGGCCGGATCGAGGGGCAGATAGGCCGCACCGGTGCGCAGGATGGCGAGCATGGCGGTGATCAGTTCGATGCCCTTCGGAAGGGCCACCGCGACAATGCCTTCCGGGCCAGCGCCGTATTCCGCGAGGGCCGCCGTCAACCGTTGCGCCCGAGCGTCCAGCTCCCGGTAGGTGATCCGTCGATCGCCGTCCACAATCGCGATGCCGTCGGGCGTGGCCGCAGCTTGACGGCCGAACATTTCCACCAGTGTGGCGGCCGTATCGATCGGCGCGTCGGTCTCATTCCACCCGCGCAGCAACAGGTTTCGCTCATCCGGTGCGAGCACCTCGATATCGCGCACGAGCGCGGCCGGATCGGTATCGGCCACCCGCAGGAATTCGTGGAAGAAGTTCAGGAACCTGGCGTGATGTCCGGCGAGGTCCTCGGGTGTGTACAGCGCGTGGTTGGCGACGAAGTCCACGCAGGTGCCCCCGGGGCCCGTCGCGGAATAGACGCTCACCGACAGATCCGAGACCAGGCCCGGGGTCAGCACCTGCCAGTGTCCGGTGAGGGGGCCGAGGGTGATCTCGGTATCGAACAGCATCAGATCCACGTACGGTCCGAAGACCTGGGTCTGCGGTGTCAGCCGCCCCATATCGCGAAACATGTCCTCCTGGCGGTAGCGCTGCCGGCGCAATGCGTCGATGAGCTGTCGCTGGGTGGCGTTCAGCACATCCCGCACGGTGTAGCGCGCACCGGTCGTCACCCGGAAGGGCACGGTATTGGCCAGCATGCCACCCGAACGCAGCGCGGCCGTGGTGACACGGGCCGACACCGGCAGGCTCAGCACGATATCGGCACTGTCGGTCATGCGGCCGAGGAAGATTCCGAAGGCCGCCAGAATGAGCGCGGCGGGATTGGTCGCGGTCGACTTGACGACCGTGTCGAGCAGATCGCGGGTGCCCGCGGGCAGTACGCCCTGGACCGAGATCGGATGTGCGTCGGCCTGCGCGCTCCGGCCCGCGAGGCTGACGGGTGCGGGCAGACCCCGCAGCTGTTCCCGCCAGAACTCGCGGTCGGTCTCGAAACGCGTTGAGCCCCGGTACTCTTCGTCGGCCGCCACCAGCTCGGCCAGTCCGCGAGCCCGCATCCGGGCGGGCTCGCGGCCCTCGACCGCGGCGGTGTACAGCTCACCGACGCGGGTCAGCAGGGTCATCGCCGCGAGTCCGTCCATGGCGATGTGATGCGCGCGCACGTACCAGAACCAGCGGTCGTCCTCGACGCGCAATACGGCGGTGGCGATGAGCCGATCCCGTTGCAGATCAACGGGACTGCCGTATTCCGCGCGCATCCACTCCCGGGCGGCGGCGATCGGGTCCGCCTCCGCCCGCATATCGAGCAATCGGATCGGCTCGTCCAGCCGCCGATCCACCACCTGTGATATCTCGCCGCCCGCCTCGATGATGCGCAGGTGTGCGGCTTCGCATTCGCCCGCCGCACGCCAGAACGAGGTCATCAGCAATTCGATATCGAGCGCACCGCACAGATCGATATTCAGAGCATTGGTAATGGGTGTCGAACCGGTCAACTGTTGCGCGTACCAGATTCCCTGCTGAGCGGCAGAGAGCGGAAAAGGACGTGAACGGTCGCCGGACATTATGCTCCTGTGTCTCGAAAGCCTTTGCGATATGCGAAATTCGGCAGATCTGCTATTCGGTCGAGAGAGAATTCTTCAGTGCGGCAAGCGATTCCAGGCCGGATAGCACATCGGTATCCGGAATGCCGAAGTCGATCAGGCAGGCGATCTCATCGACACCGATCTCACGCAGGCGCGCAACCATCGGCAGGGTGGATTCCGGTGTGCCGAACAGGCCGTTATTGCGGTAGTACCGTTCGAACGCGAAATCCAATACCTTGGCCCGCGTCCGCTCGTCCAGGCTGTCCAATGCGTCCGAGCCACGCCGCCACAGATCGACGGAATCCTCGAGATAGCGCTTGAACGGAGCCGCGACGGTCTTGCGCACCTGTGCCTCGTCCGGCCCGACGAAGGTGTGCAACATGACGGTGACGGTGCCCGCTTCGATACCGTGCCCGTTGCGCGCCCGCGCCTTTCGATACGCGGCCAGCTTGTCCGCCAGTTCGTCGACTTCCTGGAACAGCAGTGCGGTCAGGATGTTCACCCCGAGCGCACCGGCCATTTCGAAGCGTTCGATACCGCCGCTACAGGTGAGCCAGACCGGTAGCTCGGACTGCACGGGCGTCGGAAAGATCCGCACCGCGCGGTCTTCGCCGACGCCATTGGGCAGGGTGACCGATTCACCGCACCACAGGCGGCGCACGGTATCCATGCCCGCCCGGGTGACCTCGACCCGATCCCGGTAGTTATGCCCGGCGAGGACGAAATCGTCCACATTCCAGCCGGTCGCGAAGGCCAGATCGACGCGGCCGCCGGACAGGTTGTCCACGACCGACCAATCCTCGGCCACCCGCACCGGATTGTGCAGCGGCAGCACCACACTGCCCGCGCGAATGCGGACCTGCTCGGTGCTGGCGGCGAGCGCCGCGCCGAGCACCGCCGGATTCGGATACAGCCCACCGAAGGAGTGGAAATGCCGCTCCGGAATCCACACGGCCTCGAAGTCGTGCGTATCGGCGAAACGGGCGCTGTCCAGCAACAATTGATAGCGCCGTCCGCCGCTCTGCTGAGCGTCACTGGAGAAGAACAGCAGACTGAATTTCGGACTATCCACGGGCGGCACCGCTGTGCTGCGCCTCCACGCGCCGCGCCACGTCCGCCATGGTCAGTCCGTCGAAAATATCCTCGGCGGTGATTTCCGTCCGGTAGCGATCCTCCAGAATCGTCATCAATTCCGCCGCGTGCACCGAATCCAGACCCAGCGCGGTCAGCGGCGCATCGGGATCCACCGAATCCCTGCCGAGCTTCGCCGCTGCCCATCCCACGAAATAGTCGAGCACGGCCGTGGGGGTTGCCGATTCACTCATAACGCACTCTCCTGGAAAGTCGTCGAACCTGAGTAATGCTCACGCAAACGTTGGCGCTGTACCTTTCCGCTGGTCGTCTTGGGCACTTCGCCCTTGCCGACGAAAACAACCCGGTGCACGCTGACCGCGTGCACCCGGCTGACGATCTCCCGAATCGAACCCGCCAGCGCCTCGGCGTTGTCCGGCTCGAGTAGATCAGCCAGCTCCTGCACCACCATCACCCGGTCCTCATCTCCGATCTCGGCGGTGAAGACCGCACAGCCACCCGGCCGCAGGGCCGGATGAGTGGTGACGATGGTGCGCTCGATATCCTGCGGAAAGATATTGCGGCCGTGCACGATCATCAATTCCTTGATCCGGCCGGATACGTAAAGCTCTCCGGCGCAGACGAATCCGAGATCGCCGGTGCGCAGGAACTCCGGACCGCCGTCATCGGCGATCCGGGCATGGAAGACGCGTTCGGTCTCGACCGGCTTATGCCAGTATCCGGCGGCGACACTGGGACCGCGCAACCAGATCTCACCGATGGTGCCGTCGGCACAGCGCAGCCGGGTGTCCGGATCGACGATGGCGATCGAATCCGGTTCGGCCGCACCCAGACTCGGCAGTTCCCGGCCCTCGGCATCCTCGACGGCTGTGCCGCGCTCCAGTTCGGCCACCGCGAAGCGGCGCGAGCGCGCACCGGCACCGACCGCGCCGCCGCTGACGAACAGCGTGGATTCGGCCAGACCGTACATCGGGGCGAAGCTCTCCGGGCGAAAACCGCTGACCTCGAACAGTTCCGCGAAGCGGCGCAGGATATTCGGATCGATCGGCTCCGCGCCGACGAAGGCGATCCGCCAGGCGCTCAGGTCCAATTGCGCGGCGTCGGCCGGGGATACCCGTTTCAGGCACAGACCGTAGGCCAGATTCGGCCCGCCCGCGGTGACATTCGAACTGCTCGATATTGCCCGCAACCAGGTGAGCGGATCGCGCAGGAAGGTCATGGGCGACATGAGCGTGCTCGGGAATCCGCCGTACATGGGCAGCAGCAGACCCTGAATCAGCCCCATATCATGAAATGGGGGCAGCCAGGAGACGATCGAGGTGTCCTGTGCCAGTTGATATCTGGAGGCGAGCAGCCCCAGATTGTCCATCAGGTTCCGGTGCAGCACCGCCACACCCTTGGGCGCACCGGTCGAACCGGAGGTGTACTGCAGGAAGGCGATGTCATCCGGTGCGGGGGGCGCTTGCAGGCCCGCCGCGATATCGAATCCCGGTCCGGCCGAATCACTGTCGATGATCGTGATGCCCGCGCCGAGCTGCTCGCTGGTGACCGGTATGACCGAGAGCGGCACGATGGCCGCCACCGCGCCGCTGTCCCGAATGATCTCCGCCAGCGTCGAGAACTGCTGCGCCGAGGTCGGTAGGTGCACGGCCACGGCGATGCGGCCGGTCGCTAGGCAGGCGAAGAACGCGCAGGCGAAATCCTTTCCGGGCGGGCACAGTAGCACCACTCGGTCGCCGGGTGCGGTCACTTCGCGCACCAGCCTGGACAATCCGGACACCCGGTCCCAGAGCTGGCCGTAATCAACGCTTTCCGAGTCAGCGCGATGGCCCGCGAAGGTATACGCGAGTCGGCGCGGAGTCTCGAGGACTCGCGCCGACAGCACGTCTACCAGAGTGCGGTGGTCTTGCGCTGAATTTCGGACATCCACAGAGAAGCCTCCGGATCCTCGGCTGCTTCGCCGCCCCCTACGGTGGTATCCGGCGAAGCAGCTGCCAAAGAACAGTCCAGCTCGACATCCTTGCAGAGATCAGCGATCCACCCGGGAAGCAATCTCCTTCCGCGTGTGTCGTGCATCGATTTTCACTTCGATGTACTCAGGTTCCGATAGGTGAGGGCGACGGCGAAGGTCAGCGCGGCAATACCCGCCGCCGCGGCAAACGCCGTGGTCATACCGCTGACCAGGGCATGCTGTGCGGTACCGCCCGCACCGCGCGAGGCGGTGCCGAAGACGGTCACCAGGATCGCCAGACCCAGCGACGCGCCCGTCTGCTGCAATGTCTGCAACGCGCCGCCCGCCGCACCGGCCTCATGCGGTTCGACATTCGACATGATGATCACGTTCAGCGGTGAAACCGCCAGTCCGATACCGCATCCCATCAGGAGCATGGCCGCGAACAGTACCGGGAAGTAACCACTGTGCTCGGTGAGCTGGGTGAGCAGCAGCAGGCCGGTGACCATCGACGCGGTGCCGATCATGGTCAGCGGCTTCGGGCCGAAGCGCGGTAGCAGGCGCGGAATCATGCGAATCATGGTGAACATCAGCAGGGCGGTCGGCAGGAAGGCGAAACCCGTTGCCAGCGCACTCAATCCGAGCACGTCCTGGAGGAACTGGGTGAGGAAGAAGAACATCGACATACCCGCCATGGGTGCGAGGAACATGCTCGCGTAGGCGGCGGCGCGATTGCGATCGGCGAACAGCCGCAGCGGCAACAGCGGTTGCGCGGTGCGGGATTCGATCACCAGGAACGCGGCGATGAGAATGACGCCCGTCGCCAGCGAGATGTCGGTCTCCGGCTTACCCCAGCCGTGCGCGGCGGCATTGATGAAGCCGTACACCAGCGCGGCCACACCGCCGGTCGCGGTGATCGCACCGGGCAGATCCAGATGTGCCGGTTGCCGTTGCGCGCGGGGCAGATAGCGCAGTGCGAGCACCACGACCGCCAGCCCGAACGGCACATTGATGAACAGCACCGAGCGCCAGCTCAGCCATTCGGTGAGCAGACCGCCCACGATCAGGCCGATCGCGAAACCCGCGCTGGACATGCCGGAGAACAAGGCCAGCACCCGAATTCGGGCCTTGGGATCGGAGAAGGTGGTGGTCAGGAGTGCGAGGGTGCTGGGTCCGGCCATGGCCGCGCCGATCCCCTGCACCACTCGCGCGATGAGCAGCCAGGTGGCCGAGGGCGCGAAGCCGCCCGCGAGCGAGGCCAGGGTGAACAGGGCCGCCCCGGCGATGAAAAGGTTGCGGCGACCGAAGAGGTCACCGGCTCGGCCGCCGAGCAGCAGCAATCCGCCGAAGACCAGGGTGTACGCGTTCATCACCCAGGACAGGCCGGTCGGGCTGAAATGCAGATCCGCCTGAATGCGCGGCAGCGCCACATTCATCACGGTGATGTCCAGGACGATCATCAATTGGCAGGTCAGCAGGGTGGCCAGCACGATGCCGGAGCGGATCCGGCGGGGTTCGGTCGCGGGAGCTCTAGTACCCGCGACAGCGGCATTCGAAGAAAGGGTGGTCGACAAGGATCGCTCCATCGAAAGGAAGATATGACTCGGAATCAAACGGAGGCATCCTCCGTTTCCGATAGAGCTATCATATGGAGGAGCCCTCCACTTGCGCAAGTGTATCCGGAGGGTCCATCCGTTTTCTAGTGGAGGGTTCGTGGGAGCACCGCCGACGGAGAAGCCGATGCGCGCCGACGCACGCCGCAATTACGAGCGCATTCTGACGGTCGCCCGGGAGGCCTTCGCCGAACTCGGACCCGAGGTGGCGCTGGAGGAGATCGCGCGGCGCACCGGCGTCGGCATCGGGACGCTGTACCGGCACTTCCCCAATCGCGAAGCGCTCATCGAGGCCGTCTACCGGTCCAATATCGAGCAGTTGAGCGGGCGCGCCTATGAACTACTCGAAGAGCATTCGGGCGCGACGGCTTTCGAATACTGGCTGCGCGAACAGGTGCAGTGGGTGATGGCCAATCGCAGTCTGGCGACCACGCTCAAGGCCGGAATGGACCACAATTCACCGACTTTCACGCTGTGCCGGTCCGCGATCAATGACGCGGCGAACGCGCTGCTCGAGGCGGCTCAGCAGGCGGGCGCGGTGCGCGCGGATATCGAACCGCGCGATCTGGTCCGGCTCGGGCACGGTATCGGCATCGCCTGCGAGACCACGCCCGATGCGGCCGAACGGCTCATCGCGGTAACCGTCGACGGATTGCGGGCCGCGCCCGGTGCGGGCGCGGCCGAGTAGCCGATCAGTTCGGTAGCGGCGGCAGTTCCAGGTTCTCGCGGAAAGTCGTTCCGGTGTAACCGGTTCCGACGATGCCGCGACGGCGGAGTTCGGGCAGCAGGCCGTTCAGCAGGAAGTCACGGGTGCGCGGATCGGCCAGACCGCCGAGCGAGATGACATCGAGCACGCCCGCGTCATAGCGCTCGGCGATGACATCGGCGAGCTGTTCGGGGGTGCCCGCGGCGGCCCAGTGGCCGGTGTCCTTGGCGGCGATGATCAACTCGCGCAAGGTCTTTCCCGAGCGCGCGAAGTTGTTGAAGATCTCCACCCGGCCGCGACGACGGTGCACCGAGCGCGCATCGGGCAGCAGGTCTTCGGGGATGGGCTTGTCCAGGGGCAGCTCGGACAGATCGACGCCGCCGCCGAGCATATCGGCGAGTGCGAGCCGTCCCGAGTCGAAATCGGTGGCCTCATCGCGCTCGCGCACCAGCCGCCGCACCTCGTCTTCGGAAGCGCCGTAGGTGGCGTGGAAGGAGCTCATGATCAGCGGCAGTCCATCGGCCCGGCCCAATTCCGTAGCACGCGAACGGATCTTCTTGGTGTAGGTGACGGCGTCCTCGAGGGTGGGCAGTGAGGTGAAGACGACCTCGGCGAAGCGCGCACCTAGTTCGACGCCCGCCTCGGACTGCCCGGCCTGGAATTGCACCGGACGCCGCTGCGGAAGCGGCGGGATATTCAATGGTCCACGCACGGTGAAGAATTCGCCCGCGTGGTCGATCGGTTCGACCAGATCCGCGTTCAGCACCGCGCCGCCGTGCCCGTCCGGGGTCAGCGCGCCCGGCCGCCAGCTGTCGAACAGCGCGTTGACGATTTCCAGGGACTCACCCGCGCGGCGGTATCGATCCTCAGGACTCGGGAGGTCGCCCGAGCTGTAGTTCTCCTCGCCCAGTGACGAGGTGACCGCGTTCCAGGCCGCGCGGCCATTGCTGACGTGATCGAGGGTGCCGAACAGGCGCGCAAGATTATAGGGATGGTGGAACGTGGTGGTCACCGTGGCGATCAACCCCACATGCTCGGTCACCGCGCTCAACGCGGCGAGGAAGATCAACGGCTCCTGCGCACCGATCGCCCCCTGCGCCCCGAAACTCAGCAGATCCGCCGCGAACAGCGCATCGAACCCATGGGCCTCCGCCAGTTTCGCGATCTCGATCGACGACTCCAGCGTCGATCGCCCCGGATCCAGTGCGGCGGCATACACATCCACCGAACCGCTAACTCCCGTAACCGTTTTCAACAGCCGCCGCGAATCACCCATTCCCTCGACGCTAGAACCCGGGTCGCCTCCCGGCGAGGGTTACCCTCGCCGTGAACCGAACCCGCCCGCGAGTGCGGGGCGCGAACATCATGCGGAACCGGCCGGCTCGAGGATCGCGTCATCCGGGCGGGACCGGTCTTGCCCGGACCCCGCAGGAGCGAATGACGACAGAGCTGACAGGCGTTGATCGATCAGTGCCAGCACGACTCGCACCGCACGGGAGTCGGCCAGCGCGCGGGCTCGCCGGAGGGTGGTTCGCGCGAGTGCCGTGTGACCCGTGGCCGCGTGGGTATCGGCGAGATCGATCAGGGCCGCGAGCAGCTCCGGGACGGACTCGCCGCATTCGAGATATGCGACCGCGCGACAGAGCGATTCGGAGGTGGTGTGGTCCGCCGCGGCCAGGGCGACCACGCGCCAGGCCCGGCCGAGGGCGACCGAGGTGTTCAGGCGGATGGCCAGTTCGAGTTCCTCGGCGGCCAGGCGGCGGGCCTCGTCCAGCTCGCCCAGCGCACTGAGTTGCAGGGCGGCCGAACTGCGCCAGGGTAGGTGCGAGGGATTGTGCTGCTGCCAAGCGGCCAGACGGCGACCGCAGTCCAGGAAATGACCGGCGGCCTCGCGGGAGCGGCCCTGCGCGGCGCACAGCATGGCGCGCACGTAGGTGACCGTAATCCATTCCCAGGACTCGGAATTGGCGTGGATGCGGGCGGGTTCGAGCCAGCGGTCGGCCTCCTTGATGCGCCCGGCTCCGAGCAGCGCCGCGGCATAGAGGGCGACCAGCCCGGCCGGACGCCGGACCGACGCGGGGGCGGGCACGGCCACCAGCGCGCAGGTGCGCGCGGCCTCGGCGTAACGGGCCTGGCGCAGCAGCACTTCGGTGTGCAGCATCAGACGATAGGTATCGAGCATGCCGAAGTACCTGTCATCGCCCTGACCGGTGAGCTGACCGGCGAGGGTCACCTCATCGGTCCACAGTGCGATATGGGCCTGGATGCCGAGCAGCTCGGGCGGGAGGTATTCCCCCGTCGTCCCACCCGCCGCGGCTTCGAAGCGGGACTGCGCCTCGTGCGCCGAAATGCGCACGGCCACAAGATCATCGATCGCGCGCACGGCCTCGGTCACCGCATCGGGCGCGGCTTCCGCGCGGGTGCGCGCGAGGTACGCGTTCCAGGCCCGCGAGGTCAGCCCGGTGACCATCCAGCGCGAGGCCCGCAGTGTCCGCGCGGCCTCGCGATCATGACCGGCGGTCTCGGCGATGACCTCGTCCAGCAGTGCCTCGGCGTCCTGCGCCTGACCCGAGGTGACCAGCGTCCACGCGAGTGGAATGAGCGCAGTCGGAGCGACTTTCGTGGCCCGCTGCCCCACCAGTGCCCGCTCGAAATACGCCCGCGCCGCCACCGGATCGGTCCACTGCTTCACCAGACCGAGCCGCACTCCGATCTCATCACGCTGTTCCGGCGCGCACACCCGCTGCGCCACTTCGAGATACCCAATCGCCTCCGGAAGCTCCAGCGCCCGAACAGCTTCCGCCCCCGCGTCCACCAGCGTGGGCACCCACTCCGCCCACCGCTCCCCCGACAACTCCCGCAGATACCGCGCCGCCACCCGACTGTCCCCGGTCACCACCGCCGCACGCTGGGCCGCCGCCACCAGCATGCCCTGTACCTCTTCGCGTGTGCACAATCGGCGCAAGGTATTGGCGGGCAACGCATGCCGCAGTCGAGACAGCTCCGGTGCACCACCGGATACGGACGTCGGATGAGCCGCGCCCCCGCCGACCGGCTGCTGATGCGCACCGACCGCCGAGGCCGACGCGCGAGCCGAGTCGCGCCCCGAATACCCCTCGGCCTCGTCGACCGCGGTGCCGTGGCGCGGCTGAGGCGGAGCCGTAATGCCGTGAGCCATCAGTGTGGCGCAGCTGTCCCGGAATTCGCTGTCGGACTGGTCGCAGGCGGCGGCCACCACCTCCGGCGGTGCGGCGTACTCGTGGAGCACCGCGATCGCGCGGAGCGCTCGGACCGTGGCCGGTGCGAGATGGTCGAGTTGCCGGCGAACCGCGCGCGCGTAGTTTCCGTTCGCGAGATACTCCGGAACGCACGGCGGATCATCCAGCAGTGCAAGGTCTTTCAGCAGCGCGGTGACAAGCATCGGAGAGCCGCCGGTGGCCCGATGAATGTCAAGCGCGAACCGGCCGCCGGGGATTCCCAGCACCTGCTCGGCCAGCGCCGCGATTTCGGCGGCACCCAGTACGCCCGGTCGAATGGTCGCCGGCGCCGGGGATTCCCGTAAATCGATCGCCTCGGAGGTGGAGGATCGATACCGCGCACTTTCATCTCTCGATGCAACGGTCGAGGGAAGCGGGGACGCGGCAACTCCCGCCGCACCGTCGTTGGGCCGACGGGACAGCACAGCCTGGAACGTGTCCGGCGACGACGGATGGCGGGTGGGGCCCGGGATCGGTTGTCCGGCAAGGATGTTCGTTTGCAGGGCGCGAAGGTCAATGCCCGGTTCGACGCCGAGGGTGTCGATCAGGGCGCGGCGGGTGCGGGTGTAGACCGCGAGGGCTTCGGAGCGGCGGCCCTGGCGGACCAGGGCGCGCATGAGGAGTTCGGCGGCGCGTTCGCGGAGCGGGTGTTCGCCGACCAGGGGGCGCAGCCGGTCCAGGACCCGGTCGGTGCGGCCGAGCATGGAGGCCACGAAGAGGCTTTCCTCCAGGGCGGAGAGGTAGCGCTCGCACAGCACCGCGCGCTGGGCGGAGGCCGCCGGGCCGGGCAGTCCGGCCAGGGGTTCGCCCGAACACAGCGGTAGCGCGCGGGTGTAGAGCTGGTCGGCGGTGTGCCAATCCCCTTGGGCGCGAGCGTGTTCCGCCCGTCCGACCAGGGCGTCGAAGATTCCGGCGTCGACCTGGTCATCGGTGATCCGCAGTTGGTACCCGCCATGTCCGGACAGCAGCACTCGCGGTTCGGCGCGGGGTGCGCGGTCGGGTTCGAGGACGCGGCGCAGGGCGGAGATGTGGGTTTGGATCAAACCGGTGCCGCTGGCGGGGACATCGCCGTCGTAGAGGCCGTCGAGCAGTACGGTCGCGGGCACCCAGCGCCCGCGGCGCAGGGCCAGTGCGGCCAGCAGCGCACAGCGCTGCGGCGGACCCGAGGGCACGGGTTGATCGTCGCGGAGCACCTCGACACCGTTGAGCAGGTTGATGCGAATTGTCGCCATTGTCTTGCGCCTTGCGCCCGGCCGGGGGCTTCCTTCCTCCGCGTAGCTGCCGCTTCTCGAACTCGCACAGCGTAGTCAGTCGCATGACCGGTTCCGCCGCCCCGCCCGCGCACCGAACCAGCGCGTATACCGCTGACCTGGCCGTTCTGAATCCATCCAGAGCATTTTCAGTGACCGAGAACATGGTTTGCCCGGCGCCGGGTTTCCGGCGCGTTCGCGAAACGAGAAGGGCTGCGGTCGATGAACCACGACTACATCATCGTCGGCGCCGGTTCGGCGGGTGTGGTGCTGGCCCGGCGGCTGGTCGACGCCGGTCACCGGGTGCTGCTGCTGGAAGCCGGTCCGGCCGATACGAATCCGGCCATCCACGATCCGGTCCGGTCGATCGAACTATGGGGCAGTGCGGTGGATTGGGGCTTCAGCACCGAACCGCAGACCCATGCCGACGGGCGACGGCTGCCCTGGCCGCGCGGTAGGACGCTCGGCGGCAGCAGTGCCTTCAACGGCATGATCTATGTGCGCGGTATCGCCGCGGACTATGACGCCTGGGCGTATCAGGGTGCGGCGGGCTGGGATTGGCGGGGCGTGGAGCCCTACTTCCGGCGGCTCGAACATTTCGAGGGTGGGCCCGACGGCGGTCGCGGTGTCGACGGACCGCTCTGGGTGCAGCGCAATCCGGGACCGAACGCCCTTGTCAAAGCCTGGGTGGAGGCGGCCGGACAGTACGGGCTGCCGTTCAACGAGGATTACAACAGCGGCGATATCACCGGTGTCAGCTACACCCAGCACACCATTCGCGATCATCGGCGGCAGAGCACCTGGGTGGGCTACGGGCAGCCCATCGCCGGGAACCCGAACCTGACGGTGGTCACCGGAGCGCATGCCACGCGCGTGCTGTTCGAACAGGACCGCGCGGTGGGCGTCGAATACCGCGTGGACGGGGTGGCGCATACCGCGCACGCGGACGCCGAGGTCGTCCTGTCCGCCGGGGTGCTGGGATCGCCGCAGCTGCTGATGCTCTCGGGCCTCGGTCCGGCCGAACACCTCCGGTCGTTCGGTCTGCGGGTGCGCGCCGATCTGCCCGGGGTCGGCCAGAACCTCCAGGATCACTGGTCCAGCCCGCTCATCTGGCGTGCCACCGGGCCGACCCCGGAGTGGTCCGCGCAGGGCCTGGAAGCGCATCTGTTCACCGCCACGCGCCCCGGATTGATCGCCCCGGATATCCAGCCGCTATTCCTGTCCTGGGTCTATCCGCTGCCCGATCGCGCACTGCCCGAGCACGGATTCTCGGCGGTCGCACAGCTGTTGCATCCGTACAGCCGTGGCGAAATGCGTTTGCGCTCGGCCGATCCCACGATCGCGCCGAGCTACGACCCGAAGGTCTTCTCCGATCCGCGCGATCTCGAGACCCTGGTGGACAATCTCGAATTGCTGCGCGAGATCGCCGCCCAGGACGCGCTACGCGAATGGACGGACGGCGAGGCGGTACCCGGACCCGCGGTGCGCACCCGGGAGCAGTTGCGCGATCACGCCCGCGCGACCGTGGTCAGCGGACATCACCAGATCGGCACGGCGCGTATGGGTCTGGACGCGCTCGCGGTCGTCGACCCCGAACTGCGGGTGCACGGCGTACACGGCTTGCGGGTGGTCGACGCGTCCGTCATGCCCGCACTGCCAAGCGGAAACACCAACGGCCCCACCATCATGATCGCCGAGAAGGCCGCCGATCTCATGCTCGGCCGGACCGCCGCATGAGCCTGACGATCACCGCATCGGTCGCCCGCGACAACGCGGCCGAATTCAGCGTGGAGCGGCTCGAACTCGAAGATCCGCGGCCGGACGAGATGCTGGTCCGCTATATCGCTGCCGGACTGTGCCATACCGATCTGGAAGCGGCGCGCGGCACCGTGCCGACGCCGCGACCGGTCGTGCTGGGGCATGAGGGAGCCGGGGAGGTGGTGGCCGTCGGTTCGGCGGTCAGCGGCTTCCGGCCCGGTGATCGGGTGCTGCTGAGCCTGGATTCCTGTGGCCTGTGCGGGAATTGCCTGGCCGGGCAGCCCGCCTACTGCGTTCGGCATATTCCGCTCAACTTCCATGCCGTGCGCTCGGACGGATCGGTGGGGTTGCGCGATGCCGACGGCGAGCCGGTGCACGATCACTTCTTCGGTCAGTCCTCGCACGCCACCTACGGTTTGGTGCATCCGCGCGGTGCGGTGAAGGTCGATCCGGAGCTGCCCCTCGAGGTGCTCGCGCCCATGGGCTGCGGTGTCATCACCGGTGCGGGCGCGGTGCTGAACTCGCTGCGGGTACAGGCGGGCAGTACGGTCGCCGTCTTCGGTGCGGGGGCGGTCGGGCTCAGTGCCCTGATGGCGGCCGAGGTCGCCGGGGCGGCGCGAATCATCGTCGTCGACCGCAATGTCGAGCGACTCTCCCTCGCAACGGATCTGGGTGCGACCGACACCATCGACGCCGATGTCGAGGATCCCGCCGCCGCGATTCGTGAACTCACCCGCGGGCGCGGCGTCGACTTCGCGGTGGAGTCGACCGGCGCGGTGCAGGTGATGAACACCGCCGTCGAGGTCCTCGCACCGCTCGGATCGGCCGCCATTCTCGGCGTGACCGCGCCGGATGCGGCCATGCGCGCCAATGTCTTCGAACTGCTCAAGGGCCGCACCGTCACCGGATCGGTGATGGGCCATCAGGCCCCTGCGGTACTGATCCCGCGCCTGCTCAACCTCTTCCAGGCGGGCCGATTCCCGATCGGCCGCATGATCCGCACCTATCCGCTGGCGCAGATCAACAGCGCCGTCGCGGACGTACGCGCCGGAAAAACCGTCAAAGCCGTTCTCACACCCTGACATTCCCGAAAGGACAGCCATGTCTCACACCCCCGACATCCTCATTGTCGGTGGCGGTTCCGCCGGTGCGGTGCTCGCCGCCCGGCTCAGCGAGAATCCGGAGCGCCGGGTTCTGCTGCTGGAGGCCGGACCCGCGTACCCCGCGACGGGGTATCCGGAATCTGTTGCCGCCAGCGACATTCTGGGCGGATACACCGGACACGATTGGGGTTACGCCTCCGAGCCCGGCGTCATCGGCCATCCGGTGCAGGCGTACCGGGGCAAGGTGCTCGGCGGCAGTTCCGCCGTCAACGGGTCGGTCATGGCCCGCGCCCTGCCCGCGGACTTCGACCGCTGGGCCGCACGCGGCCTGACGGGCTGGTCATTCGAGGAGGTCCTGCCCAGCTTTCGCGCACTCGAACGCACCGACGCGGGTGACGAGCATTGGCACGGGCGCGGCGGTCCGCTGCCCGTACATCAGCTCGATCGCGCCGAATTGAGCGATATGCAAAGGGCTTTCGTCGATGCCGCGCTCGCCATCGGCATTCCGGCGACCGAGGATTTCAATGGTCCGCAGCCCTACGGCGTCGCGCCGTACGCCATGAATGTGGTGGACGGGGTGCGGGTCAATACCGGCATGGCGTATCTCACCGATGCCGTGCGCGCCCGGCCGAATCTGGAGATCCGGGCGGATACCCTCGTGGATCGCGTGCTGTTCGAGCAGGGTGATGTCGCCCGAGCACGGGGAGTACTGCTGGCCGACGGCTCCGAGCTGCTCGCCGGTGAGGTGATCCTGAGCGCGGGCGCCTACGGTTCCGCCGCCATCCTGCTGCGCTCCGGTATCGGTCCGGCCGAAGACCTTGCCGCACTGGATATCCCGATCGTCGCCGATCTTCCGGTCGGACGCACGCTCTATGACCACCCGTTCTACTACAACGCCTATGCCGCCCATCCCGATCGGATCGGCGGCGCGCATCCGGTCATCGGGGCCAAGGTCTGGACCGCGAGTTCGGACGCGGCCGCTGGTGAATTGGATCTGCACATCACCGCCACCCACCTGATCGATCAGAGCCTGAGTCCGACCGGTGCGGCGTTCGTGCTGGCGGTCGCCCTGACTCGGCCGCATTCGCGTGGATCGCTGACCCTGCGCAGCCGTGATCCCCTGGACGCGCCGCGTATCGACCTGAACTTCCTGGCCGAACCCGCCGATCACAAGCGCCTGCTCGAGGGCATCGCACTGAGCCGCCGAATCGGAGCCACCGCACCGCTGTCCGATCTCATCGATCACGAAATGGCCCCGGGGGCAACGGCTCTCGGCGACGCCGACGTGGAGGCCGCGATGCTGGCCACCCTCGACACCTACCACCACCCGAGCTCCACCGCGCCCATGGGCGGAGCCGATGACCCGGACGCGGTGGCGGATCGCCTGGGCGGGGTGCGCGGGGTGCGGAATCTGCGCGTGGTGGACGCGTCCATCCTTCCCGACGCGGTCTCCGCGGCCACCAACGCCACCGTGATCATGGCCGCCGAACATATCGCCGCACAGCTGTAATCACTTGCCCAGCAACCTTATTCAGGAGAATCAGTGACCAACGATCGACTTCCGCACGCCCGCAACTGGATCGACGGAGCCTGGCACGAGGGCACCGCCACCGGCACCTCGTACAGCCCCGCGACGGGACAGCCGGTGGGCACCTTCGCCGAAGGCGGTGCGGCCGAGGCACAGGCCGCGATCACCGCCGCGCGCCGCGCATTCCGCACCGGAACCTGGTCCCGGGACCGGGAATTGCGCGCCCGCGCCCTGTTCGAGATGGCCGACCGGATGGCCGAACGCCGCGATGAACTCGTCGCCCTGCTGGCCCGGGAGAATGGAAAGATCCTGGCGGAGGCCGCCTTCGAGGTGGATCTCAGTATTCCCAAGCTGCGCTACTACGGTGCGCTGGCACTGGCCGAATCGGGGCGCGCCGCCGAGGTCAAGCCCGGCCTGTACTCCATGACGCTCACCGAGGCCGCAGGTGTCGCCGGGGTGATCGCGCCGTGGAATTCGCCGGTGGTGCTGGCGGTGCGGTCCTTCGCACCGGCGCTGGCGGCGGGCTGCACGGTCGCGATGAAGCTGCCCGGTCAGACCGGGCTGGTCAACGGCCTGCTGTACGAGATCATCGCGGCCACCGCATCGCTGCCCGCCGGTGTGATGAACTGTTTCACCGAATCCGGCAATGACGGTGCGCCGCTGCTGGTTTCCTCGCCCGAGGTCGATGTCGTCAGTTACACCGGCAGCACCATGGTCGGGCGAATCATCATGCGCAATGCCGCCGATACGCTCAAGCCGCTATCGCTGGAGTTGGGCGGTAAAAGTCCGATGCTGGTGTTCGACGATGCCGATCTCGATGTCGTCGTCCCGGTGCTCACCAAGGCGATCACCACCTTCACCGGGCAGTTCTGCATGACCGGCAGTCGCATTCTGGCCCAGCGCGGTATCGCGGACGAGTTGCGCGATCGGATGGCGAAATCCCTTGCGGCGGTGCGGGTCGGCCCCGGTGACGATCCGGCCAGCGAGATGGGCCCGATGATCGATCGCGCCAATGCCGAGCGGGTGGATCGCACGGTCGCCGAGGCCGCCGAATACGCCACCATCGTGGAACGCGGCGGATTGCTGACCACCGGTCCCGACGCCTACTACCACCCCAGCCTGATCGAAGTGGCCGATCTGAACTCGCCCATCGTGCAGCACGAGGTGTTCGGTCCGGTCGCCACCTTCGAACGCTTCGACGATGAGGCCGAGGCCATCGAACGCGCCAATGCCACGGAATACGGTCTCGCCGCGAGCATTTGGACCCGCGATGTGGACCGCCCGCTGCGGGTCGGGCGGGAACTCCAGGCCGGGACGGTGTGGACCAATACCTGGGCGGTCGTGGTCGATCAGTTCGAGGAGGGCGGGTTCAAACAGAGCGGTATGGGCCGCCTCAACGGGCTGCGCGGGCTCGGCGAGTTCCAGGAGATCAAGCATATGGTCCACCCCGCGCCCCGGGGATGATCAGCACCTGCGCGTGCCCGCGACCGGCGCGCTGGAAACAGGCGGTGGCCTCGGGCCTGGCCATCTTCCCGATCTCATTGCTCGGCAATGCCGTACTGGGTCCGCTGCTGACCGGTGCGCCACTGGTGTTGCGCACCTTGGTTTTCACCGTGCTGTTCAGCGTGCTCATGACCTTCGCGGCGCTCCCGGCCGTCAGCGGCCTGCTGCGCGGCTGGCTCGCCCCGCACCCCCATCCGGCGAACGAAGTACTTCACCATGACCATTGACAATGAGCTCACCGCAGAGGAATCGGCCGAACGCATGGCCGAACTGCTGCCCGCCGAACCGCATACGCGGCTGCTGCACAGTCGCGGCACGGCGGTGACGGGTGTCTTCCAGGCCGAGGACACCGCCACCGAACTGACCGCGGCCGCGATATTCGCGGGCGGTCCGGTACCGGTGGTCGGGCGCTTCTCGGGTACGCGCGGTGATGCGCACGGCCATGACGCGCACACCGGCGATCAGGGACTCTCGGTGCGGTTCGCACTGCCCGGGGCGCCGGTCGCGGACCTGACCGCCTTCACCCTGCCGGTGTTCTTCGTGCGCAATGGCGCGGACATGCTCGACTTCTTCGCCGCGATCGCACCCGATCCCATTACCGGAGAACCGAAACCGGGTGCGATGGCCGAGTTCACCGAACGGCATCCGGAGGCCGCTGCCGCGCTGGCGGCGGGGTCCGGGCTCGCACCCGCCAGCTATGTCTCGCAGCGGTACCACGCGATTCACGCGTTCGGCTTCCGCGCCCACGACGGGAGGCAGACCTGGGCGCGGCTGGAATGGCATCCGGAGGTGGGTCTGGCCGGACTGGATCCCGTTGCCGCGGGCCACTTTCCGCCCGACTACCTGGCTCGGGATCTCGCGCGACGGCTCCCGGCCCATTTCGGGCTGTACGCGCGGCTACCGGCGGACGGGGACGCGGTGCACGATCCGACCGCGCTCTGGGCGGATCCGCCGCGTCTGATCCGGCTGGGGCGTTTACGCCTGGACCACATCATCGACGACCACGACCTGGATTTCGATCCGCTGCGACTGCCCACCGGTATGACCGCCCCGCGCGATCAACTCGCCGCCGATCGATCCGCCATCTATCCGGCGGCACGCCGCCGCCGCATTCGTTAACCCACCGAAGGAGAACACCCGTGACCATCGCCATTATCGGCACCGGCAATATCGGCCGCCGCCTCGCCTCCCATCTCACCGAGGGCGGAGTGGATATTCTGCTCGCCGGGCGAGAGCTGGATGAAACCCGTTCGCAGGCAGCGGAGTTGGGTGCGCACGCCACCGCCGTCACCGTCGACGAGGCCGTCGACCGGGCCGATATCCTGATCCTGGCCGTCTGGTTCGACATCATCCGCGAACTCGTCGCCACCTACGGTGATCGACTGCGCGGCAAGATCATCGTCGACCCGTCCAACCCCATCGCACCGGACGGTCAGGGCGGCTTCGTCAAGACCATCGGCGCGGACGAATCCTCCGGCCAGCTGCTGGCGGCCCTGCTGCCCGCGGGCACCCGCCTGGTCAAGGCGTTCGGCACCCTGTCGGCCGAATCCCTCGACACCGCCGCGCGCCGGACGCCCGAACTCGCGGTGGGCTTCTACGCCACCGATGACGAGGCGGCGGGAACGGCGGTGGCCCAGTTGATTTCGGCCGCCGGTTTCGATCCGGTGCACGCCGGTGGCATCGACGCCTCCATTCGCCTTGAGGTCTTCGGCGACCTGCACGAATTCGGTGCACTCGGCCGCACGGTCAATCGGGCCGAGGCCGAGGCCGCACTCACGCAGCTCGCCGCGCACTGACCCGCTACCGGTTGTAGGGCTCCTCCTGGACCCAGCTGAATCCACGTTCCAAGAGCGGGAACGACTTCGGGTCGAGCTGGGTGAACCAGGCGTGGATGCGATGCCCGGCGTAATCGTCGGCATCGATGACCAGGCGACCGGGTCCCGGCCACCAATAGGTGAGCCGGACCCGGACCGGAGTCTCGGCATAGGTGCCCAGTGCGATGCGGTTACCGAGATCGATGTGATGCTTCCTGGGATCTATTGTGCCGCCGTAGATCTCGAAGGAATCGTCCATATGCTGAATGGTCAGCATCAGCGGATCCGACACATGGAATGGCCGATCGACTATCACCCTGCGCCAACGCAATTCGTCGGTCAGCAGGGGATCTCGGGCATACCCCTCGGAGGAGAACCCATCCACCCGGTAGATCCCGTACAGCTCCGGCGTGGGCGTCTGCCACTGCCGCCAGCTCTGCACGCCGATCACCCCGAGCAGCAGCAGCCCCACCGCCACCTGCGCCACCAGCGCGATCCGGTTGGCCCGCAACGATTCGAACAGCGGGACCGGCCGGATCGCGGGCGGAACCCGGTCGGTGAACAGCACCGCGAACAGGCGCCGCGCATAGGGCGCGAGCAGAAACAGACTCAACAGCAGGAATTGCGATGACACGGTCTTGAGCCGAATGTCATAGGTCATATTCAGCAGGAACACCTGCGTCATATCCACCGCGCACAACAGCGCCCCCGCCGCCGTGGCGCGCGGCACCAGCAATAACAACCCCGCCAGCAATTCGGCCGCGCCGAGCGCGATCTCATACGGCTGCGACACGCTGACCTGCGACCACAGCACACCCTCCGGGCTGAAGTTCCCGTACGGCTCGACCAGCCGATTCAATACGAACGGCATCTGCGTCGGAATCGCCTTCGCCATCCCGAAATAGAACATCGCCAGCGCCAGCACCAGCCGCAGATACACCCGCGACCACGCGAACAACTTCGGATACCGCCCCCTGCGCCGATCCAGCACCGACCACACCGCGGTCCCCACCCCCGCGACCACCACCATGAGAAACAAAGCGGCCCACTGGAACGCGCTGTCACTCCCCACCTGCGTGCCGACCACCCGCAACCCGAGCACATGCGCGGCGGTCCACTCGATCGGCGGCCGCACCCACCGCAGCACGCTCACCACCGACGCCCACCCAGCGTCAATTCCCATGCCCGCCAACAGCACCGGCATCAACCCGAGCACACCCGCCAGCCCGAACAACCCGAAATAACAGCATCCGAACCGAAACCCGATACGGGTCAGCGGATGCCAGCGTTCCTCGGGCGCACTGACCACATCGGTGTCCATGGACCCTCCCCCACGTCTGAACGCTGCGGATCGACCGTAGGGGTGGGTCCTTAAAGGAGGCCGGTGAGTTCGCTTAAGACTCGAAAGCGCGCCGGACTTCCTCGGGGTCGAAGGTCGTGGGGAGGCCGTGGCCGGGGACCAGGATCTTGGCGGGCTGATCGGCCAGTAGCAGGGCGCTGGCGCGGGTGCCGGACTCGTTGTGGTTGAAGAAGCCCGGGAGGAGTTGGAGTCCGGTATTCGGCAGGAGGGGGTGGCCGGTGACGAGGGTGTCGCCGGAGAACAGGACGCCTTCGGAAGGCAGCAGGTAGGCGGTGTGGCCATCGGTGTGGCCGGGGGTGGGCACGGCGACGAGGCCGCCGGGGAGGGCCGCGAGGGTGGCGGCGTCGGCGGTGGTGGCCGAGGGGACGGACATGTTGATATGGCCGAAGCAGGCTCGGACGGTGTGCGTGACCCAGCGGCGGCCGCGGGCGGAGCCGAGGCGTTTCACCATTTCCACCGGGGTGATCTGCTGGAGGTATTCGCGTTTGGCGTGGCGTACTTCTTCGGGGCCGGTGTAGACGGGCATCCCCACCTGCTCGACGAGCGCGGGGATGCCGCCGATGTGATCGAGGTGGGCGTGGGTGAGCAGCACGGCGGCGATATCGGAGAGTTGATGGCCGATCTGGCGGACCGAGTCCTGCAGGTCGGCCGCGTCGGCGGGGTAGCCCGCGTCGATGACGGTGACGCCGGAGCCGTCGGTGACCAGGGCCCAGTTGACGTTGGTTCCGGCCACCACGTAGACGGAATCAGAAATCTGGTCGATCTTCACAAACGCCTCGCTCAGTTGGGGATTCGGTGTTCGATGACGCCGATGCCGTCGATTTCCAGCCGCAGCTCATCGCCTGGGGCGAGCCAGCGCCCCAGTTCCATACCACTGCCGCCGGGGAGAGTACCACTGCACAGCAGTTCACCCGGGAAGAGCTGTTCGCCGCGCGAGACGTGGGCGATCGCCTCGGCCATCGAGTACTTCATGGTGTGAGTTCCGGTGTGCGAGATGACATTTCCATTGATGCTCACCGTGGCCGTGAGCTGATCCAGGCGATCGGCGAGCGCCGCTCCCGCGACGGCCGTCGACGATATGGACGTCGCGAAATGCTTGGAACGCTGCGGCCCGAAACCCGAACGCATCTCCGCCAATTGGACGTCGCGGGCGGAGAAGTCATTGACCACCACCACGGCGGCGATGGCGGCGGCCGCCTGGTCGACGGTGGCATCACGCAGCGGGGCACCCAGGACGACGCCGAGTTCGAGCTCGAAATCCAGTGCGCGACTGTAGGAAGGCGGGGCGACGGGCGTTCCGGAGGGAACGATGGTCAGCGCATTGGACATGTAGTAGATCGGCTCGCGGTACCACAGCGCGTTCGGGCGGAACGGCGGGAAGGTGCGACGGGTCACCGTCTCGTACGCCGTGGCGATGCGGTGCGCGGCGGGCAGGAATCGTGCGGCCATACCGCGTGCGGCATCGACGGCATGCTTTTCGAAGACCATGAAATCGCGGAACGACGCCGGGCACACCGGCAGTACGGTCGCACCGTCGGGCAGGCCGAGCAGGTCGTAGCGGGCGATCTCGAATTCGGCGCTGAATGCGGGCGGAATCACGGAAATCCCACCGGCGCTGTCGTTTTCATCGACGCCGCGCCATCCGTCACCGGTATCGATCTGGGTGTCGATGCGATGGTCGGCACGGTTGAGAACGCGGCGGATGCGCGGCGGCGGAGTCGTCGTCATACCGCCCATCATGCGACCTCGACGGCGATCGGGGCGGTCAAGTGGTCGCGCAGGAAGGTCGCCGACAGCGCCGACCAGTGCTCGGCATTGCCCATGGCGCAGTGGTCGTCATCGGCGTAGAGCACCAATTGCGCGTTCGGTGCACCGATGGCGATATCGATCGAATCCTGTGTACTGGCCAGCGTGTCTTGCGCGCCGTTGATCACCAGCAGCGGGATGTCGATGCGCCGATACAGCTGCGCCAGTGAGAGTTTCGCGAGCTCGCGAGTCAGTTCGAGGGTACCGCGCGTGCCCAGGGTGGAATTCAACGTCGAGATCATGATCTCGGGCATCCCGATGGAATTCAGTGCGCCGAAACTGCGATGGCTGAGCGGGCCGTTGGATACCGCCACCCGCAGCCGCGGGTCGACCGCCGCCATGCGGGTGGACCAGTAGCCCCCGAAACTGAAGCCCATCATGCCGATTCGATCGGCATCGATCCGCGCGTCGGCGGATAGGTGGTCGATGACCGTGGAGTACGCGCGCTCGGCCGCGTCCGAGAGCCGGACGCGATAGGAATACGTGCCGGGCATCTCCATCACGAATATGCCCAGCCCCGCCGCACGCTGGGCGAGCAGCGGCAGCAGCACCTCGGCGATTGTGCCCTCCAGCCCATTGGTGACCAGTACGGTCGGTACGCGATCGGAACCGACGGGCAGCAATAGGATTCCGCGCACCTCATCGCCGTCGATCGGTATGCGCACCACTTCGGCGGTCAGGCCCATTGCCGGGGCCAGCGCGAGGACGAGCTGTTCACCCAGGCGATGTGAGCGCTCATAGGCGAGCAGCCGGCGCGGACTCCAGCCCGGCCAGGCGGCGACGAATTCGTAGACCAGCGCCTTGATCAACCCGTCGATCGCGATCGCGGCATAGGCCGCCTCGGGTTGCGCGACGCAAAACCGTTGCACCGCATCGGGATCGGCCACCGCGCCACGATCGGCCAGGATCGTGACCGCCGGGGCGAGCAGCGCGCCGAGGGCGGGCAGATCAACAGCCGCGTCCGGATCGAGCAACTGCCCGGTGGACGGCGCGCCGAGTCGGGCGAGTGCGGCGTCGGCTCGCGCCAGCTGCTCACCCGCGAAGCCCTCCCAATACCCGGCCCATCGCGCATCGTCGAAGGATCGGCATCCGGCCAGTTGGCGGGCGAACTCCTGCGCCCGAAACCCGCCGAGATGGGTGAACCGGTCCGCGAACAATCGGGGCAGGAACGGCGCGACGCCCCTGCGGTGGGCCGCCCGTTCGGTGGTGTGGGTCATCGCGTGCGCGGTGATTCGAACTCGTTCACCGATCTCCGACAACGTCATCGTTGTACCTCTCGCCGCAAGCGTAATAGCGGAATGTTCCGCTTTAGCGAGAGTAGACAGCTCGAATGAGCAAAAGCAAGAAGTTCTGCTTTAGAATTCCGGGCATGTCCGAAGCCGAGAACATCGCACGTCAGCGCCGACCGGGCGGACGCGCGGCGAAGGTCACCGAGGCCGTGCAGCGCGCGGTCCTCGAAGCCGTCGCCGAACACGGCGTCGACAAGGTGGGGATTCCCGATATCAGTCGGCGCGCGGGGGTGCGGGACAGTTCCATCTATCGCCGCTGGGGTACGCGCGAGAACTTGATCCTGGACATCATGCTCACCGCGAGCGAACGCACCCTGCCGCTACCCGACACCGGTGAACTGCGCGGCGACCTCACCGCGTTCGCCCGCGCGCTCATCGCCTATTTCGACACGCCACTGGGGAACGGGCTGGCGCGCGCACTCGCCTTCGCCACCGATTCCGCGGACCTCGCCGCGGCGCGAAAAATGTTCTGGGACACCCGCTATGAAGCGAATCGGGCAATGATCACCCGTGCGGTGACCCGGGGTGAACTACCGGTCGGCACCGATGCACGCACGGCCTTGGAATCGCTCATCGCGCCGATTCACTTCCGGCACTTCCTCACCCGTGAGCCGATGGACGCCGAATTCGTCGATCACCTCGTCACCCGCGTGATTCGCACGCTCGGGCAGTAACCATGCTCGAGTGGTAACCATGCTCGGGTAGTGGCTCAGCGTCGCCGCACCGGCGGATCCGGCGGCGAATCAGGGTCGCCGTCGCGACCTTCCGCCTTGTCCTCCGCCGCGGTCGGCTCCCCCGACTGTCCGATTCGGCGCGGCCGCGCGATCCGCCGGATACCGGCGGCGGGCGCGTCACCGGCGCGTTTACGCCGCAGAGCGTCGAGATCGATAATGTTCGCGTCCGATCCGGCGGCACCCGAATCATCCTGCGGCGCGGTCTGCGGCATCCGGCCCGGATCGACCGGCCACCACCCTGTCTCCCGCTGCAATTCCGAGCGCAGTACGGGCCGGGTCGGCGCTGGATCGTAGATGGTGCCGCCATCCGGACGCCAGATCTGATCCGGGCGCGCACCGGGTTCCTCATGCATGCGCCGCGGGCGGCGCGGCAGCCGGGTGACCCCGGACGCATCGTCTTCCGCATCGGGCGTGGCGGTCTCGGCGGCCTTGAGACTCTCCAGCTTCCGGCGCAGCCGTTCCACCGCTTCGAACCTGTTCGTGCCTGGTCCGGGTACGGATCCCCGTCCCGGTCCTTCCTGCTCGGACATCGAACTAGCCGCCGACAGGAGTCGCGGCGGCGCTTGCCGCCACCACCGCTGGCTCGGCCTGGTCGCTGAAATTCTTCCTGTTCGTGTAACTCACGTTCGTATTCTCCCTCAGCACCGCTACACTCTTCGTCCCGCCCCGAGCCCAATGGGCGACGGGATCCATACGCGAACGGCCCTTCCGAATGTACCGCCCGCGACGCCGGAAACGTTCAGCCGGATTTCCCGGCCTTTGGACCACGGCTGATCCGGAATCACGGCACGCGGGCACGAAGCGATCAGATCGGATAGCGCGGACCGCGGAATCGTGACGCTCCGCATACCGAAACCGCAAAGTTGATAGTCCAGTAAGAATTCACCGGCGGTCGTACCGTGTCGTCGCCGGAATGCCCGATATGTACGCGAGTATGGCCGTCGATCATCTGCTCCACCTCCCTCGAAGCTGTCCAACTGACCAGTTCGGAGGTTCTTCCGCAGTGAAAACGGTCCAACCTGCACGACTCGTCCCGTTGACCCTGGGCGTACTGGCCGCATCCCTGATATCGATTCCGGCACAGGCGGATTCGCCCGCCTATCACGAATATGTGGCACTGGGCGATTCCTGGACCGCGGCGGTCTTCACCACCCTTCCGCCCGCGATGACGGACGTTCCCGCCGATTGCGTCCAATCCACCTCGAACTATCCGCATCAGGTGGCCGCGGCCCTGGGCGTCAAGGTATTCCGCGATGCCAGCTGCGCCTCGGCGACCACCGCCGATATGACCGTGGACCAGCAACTCCCGCTGGGCGGGGTCAATCCGCCTCAATTCGAGAAGCTATCCCCCACAACCGATTTGGTTACTCTCGGCATCGGCGGAAACGATATCGGGTTTCCCGCCTTGGCCATGAGCTGCCTGCAACCGGTGCCCGCCGCCGCTGCCGCGGGCGGGGCGGCCAAGGAAACTCCCGCCTGCGCGACGACTCCCGCCGCCGACGATCGGGTGACCGCCAAGATCGAAGCCACCGCACCGCTGGTGCAGGCGACCATCGCCGGTATTCGCGAGCGCGCCCCGAAGGCGCGCATCCTGCTGGTCGACTATCTCAACGCACTCCCCGTCTCGGGTAAGGGCTGTCGCCCCGACCTACCCGCGGCCGATGTCGACATCGCCTATCTCCGAGATAAATTCGCCCTCATGAACGCCACGCTCGCGCGCGTGGCCAAGGCCGCCGGTATCGAGTTCGTCGATACCTACACGCCCAGCACCGGTCACGATGTCTGCCAGCCCGCGGCGACGCGCTATGTGGAGGGCATCGCCTTCTCGTCGCCGCACAATGCCCCCGGCGTGGCGTATCCGCTGCATCCGAACGCATTGGGTGCCACCGCCCAAACCGCCGCCGTCCTCGAAAAAATCCGGCGCACAACCTCGTAGCGATCCGGCTCGCATCCGGCGGGCTCGACCCTATTTGGCGTCGTGATAGCATTCGACGATCGCGGTGGTGAACGGGAAGCGGACCGGGGTCGAGCCGAAAGCCAATCGCGCAGCGGTGTCGGCCGCCGCCGAGATCGCGGCGGCGGCGATGTCGGCATCTTCGGCCGGACAGTGCACGATCACCTCATCGTGCTGGAAGAAAACAAGTTCCGCCGCGGGCGCGGTCCGGGTCAGCTCGGACCGCAGGGCCGCCAGCAGCAGCAGGGTCCAGTCGGCCGCGCTGCCCTGGACCACGAAGTTGCGGGTGAAGCGGCCTCGGGCACGGGCTTTCGGATTCGGACCGTATCGGGTGGACAGGCCCGGATCATCATCGGACTCGGGCTGCGCCGAGGCGGGCGGGCAGGTGCGGCCCAGCCAGGTGCGCACCAGGCGGCCCTGTTCCCCGGCGGTGGCGGCATCGTCGACATAGGCGACAGCGGCCGGATAGCGACGACGTAGTTCGGCCATATGCACGAGCGCATCGCCGGAGGTCTGGCCGTAAATCGCGCCCAGCAGCGCGATTTTGGCCTTGGCGCGGTCGCCGTTGAACGAGCGGGCGGCCAGATCGGCGTAGAGGTCCTCGCCCCGGCCCGCCACTTCCATCAGACCCGGATCGCGCGAGATGGCGGCCAGCACACGCGGTTCCATCTGGTCGGCATCGGCGACCACCAGACGCCAGCCCGGGTCGGCGCGGATCGCCTTGCGAATGATTTTCGGGATCTGTAGCGCCCCACCGCCATTGGCGGTCCAGCGGCCGGATACGGTGCCGCCGGGCAGGTATTCGGGGCGGAAGCGGCCGTCGCGAACCCATTGATCGAGCCAGGACCAGCCGTGCGCGGTGTAGAGCCGATAGAGCGATTTATAGGCGAGCAGCGGTGCGATGGCCGGGTGATCCACCTCCTGGAGTTCCCATTTGCGGGTGGAGGAGAGCGGAATACCCACGCGGGCGAAGGCTTTGATGATGTCCTGGGGCAGATCGGGGCGTACTCGCACGCCTTCGCCGAACGCTCGGGAGACCTGCTCGGCCAACTCGACCATGCGCCGCGGTTCGGCATCACCCGAAATGCGTTCCCCCAGCAGACTATCCAGCAGGTCCCGGTGCACGTCCGCGCGCCAGGGAATTCCGGCGCGGGACATTTCGGCGGCGACCAGCATGGCCGCCGATTCGGCCGCCAGCAGCAGGCGCATGCGGTCGGGGAATTCGGCCTTCGCGGTGCGGGCCACCTGCTGCGCGTAAACCTCCAGCAGCGCGGTGAATTCGTCGGTGCCGGGCGGCAGCGGTACCGGGCCGGAGTCGAACAGTGACGGCTGCTCATCGGCGGCTCGCAGCGGCGCGTCCGGCGGAACCGGCTGTTTATGCAGTCGCGCCCACGCCGCCGCCAGCGAACGCGGCTGCCCGGATTGCCCGTGCTCATGACCGATCAGCAGCGCTTCGGCCGCTTCCACGTCATAGCAGCGCTCGACCCGCACCCCCGCGTCGAGCAGCTGCCGGTAGATCTCGGCGGTCGAGCGCCACACCCACCGCTCCACCTCGGGACGGTCCCGCACCGCCGCGGCGAGAGCGGGCTCGCGCAACACCGGCCCAGCGGGACTTCCGTCCTGCTCCAGCGGACACAGCAGCGCACCGCCCTCGCTCGTCGCCCCCAACGCCCATCGCATGTCCCAGAGTCTCGCATCGGGCACAGACAAGTTCGGGCAGCCACGAGCGCGGGCGGTGTCGAATCAGCTCAGCGCCTGGTCGCGGGGCGCTTGATGCGGACCGGCTTATCGGCCGGCGCGTTCTCGATATCGTCCAGCTGGGCCAGGACGGTCGCGCGCAATTCGTCGTAATCATCGAAGGTGTGGTCGTTGAACAGGGTGTATCCGGTCCACATCAGGTTGGCGCACACCCGCGCGGGCACCTGACCGGTATTGGCCCCCATACCGACCAGCGCAACCGAGGAGATGCTGCCCGGCGCGTCCCGATTCTGGCGGTGGATCGCCTGGAAGGCCGCCGCGCAGGCGAGCGCCACATTGAGTGTCTCGCTGACATCCTCGGCCGACTCCCGCATGGTCGGGGTCGAGATCAGGAACTTCGGATTGATCGCTCCCGAGGACACGCAGACCGCGCTGCCGACCGGCAGCCTGCCCGCGAAGCCGTCCCGGATCGCGCGCTGCACCCGCACCTGGATGCCCGCCCCGAGATGCCGTTTGATGGCCGCGTCGACGCCGCCGTCCATCAGGCCGCGCGCATTGGTCGGGGTGACCCAGGCGTCGACCCGCTCGTCCAGGATCGAACCCTTGTGGATCTCGATCTCGGGATGGTCGGCGAACGCCGCCAGCCACGCCTGGACAACCTGCGGATTGATATCGGCCAATACCACCCGCAGCGGCGATTGCACCCGATTCGAACTCATGAAAACACTCCCGGTGAGATGCGGTCCTGCACTGCCCGGGACGTTACCCGCACCCACCGACATGCTTTCTGCCAGAGCGATTTTCATGACATATAGTGCCGGGCGTGAGCACGAATGACCCGCTGTCCCTGACCGATCTCTTCAATGGCGGCGGTGAGCCGTGGCTGCCGGTGCTGCGACCGGTGATCGAGGCGCAGCCGAATGCGGCCACCTTCATCGGCCCCGGCCGGGGTCCGAGTGTCGTTCCGGTGCGCGAGTTGACTTTTCAGGCGCTCAAACCGCATCCGCCGCATAAGTGGAAGGTGGTGGTGTTCGGCCAGAACCCGTATCCGAGGCCCGAGAGCGCCACCGGAATCGCCATGTTCGACAACGCCTTTCACGATTGGAAGGATAGTCAGTTCGGCCGGGTGATCAGCATTCGCTGCATCATCAAAGCGGCGGCCATGTGGAAGTACGGCATTCCCAAGAAGACCCCGATCGCCGATATCCGCGCCCTGCTGCGCGAACAGGACACCGTGCAGCCGCCGGAATGGTTCCAGGCCATGCTCACCCAGGGTGTGCTGCTGCTCAATGCGGCATTGACCGCCAGCAGTGACGGGGCGCTGGCCACCGATCAGCACACCGCGTTCTGGCGTCCGGTGGCCGAGCGGATCATCGAGGAGATCCTGCGCGCCAAACAGGAGGCGGATGAGGCCGATCGGGGTGTGGTGTTCGCGTGGTGGGGTACGCACGCGCGCAGTCTGAAAAAGATTGTGCTGCAACTGCAGAAGAAATACCCGGGAGTCGATGTCCGGCATGTGGACCACGCCAATCCCGCCGCGCAGGGCGATATCTTCTGCGACGGAGACCATTTCGCCATGGTCAACGCGGCGCTGGCCGCCACCGGCGCGGACCCGATCGATTGGCTGCCGAGTGCCGGATGGAATACCGGTGAGGCGGAAACCGCTGGAACGGACCGGGATACCGCCGACCGCATGGGCGCGTTCATCGCCTCCACCATGGAATTGCATCAGCTCTATCTGGAACGCCTGGCGAGCGTCAAGGACGAGGGCCTGGTCCTGCCCGCCATCACCGGCGTCTTCGACACCCCGCTGCAAAGCTTCCGCGATGCCATCGCACCGGTGGCCACCCTGCTTGCCGGTCTGGATCGGCATGCCGTGCGCTCGGACGAGTTCGGCAAGCTGCGGGCGGACCGGTCGCGCGCCGCCCTGTCCGCCGATGCGATTGCGGCACTGCATCTCTACACCTGCGAGTCCGCGTTCTACCGGGAGATCAACCGGGTGTTGCGCACCCCGGACCGTGCCCAGTTGATCCCCTATCTGCCCTATCTGCGCCTCCTGTTCGCGGCCGTGTCTGCGCTGCCCACCCGCACCGAACCGCTGTGGCGCGGAGTCTCACTGGATCTGCGCGCGCAATATCCGCTGAACCGCACCGTGACCTGGTGGGGCGTATCCTCCTGCACCTCCGAATCCAGTGTGGCGCGGGCATTCCTGGGCAGCCGGGGTAAGCGAACGCTCTTCGAGGTGCGACCCGCCCGGGCGGTGAGCATTCGCGATTTCTCCGCGTTCACCGAGGAGGAGGAATTCATCCTGCTGCCGGGAACCCAATTGGAGGTGACCGGCGTCCAGGCGCAACGCGGCGGCCTGTGCATCGTGCAGTTGACCGAATCGACAGCGCAGCCCCTGGTGTCCTGACGGTCGGCGGTGCGCGGTTCAGAGGCGACTCTGCAACTGAGCCATGATGATTCGGGCGAACGGACGGATGAAGACCGCCGTCCAGGACAGCGGGAGGAAGGCGAACAGGGCGGGGCGGCCCGCGATTGTCCATTCCAGGTCGGTGCCGCCGTCGTCGGTTTCGCGGAGTTGATAGTCGACGGTGTAGGACTTCACCGCGACGGGAATCGAGGTGTGGATTCCGGTCACGCTGAGGCGAGAGCCGGGGCTGCGGTGGGTGACCTGTTCGGCGGCCGCGAAGAACAGCAGGTCGAGTTTGCGGACAGTGCCCGGGGCGCGGTCGGTGTCCGCGTAGCTGACGCCGTTGATCATCGGGATCCAGGAGAATGCGTTGTTCTCCAGGACGGGCCACACTTTGTCCGGCGGGGCGGCGAGATGATTGGTGACCGTCATCGTGAATGTCGGGCGCTGCGCCGCGAATTCGGCGAGTGTTCGCTCGTCGACGGGCGGAACATCGGATTCGATGAGACGCCGGGCCCGGCGCAGTAGCGCGGTCGGGATGATGACGGCCAGCATTGCGCCCACGGCGACCAGCACCGCCGCCAGCACGATGAGTACCTGAGTCATGACGTGCTATCTCCTGTCATTGGGTGCGAAGCAGCGGGGAGGACACCTTGTCGACCAGCCAGCGATCGCCCGATTTGACCAGGGACAGGGTGATCGCGAGTTGCCCTCGGCGCGGCTGGCCCTGGGTGCCGACGCTGGTGACGGATTGATCGATGACGACGACCGCCGCGGCGGTGCTCGCATCGCTGGCCGAGATCGCGCAGTCGACGGTGCCGGATTTGGATTTCACCTGGCCCTGCACCAGGACGTCCCGCAAATCCTTACTGGTGGAGTCGAATTCCCGCTTCCAGTCGCCGGTGGCGTGATCCAGAACCGCCGCGAAGTAGGAGTCGAGATGTTCGACGTCGTAGTTGGCCAGAACCGGGCCGTACCCGCAGGCGGTCTTGCGGGCTGCCTCGCGGGCTTCGACGAGGTCTTCGGCGTGCCGGCTCCGCACCGAGGTGTAGACATCATGGGCGATCGCCGCACCGGTGATGGCCACCGCCGCCGCAGCGAAAAGTACTGTGCGACGGGTCGATCGGCGAGTTCCGCGAGCCTCGGCCGACGGCTCATCGGCCACCGCCGCACTGCGCGGGGCCGCGTCGATCTCGTCCGCCGCGGGGTCGGCCACCTCGTCGATCACGTCGTGGGTGTCGTTCACGGATATCACATCTCTCTGCCGGGTATCGATGGCGGTGCTGCCGTAATCAGTTGGCGGGCAAGGGGACCGATAGTTCATTGCCGGTGACCCCGGGTGGCGGTCCGGAGGTGTTGTCCGGGCCGCCGGGGCGGGGCGCGTTGGCCGAACCGCGGATCTGCTGCGCCGGATCGTCGGTGACGCAGTAGTTGTAGAGCCGGATCGCGCCGTCGCTGACCTTGACCGGCGATACCGGGATGGTCGCGTATTCGCAGGTGGGTCGCGGCCAGATGTCCACCATGGTGTGGAAGGCGTTGTCGTGCACCGGGATACCCAGCATCGCGGTGCCGGATCGCAGCGCCGGGAACAGTGCCGACAGTGCGGGTGTCCGCAGCCGCGCGGCCCTGGTGATCGCGGACAGATTGGTGACCAGATTCGTCACCGGGTCCGTGGTCTCGGCCACCACCCCGCCGAGCGTGGCCAGTTGTCCGGGACCCAGTTCGAGTAATCGGCGCACCTCCTGATCGGCGGCGGTGAACTGCCCGAACAGCACTCCCGCCCCGCCGACGAGGGTGCCGAGATCGGGTTGCGCGTGGCTGGTGGTCTCGGCGATCACCTCGAGCTTCTCGATGAGATTGCGGGTTTGCGGCAGCAGCCCGGTCAAGCCGTTCATGGCCTGGCTGATCCCGCTGAGCACCGTGCGCAGCCGATCCGGTCCACCGGCCAGAGCCTTATCCAGTTCGGCGACAATCACATTCAGCCGATCGGGGTTCAGCCCGCCGATGAATCCCGCCGTATCGGTGAGGAATTCGTTGATCGTCACCGGTGTGCCGGTGCGATCCGTCGAGATGACCGCTCCGTCGGCCAGATACGGCGGCCCGTCACTATCGGGCCGGAAGTCCAGATACTGCTCTCCGGCCGCGGACAGCCGCGCCACCACGACCGTGCCGCCCACCGGAATATGCTGGTCCGCATCGATTTCGGCGATCGCGATGACACCGTGTTCGGACAACTCGGCCGATCGGACGGTGCCGACCCGCACACCCCGGAAGGTGACATCGGAGTGCGGCAGCAAGCCGCCCGAGGAGGTCAGCTCCACCCGCACCGTCATGGTCTCGCGCAGCGGATCGATGCGCACCACATCGATCAGCAGGTAGCCACCGCCGACCAGCAGCGTGATCACCAGGCCCACCGCGGCCAACCCGGAGATATGCCGCCGAGCCCAATCGGCCGCGTCCAAGAGCAGTTCCGCGACCGCCTCCAGAACCAAGGCGATCACCCACCAGACCAGAGCGAGAAGTTCAGGACGATCGTCCTCGGGACCTTGCCGCTTCATCGCGCACCACCCTGCAACCGGTTGATCACCCGGGTCAGCACATCGGCGAGACTGCCGAGGAACGCCCCCGGATCGGTGCCGTCGGGCAGTCTGCTGCCGTTCGGATCGGTGAGCGCCCCGATGCTCAGGTACGAAACCGTCGCCGCCACAGCCAGATTGGTGCCCTTCGTGGAGGCCAGTACCGAGGGTTGCAGGGCGTGCAGCCGGTCCAGCGCACCGGCGAGGTTGTCCCCCATCGCACTGAACCCGTCCATGAGTTGCTGCACGCTGTGGAACAGGCTGACCGTTTCCGCGCTGCTGGTGGCGGTGAAATCCCCCAGTGCGCCAAGGGTTCCGGTCACCTTCGCGGTGAGATCGGTAATGGCCCGGTTGTTCTCGGTGATGATGGAGATCAGCGGCGGGAAACTGTCCGCGGCCTGCCCGAGTTCGGCCTTGCGCTGATTGAGCGTGGTGCCGAGCGCGTCCATCCCGTGCAGCACGCTGTCGAGTTGATCGGTGCGCTGGTTCAAGGCGGTCAGGGTCGCGGTGATCTCGGTGATGAGATGCGACAGTTGCGGACCGCGCCCCGCCACCATGGAGTCGGCATCGCTGGTGATGCGCGCGACCTGTTCCAGCGCACCGCCATTGAGCAGCATCGACAGTGACATCATCAGCTGCTCCACCGATGCGCCCGCCGAGGTGTGCTCACGGTCGATGACATCGCCGTCGTGCAGCAGTGGTGTACCTGCGCGCTGCTGCGGAAGCGTCACCGCGACATAGATATCCCCGAGCGGCGTGGGCTGCCGCAATTCGGCGCGCACGTCCCGGGGTAGCGGTATGTCCTCCCGGATTTCCAGTTCCACTGTCGCCAGGAAGTTGGCGGTGTCGATATGGGTGACGATGCCGATATCGCTGCCGCCGATCTTCACCCGCGCGCGCTCGGGCAGATTCAGCGCATTGTCGAAGATGGCGCGCACCCGATAGGTCGGCCCGCCCACACCGGGTTTGGGCAGCGGCATGGAGTCGACGGTGACCGCACATCCGGTCATCGACAGCGTGAGCAGGCTCGCGGCGGCCAGGCGGCGAATCCGGCGGCTCATCGGAGCAGTCCCAGCAGTGCGGCCGTCAGCCCGAAATCCGGTCCGAAGTCGCGGAGTTTGCCCGTGCGGCAGCCGTCGGACCGCATCTGCAACCGTTCGCAGAACAGTGCCAGCAGTTCATTGTCGAGCAGGGTCTTATCGGTGAGCAGATGTAATCGCACCGCATTGGCCTCCGGGCTCACCGCATTGCCGAGATTGGTGAAGAACAGCGGTCCGACATCGACGATTTCGGTGAGATCGCGGGCGTGGTCGCGCATTTGCGCGGTGATGCCGGTCAGTCGCGACAGCGCGTCGGTGAGCGGTTGCCGGTTCTCCCCCACCACCGCGCTGATATTGGCCACGAAATCATTGATCTGGGTGAGCACCGCGCCCAGGCCCGGGGCTTGATCGCGCATGAGGGTCACCAATTGGGTGAGCCGGGCGCTGAAATCGCGGACGGTGGAATCATTGTCGGCGATGGTCTGGGTGATCTCGCTGAGCCGGACGATGGCATTGGAGATCTGATCCTTGTTGGCCAGCGTCACCTGGAACGCCCCCGAGAGCGCGTCGAGGGTCTGGCGAATACGATCGCCATTGCCGTCCAGCAGTGGGAACAGCACCCGGCTGGCCATCGGCCCATCGGTATTGCTGCCCGCCAGCGCTTTTCCGATATCGTCGAACGATCGCAGAATGCGGTCGAGTTCCACCGGAGTTCTGGTGCGGGGCAATGGAATATGCCCGCCGTCCGACAGCCGCGGCCCACCGGTGTAGGCGGGGGTCAGTTCGATATGCCGGTTGGTGATGAGCTGCGGAGACACCAGTGCGGCGATGACTTCCGCGGGCAGTTCCACATCGCCGTCGACGACCATATGGACTTCGACGTAGCGACCCTTGGGAAGCAGTTCGGTCACCCGGCCGACGGGCAGCCCGAGCACCGACACCTCATTGCCGACGTACAGGCCCGCCGTGTTCTCGAAATCGGCGGTGAGGGATTTCTCCTTACCCAGCAACCGATCCGGCAGTGAGGTCACGCCGTGCGGCAGCCCGGAGCAGCCCGCGGCGAACAGCAGGACGAGGGTGATGATCGCGAGACGAATCGGTGCAGTGCGCATCAGTGGCACCCCTGTACCGCTGCGGTCGCGCACAGCAGATTGTCCGGGAACACCCAGGGCAGATACAGCTCGCCGTACGGTCCATTGCCGAGGCTGTTGTTGAACTGCCGCAGTGTCACCGGCATGATCTGGAAGAGTTTGTCAAGGTTGTCCTTGTTCTTCTGCAAACCGTCCGACATGGTGTTCAGATCCCGGATCAATGGGGCGAGCCCACCGTTGTTCTCGATTCCCATATCTCGCAGGTTCTTCGAAATGGTCGCGATATTGTCCAGCAGCTGGGTGATCAGGGTCTGCCGGGCGGCGACAGCGTCACCGACGGCCTGACCGCGGGTGAGCAGCAGCAGAACCGCACTCCGGTTGTCCGATACCAATTGCGAGACCGAGTCGATATTGCGCAGCAGTTTGCCCACCTCGTCACCGCGATCGCTGATCACCTTGGCCAGTACGCCGACCGAGTCCAGCGCCTGCGCGGTGAGCTGCGGGGAATCGCCCATCTGCCGGGCGACCGCATCGAGGGAGGCCCGCAGCGCATTCGGGTCGACGCGTTCGAGATGTTCGAACGAATGCGTGTAGTCGGGATCGTTCACGACCTTGGCCAGGTTGTACGGCACCTGGGTCCGTTCCAGCGGTATGCGCTCGGTCGTCGGGCCGGAAGTCCTGCCCGCGTCCAATTCCACGTGCATGCGGCCGAGAATGGTGGACATCTTGATCGCGGCCTTGGCGTCGTCGCCGAGCCGGATATCACTCTTGATCGATAATCCGACCACGACCCGATCACCGGCCACTCGCGCGGATTCGACCGAGCCGACCTCGATTCCGGCGATATCGACGCTGTCGCCCGTCCGCAATCCGGCGGCCTGGGCGAATTCCGCTGTGACGGTGTGGCGTCCGATGCCGGCCCGGGTCAGCACACTCGACCCCAGTAGCAGGAGCAGGATCACCGCACCGGCGGCCAGGCCGAGCCACCATTCGCGGTTCCGCGAATAGCCGGGTACCAGGTACCAGAGCGATTTCAGGCGGGTGCGGACATTCGCTGATTTCATTACCGGCATACCTCCGAATGCGCAGTGCCGCCGATCTGGCTGATGACTCCGGGCGGGAAGAGCACGCCCCAGAGCGAGACATCCAGACTGCAGATGTAGGAACCGATATAGGTGCCGTTACCGCTGATCCGGGCCAGTCCGGCCAGCAGGTACGGCAGTTCGGCGGCGGTGATATCGAGCCGGGAACCGTTGGACAGCAATAGATTCACCCCGGCGGTGGCGGACTGCTGGGCCTGCGCCAGGCCCGGTTTGATCTGCTCGATGAGCTGTGCGAGCCGGGTGGTGGAACCGGCGGCCTGATCGACCGCGCCTTTGAGCGTCTCGCCCTGCGCGTAGAGATCGGACAGCAGCGTGCGCGATTGCGTGATGAGCGTGGCCAATTCGTCTCCGCGATGGGCCAGGCCCTCCACCACGCCGCCCAGATTGGTGATCACCTGGCCGAGGATCTCGTCGCGGTCCCGGAAGGTGCTCGCGAGCGCGGCGGCCTGGGTCACCAAGGCGCTCAACGAGACTCCGTCACCCTGGAGCGCCTGCACCAGGGTGTTGGACAGCGAATTCACCTGTTCCGGTTGCAGGGTGCTGAACAGCGGCTGGAATCCGGCGAGCACGGTCGAGACATCGAAGGAGGATTCGGTGCGCTCGTAGGGAATCGAGCCACCCGGCGGTAGGGGCTGTGCCGCACCGGTTCCCGGGGCGAGCGCGATATAGCGCTGCCCGATCAGATTCTGATACCGGATCAGCGCCTTGGTCGTGGTGGTGAGATGCTGCCGGGCCTGCACCCGGATCACCACGCGGGCGCGGCGATCGGCATCGAGTTCGACGGTGTCGACCCGGCCCACCCGGACCCCGGCCATGCGCACGTCATCGCCTGCGCGCAGGCCGAGCACATTGCCGAATGTCGCCGTGTAGCTTGCGGTATCGCCGCTCACCCCGCGTTGCAGGGTGGAGAAGATGGTGTAGGTGGCCACCAGCGCCAGCCCCGTGAACAGGGCCAGCCCCAGCACCGCGGTGCGAAGCTTCAGCATGGTCAGCGCCCTCCGGGTCGCGGGGTCGAATCGGTCACCGTGAGCGTGCCGCCGGTGAGGATCGGGCCGAGCAGCATGAGCTGGGCGGCAGTGGGATTGCCGCCGGTCAATGCCGAAATGGCTTCCGCGCCTTGCAATCCGCCGGTCCGCGACGATGCGGGTTGGGTCGATCCCGAGGGCAGCGGCGATCCGGAGCCCGGGGCCGCCGCGGCGGTGCAGCGCGGACCCGCCAACTCGCCATAGCGGGGACAGTCTCGCGCGGTGTACTGCTGGAACGGGGTAACGCTCAAGTCCATCACCCAGCTCATCAGTTTGTTGGGTCCCCAGTTGAAGACAGTCGACAATTTGCCCAGTGCCGCATTGAGATCCGCAACCGAGGCGGCGATGGCGTCCGGATCGCGGGCGAGCGCGCCGAAGGTCTGATCGAGTCCGCCTACCAGCTCCGGGCCCGCGCCCGGATTGCGGGCGAACAGGTCGTTGGTCGCGTCCACCGCCCCGCTCGCGGAGGTCAGCAGGGCCACCAGACCCGCACGGTGATCATTCAGGGTGCGCGCCACGGTCACCGATTCGGTGAGCGTGTCGATCAATTGCGGCGCGGACCGATTCAGCGCCGACGCCGCCGCGCCCAGATCGCCCAAGAGATCACCGACGCCCGGGATCGCGCGCACCTCGGTGGTCCAGGTGTCCAGCCGTTCGATGGTGGAGCCCGGCATGCGATAGGCGGGATCGAGGGCGTCGGCGAGCGAACCGAGCACATGGGCGAGTTTGATCGGATCGATGGCGTCGAGCACGGTGCGCAGCGTGGTCAGGGTGGCCTGCAATTGTGTGGTGACGGTGCTCGTGTCCTGCACGATGGTCGCACCGGTGCGCAAACCCTGCCCGGACGGGCCGTTGTCGATCAGTTCGACCGCGGTCACCCCGAAGAGGTTGTTCGGCACCACACGGGCCGTCACCGTGGACGGAATGGACTGCGCCAGTTCTGGTTTGATGCGCAGCACCACATCCTGACGCTCCCCGGCGGCGGCGATGCCGGAGCTGCCGACCTGGCCGACCAGCATGCCGCGGAATTTGACGTCCGCTCGCTGCGGTAGTCCGTCACCGGTGCTGGTCAGCCGCGCGGTCACATCCACCGTGTCGGCGAATGCCCCGGTATAGCGCAGTCCGAGCAGGTAGACGGTGGCCGTGGTGACCGCCGCGATGAGCAGGCCGATCAGGGCCAGCCAGGATGCGGACAGACCCCTGCCACTGGGATCGATGTACACGAAAACTCCTATCCGGAGATCCGGATGCCGGGATCGATGCCCCAAATCGACAGGGACAGGACCAGATTCACGAAGACGATGACGATGATCGAGGCGCGAATGGCCCGTCCGGCGGCCACGCCAACGCCCTCCGGTCCCCCGGCGGCGACGAAGCCGTAGTAGCACTGCACGAATGTCGAGATCAGTGTGAACACGACGACTTTGAGGATCGAATAGAGCAGATCCACCGGATTCAGGAACTGGTGGAAGTAATGGTCATAGGTGCCGAGCGTGGTGCCGCCCAGGAAGATCACCGTGAATCGCGTACTCAGATAGGCGATCGCGAGTCCGACGGTGTACAGCGGCACGATCGCCACCACCGCGGCGACCATGCGGGTGCTGATCAGATACGGCAGCGGCCGGATGGCGATGGACTCTAGCGCATCGATCTCCTCGGAGATGCGCATCGACCCGAGCTGTGCGGTGAATCGGCATCCGGCCTGTGCCCCGAACGCCAAAGTGGCCAGCAGCGGGGCCAATTCACGAGTGGTCGCGAAACCGGAGATCGCACCGGTGAGCGGGCTCATGCTGAGCAGGTTCAGCGCGGTATGCGATTCCATGCCGACGGTGATCCCGCCGAATCCGCACAGGATCGCCACCACGCCGATCACCCCGCCGCCGACGACCAGTGCGCCATTGCCGAAGCTCACATCGGTGATCAGGCGCAGCAACTCCTTGCGATACTGCTTGAGCGCGAACGGAATCGCGGCGATGGCCTGGAAGAACACCAGCCCCTGATGGCCCAGGCGCACCGGTACCGCCGCCGGAGCCGCGGCGACCGCGCGCAGCCGATGGATCGGGCGCAGCACCGGCGGAACATAATTCGCCATTTCAGATGACCTTCGTCGGAAACAGCGTGTTGTAGAGCTGGGTGACGATGATATTGCTGGCGAACAGCACGATCGCGGAGTTGACCACCGCCGAGTTCACCGCGTCGGCGACCCCGGCCGGGCCGCCCCGGGTGTGTAATCCGGTGTCGCAGGCGATGATCGCCGCCAGTGCGCCGAAGATCATCGCCTTGACCATGGCGATGATCAGATCGCTCGCCACCGCGAAGGAGGCGAAGGTGCTGATGTAGGCCCCGGGCGTACCCGCCTGGATGTAGACGTTGAACGCGTAACCCGTTGCGAAGCCCACGAATACCACCAGACCGCACAGCAGCGTGCTGACCACCACGGCCGCCGCCAGGCGGGGTGCGACCAGCCGCCGGATGGGATCAACGCCCATCACCCGCATGGCGTCGATCTCCTCGCGGATGGTGCGCGAGCCCAGATCGGCGCAGATGGCCGAGCCGACCGCGCCCGCGATCATCAGCGAAGTGACCAGCGGCGCGCCCTGGCGGATGATGCCGAGGCCGTTCACCGCGCCGATGAAGGTGGTCGCGCCGACCTGACTGACCAGCGATCCCACCTGGATGGAGACCACCACGGCGATCGGGATCGCCACCAGCAGTGTCGGCGTCGCCGATACGCTCGCCATGAACGCGCACTGTCTGATGAACTCCTGCACGGGGAATCGCCGCCGGACGAGCGAGCCGAACAGCTCCGCGGTCGCTCGTCCGGTCATCAGCACCTGCCTGCCGGCCGTTTCCACCGAGCGCCGCGGATGGTCGCGCCAGTAGTCGAGGCCGGAGGTCAGCACGCGCATGCGCGCGCTGTGCTGGGCGCCGACGGTCATCGCAGCTCGATATTCGAGATCAGCAGCGGTGGCCAGGCGATGACCTCGCCGATCGCCGAGAACACGAGATCGAGGCCGTGCAGCTCGTTCAGATGATCGTGGTGCAGGCCCAGCCACACCAGTCCGATCGCGAGGTAGGGAACGCCGAATGCTATTGCCAGATACATGATTTGGCGCAAGCTGATGCGGTAGTTCAGCAGTTCTCTCAACATGATGCGCCCGCGATCAGGCGATATTGCCGAGAATGGGCTGCGATTCGATGATGCCCTCATCGCCCGGCGGCAGTCCGCTGCCGAAGATTCGATTCGCCTGCTTCTCGCGCAGTGCCAGGTGCGCCTGCGACGGGATGTCATAGCCGTAGCGGCGCTGCGCTTCTCGTGGCGTCATGGTCTCCTCGTGCACCGGCGGAATGCGCAGCAGTACGGGGGCGGCGACGGCGACCGTCATCGGCGAGATCAGGCGCAGCAGCAGGATCTCCAGTCGCGCATTGAGACTCACCACCGTGAACGCCGAGCTCAGCAGGGGGACGATGAGCAGATCCAGCAGCGGATTGGTCGGCAGCCCGGCCATCTTCCGCATCCAGCGCGGCATGGTGGCCAGCGTTCCCCGGCGCAGGAAGGCCGAGACGATATAGAACGCGGGCCGCAGCAGCGGCGGCATGGGCGGCAGCATGACATCGGCGCGCAGCAGATGCCGCATCGCCTTTTTCGCGATCTCCGAGCCGAGCAGTTGCGGTCGCATCTGTTCGAAGTAATCCTGAATCCCCTCTCGGGTGCGCGGCACATCCGCCGGATCGCAGGTCTGGAGTTCGGCCGCCCGCGCGCACTCCTCCCAGTACCGGCCCTCCTCCTCCGGGCTTAAGCGGCCGGGGCCGTACTTCTCATAGGCGATGAGCAGCGAATGCCAGGCGGTCAGGTGAATCCACAACTGCGACTTGGGATCATTGGCGTCATAGCGCTGTCCGGTGACCGGGCAGGTGCCCACGCCCTTGGAGTGGATCTTGACCAGGACATCGGCGGCCTTGGCGGTGGAGCGACTGTCGGCGAACATGACCATCGCGAAATAGCGCAGGGTGCGGTCGTAGCGGGTGCGCGGGCGATCGTAGATGGCGGCCGTGGCGTCCACGGACGCGACCAGCGCGGGGTCGAGTTCCTCGATGACGACGGCGCGCTGGAAGCCGATGGTCAGGCTGCTCGGATAGCTCCACACCTTCCAGGCGATGGAATCGGGTCCGAAGAATCCGTAGTCCTGCGCCGGTTCCACCTCCGGCAGTGCGAGCCAGGAGCGCAGGGATTCGATCAGTGGCATAGCTGTCCCACCCATTTTCTACTTCTGCGTAGTTTTCACTACTACGCTTGCGTAGAAAGGGTATTCACGCAGGGAAACGCCCGTCAACGGCAGGACTCGCCAATTTCTACGCGACCGTAGCGATGCGGTCAGTCCGGCTCGGGGTGCATGTCGGCGGGCCACCGCACTGAGGGATCATGGCTGGGTGAGCATCGAGAAGAAGTCCGTCGGCGTCTGGCAGATATCGCCGGAGCGCGCGGAGCCGCGGCCCAGGCGGCGCAATGGTCCGCGGCTGCCATTGCACCAGCGGCGCGAGCAACTTCTCGATGCGGCATTGACAGTGGTCGGCGAGGACGGGCTGTCCGGACTCACCATGCAGGCGGTGGCCAAAACCGCCGGTGTCGCGAAACCCGTGCTGTACGCGGTGTTTCCGACGGCTCCGGAACTGGTCGGGGCGCTGCTGCACCGCGAGCACAGTCAGGGCATGACGCAGATCTTCGATGCCATGCCGAAGGATCTGCGCAATTCCAACCCCGATGACGAGTATCTGTCGGCGGTGATGGCGTTCCTGGCCGCCGTTCGCACCGATCCCGTGCGATGGCGACTGATTCTGATGCCGCCGGACGACGCGCCCACCGATTACCGGGGACTGCTCGCCGCGGCGCGGGATCGACTGGTGGAACGCTGCGTCGAACTGCTCGAACTCGGCATCGAATTGCGCGGCGGCCCAAGCGATGCCGATACCGAGCTGGTCGGGCATGTGCTGCTCGGGTTCATCGAGGTGCTGGGGCGACTGGTGCTGTCCGATCCGGAACGCTTTCCGCCGGAGCGGCTGGAATCCACCGTGCGCGCCCTCGCGAACACCCTGCCGAAGGGCTGACGCGGGGCGGCGCTGGCCCGATTGCGAAAGATCGTCTCAGACAATCTTTCCCGAATCCTGGACGAGGGTGTCTAGTCAGCCTTATGGTCGTTGCCAAGACGACGTTTTGGAGGCTGTTCATGTCCAGGTCCGCTGTCTCCGCCAGTTCCGGTGTCGTACCGCTGCCACCGGATGCGCGCTTCGATATCGGGCCCGCGCGGTTCGCGGCCGTGCATACCGACACCACCGTGACCATTCCCATGTCGGACGGGGTGGTGCTGTGCGCCGATCTGGTGCGGCCGGGATATGACCGGTCCACGCCTGTGCCGCAGGCGTTTCCGGTGGTCGTGAACTTCACGCCGTACAACCGCATGGGGAATCGGTTCGCGGGGCGGATCGCGGGATGGGCGCAGCGCCGGAGTGAGCGGGGCGCCGGATCGGATCGGCGGCGGTTCACCCGGCGAGATCTGACGCATACGCCCGCCGGGGGCGCGATCGATGTGTGGGCGACCAATCGAACGCTGGTGTCGCGCGGATACATTCAACTGATCGTCGATGTGCGCGGTACCGGATCGTCGACGGGTGGATGGGATTTCTTCAGCCCCCGCGAGCAGCGGGACTATATCGAGACCCTCGAGTGGGTGCGCCAACAGCCCTGGTGCGATGGACATCTCGCGCTGACGGGCATTTCCTACGGCGGGATCGCGGCGCTCATCGCGGCGGGATTGCGGCCCGAAGGGCTCGATGCGATCTTCGCCATCGTCGCCGGGGAGGATGCGCCGCGTGAGCTGGGATTGACCGGGGGCGCAATCACATTGGGGATGGGAGCGTGGCTCGCGGCGGTCAATGCGGCGAAGTTCCTGCCGTCACCGCGCGGAATGATCCGGAATCGCGTGCTCGGGGCGTATCTTCGGGATCGGGTGCGTGAGCCGGGCGGGCTCGGGCATGCCGCGCGGATCGCGCGCGAGGAGGATCATCCGGACGGATACCTCAATGAACACTGGGATGAGCGACTGGCCCGATTCGAGGAAATCACCTGCGCCACCTGGATTCACGGCGCTTGGCACGATGTCTACAACCGCTCCAATTTCCGGATGTTCGATCGGCTGGCGCTGTCGGACGGGCGCAAACAGGTGGTCGTCGATGATGGCTATCACCTCACCGTGGGTAGCGGATTCGGTGAACCCGACAGTCCGCAATCGCTCGACGAATTGCAATGCGCCTGGTTCGACAGGTGGTGTAAGGGAATCGAGAACGGGATCGACGGGTACGGGCCGGTCACGGTGCGCCGCCAGGGCGGTGGCGGCTGGGTCGCGCAGCCGGCGTTTCCCGATCCTGCCGCACAGGTGCGGCGGCTCTACCTCACTCCCGAGGTCAGCGGTTCCGCCGCGCACGCGAATACCGATGCGGCACTGCGCGATACCCCGCCCGAAGACCTCACCCGGCTGCCGCTGCCGACGGCCAAGGCGAGTTGGACCTCCAACAATGTCGCGCTCATGTCCATGGGCGTGACCACCCTGTTGAGCGCCCGCGCGGGCTCGGACGACCGGGGCGCGGAAGCCGATGCGGTCACCTTCACCACCGCACCGCTGGACGCCGATCTGACGCTGTCCGGGCCGCTCAACCTCCGGCTGCGGGTGGAAGCCGGTGGTACCGACGCCTTCTGGTCCGTCACCGTCACCGATGTCGAGCCCGATGGTGCGTCGGCCACCCTCACCCGCGGCTGCCTGCTGTCCTCATTGCGCGCGATCGATACCGAACGCAGCACCTACATCGACGGCGAATTGATCTTCCCCCTGCACACCCTGCGCGCCGATACGGTCCTGCCGGTCATCCCCGGCGAACCCTTCGACCTCGATATCGAGATCAACCCCACCTCGGCGGTCCTGCGCGCCGGTCACCGCCTCCGCGTCGCCATCGCCGCCAACGCCCCCGGCCGCCACTGGCTCCGCCCCGCCCTGAAGCGAAAGATCAACGGCCAGAGCATCATCCTGGACGCCGACCACCCCAGCCACCTCACCTTCCTGGCAGTCGGTGACCGCTGAGCGGCAATGCGCGCATCGCACCCAATGCGACTGTTCCGCCCACGCCGAACGCGCGATGCCGTCCCCGATGCCGCCATCCCCCGCGCTGCCCGCTCGCGACAGGGATGTAGAGGCATCCCCCTGTCGAGAGCCGCAATCTGAGAGACCGGGCATCACCACGCTCCCGATGGAAACCCCACGCCGCCCAGCCGATCACGGCCAGGCACAATCCGGTAATCGCCAGCAGAGCCCATGTGTCCCAGCGCATTTCGATCCCCTTCGCAGATTCCGATACGGATGCGCGCTATGGATCAAGTAGACATCCAATTGACTTCTCGCGTAATGCCCATGGCGGACTATGCATGAAATATGCTGGACGTCCGCCACGGGCATGTCCGCCACGGGCGATCCCCGAATAGCGAGGCTAACGAAATGGCCGGACTTACCGTCTCTCGCATGGACTTCGGCAACTTCATGCATGAGCTGCGTTTGCGATCGCCGAGACCCTCGATGACGTCGGCAGCGTTGCACGTGGAGACAACTCGGCAAGTGATCGACCGCCTCGAGCAAGGGTCTCCGACCAAGCTGGTGACACTCCACATCAACGGCCTGCTCGATTTCTACGCGGCCGATCCGGAAGCGAGAGCCCAGGCGCTCCGGCTATGGGCAGAAGTCCAGGAGCAGGATAAAACCGCTAGGGCGCAAGGGAATTCGAAAGGGTTCTGGAAGGCGTACAGCGATCAGGTCGCCCCGAACTTCGAGAAATTCCTTCGACTGGAGGGTGCTGCGGATGAGATCGTCGCCTATCAGCCGACCCTTGTCCCAGGTCTGCTTCAGCTCCCCGACTATCGTCGCGCGATCACCCATATCAGCGAGCCGGATCTATCGCCCGTCGATGTCGAACGCCTCCTCGAGCTCACCCGCAAACGCCAGGTCCGACTGAACGACAACAACTTCAGACTGATCGCTTTCCTGTCCGAGGCAGCCCTGCGACACAAACCGGCGAGTCCTGCGGTAATGGCCGCGCAATTGCGCTGGCTGGGCGAAGTAGGTGAACGGGAGAATGTGGACCTGCACGTCATCCCGTTCTCGAGTGGCCCCCACCTCGGCATGACCATGCAGACATTCACGCTACTGCGGTTCCCGAAGGGCGCGAGTGGATTATCACTGCCACAGATCGTGTATGCGGAAGGCGCGATCGGCAGCACCTTTCACGAGCACAACGAGGAGGTCGGCCAATATCGAAAGGCGGTGGCGAGCTTGCGAACTGTAGCGTTGACGCAAGTAGCCACCAGAGATTTGGTGTTGACCGTAGCGAAGGAGTATGCGGCGTGAAAAAGCCGATGCGAGGCGAGTGGTACAAGTCGAGCAGGTCCGACGCCGGGAAACAGTGCGTGGAGGTCTATCACGGCGAAACTCGAACCGGCGTACGCGATTCCAAGAACCCCGGTGGCCCCGAACTCTGGTTCACCGCCGAGCAGTGGGAGAGCTTCCTCACCGGGGATGCCTGGAAATCCTAATTCGGAGCGCTACGGCACGATCGTGGCGTCGGGGAATTTCCAAGTGCCGTCGAGGATTTGGGGCTGCGGGCGGTAGAGACGAACCATGTAGTTCCAGCCCGGCATGGTCGGCAGGCAGTTCGGGATCTGCCCGTCGCAGCCGCCGAACCGGATATCGATCGAGCCGTCCGGGTTGGCCTTCGCGGTGGTGTTGTTCACCGAATAGGCGTTGAACGGATTCGCCTCGTAGTATCCCTGCGCGTTGTACAGGCTGACCGACCAGAAGCCGTCCACCGGAACATCTTTCACGTGCAGCGCGTACTTCACCTCGCCATCGTTCTGCGGCGGAACAACATTGAGGTACAGCGCATCCTTTTCGGGATTGCCACCCCACGCCGATGCGGCGGTGATCAGATGCCGCACCTCGTCGACCTGCCCCTCAGGACCGAACGAGTTCTTGGTATCGGGCAGGGTCGCGGCGAGGGTGAGCAGCGCGTTCCGGACATTGTCCTGACTCGCTTTGTCCCACTGCGGAACCTCGAAGGTCCCATTCCCCGCCTGTTCGGCCTTGATGCTGTCCTGTAGGGCATGCACCGCGGCGATATCCTGCGGATTGTTCGGATCCACGAAGGTGCGGATCGCGGCCATGAAGTACCGCGTCCCGATCTTGTCCCGATCGAAGGTGTAGCTCCCGGCCTTGTACACCACCTCGGGCGTGTACTCGTCCTCGGTGATGATCTGCAAGGACATGAACCGCTTACCCGCGTCCGGCAGCGTGATGGTCACCGGTCCGGCGTCGAGATCGAAGACCCGCGAGGAGTACAGCGTGTCCCGATTGGCGCGCACCACCACCTGATGATCGATCGGCATCGGCTCCCGGATGTGATGGAACGCCCCGAACCCGCCCTCCGCCACGGACATGGCGAACTCCCGATCGGTTTCCGCCCGGACGAAGTTGTCCGCCGTCACCTGTACCGGCTGCCCCAGCGGATACTCCGCCGCCGCCGAACTCTTCGCACCCCCGCTCGTGGTGGCGCTTTTGTCGGTATCAGCGGAGTCCTTCCCGCACCCCGACAGCGGAGCGCAACTCACCACGGCAACAATCAGAATCGCCCACAACCGAAGAGTTTTCACGCATCAACTCCTTGTCGACCGTCGACCCCCGAACCTCCCTTCAGCAAATATATAGCTACCATGATGCGATTCGGTGCCGACACATCGAAGGGCCCGGGCCCTCGTCGCCGATCACATGGATGACCGGCGACGCCGAGTAGTCGGACGTGCCGAGAAGGTCAGTCGCCCAGCGGGACTGACGAGGTGGCGACCTCGGCGGGCGCGGGCGTCGGGGCCTTGCCGGTCGGACGGCTGACGGGCAGGCCTTCGTGCCGCACGGGCGGCTGGGGGTTGCCGGGGCCGGGGTCGGGGAGCATGCGGTGGAGCTGGCGCAGGCCCTGGCGCGCGAGACCCGGGAACATCGTGTTGAAGAGCAGGGAAAGCGAGCCGTGCGGATTCTCCAGGGTGATCGGGCGGCGCACGATCGCGTTCACCAGCATTTCCACGGCAGCCTCGGCCGACAGGGCGGTGTAGCCGGTGAACCCGAGCGGCGCGCTCAGTTCGGTCGCGACCAGCGGCAGGCGGACGTCACTGAAAGCGATTCCGTCGGAGTGACATTCGACGGCGGCCACGCGCATGACCGCTTCCAGGGCGGCCTTGGAGCCGAGATAGGCGGAGAAGCGGGGGACGTTGGTGATGACGCCGAGGGTGGAGCTCGACACGATATGGCCGGAACCGCGGCGGCGCATCTCCGGCAACAACCGCAACATAAGACCGACCGGTCCGAAATAGTTGATGCGCATGGTGCGCTCGAAATCGTGCAGGCGGTGTTCGGAACTGGCGATCGAACGCCAGATGGAACGGCCGGCGTTGTTGACCAGGATATCGGGGGCGCCGAACTGGACGAGCACCTCATCGGCGAACTTGTTCACCCCCTCCTCGGTGGACAGATCCGAGGTGACGGCGTACGCCTGCCCGCCCCGGGTCCGGATCTCGGCGACGAGCTGATCCAATTCGCTTGTGCGGCGGGCGGTCACGACGACGATGGCACCCTCGTCCGCGACCCGCAACGCCAGCGCACGCCCGATACCGCTGGACGCACCGGTGATGAGAACCGTCTTGCCCGCCACCCGATCGTGCAGGGTGGGGCCGAACGGCCGCGGTAGCGGTCGCGGCACGGTCAAGACATTGACCACCTGCCGGACTAGTTCGTTCTGGAGTCCCGCAATGGCCTTTTTAACGCTGTTCAACGCACTACCTCGTACTTCTCAAACCTCAAATTCCCTGTGCGGGGATCGTATTCGATCATCGGGCGGCAGGCTTGCCAGGCAGTGTCGGGCGGACGGCTCAGTCGGTATAGCTGCCGGTCAACAGGTTTTTGAGAATTTTGCCCGTCTCACCACGTGGTAAGTCCGGCACGAACTCGACCTCGCGCGGCACCGAGACGCGGCCAAGGAGATACCGGATGTGCCGCCGGACCGACTCCGGATCCAGCTCCGCCCCTTCATGTTTCACCACGAACGCGACCAGGCGTTGACCGAACTCCACATCCGGCACCCCCGCCACGGCGACCTCGCGCACCTGCGGCAGCAGCGCCAGCGCCTCCTCCACCGGGCGCGGGAAGACATTCTCACCACCTGAGACAATCATCTCATCGTCGCGGCCCGCGATGAACAGGCGGCCGGTGGCGTCGAGGTAGCCCAGATCGCCGGTATCGAGCAGCCCGCCATTCTGTTCGGGCGGAACGGCATTCACATAACCTTCGAACAGCATCTGATTGGCGACGAAGATCCGGCCGGTGACACCCACCGGCACCGGTTTGCGATCGTGGCCCAGCACAGCGACTTTCGTGCCGAACGGCGGCCGACCGGCGGTCATCGGGGAAACGCGCAGATCCTCGGGTGTGGCGATGGTCGCCCAGGACACCTCCGTGGACCCGTACACGTTGTAGAGCACATCACCGAACGCGTCCAGGAATCGCAATACCGTCGAACCTGCCAGCGGCGCACCGCAACTGGCCACCACGCGCAGGCTGGACAGGTCATAGCGGGCCCGCACCGCGGTGGGCACGTCCAACAGTCGCTGCACCATGGTCGGCACCACCAGCACGCTGGTGATCCGATGCCGGGCGATCAGCTCCAGCAGCTGTTCGGCCGAGAACTGTTCCGGCAGCACCACTGTCGCGCGCAGCGCGGCCGCCAATTGCAGCCCGCCCAGCCCCCAGGTGTGGAACAGCGGAGCCGGGATCAGCATGATCTCGTTCATACCGAAGGGAATTCGGGACAGCAGCGCCGCCAGCGCGCCGAAGCCCCGGGCGTGCGGACGGCGCGCACCCTTGGGCGCACCCGATGTGCCCGAGGTCAGCACCACCAGCCGTCCGGGCTGCGGTGGGCGGCGAAAACCCTCCGCCGCCACCGCGATCAGATCCGGGACGGTGAGCCGCCCCGCCACCGGCGGCTCCCCCGCCGTGGTGACACGCTGAATGCCCCGGTGCAGAAAGTCCACCAGCGGTTCCAGATCCGCGTCCACGAACAATTTGGTGAGACGATCGCGCTGCACGATCTCCTCCAGCCGTCGCGCCGACAGGCCCGCGTTCAACAGCACCACGTCCACGCCGATCTTCCCGGCCGCGACCATGGTCTCGACCATCCCGGCGTGATTGCGTGCCAGCAATCCGATCGCATCGCCAAACCGGAGCCCCAATGCCGCCATCGCGGCCGCCAGATTCGTTGTACGACTGTTTATCTCGGCGAAGGTGTGGCTGCCGCGCGCATCCACTACCGCCACCCGATCCGGGGTGACCGCCGCTCCCGCCGCATATCCCCCCGCCAGATTGAAGCCCCAGCGCACCAGTCCGGACAGCTGTCGCATCGCGAGATCGGGGCGCTTGGGCGCGACCACCCCGCGCTGCAACATATGCCATGCCACGCCCAGTTGTCTGCGCGCGGGGGAATCCTCGGCATTGACCGCGACCGAATTGCGCACACCCCGATTGATATCCGCGGCCCGCTCCAGTCCGGTCCGAATCCAGCGCCGCACGGTCGCTTCGGTCAATTGCCCGAGCACCGGATGGATCCGGCGGATTCCGAAACAGCTGACCGTGACCCGGGTGCGCTCGGCATCGCCGACCAGCTGCACCCGCACGACGCTGCCGAGCCGCTCCGAACGCAATTCCAGTGCCTCACACCAACGTCCGGCGATCACCCGCACTTCGATCACCCCGATGCCCATGCGCGGATCGCCGATGCGGAAGCTGACGATCCGATCGCCGTCGATCGAGCCGAGCGGTTCGCACGCGCCGATGCCGGGCAGGATGCGCGGATAGGCGTGCGGATCGACGAGCAGCGACCACAGCGCATGCCGAGGGGCGACGATATCCACGGAAATATCGAAGTCGTCGGTTATCACCGGTGTGCCACTCCCCGTCCGCCGGAACTCTTCAGGTATCCGGCCCTCCCGTTCTAGCGATCCAACCGGTCCGAAATGCCGGAATCGCGAAAACTCCGTCGAATCACAAAGGCCCCGCGGAATCCGTTGTGCACCGACACACCCGGTCCGGGCCGGAAATTCGGGAGTGACAGTACTCAGATACCAGTGGTATTTTGATTCGCATGGCACGCATGTCACGACCGGAAAGCCAGGCGCGCACCCGCGCCGACCTGGTTCGCACCGCGCGCGATCTGTTCATCGCGGACGGTCTGTCGAACACCTCGCTGGCTCATGTCGCCGAAGTCGCCGGATACTCCAAAGGCGCTGTGTACTCGAACTTCCGCAATAAGAACGAGCTCTGCCTGGAGGTCGTGGAGCTGATCCACGTCGAGGCCATGGCCGATCTCGCGACACTGCGCGAACGCGGCGGGGCGACCGCGGATCGGCTTGCGGCGGCACTGGATTGGGCGGGCGCGAATGTGCGGGATACCGGCCGCAATCGGCTCGAACTGGAATTGGCGCTGGTGGCGCAGGGCGATCCCGGATTGCGCGATCAACTGACCGCCAATGTGGCCACACTCCAGGACGCCATTGCCGCGCTCTTCGCCGATATGGCCGGATCGAACGCGCCGGACAGGTTCCGCGATGCCGCGAAAACCGTGTTCAGCCTGGGCGTGGGGTTGAGCGCGCAGCGCCTGATCGACAGCTCGGTCACGGCCGATCGGATCATGGCGCTGTTGCTGCCGAGCCTGCTGGCCACCGCCGGGTTCGATGTATTGAAAGATGTTCAACCTCCGGCCAACGCAGCCGACGCGGTTGAAAATCATTCAAAACAGAGGTCGGCCTCGACTCGCAGCGAAGCCTCCCGAGCCGCACTGCTCGGAGCCGCGATTACCGTCTTCCGCGCCAAACGCTTCGACGAGGTGTCCACCACCGAGATCGCGCAGCGCGCCGGTGTCGCGATCGGCTTGATCACCTACCACTTCGGCGGTAAGCGCGGCCTCTACCTCGCCGCCGCCGAAACCGTCTACGGCGATTTCTGGGATCGGCTGCAAGCCCTGCGCGGACCCGCGGTATCGCGGCTCATCCGGGGCCTGGACCTGTACCTCGATACCGCCGCCGAATTCGAGGGTTCGCCCCTGGCACTGTCGACCCGGGTCCCCGATGCGGAATTGCGCGCCATCCAGCAGCGCCATATCGACCGCCTGGTGGACGGGCTCATGCAGGAGCTGAGCGGCGGTGCGACAACGGCTTTGGCGCGCAGCGCCGTCATCGGCTGGCTCGCCTTCGTCGAAGGTGTGGTGACCGACTGGCTGCAACACCGCGAATTGAGCCGGGTCCAGGTGCGAGAACTGCTGGTGGCCAACCTGTTCGCCACCGGGCAGACGGTACTGACCCTCGCACCCGGCACCCCGCTGTCCTCGCGCGCCATCAGCGCGCTCCTCGACCGTTCCCACTTGCCCACCGAGACAACGGAGTACAACGAGTGAGCAACTCTCTCGACGCCGGACCCAACAATTGGCTGGCCGCCGGACCCATCGGCAGGTCCGTCATCTGGCTGATCGGGCCGCGTCCCTACCGAAATCAGGCCCGGCTGCGCGCGGAGGTCACGGACAAGATCGCCGTGATCACCGGTGCGTCGTTCGGCGTCGGCGAGGCCACCGCGCGCATTCTGGCCGCCGCCGGTGCGACCGTGGTGCTGGGTGCGCGCTCGGCCGAACAACTCGATCTCATCGTCCGCGAGATCAAGGAGGCGGGCGGAAACGCGGTCGCCATCCCGCTGGATCTGGCATCGGAGCAATCGGTGGAAACCTTTGCCGAACAGGTGCTCACACAGTTCGGCCGGGTCGACTATCTGGTGCACAACGCGGGCAAATCACTGCGCCGCTCGATTCATCTGTCCTATGACCGGCCCAAGGATCTCAACAGCACCACCGCGGCCAACTACATCGGGCCGATGCGGCTCACCCTGGCCCTGCTGCCCGGTATGCGCGAGCGGGGTTCCGGGCACATCGTCAATGTCTCGACGGCGGCGGTCGTGTTCCCGGTCGCGCCCAAATGGAGTTTCTACCTGTCCACCAAGGCCGCGTTCGATATCTGGATGCGGTCGGTCGCCATGGAGGCCAGGCCCGACGGCGTCACGCTGACCAGCTTCTACGCCGGGGCCATGTTCACCCGGATGAGCGCGCCCAGCGGCTGGGTGTCGGCGATCCCGGGCCATTCGGCTCGCGATGCCGGATACATCATCGCCCGCGCGATCGTGCGCAAACCGCGCACGCTGGCCCCGAATGTGGTGTGGCCGCTCTCGGTGCTGGTACCGCTGCTGCGCACACCGCTGGAAATCTCCACCACCTTCCTCTACCGGTTCCTCGGCGATACCAAGGCGTCGCTGCGCAGCATCGAGAACGGAGCCCGTGATGGCTCGTAATATGACCTTTCAGTGGTGGGATGCCGTTGTGCCCCTGCTGACTTCGGGTGCGGTACGGCCGATCGGGCCGGGTGCGCTGATCCGCATCGGCCGGGGATTCCGGCAGTACGGGCCGTCGATCGCGACGGTGATGGCGATGTCGGCGGCGCGATACCCGGACCGCGTCGCGGTGATCGACGAGCGCGGTTCGATCACCTACGGACAATTGCAGCGGCGCACCGAAAAGATCTCCGCCGCCTTGCATTCGCTCGCGCCGGGGGCGAAATCGCTTGCGGTGCTGTGCCGCAATCATCGCGGATTCCTCGAGGCTGCCGTGGCGGGCGCGCAGCTCGGATGCGAACTGGTCTTCCTCAATACCGATCTGCCCGAGGCGCAGTTGCGGCAGATCCTGGAGCGGCATCGGCCCGATGTCTTGGTACACGATCAGGAGTACGACGCGGATGTCACCGCATCGGGTTTCGGCGGCGTCCGAGTGATCGCCTGGCAGGATTCCGAGACCGGCACATCGCTGGACTCGCTTGCCCGGCAATCACATCCGACCCCACCGCCGGTGCGCCAGCCGGTCAAGATCACCCTGCTCACCTCCGGCACCGGCGGCCTCGCCAAGGGCGTCTCCCGCCCGATCAGCCGGCGCGCCATCGCCGAGATGGTCGCTACCGCCATGGCGGCCACCCGTTTTCGCAATGGCGAGGCAATGGTGCTCGCACCGCCGTTCTTCCACGGCTTCGGCCTCGCCATCGCACTCGGTGGACTGGCGCTCGGTTCGACCATGATCATTCGCAGGCGGTTCGATCCAGAGGCCGCACTGGCCGATATCGACCGGCACCGGGCCGCGGTATTCGTCGGCGTACCGGTGATGATTCAGCGATTGATGGCCGTTCCCGAGCAGCGGCGGAGTGAATTCCGCACCGGTTCACTGCGTTTGGCCGTGACCGGGGCCGCACCGATCTCCCCCGCCACGATCGGCCAGTTCCTGGCGGCGTTCGGCCCGATCCTGGTCAATGGCTACGGTTCCACCGAGGCGGGCGTGGTCTCACTGGCCACGGCGGCGGATCTGGCGCACTCCCCCAAGACCGCCGGACGCCCCGCCATCGGTGTGTCCGTGCGGATTCTGCGCGCGGATCGCACCCGGGCCACCATCGGTGAGACCGGCACGATCTTCGTCCGCGGCGGACTCGGCTACCACGGTTACGTCTCCGACGGGAAGTCGCCCGCACCGGCCAAGGAGATCATCGACGGCCATGTGAACACCGGCGATATGGGTCATTTCGACACCGGCGGCCGCCTCTACATCGACGGCCGCGATGACGACATGATCGTCTCCGGTGGCGAGAACATCTATCCCAAAGAGGTGGAGGATGTCCTCGCCGACCATCCCGCCATCGCCGATATCGTCGTAATCGGCGTTCCCGATGCGGAATTCGGGCAGGTGCTGCGCGCCTATCTGGTGCCCGCGCCTGAACACGCCGTTCCGGCCGCCGAGGAGCTCAAGACCTATATTCGCGGACGGCTCGAGCGCTATAAGGTTCCCAAGGAATTCATTGTGCTGGAGCAGATTCCGCGCAATCCGAGCGGAAAGGTATTGCGCCGCCTGCTCGACAGCCAGACCGGTCATATGGCCGGTTAGGCTGCCGATCCGCGCGGCCGGTATCAGCCCAGTTTCGTGACCGTCAGCGCGCCGTCGGCGTACTGGCCGCGCAGGCGCTTCTTGTCGAATTTGCCGACCGAGGTCTTGGGCACCTCGTCGATGAAGGTCCAGTACTCGGGCAGCTGCCATTTGGCGAACTTATCGGCCAAAAAGTCGCGCAGCTCCTCGGGTTCGGCCTGCGATCCGGCGGCCAGTACGACCGCGACCAGGGGACGTTCATCCCACTTGGGATCCGGGATGCCGATGACGGCGGCCTCGGCGACCGAGGCGTGACCGACGACGGCGTTCTCCAGATCCACCGAGGAGATCCATTCGCCACCGGACTTGATGACATCCTTGGAACGGTCCACCAGGGTCAGGAAGCCGTTGGGGCTGATCTTGCCGACATCCCCGGTGCGCAGCCAGCCATCGTGGAACTTGTCCGGATCGATGGTGTCGCCGTCCGGGGAGTAGTACGAGCCGGTGATCCAGGGACCGCGAACTTCCAACTCGCCCAGCGATTCTCCGTCATTGGGGATGATGTCGCCGTCATCGGAGACCAGGCGCGCCTGGACACCGGCCGGGAAACGTCCCTGGGTGTAGCGATAGGCCCAGCGCTCATCGCCCTCAGAGGTGCTGGGCGGGTGCGAGACCGAGCCGAGCGGGGAGGTCTCGGTCATGCCCCAGGCGTGCAGGAGCTTGACGCCGTACTTGTCCTCGAAGGCGTGCATCATCGAGGGCGGCAGGGCCGCACCGCCCACCACGCAGGTGCGGAGGTGGGAGATGTCCTGCGGCGCGGCCTGCAAACCCGCCAGCACACCACCCCAGATGGTCGGGACAGCCGCGGCGAAGGTCGGCTTGATCGCAGCCATCATCTCCAGCAGCGGACCCGGTTGCAGGAAGCGGTCGGGCATCAGCAGGTTCGCGCCCGACATCATCGCCGCGTACGGCAGACCCCACGCGTTCGCGTGGAACAGCGGCACAATCGCCAGCACCGTGTCGGCTTCGCTGAAACCCATGCCGTTGGGGGCGCAGACCTGCATCGCGTGCAGGAAATTCGACCGGTGGGAGTAGACGACACCCTTGGGGTCACCGGTGGTGCCCGAGGTGTAACACATCCCCGCCGCCGACCGCTCGTCCACGACCGGGTAATCATAGGTATCAGGTTGCGCGGCAAGCAGTTCCGCATACGAATGCACCTGCACACCCTCGGGCGCAGTCAAGCTGGAGGCGTCCCCGTTGGCCACGATCACATGCCGCACCGTCTTCAGATTCGGCAGATACTGCGCGAACATCGGCACCAGCGTGCCATCGACGATCACCACCTGATCCTCGGCATGATTGGCCACATACACCAACTGCTCCGGGAACAAACGAATGTTCAACGCGTGCAGCACCGCACCCATCGCCGGCACCGCCACGTACACGACCATGTGCTCATTGTTGTTCCACATGAAGGTCCCGACCCGATCACCCTCACCGATGCCCAGGTCACGCAAGGCATTGGCAAGACGGGCCGCATCCGCGCCGATCTCGGAGAAAGTCTGGGTACGGACCCCGTCACCGGTCCAGGTCGAAATCGTGCTCTCACCCTGGAAGGTGGACGCGTACTTCAGCAGTGTCGCCAGCGACAGCTGCTCGTCCTGCATTGTGCTCAACATTGAACTCTGATTCCTATCAATGGATTTCGAGGCCGGTATGACGATGATCAGCCGTGCCGCAGCACGGTCAGGGTGGCCATCAGCTTGTCGATCTTGGCGGTGCGCGCGAACGTGGTCAGCGGCAACAGCGCCGGGAAGCGGCGGTGCGCAATGGATTTCGCGTAGGTGAACTCGCGCAGCCCATCCGGGCCGTGGATGCGGCCGAAACCGGAATCACCGACACCACCGAACGGCAGTTCGGGCAGCGCGGCGAACAGATAGACCAGATTCACGCCGGTCATGCCGGATCGGATGCGCCGCGCCAACTCCTGACCGCGACCCTTGGAGAATACGGCGGCACCGAGTCCGTAGCGCGAATCGTTCGCCCGCTCGATCGCCTCATCCATATCGCGAACCTTGTTGACCGCCAGCGTCGGCCCGAACGTCTCCTCCGTCATGGCGATGGAGTCCTCGGGCACATCCACCAGGACGGTGGGCTGCACCAATCGCTCACCGACGGCGGCGATTCCGCCGACGAGCGCTCGCGCGCCTTTGCTCAGCGCATCGGCGATATGGTCCGCCACCACCTTCGGCTGGGACGGCATGGTCATGGGGCCGAGCTGCGCCTCCGGGTCATCGCCCGCGCGCAGGTTCGTCACCAGATCGCCCAGCTTGCCGACGAATTCGTCGTACACCCGCTCGTGCACGTAGACCCGTTCGGTGCCGATGCATGCCTGTCCCGCATTGGAGAGCCCGCCCCAGACCGCCGCCTCGGCCGCCGCGTCGAGATCGGCGTCCGCGTCGACCAGCAGCACATCCTTGCCACCGGCCTCGATCAGCACCGGGGTCAGCGTGTCCGCGCAGGCGCGCATGACCTTCTTACCGGTGGCGGTCGAGCCGGTGAAGGCGATCTTGTCCACGCCCGAGCTACACAGTGCCGCACCGGTTTCGCCGAGTCCGGTCACCACCTGGAGCACGGGATGCTCGGGCACCGCCTGCGCGAACGCGTCCACCAGCCAGACGCCGACGCCCGGGGTGAATTCACTCGGCTTGAACACCACCGCGTTGCCCGCCGCGAGCGCGTAGGCGATGGAACCCATCGGGGTGAAGACCGGGAAGTTCCACGGCCCGATCACGCCGATCACGCCCAGCGGCAGGTACTCCACCGACGCACCCAGGTCGGGAGCCATGAGCCCGGTGGAAACCTTCTTGCGGCCCAATACCTTTCGGGCATTGCCCGCCGCCCAGGCCAGATGGTCGAGCATCATCACGATTTCGAGCTGGGCGTCGGCGGTGGGCTTACCGGTCTCGGCGTGCGAGATCTCGGCGAGCTGCGCCATCCGGCGGGCGATGATGCCGCGCCAGATCTTCAGCCGCTCGGCGCGTTCGGCGAAACTCAGTCCCGCCCACCAGCTTGCGGCCTCGCGGGCGCGGGCCACCGTATCGTTCACCTGCTCGGCGTCGAATACCGGATGGGTGCCGACCAGATCACCCGTCGCCGGGTTCAGTGAGTCGAATGTCTTTGTGACCGTTGCCGTCACGATGGCTCCCTGCGTATCTTCGGCCCGCGTCATGAGGTGCGGCCGTCCCGAATCAGATCGGATGCCTTCTCGCCCACCATGACCGTGGGGGCGTTGGTATTACCGCGCGGTACGACCGGCATGACCGAGGCGTCGGCCACCCGCAGCCCGTCGATGCCGTACACCCGCAATTGCGGGTCCACGACCGCGTTGTCGCCGGTGCCCATCGAGCAGGTGGCGACCGGGTGATACAGCGTCTGCGTCCAGGCGCGAATATGGTCGGCCAGCAGCTCATCGGAGAGTCCGTCGACGCGATCGGGCAGGAATGGTTCGCCCAGGAAGCGCGCGAGGGGGCGTTCGCGCACGATCTCGAACACCCGGCGCGCACCCGCCACCGAGGCGGCCAGATCGGCCGGATCCTCGAAGTAGCCGGGATCCATTTCCGGCTTCCACGCCGGATCGGCGGAACGCAGGCGGACCCGGCCCCGGCTGCCGACATTCACCAGGGTCACCCCGGCGGTGAACATCTGGCCCGCGGGTTCGCGGAATCCATTGTCGTAGAAGCCGGTCGGCGCGACGATGACCTGGATATCGGGTGCGGCCAGACCGTCGCGCGAGGCGAAGAAGGCCCCGCCCTCACCGACGTTCGAGGACAGCGGACCGCGCCCGGCCAGCTTCCACTGCGCCAGCCGCGCGGGGTTGGAGAAGTCGGTCAGATCCGAGGTGCCCCTGGTGCGCCAGATGAGCGGTGTCACCGGATGGTCGTGCAGGTTCTCGCCGACGCCGGGCAGATCGACCACCGGATCGATGCCGTGTTCACGCAGATGCGCGGCCGGGCCGATGCCCGAAAGCATCAGCAGCTGAGGTGAATTGATCGCGCCGCCGGACAGCACCACCTCGGCGGCCGCGTGCGCGGTCTGTTCCTGGCCACGATGGCGATAGGCCACGCCGATCGCGCGGGTACCGTCCAGGATCACCCTGGTGACGAAGGCGTGGGTGCGGACGGTCAGGTTGGGCCGCTCCAGCGCGGGCGTCAGATAGCCGTCGGCGGTCGACCAGCGCCTGCCGTTCCTACAGGTCACCTGATAGTGGCCCGCGCCCTCCTGGGTCGCGCCGTTGAAATCGGCGTTGCGGGCCAATCCGTGCCCGGTGGCGGCATCTATCCAGCCGTCGGTCAGCTCATGGGTGTAGCGGCGATCCTCGACGTGCAAGGGACCCGTCGCGCCGTGGAATCGGTCGCGCAGTCGCGTATTGGTCTCCGCGCGAACGAAATACGGCAGCACATCGTCGTAACCCCAGCCCTCGGCCCCGAAATCGTCACGCCAGGAATCGAAGTCGGCGCGATTGCCGCGAATGTAGATCATGGCGTTCATGGACGAGCAGCCGCCGAGCGCCTTCATGCGCGGCCAGAACGCGCGCCGCCCGGCCATATGCTTCTGTTCGGTGGTCTCGTAGTTCCAATCCCATTTGGTCTTGAACAGCTGCGGGAAGGCCGCGGGAATGGCGATCTCGTCGGCATCGGCCGCACCGCCCGCCTCCAGCAGCAGTACCGATATCGATGGATCCTCCGACAGCCGCGCGGCCACCACCGCACCGGCGCTGCCCGCTCCGACGATCACGTAGTCGAAGCTGGTGTGCTCGCTCAAATTCGCCTCGTATCCTCACCGCTCCCGTGACCGCCGTCACGGTCCGCTCAGCCCGAGGGTAAGGCGGCGAGGGTGGTGATTCCCACGTCCGCGCGGGCCGGTTTTTTGATATTTTTGGCCAGTGACAATCGCCGGGCGGAGCCGACCATGAGCGTGCTGACCGCATTACGGGCACCCACCAGCGCGCTGCTCATCACCCGGCTGGCCGCCGAGCACGGCGTCTCGGAAGCGACATGCCTGCGCGGCACCGGGGTCGCGCCCGCCGAACTGCGCCGCCCGGGCGCGCTCGTCACCGGGGCGCAGGAAATCGCCATCATCACCAATGTGCTGCGGGCGGTACCCGATACCACCGGCTTCGGCCTGGCCGCCGGGCTGCGGTATCACGCCACCGCGCACGGTATCTGGGGGTATGCGCTCATCGCGAGCCGATCCGTGCGCGATGCCATCGATGTCGGGCTGCGGTTCCTGGATCTGTCGTATTCGTTCAGCCGGATCACCGCGGTCGAGAGTGCTGGGGAACTCGCCCTGGTGATCGAGCCGGAGGTGACCGATCCGGTGCTGGCCCGGTTCGTGGCCGAACGCGATATCGGCATCATCGCCACGCTGTACAGCGATATCACCGCGGCGGGCGCACGGCTGCACGCGATCCGGCTGCCCTACTCCGGGCAGGACTTCGCGAATGCGCACCCGACCACCGAACTCATCTCCGACACAACGCAATACGGTGCCGACGACTATGCGGCCGTCTTCGATGTGCGGACCGTCGACGCGCCGCTGCCACAGTCCGATCCCTATACCGCCGACCTCACCACCCAGCAGTGCCGGGAACTGGCGATCGCGCGCCGCGCCCGGATCGGCACGGCGGGTCAGGTCCGCGAGGTGGTGCTCACCCCGCCGCGCGGACTGCTCACCGAATCCGAAGTGGCGACGGCGCTGCATATTTCGACTCGGACGCTGCGGCGGCAATTGGCGGCGGAGGGGCATTCGTATCGGTCGCTGGTCGATGAGGTGCGCTGCACGCTCGCGTGTGAGTTGCTGTCCGCCACCACGCTGCCGACCGCCACCATCGCCGATCGGCTGGGGTACTCCGAATCCGCCAGCTTCACCCGCGCTTTCGCGCGCTGGACCGGGCAGTCACCACTGCGCTGGCGTAAGGCGCAACACGAGACTTCGATATAGGTCAGGCGGTGCGGCTGGCGGCGGCCAGTTCCGGGTAGAACGCCGAGAAGATGCCCAGGTCGGTGGCCCTGGGGAAATCGGGGTGATCGGTCAGATCGCGGAGGCTGTCGAGGGCCTTGCGACCGTAGTAGCCGCTGTTCTCGGTCGGCTGCGGGATCGGGGTGATGCGGTGCGCGACAATGGCTTCCAGATTGCGTTCGAACAGCACCGTGCAGGCGCGCAGGCCCTGCAACATGATGTCCTGGAAGCCGTCCGCCGGTGTGATCGGAAACTGTTCGACATCCAGCACCGCACCGGTGTCGACCCCGGCGTCGATTTCATGCAGGGTCGCGCCGTAGGCGTTATCGCCGTTGAGGATCGCGTGCGCGATCGCGGCCTCGGGCAGGCCGCGATGGCGGGGCAGCAGGCCATTGTGGATGTTGTAGACGCGGAAACCCTTGTCCAGCAGGGGCTCCCGCAGGATGGTGGCGTTGTTGACGGAGAATACGATGCCGTCCGTGCAGGCGCTCGCCAGCTCATCGGCGGCGGCGTTCACATCGGCGGTGGCGAGCACCGGGACCTGCCTGGCCCCGGCCGACGTCTGCTGACCGGCGGGCACCACCACGAGATCGACGGAATGCCCTGCGGTGGTGGCGAAATCGACGGCTCGCCACAGTAGCGAACCGCTGCCGATGAAGATCATTCGAATGCTCCTGTACCCGCGGCAACGGCCACGGCCTCGCATACCCGGTTCAGGGTCAGATGGGTGATGAGGCCCTCGACCTGGGCCACGAACGCCTGTTCGGCGTCCCGGCCGACAATTCGCTTGGAGACCTGGGCGAGCATCTCGACGGTGGCGAGTGAATCGCCGCCCAGGGCGAAGAAGTCGGAATCGGGTCCGAGGGCAGCGGAATCGCATCGCAGGACACGAGCCCAGATCTCGGCGATCTGTTCCTGGAGATCACTCTCGGAGTCATCCACGTCGTCACCGGCAGCGGGCGTGGATGCGCCCGCGCCGTTACCGTCCTCGAAGTCGGAAAGGTTGCCGGGCAGCGTATTTCGACTCGATTCGGACTCACCCGCGAGGAGGTCCGCGAGCGCGGCGCGGTCGGTCTTACCGTTGCTGGTGAGCGGGAGTTCGGCGATGTGATGGAAGCCGCTGGGGATCATGTACACCGGCAGGCGATCCGCCAGGAAGTCACGCAGCGCCTGATCGGCAGGGGCTTGCGAGGTCGGCACCACAAAGGCTTCCAGGACGTGATCGCTGTGTTCCGCACGGCGGCGGCTGATTACGGCCGCGGCGGCGATATCCGGATGCGATTCCAGCACGCAGCGGATCTCATCCGGTTCCACGCGGTTGCCGCGAATCTTGACCTGGTGGTCGACCCGGCCGACGAATTCGAGCGCGCCGTCCGCCAGGCGGCGCACCAGATCGCCGGTGCGGTAGGTGCGTTCGCCGTGCACGGTGACGAAGCGTTCGGCGGTCAGTTCGGGGCGGTCCAGATATCCGGCGGCGACTTGCGGTCCGCCCAAATACAATTCGCCCGCCGTACCGTCCGGCACCGGCTCGCCCTCGGGATCGAGCAGGTGCACGGTGGTGCCGGGAGCGGGGAAGCCGATCGGGGCGGAAGTCGCGCCGGGCGACCTCGTATCGGTGAGGAGGTGTGAGACACAGACCAGGCTGACCTCGGTCGGGCCATAACTGTTGACCAGTCTCACCTCGGGGCCGAAGAATTCGCGCACCCGGCGGGCCAGGTCGTGGCTCAGCTGTTCCCCGCCGAGGACGACAGTATTGAAGGCGGCGGGTCGAATATCTTGGCGCAGTGCGACTTCCGCCAGGCTGGGCGTGAAGAACAGTGTGTTCGCGCCGTTCTCGCCGAGCATGTCCGACAGGGTGAGGTGGTTGATATCGCCCGGCACCAGCAGTACCGTGCCGCCCGCGATGACCGGGGACACCATCGCCATAGCCGCCATATCGGCCGCGGGGGTGTGATAGTGCGCGTACCGGGTATCGGGCGTGAGCCGATACCAGTCCAGCGCCGCGCGCAGATAGTGCATGACACCGTCGTGCGTGACGCGCACGCCCTTGGGGCGGCCGGTCGAGCCGGAGGTGTAGGTCACGTACGCGACGTCGCCGGGTTCGACGCCGATATCGAGTGGCTCGGAACCGCTTTCGGGCAGGTTCTCGAGCACCAGGGCCGGAACGGCGTCACCGACGATATCGGCGTACCGGCGTTCGACCAGGCATACGCCCGCACCGGAATCACGCAGGGTCTGAATGATGCGCTCGCGCGGATGCTTGGGATCCAGCGGCAGGAACGCCGCACCGGCCTCCAGAATGCCCCACTGCCCGGCCATTCCCTCCAGCGTGCGCCCCGCGAGAATGGCGACGATATCGCCCCGCCCGACCCCGCGCTCACGAAGCACATCCGCGATATCGGCCGAGCGCGCCCCCAACTGCGCGTATGTGAGCGAACCGTCCGGCCCGGTCACCGCGAGCGCCGCAGGCCGCGCCGCGATCTGCGCGCGAAGCAATTCCACCAGCGTGGTCGCCTGCTCGACGGATTCCGATTCGGACCCGTCCACATCGGCCTGAAGGGCCGCGTCGGCCTGCTGGACCGGCTGTTCGGGTTCGGTGAGGGCGGCCGCGATGGAGTCCAGCAGGGTCTCCAGGCGTTCGGCGACGCCGTGGCCGTTGCGGCAGGAGACCGTGATGCCGGTGGAATGCTCGGATTCCACGATCGCGAAGCTGATCGGGGCCAGGCCGGTGTGCGCGGGAATCGCCACCACGCCGGTGGGGGTGAAATCCGGTCCGGCGAAATCGGCGAGCGCGACCTTGCCCGCGTGCGAGACGATGGCCGAGCACAGGTTTCGGCCCGTACGCCTGCCGATCGCGTCGATGGTGCGTACGGCAGCCTTGGCCACGGGAACCGGAATCTGTTCCAGGCCCGGGTTTTTCATTTGATTGAGTTCATCGCGGCGCATCAGTCCGGCCAGCATGCGGCCGTTGATCTCCCGCCAGCTCTCCCCCGGCTCGGTGTCCAGGAACAGCGGCAGGGTGAGGTTCGCGGTCGAGCGCAGTTCGGCGTCATGTCTGCGCAGGTCGACCGGGATCATCAGGCGGGCGGTGGAACCCGTTGCCCGGGCGACGATTTCACCGACCCGCGCCGCTATCGCGGTGGTGGTGCCGGGCACGTTCCGATGGCGCAGCAGGAAGGGGCGGCCCGCCACCGCGGCACCGTGCCCGATCGGCGAGCGGAAGCGCACTCGCATCGGCGCGGGTGATCCCGGAATACCCAGGCGCAGTGCGAATTCCAGATCGGTCGTGGGATCGTCCGCGCCCTCGGGCGTCTCATCGCGCAGTACCCGGAAGACATCCGCGGCCCACATTTGCAGGCCCTTGGCATCCATGACGCCGTGGAAACCGCGGAAGATCACCGTGACCGGGTCGGCGGTGAGCAGCACGACTTCACAGTTCGGCGCTTCGGATACGTAATCGGGCCGTGAGATCGGGCCGTTGAGGATGTCGTCCTCGGTGAGCCGGTCGTAGTCGACGGTGGTGTTCGCGATCACCTTGACCCGGGGCGTATCGGCTCGGGCGACCCAATCGCGGCCCGAGCGCTCCAGGCGTGAGCCGGGATGTGCCAGCGATGCGACCTGAACCGCGTCCCGCAGCTTGTCCGGGTCCAGTGCTCCCGTGCCCTCGACGATCACCTGGATCAGAAAGTGTGGGTGGACCTCCCTGGCGGATAGATACATCCGTTCGGTGGGCGAGATGCGGCGTCGGAAGGCGCTGCTCAACTGGATCCACTCCTCAAACGATTCACGCGCGAAAAGCGCGGTGCCACAGGCGATCATCATCGATCGGAACTCGCAGCCAGTCTAAGTGGGCAAACGGCAGGCAATGTGTGTGCTTGCTCTCACCGGTCAACGGTCCAGGTAGGGCGCGGTGCCGGACTTGTGCGTTTCCGAATACCGCCGGATCCGGCGCAATAGACTTCGATTGATCTCATCTCGTCCCGGATCCGTCGAATCTCGACCCGCTGGAGAGGAGGAGCGGCCTCATGATCGCCAATCGAGTCGCCGCCACCCTGGCTGCCGCCGTCACCTTCGGCGCCACCCTGATCTCGGTCGGCGCGGGCGCGGCCGACGCCTACGGCCCGGCCTCGTGCGCGCCCGGGAACCCCTTGCAGCCGACCGCCGAATTGTTCGGCACCTGGAATACCGCCACCATCACCGATCCGGCCGATCCACGCCTGAACGATCCACTCACCCAGTTCGAACTGGAAACCAACCTCACCGCCGCCATGGAACTAGGGCTCACCGTGCACTCCGAACCCATCGACGGCGTGTTCTGGTCCGACCAATCCCAGCAGATCACCTACGAACCGGCCCGCCGTTTCGAACTGGCCTGCACCGGCCGCGACAACCTGTGCTGGATCGCCGACGACCTGCGAGTGCGCTACCACCAGGAAGCCGTCCTCGGCATCGAATACCTGCCCGCCGACGACCCCCGCGCAGACGGATTCATCGTCCAAATCCCAGGCATCGACCGAACCCGACTGCACGACGCCCTCCTCGCCGACCCGACAGCCCGCGACACCCTCGGCGGCGGCTCCGTCACCGAAGACGACAACCTCATCCTGATCGCCGACCGCACCGACCTGGACGCAGTCCACTCCTTCGTAGAATCCCTTGGCGCACAATGGAATCCATCCGCCGTACGCTACGGCGACCGCCAATACGTCACCGGCTACTGCGTCCCCGGCGTCTACTTCTGACCGACTCCCGGTTGCACCAGAATCGCCACGCCCGCCCGGACCGCCTCCCAATCGGTGCCAACCTGCCGTGCCAAGGCCCGCGCCAACCAGGTGCGACGATCCTCATGCTCCCGAATCAGGTGCGGGATATCGAGTTCTATCCCGTCGGGCGGGCCGGTCTCGGCCAATCGATCCACGCGCACCCGCATGGATTCGAACAGCCTGCGGTCGAAATCCGTTACGGCATCGATGAACTCAGTCGTTGGCACCGACACCCTGCCCGATAGCGGTGCGGTGAAAGCGATTTCACCGTCGGGGTCTGCGGTGGTGTGCCAACCCACGGTGACGGTGTCCACCGGATCGAGCGTGCGACACCACGAGAGCGTCGGACCGAAGCGCAGGTAGGACGTATCGACCCTGCGTTCGCCGGACGCGTCCCACGCCGCGTCGACCGCGGGGTTGTCCAGAATCGAATCGTCGAGATCGACTGGCACCATGGATCCGGTGATCATGTAGTCCACCAGATCGTCCGGGACGGGCTCGAGGATGTACGGCAGCACGGCCAGCATGTCCTCCCACAGACGGACCACATAGTAGTCCACCCACGGCAGTGGCGGCCGATCCCGTTGGGTTGTCAGCCAATCCATCGTTCGATCGGTGTAGCGCAGCAGTTCGACGCCACCTACATCGAGGCAGTAGAGACCGTCGGTGAGCCCGAACCAGTGCAGGTTCGGGGTCACCGAGCCCCAGGGGTGAACCTCCTCGAGCGGTGTCAGCTCGAAGCGGAATCGCATACCCGGCATTACATGGGATAGATGGCGTGTTTGCGGGGGTTGAATTCGGGCTTGAGGGGTTGTTTGTCGCGGAGGAGGCGGAGGGCGTGGCGGATTTCGAGGCGGGTGCGGGAGGGTTCGATTACCGCGTCGATGTAGCCGCGTTCGGCCGCGATCCAAGGGGTGGCGACGGTTTCGTTGTACTGGTTGACCATGAAGTCGCGGGCGGCGGCTCGGTGTTCCTCGGGGATGGCGGCCAGTTGGCGTTTGCCGAGGAGGTCGACCGCGCTTTCGGCGCCGATGACCGCGATTCGGGCGGTGGGCCAGGCGAAGCTGAAGTCCGCGCCGACCTGGCGGGCGGCCATCATGCCGTAGGCGCCGCCGTAGGACTTGCGGACCACCAGGTTGATGATCGGGACGGTCGCTTCGATGATGGCGCGGGGGACGCGGCCGCCGCGGATGATCACGCCCGCGGCTTCCTCGGACAGGCCGGGGAGGACGCCGGGGGTGTCGGCGACGAAGACGAGCGGGATATTGAAGGCGTCGCAGAGACGGATGAAATAGGTCGACTTGTCCGAGCAGGCGGCATCGATCGAACCACCCAGCACCAGCGGCTGATTGGCGATCACGCCGACGGGATAGCCGTCCACGCGGGCGAATCCGGTAATCAGGTTGGGCGCGAACGCGGCGCGGACCTCGTGGAATTCACCGTCGTCGAACAGGCGCAGCAGGATCTCGTGCATGTCGTAGCCGGAGCGGTCGGAGTCCGGGATGATCCGGTCGAGTTCCAGATCCGAGGCCGTAATCTCCGGCTCCAGACCGGGATTCACGATCGGCGGCGTTTCGACGCAGCTGGTCGGGAAGTAGCTCAGGTAATTGCGCGCCCAGTCGTACGCCTCCTGCTCGGTCTCGGCCACGTGATGCAGCGTGCCGCGCTTGGCCTGCACCTCCGCGCCGCCGAGCTCCTCGGCAGTGACATCCTCACCATTGACGGCCTTGATCACATCCGGCCCGGTGACGAACATGTACGAATCCTTGGTCCCGATAAGCACATCGGTATTGATCGGCCCGTACACCGATCCGGCCGCGCACTTGCCGAGAATGATCGACACCTGCGGCACATATCCGGACAGCTTCTCCAGGACCCGCGAGATATCACCGAACGAGGCGATGGAACCCACCGCGTCCTGAATGCGCGCACCACCGGAATCATTGATCGTCACCACCGGGCACGCGTTGTCGAACGCGAATTGCAGCGCCCGCATGAACTTCTGCGCCGAGGTGACGCCCACGGACCCGCCGTACACGGTCTGATCATGAGAAATCACCACCACCGGGCGTCCCCCGATCAACCCGCGACCGGTGACCAGGCCGTCACCATAGAGCGCGTCCGCCTGTCCCGGCTGTCGAGCCAGCGCACCGGTCTCGATGAACGTCCCGCGATCGAGCAGCATGTCGACCCGCTGCCGCACACTCGGAATGCCCTTCTTCTCCCGCTTGGCGACCCCGGCCTCGCCCGCGGGTTCCGCGGCGATCTCCAAAATCTTGGCCAGTTCATCGAGCTTCGCCTGCGTACCGATCACGCCTACTGCCACCTTCCCAACTCAGTTCTGCCCCCGCGACGTTAAGCGGTACCAAGACCGTTCGGGGAGCAGAACCAGATATACGGGATGAATCACAGTCACGGCGAGCTCACATCGGGCTACTCGCGCACCCCGAACCTCGCCCGGCCGATTCCAGCCGCGATGTTCCTGTGAGGTTCCTGGATCCGGTCCCGAGCGGAACCGGCGGCTCATAGCCTGCGAAACGCATTCATTTCAGACGATTGAGGACACTCCTTTATGCGTAAGTCACTCTGGGCGACCGGGCTCGCGCTCGCCGCCACCGCCGTACTGAGCTCCACCGGAACCGCGAGCGCGGTCGGCACCAGCATGGGCACCGATTCCATCTTCACCGTCGGCACCGATATCCAGGCGGGCACCTACACCACCAGCACCGCGCTCTCCACCTGCGCCTGGGCCCGGCTCTCGGCTCTGACCCCCAGCGCCACCGCCGTGCTGGAAACCGGTGGGGCGGTGAACGGTTCGGCCACCGTCACCATCCAGTCCACCGATATCGCCTTCTTCACCACCGGCTGCGGCACCTGGACCCTGCAAACCTCCACCGGCTCCTCCGGCCTCGGCGGCGGGCTGCTGTCGGGCCTGCTGTCCGGCAGCGCCTCCTAGCTCGAATCCGGTCGGTCCATCCCCGACGGTGGACCGACCGCTTCAGCTGTAATCAATTCCACCCGTTGAGTTTTCATGCGGATGGGTGACGGGCGAGGAAGTCGGCGATGAGACGGTTGACCACATCGGGGGCTTCGTAGGCCGCGAGATGGCCCACGTGGTCGAGGACGGCGAATTCCGAGCCGGGGATGGCGCGGGCCATGCGACGGACCTCGGGAACCGGGAAGCTGATGTCCTCATCGCCGGTGATGATGAGGACCGGGGATTGGATTCGGGTGAAGAGGGCGTGCTGGTCGGGGCGATTCACCACGATGCTCTCGACCGCCAGGCTCGCGGAGCGGGGATCGTTGCGGGCCAGGATGGTCAGGAAATCGTCGACCAGTTCCGGCCGGGTGCGTCTGGTCGTCGCGCCGAGGAAGCGGGGGACGACCAGGATTCGAGGGAAGGCCATGCGGCCGAGGCGGCGGCTCAGCTGAGCGGAGAGAGCCAGCTTCCGGCGGTCCCAGGCAGGTGCCGGGGAGGCGGTGCCGTTGATGAGGATGGCGCAGGCCACGCGGTCGGGGTGGGTCGCGGCCAGGGTGCCGCCGATCATTGCGCCCCAGGAGTTTCCGACTATGTGGGCGCGCGCGAATCCCAGTTCATCGAGGATCTGCAGATAGCTGCGGGCGCTCTCCTCGAAGGAGAATTGGCGTTCAAGGTGTTCGCTGCTGCCCTGACCGGGCGGGTCCACCGCGATCGTGGTGTACCGATCGCCGAAATGGCGTATCTGCGCGGCGAAGAGGGTGTGGTCGGTGAGCAGGCTGGGCAGCAGCAGTATCGGCTCGCCCGCACCGGATATGTCGACATAGATCCGGCCGAGTGCGGTGTGGATGTATCTGCCGGTCATCGAAGTATCGTAATCGCCCCCGGAAAACTCGGAGTGCCGTAGATCACATATGTCGGTATGCTGGGTGGATGCCCCATAACCCAGGCTGGGTCAGACGGAACAGTTTCGCCGCCTGGTTCGGTTACACCTCGATACTCGTCTCATTCGGCACCTGCGCAATGGCTTTGGCCGCTGCCGCAAGTGGATACGCTGGCTGGGCGTTGATCGCGGGCGGCATTTGCGCCGCCACCGCCATCACGAGCCTGACCATCTTCGGGTCGACAGTGCACAGCGACCACGTCAAACACCACACCACGCCGCGGCTGCTCATGGATTGCTGGGAGGAGAGTCCGGATTTCGCGCAGTTGCGCGGACTCCCCGCGGCTATCGAACCCAAGCGACTTCAGTAGTCACCGATAGAAAGTCGCCGATAGAAAAAGCCGCAGGTTTCCCGACCTGCGGCTTCGGCGTGTCGAACTCGGCTGCGCGCTGAGCGAATTCACCACCGGAAGACCGGGCATAAGGGTTGCGCCCGATTCCATAGCGGGTCCCCGATATTCGCGGACGAACGGTACGACACTCGCTTGCTCAACTGCCGTTCGGCGATTCGCTCCACCAACAGCGGAATGAATTCCCGAACCCGATGCCCTTCGAAGTCGCGGTGTATTCCGCGCACTTCCTCACCGACAACCCGCGCCGTCAAATGCGGGAATTTAGCGGCCAGCCGGGCGACGAGCTCGCTGATCTGCCGCTCCTCTTCGGATGCCGTCATGCTCTGGTTTCGCCTCCATACGCAAACGGGGTACGCCGGCAGCCAACTTCCTCATCAGGTTGCGCGGCGGACTGGACAGCGGCCTCGCGGGGCCGCACCCACAAAACTGTCATGAGATGCGAGCACTTTGCTCCCTCGAATCCCTTTGTGGCACAACCCGTCAGCTAGTCGGCACCAGAGGTCCTCGACAACGACACCTGCAAACGACAAATGAAAGTACATTTGCACCTTGCAGCCGAAAACGATCGCTAGGTGACCGAATCGAGTGAGGAGAACACCACCACGTTGGACTGGTAACTCTTGGCGGATTGATCGAAATCGCCTCCGCAGGTGACCACTTGGAGGGTAGCCCCGCCGCGCGGACCATAAACCAGCTGGTCCGGAAACTCGGATTTAAGATACATGCGCACATCGGTGACCTTGAAATGCGCGGTCTTACCGTCCGCGCGCTTCACATCGATCATGTCGCCCGCTTTGACCTTCTTGAGAGAGAAGAAGACTCCTTCGCCCTTATAGGAGTCGACATGGCCGAGGATCACCGCCGAACCTTGCTCACCGGGCGCGGGACCCTGCTGATACCAGCCCGCCTGCTGATAGTCCGCGGGCACCTGCACCGTGCCATCGGCGTTGAGCCCCAACGAGATCAGCGAACCCGATGCCTTGATCGAGGGGATATCGAACGAGACCGGCGTGGACCGGGTGACCGATGCCGCCGTCTGCACTTTGGCGGGCGTGGCGGCGGTCGTGGTCGAGGCCGCGGTAGTCTCGGTTGATCCGCACCCGGTGATCAGTGCGGCGATAACCGCAAGCGCGGCGATCAGGGCGGCGAGTGGAGTCCGCCGAATCCTCGCCGCGCCCTTGATATTTCGGCTCATCGCGCGCTCACGACGCACGCCATACCGCCCGCTCCGGTCTCCGGTGCGCCCTTGGGGATGACATATCCGCCCGCCGGAGTCTTATCGGTGACGGCCGTGCCGCCGGGGATACCGGTGGTCGCGCCGACCGGAATCGCCATGCCGTACACCGTGTCCGGTCCCGCGGCCGCCGCGCCGACGGCGATCAGATCGATGCCGCCGAGTCCGCCGGTCTGCACACCGCCGCCCGCGTTCCCGCCGACCTGCACACCCCCACCGGTCTGCACACCACCACCGGCAGTGCCACCGACCTGAACTCCGCCACCGGTTTGGACGCCACCGCCAGCGGTGCCACCGATCTGCACACCGCCTCCGGTCTGCACGCCACCGTTGCCGGTGCCGCCGACCTGCACACCACCGCCGGTCTGGACACCACCGTTGGCGTCACCGCCGACCTGAACGCCGCCACCGGTCTGCACACCACCATTGGCGTCACCGCCGACCTGAACGCCACCGCCGGTCTGCACACCACCGTTGGCATCACCGCCGCCTTGGACGCCGCCATTGGCATCGCCGCCGACCTGCACACCGCCGCCGCTCTGCACGCCACCACCGGCATTTCCACCGGCTTGGACGCCGCCGCCCGCCTGGGCACCGCCACCGGCCTGCACCCCTCCCCCGGCGTTCGCACCGACGCTAGGCGCAATGGTGACGCCGAGACCGCCGCCACCGGCCTGTACGTCGACCCCGAGGCCGAGACCCGCATTCGCCCCCGGACCGTTCCCGCCGGGGTTCGCCCCGACGTTGCCACCGCCATTGAGATCGACACCCAACCCGAGGCCCGGGGCGGGCGGAGTCGTCGTGGGAGGTTCCGCGCCGACCGACGGTGCGCAAAGCGCGACTGCTGCTACGGCGGCCGCCACCACCGTGAATGTCCTTGCCGACATTATGAATTCACTTCCAGACGTTGTATCCCGATGCCCTTCCTTCGGACCTTTCGGTCTGTCCGTTACCCCGATCACCCGCGAATTTGCGAAGCTCGGGCAATACGGGAGCAAATAAAACCGGACGTCCGTTCAAGTCCCCGAGGTGAGCGACCTGTTTTCGCCAGAAAGGTTGACACCGCGGACCCATCGGCAGCAGGCTGGATCCGGTTGTCGGCGACCCTCGCAGACTTCGAAGGACGCTCGACAGCGCTCGGAGACTCGACGGATGCGGGTTCTCACCCGCACTCCCATCTCGTAGTTCGGACCTGAAACCTACCGACGCGGAGGTTGGAATGTCTGACCGCAAAGGCCGAAAACCCGGCCAGATGGCGAACAAGGTCAAGCAGGACATGAAGGACCAGGGCCAGCGCATGGCCGACGGCATGGACCGCATGGCCGATGATGCCAAGCGCGATATGGACCGGCTGGGCGACGGCATGAAGCGTGAAGCCCAGCAGGCGCGCTCGGGGATCAAGGATATGAACGAGGAGATGAAGGAGAGGCTGCAGCACCACTAGCCGTGCGCAGTCCGAACGGCCGGTCCATCCTCCTCCCGATGGACCGGCCGTCTCAGGTCAGGACCATGACCGCGATACCCGCGGCGACGACGCAGGTGGCCAGGATTCGGGGCTTGCCGAAGCCCTCCTTGAACCAGACCGCGCCGATCACCGCCGCGATGATGATGCTCGATTCCCGCATCGCCGCGATCGAGGCCAGCGCACCGCGGGTTTGCGCCCACAGCACCAGTCCGTAGGCCGCGACGCTGAGCGCACCGCCGAGCAGGCCGATATGCCATACCGGCCGCACGCGCGGCCACAGCTTCGGTCCGATCCAGGCGAAGACCAGCACCGGCATCGTGACCTCACCGAGCAGCATGAGCCAGGCGATATAGCCGAGTGTGCTGTGCGACAACCGGATTCCGGTGCCGTCCACGACCGTGTACGCGGCGATCACCAGACCGGTGGTGACGGCCGCGCCGATCGCGGCCGGGCGGCTCGGATTATCGCGGCGGCCCCAGAAGACCAGGAACCCGAGGCCCATCGAGATCAGCAGCACCCCGGCGAGCTGCCCGGGGCCGGGCGTCTCGCCCAGCGCGATGGCCGCGACCAGCGCCACCACCAGGGGCGCAGTACCGCGCGCCAAGGGATAGGTCTGGCTGAGATCGCCGAAACGATAGGACAGCATGAGCAGTCCGTTGTAGAGGATGTGCAGCACCGACGACGCCGCCAGATACGGCCAGCTGCGCGAATCAGGCGCTGCCGCAAAGAGAATCATGGGAATCGAACACAGCACACAGCCCAGTGGCACCAGCGTCAGCGCGGCGGCCTTATCGGGAATCCAGTGCGCGATGGCATTCCAGGCCGCGTGCAGGACCGCGGCCACCAGCACCGCAATGAGAACGGCGACCGGAACGCCGGCACTGGCGGGAACGGACGAAGCGAAAACCATTGGCGGGACTCTCTACTCGGTACCACCTGAGTTTTCGGGTAGCACAATAGGAGTCCTCCAGGCTTTTATCCCTTCAGATGTCGGCGGCCGGCAGGTTGCCGTCCACCGAGGCGTAGCTCGGTCCAGTCCACCCACACCTGATTGTGTTGTCGTTCAGGCGGTGTGCGCGCGGAACCCTATACGCTGTCACCGCCGACCCTAGCGGTAACCGGGCGTTCGCGCGAATCGCTATTTCCCGGCGGCCGTCGGCATATCGGTGACGAATTCCAGAAAGCGCCGTGCCGCAGGCGAACTCGGACCATCGTGCCGGTGCACCACCGCCACGGTGCGGCGCAGGTCCGCACCGGTGATCTCCAGAATTCGCGGGCCGTCCGGTCGCCGCACGGCCGCCACCGCGATCGAGCGCGGCAGCACCGCGACGCCGAGACCGAGCGCGGCGAATCGGATCATTTCCTCGACCCGCACGACCTCGAACGCGACATGCCGGTCGATACCCGCCCCGGCGAAGCATTGATCGACCTGTTCGCGCAGGCCGTAGCCCGGCGGGAAGTCGATGAAACGCGTGTGGGCCAGCGCCCGCGCGGTCACCGGACCCGCGAGCGGATGGTCCACCGTGATCAGGCCGACCAGATCCTCGGTGAGCAGTTCCCGCGCGATCAGCTTGGCGGGCAACGGTTTCGGCGGTAGACCGAGAATGGCGAGATCGAGTTCGGCGGTGTGGATCTGTTCGACCATCCGATCGCTGCCGCCGCTGCGCAGCGCCACCTCGATGCCCGGATAGCGGGCGTGGAAATTGCAGAGCAGTACCGCCATATCCAGGGTGAGCGGCGGGCATTCCATCATGCCGACCGCGATATGCCCGCTGATCAGCCCGCGCAGTCCGGCGGCCTCGGTGGCGACCAGATCGATTCCGGCCAGCGCCCGCTCGGCCAGCGGGAGCAGATGTTCGCCTTCGCGGGTGAGCCGGACCGAGCGCGTGGTGCGATCGAACAGTTTGACGTCGAGCTCATCCTCCAGCTTGCGGATCTGCTGACTCAGCGCCGACTGCACGACGAACTCGCTGGCCGCGGCCGCGCTGAAACTGCGGGTGCGCGCGATGGCCAGGAAATACCGCAGCTGTCTGAGCTCCACCCGATTATTCAATCACAGTGATAACTCCTAGCGTTTCTATGTCTTTGACGCATGAATCGGGCCGTGGAAATCTCGGTGCTCCACAGCAGCACAGTCCGCCGCGATCGCGGCGTCGAGGAAAGCAGTATCGAATTGTTCCGCCCCGCTTCACGTTTCGCGGTCCTCGCGGTGGTCCTCGCGGCCACGCTGGCCGGTTGCACCACCGATTCCGAGGATGCGGGGCCGGTCACGCTCCGGCTCGGCTACTTCCCGAACCTCACCCATGCCACCGCGATCCTCGGAGTCGAGGACGGCACCTTCCAGCAGGCGCTGGGGAGTTCGGCGACCCTGGAGGCGGCGCGATTCACCTCGGGCCCGCCCGCCGTCACCGCGATCCTGTCCGATGCGGTGGACGCGGTATTCATCGGAGCCACGCCCGCGGTCAACGCCTTCCTCAAGACCAAGGGCAATGTCGCCATCATCGCCGGGGCCACCTCGGGCGGCGCGCAATTGGTGGTGCGCCCGGGCATCGAGACCGTGGCGGATCTGAAGGGCAAGTCCATCGCCGATCCCGCGCTCGGCGGCGCTCCCGATATCGCACTGCGGTACTGGTTGCGGCAGAACGGTTTTCAGACGGGTACGGCCGGTGACGGGGATGTGCATATCGTCCCGCAGGACAATGCGCAGACCGCGGCCGCCTATGCCGCCGGGGCGATCGACGGCGCGTGGGTGCCGCAGCCGTACGCGGCGCTGCTGGTGAGCAAGGGCGCGCATGTGCTGGTCAATGAGCGGACGCTGTGGCCGGACGGGAAGTTCAATACGACGAATTTGCTGGTCAGGTCGGCGTTCATGAAGGCGCACCCGGATGCGGTCGCGGCGCTGCTGCGCGGCCTGGTCAAGGAGACCGCGGCGGTGAACGCCGATCCCGAACAGGCGAGCCGTCGTGCCAATGACGCCATCGCCAAGATCAACGGCGCTCGGCTGGGCGCGGCGGATCTGGCCGCGGCCTGGTCCGATATGACGTTCACCGTCGATCCACTGCTGGGCACGGTCAAGGAGTACGCGCGGCGCGGAGCCGAGGTGGGCGTACTGGCCAGCGGTGACCTCGCGGGGCTCGCGGACCTGGGTCCGCTCAATACGGCGCTTCGGGCCGAAGGCAAGTCGGCGGTGGCCGAATGATCACCCCGCGCGCACAGTCCGGAGCCCGGTATCACGACTGCGGTGATGCCGCCGTCAGCCGGAAGGTCACCGAAGCCATTGCGGCACTGCCGTTTCTGGGCACCCTGCAGACCTCGACCGAGACTCTCGTCGCGGGCGAGGTCACCGAACTCGTCCTGCGGTACACCGTTGGCAGCTCCGGCATCGCGGACAGCGGATGGCTCAAGCTCTGCTTCAAGTACTACTCGGACTGGGATCTGCAAACCACCGAGCCGGGTGAAAGAGATTACGCCACAGCCGAACTCACTCACCGCAGCGATATCGGCGGTGCGGCCGGGGACAGCCTGGCCACGGTGCGCCGACTGCACACCCGCTATGACGTGAAAGGCGGTGAGCGGCCGTATCAGAAGGCGCTGCTCATTCACCTGGAGGACGGTTTCGTGCGGCCGGGCGATGAGATCGTCATCCGGCTCGGCGATCGGCGCTTCGGCGGGCCGGGCACCCGGGTGCAGACCTTCGTCGAGGACGGGTTCACCTTCCGGCTGTACGCCGATGTGCTGGGCACCTCCCGGATGGGGCATGTCGAAGATCTGCGCGTGGATATCGCGGCCGGGCCGCCGGAGCGGCTGATCGTCGCCGGTCCCCGGCTGGTGCGCGCCGGTGCCCCCGCGCCGCTGCGGGTGCATCTCGAGGACGTCTGGGGAAACGTCAGCAAGGACGCCCCGGCTCGCATCGAAGCGCAAGCCGGGGATTGGTCCGCCTCGATATCGCTTCCCGAGAATGGCTGGGCCGCCGCGACTCTCGAACTTCCCCCGGTCACGGTCGGCGCATACGATCTCGCCGTAACCGCGACACTTCCCGGCGGACAGCGGTTCACCGAAACCGACACGGTTGACGTGGTGGCCGAATTTCCGGGTGAGCGCGCCTATTTCGCCGATCTGCACGTGCACTCCGATGACACCGTCGGCACCCAGGACAGCGCCTACAACTTCGCCTACGGCCGCGAGATCGGCGGACTGGACGTACTCGGCTACACCGCCAATGACTTTCAGGTCACCGATCACGCGTGGCGCGAGGTGGTGGCCCTGTGCCGCGAGGTCAGCGCCGACGGCAGCTTCGTATGCCTGCCCGGGGTCGAATGGTGTGGCAATTCGGCGGTGGGCGGCGATCACAATGTCATCTATCTGGGCGAGGACACGACGCTGGCCAGATCCCTGGAATGGCACGATTCGATGACCAGTCGCGCGCCCACACCGGAGCACTGGCCCATCACCGAACTCTACGACGCCTATGCCGCACGGCCACAGGACTATCTGCTGATGCCGCACCTGGGTGGTCGCCGCGCGATTCTCGATTGGCATCACCCCGAATTGGAACGGCTCATCGAAGTGCATTCGGCCTGGGGCACGGGCTCCTGGTTCCTGCGCGATGCGATGCGCCGGGGGCTGCGGGTCGGCGTCAGCGCCAACAGCGATGAGCATCGCGGCCGTCCGGGCGGTGGGGCTCCGGGAGCCAATATCTTCGGCGGGCGCGGCGGACTCACCGGCGTACTGGCTCCCGAATTGACCCGGGCCGCGGTCGGTACGACATTGCGGGCACGCCGAACCTGGGCGACGACCGGGGCGCGCGCGGTGGCACTGCTGCGTTCGGGTGAGCAGTGGATGGGCGATGAGCGGGTACGCACGGATGACGAGATCACCGTGTCGTATGCCCTCTACGCCGAAGGCGCGTGGGAACAGCTGACGATCTTCGATACCGAAGGTCCACTGCGACACCGTGATCTGCACGCCGAGACCGGGTACGCACCGGATCTGGTCCGAATCCGGTGGGGTGGCGCGCGCCATCGCGACCGGTACCGCTGGGCGTCCTGGCGGGGACGGGTCCTGGTCGACGGGGCACGCGTGCGGGACGCGCAGCCGTGGGCGAATGTGCATCCGGAAGAGGTGCTCGCCGTCGAGGGCAACCGAATCGACTGGGCCGGAGCGACGTTCGGCGGTGACCACGGGACGGTGCTGCGACTCGACCGGGCGGAGGCCGCGGTGCTCGATATCGAGGCCACCATCGACGAGGATTCGCGCACCGAACGCTTCAGCGTGGCATGGGATGACCTCGCGAACGGTCCGGTGCGGCGCGAATTCGGTGGTGCGGGACTGCATCTCACCGTCGAACGGATCACCGCCGATCCCCTGCCCGGCGTGCTCACCGGGGAATTCGCCGTCCGGCTCCCGGCCGGGGACAGCGCACTGTATCTGCACGCCCGCCAGAGCGACGGGCACGATGTGTGGACCAGCCCGCTGTTCTTCACCGGTTCATGACCGCCGCGACGGTGCGTCTCGATGCGGCCGTGCGGGTCGAGAACGTCTCCAAGACATACGGTTCGGGGCGCATGGCGACTTCGGCGCTGGATCAGGTGTCGCTGACCGTGCGGCGCGGCGAGTTCGTCTGCCTGCTCGGGGCTTCCGGATGCGGGAAGAGCACCCTGCTGTCGATGATCGCCGGGCTCGACGCACCCACCTCGGGGACGATCGACACCGCTTCGGCGCGCGTCGGACTGGTGTTCCAGGATCCGGCGCTGTTCCCGTGGTTGACCGTGGCGGGCAATATCGGACTGGCGCTGCGGGCCGCCGGAATACCGAAAGCGGCTCGGGCGCGGCGCATCACCAAACTGCTTCGGATAGTCCGGCTCGAGGGATCGGGCGATCGACGACCGCATCAGCTCTCGGGTGGGATGCGGCAGCGCGCCGCCATCGCCCGCGCGCTGGCGCAGAACTCCGAAATCCTGCTGCTGGACGAACCGTTCGCGGCGCTGGACGCCATGACCAGGGACCTGCTGCACGACGAGCTCGAAAGAATCTGGCGTGAGCGGGAATTGAGCATGGTGTTCGTGACACACAATGTGCGCGAGGCGGTTCGGCTCGGTGACCGCGTGATCCTGCTGTCCAGTCGCCCCGGTCGCGTGATCGAGGAGTACGAGGTGCCGTTGACGCGGCCCCGGCGCATCGATTCACCGGAGGTGGCCGTGCTGGCGGCGCATATCACCGATCGACTGCGCTCGGAGGTGGGGCGATATGGACGCCGATAGTCAACTGCGGGCGCTCGACGCGCTGGAAACCCTGCCCGACAGGCGAATCGGGTTACTCAGTCGGATCTGGAGCGCGACCTGGCCCGCGCTCGCCGCCGCGGCGCTGGCCGTCGGGCTGTGGGAACTGGTCGTGCTCAGCGGGTGGAAGGATCCGTGGGTGCTGCCCGGACCCAGTGAGGTGCTCCCCCGGCTCTGGCGGGATCTGACCGATCCCGGATTCTGGGCGGGCCTCGGATTGACCATGCGCCGCGCGGCCGTCGGCTTCGCACTGTCCATCGGCACGGGAATCGTCTTGGCCGTCATCGCGATTCGGCCCCGGCCATTGCGGATAGCGGTCGGCTCACTCATCACCGGATTGCAGACGATGCCCGCGATCGCCTGGTTCCCGCTGGCGATCCTGCTGTTCAAGCTCAGTGAATCCGCGATCCTGTTCGTCATTGTGCTGGGTGCCGCGCCATCCATCGCGAACGGTCTGATCAGCGGAATCGACCACACGCCACCGGCTTTGCTGCGTGCCGGGCAGGTGCTCGGCCTGCGCGGCGTCTCCTGGTACGCGCACCTGCTGCTGCCCGCCGCGCTCCCGGCCTTCGTGACCGGCCTCAAACAGGGGTGGGCGTTCGCGTGGCGGGGCCTGATGGCGGGTGAGCTGCTGGTCATCATCGGCAATCATCCGTCACTGGGTGTGCGGCTGGATTTCGCACGGCAGACCAGTGATTCGGTGGAAATGCTCGCCACCATGATCGTGATCATGGCCATCGGCCTGCTGGTGGATCGCCTGTTCTCGGCGGCGGATCACACCCTGCGCTCCCGACGGGGGCTGATTGCCCGCTGAGTCCACGCCCGGCTATTTCCGCAGGATCAACCTGATCGCAACTGTTGGCCGGATGCGGGGCATCGACAAGGTTGGGGAGTACGTACGCCGATCGGCGGGCTGCGAGCGAGGACGGGAAACCTATGGCATCGACACCATTGCACCTGGGCGTGGCCCTGGACGGGGCGGGCTGGCATCCGGTGGCCTGGCGGGAACCGAACTCACGTCCTGCCGAACTGTTCGATGCCCGGTATTGGGCGGATCTCGCCGCCATCGCCGAGCGGGGGCTGTTGGATTTCGTGACCATCGAGGATGGTCTGGGGGCGCGGCACGCATCCGGAGACGACGGCGTGCACGCCCGGCTCGACGCCGAATTGATCGCCGCGCGGCTCGCGCCGGTGACCAGCCGCCTGGGGCTGATTCCGGTGGTGACGACCACGCATACCGAACCGTTTCACGTATCCAAGGCGCTCGCCACCCTGGACTTCACCTCGCGCGGGCGGGCCGGATGGCAGGTACGGGTATCCGGAACCGCTTCGGAGGCAGCGCTTTTCGGCAGGCGCACAGTGACCGACCTCAGCACCGCCGAACTTGCCGAGGCCGTGGCCACCGGCCGATTCCCGCATGCGGTGCACGAACTGTTCGATGAGGCGACCGATGCGGTCGAGGTGGTGCGCCGACTGTGGGACAGCTGGGAGGACGATGCCGAGATTCGCGATGTCGCCACCCGGCGTTTCATCGATCGCGACAAATTGCATTACGTCGATTTCCAGGGGAAGTACTTCAGCGTGCGGGGCCCGTCCATCACCCCGCGACCGCCGCAGGGGCAGCCCGTGGTGACGGCACTGGCGCACGCGCCGCTCATCTACGAATTCGCCGCTCGCGGTGCGGATCTGGTGTTCGTCACCCCGACGCGCGAGGACGGTCCCGCACCGATCGTGCACCAGGTCGCCGAGGCCGCCGAGCGGGTCGGGCGCGATGGCGAACCGCTGCGGGTGTATGCCGATCTGGTCGTATTCCTCGATAACGGCGACGGCACCGGGGCGGAGCGGCTGGCCCGTCTCAACGAGCTCGCCGGGCGCGAATTCGTCTCCGATGCAGCCGTTTTCGCCGGAAGCGCCGAGGATCTGGCGGATCTGCTCGCCGCCTGGCAGGACGCCGGGATCGACGGTGTGCGCCTGCGGCCCGGTGTCGCAGTCGACGATCTCACCACCATCGCCGATGTACTCGTGCCCGTACTGCAACAGCGCGGCGTGTTCCGCACCGGCTACGCCGAGACCACCCTGCGCGGGCTGCTCGGACTGCCCACCACCGTCCCCAATCGATACGCGAACGCCTGAGCGAGGCCATCCATGAGCACATCCCGTAAGCAGGTCATCCTCGGCGCATACCTCGGCGGCGTGAACCACAGCACCGCGTGGTGGCATCCCGAGGCCGGCAGCCAGATCGACTTCGACAGCTTCGAGCACACCGCGCGCACCGCCGAACGCGGCAAATTCGACTTCTTCTTCCTGGCCGAAGGACTCATCCTGCGCGAGCGCGCGGGGCAGATCTTCGATCAGGACATTATCGGCCGCCCGGACACCCTCACCGTGCTGGCCTCGCTCGCCGCGGTCACCGAGCACCTGGGGCTGGCGGGCACCATCAACACCACGTTCAACGAACCCTATGAATTGGCACGGCAATTCGCGAGCCTGGATCATCTGTCCGGTGGTCGCGCGGCGTGGAACGTCGTCACCTCCTTCGACGAGTTCACCGGGCAGAACTTCCGGCGCGGTGGCTATCTCGCGCCCGCCGATCGGTACGCCCGCGCCGAGGAGACGCTCAATGCCGTTCGCGCGCTGTGGGATTCGTGGCGCGAGGACGATCTGGCGGCGGATAGGGAATCCGGCCGATTCCTGGCTCGCGCCGAGGCCGGTGAATTCGCCTTCCACAGCGGTCAATTCGATATCGCCGGACGTTTCGACGTCCCGCGCAGCCCGCAGGGACGGCCGGTGATCCTGCAGGCCGGTGTCTCACCGCAGGGCCGGGCCTTCGCCGCCGCGAACGCCGACGCCATCTTCTCCCCCTACGGCAAGCTGCCGGAGGCGGCCGAGTTCTATCGCGATATCAAGGCGCGCGCGGTGGCGGCCGGGCGCTCGGCCGACGACATCAAGATCCTGCCGTCGGCGAGCTTCGTACTCGGTGACACCGAGGCCGAGGCGATCGAGAAGTATCACGCGATTCGCAATGAGCAGGTCACCGGGCAGACCGCGCTGATCCTGCTGGAGCAGATCTGGAATCGCGATCTGTCCGCCTACGATCCGGAGGGTCCGGTGCCCGCCATCGATCCGGATCCCGATGCGCCGCCGATCATTCAGGGCCGCGCGTTCGTGCACCAGGATCGCTTCGCGACCGCGCAGCGGCTGCGCGATGTCGCCGAGGCGAAGAAGCTGACGCTGCGCGAGGCCGTCATCGATCAGTTCGAACGCGGTCCGCTGGTCGGCACCCCGGCGCAGGTGGCGCAGCAGATCGACGATTTCGTGAGCAATGACGGCTCGGACGGGTTCATTCTCGGCTCAAATCTGGTGCCGTCGGGGCTGGACGAATTCGTCGATCGGGTGGTGCCGCTGCTACAGGATCGCGGCGCGCTGCGCACGGAGTACACCGGAAACACATTGCGCGACAACCTCGGTCTGCCGCCGGTGCGTTCGGCCACCGCCGTCGCGGCCGAGAGCTGACGTTCGGCCCGGGTGTGGTCGTGCGCTATCCCAGCGCCTCGACCTGGTCGGCGACCACACCGGTGAGGATCGCGCGCGCCACCGCGAGTAGCTCCGCCACCTTGGGCGAGGTGAGCTCGTAGGTAACCGAGAGCCCGGTCCGGCAAGCCCGCACCAAACCGGCGCGCCGCAGAATCGACAGCTGCTGGGAGAGATTCGCCGCTTCCACGTCGATCTCCTCCAGCAGCTCCGAGACCGCGTGCGCACGCACACTGAGCAATTCGAGAACGCGAATGCGCACGGGATGGCCCAGTGTTTTGAAGAACTCAGCCTTCATTTGATAGAGCGGCCGCTGCATCGATGGCATTACGTGGCCACCCTTTCCGCCAGGTGAATCAGATTTCGAGCTCTTCCTCGATGTCCTTCAGCCGATGCCTGGCCAGTGCCAGGTTGCCGCGCTGGCGGTCGAGGGCGACATAGAGAAACAGACCGCCGGCCCTGCGACCACGCGTCGGCCGGATGAGATGGTACTGGCTGCCGAGCGTGATGAGGACGTCTTCGATCTCTTCATTCAGCCCGAGTTGGTCAATCGTGCGAAGCTTCGCACGCACCAGTTCGGTATTGCCCGCCGCGGCGACTTCCAGGTCCAAATTCTTCGAACCGCCGAGGGTGCCGAGCGCCATACCGCTGCCGTAGTCGACGACGGCGGCACCGAGCGCACCATCCAGCAGCATCATGTCTTTGAGCGCAACTTCCATATTGGCCATGATCATTCCTTTCCCGCATCGCCAAAAGCCTTGGCGTGCCGAGACGCTACCTGCGGCGCGGATGAATCACAGTTGATTGCTGAAGAATTCCGCAAGGTATGCAATTCACTATTTCTGCAATCAGCGAGTTAGCACCGACACCGTACTGTCGCCCAGGTTGGCGACGTAGACGGTGTGCGTGGCGGGATCGACCGCCACACCCTGTGGGCCCTGGCCGACGCGAAGAGTGCTGGTGATCGTGCGCCTGCCGGTGTCGATCACCGACACGGTGAGTGCGGCATTGTTGGCGACGTAGGCGCTGCCGGTGCCGGGGTCCAGGGCCACCGCGATCGGCAGGTCCCCGGCGGGAATGGTGGCGGTGACCTTGCGGGAAGCGAGCTCGAGCACCGAGACGACATAGTTTTCGTGCGCACCGCCCACGACATAGGCCGCGTGCGATCCGGAGTCGACGGCGATGGCCAGCGCCCCACCGCTCACCGGAACGATCGCGAACACGGCCTGGGCCTCGGGATTGATCACCGACACGGTGCTGTCGCCATTGGCGACGTAGGCGGTGTGGGCACCGGTATCCACGGCCACGCCGTTCGGGTTCTTCCCGACCGGAATCGTGGCGGTGACCGTATGCGCGACCGTGTCGATCATCGAAACACTGTTGTCGCCAGGGCTTCCCATGATGCTGCCGCCGGTGACGTAGGCGGTGTGGATATCGGGATCCACGGCCACGCCGGTCGGGTTCCGCCCCACCGGGATGCTGGCGGTGACCGCGCGCGAGACGGTGTCTATGACCGAGACGGCGTTATCGCGGCCGTCGGTGACATAGACGGTGTGCGCCGCGGAATCTACGGCCACACCGTTCGGATACTTCCCGACGGGAATCGTCGCGGTGACGGTGCGAGTGACGAGGTCGAGCACCGAGACGGTGTTCGCCGCGCCGTTGGTGACGTAGGCGGTGTGCGCGGCGGGGTCGACGGCGATCGCGTTGGGGCTCTGCCCGACGGCGATGGTCACGACTGCGGGTGCACCGCCGGTTGACGAGTCATCCCAGCCGCGAACGGCCGCCGTGGTTCCCAGAATCGCCACGGCCACAACGGCTCCCGCTATCGTCCGACGCCGGTGCCTTCGGAGGTAGCCGCGGAGCGAGGGACCCGCGGTACGGGGAGGACGGACGGTAATCGGGACCGAGTTGGGTGGCGAGGTGCGGAGGCACCGTCCGGCGGCACGGGCGAACTCTTCGCAGGTGGCGTATCGGTCAGCGGGATTCTTGGCCAGTGCCCGGGTGAGCACCGCGTCCAATGCTGTTGGGAGCAGCGGGTTTCGGCGGCTCACGGCAGGGATCGGGGCTTGCAGGTGTGCCGCGATCAGCTGGTGCAGGTCGGCGCCGCGGTACGGGACGGAGCCGGTCACCATCTGAAAGAAGGTGCAGCCCAGCGAATACACGTCCGCGCGGCCGTCGACCGTCGCGTCCAGCAGTAACCGCTCGGGGGCGACGTACTGGAAGCTCGCGGGTACCTGGCTCACGCTCGTAAGTTGCATGCTCTCGTCGAGCGTCTTCGCGATGCCGAAATCGGTTATCAGCACGCGGGTTTCGGTCAGCAGGATGTTCGCGGGCTTGATGTCGCGGTGCACGATGCCCCGGCCGTGCGCATAGTCCAGTGCGTCGGCGACTTCGGCGAGGATGCGCACGGCGGTGGGCAGTGGAATCGGCCCGCGGGCGAGCACACCGGCCAGATCACCGCCCTCGACGAAGGTCATGGCGATCCACAACCGCCCGGCCGTCTCCCCGCGCGCGTGCACGGTGACGATATTCGGATGATCGAGGCGGGCCATCGCCTCCGCCTCGCGCAGGAAGCGGCGCGCCAGCTCCGCATCCCCGTTCCCCTTGAGGATCTTCAATGCCACGAATCGCGGTAGGTCACGGTCGCGGGCCAGGTATACCTCGCCCATCCCGCCCGCGCCAAGGGGTCGTTCGATGCGGTATCCCGCGAAGGACTCGCCGGCACCGAGTGTGCTGCCCACCGGCATGTCCTTCCCGCGATTGCGCCTGCGGCTCACGATGTTACGCGCGACACGTCGAATCGACAGTGGTCATGCCCCAGCTTCTCGGGGCGCGGGAAGTCATCTGAAATGGAGTTATTTCGAATAGGCTCCGGCCGTAGTCATCACTTTCCGGAGGTTTCACCAATGTCAGCATCGCTCGGCCGCACTCGAATCCGCGCCATCGTCGCCGCGCTCGCGATCGCCGGAACCGTCACCACCGCCGCCACCGCGCAAGCCGCGCCGTCGGCCGAAACCCCTGTCGCCGCGCCGAATTCGGGGTCGAGCGCGTTCGGCATCGACTGGGACTCGGGGATGATCACCGCTTCTGCGGCGGCCCCGTTCGCCATCACGGCGGTGATCGCCTGCTTGATCGGGCTGAATACCGGCAGCGTGAAGCAGGTCCCGGGCAATGACAACCCCTGCCTGCCCATCTGACCTCGGTGTACCGGCGGGTACCGTTGGGCAGTGAACCCAGCAGATACGCGCCGCCTCAAAGACGGTGATCTAGAGACCCGCAAGGACAACCTACGAGCTTTGCTCGATCGGGCCGCTGAGGGTGACGCGTCGGCTCGGGAGACGCTGCGGGCGCTAGTGCGCGATTATTCGGGCTCCCATCGCACGCTGTACAGCCTGGCCTTGAACCGGGCGGAGGTCTTCGGGGACGAGACCTTGCGCGAACCGCTGCTCGCCGCGCTCGGCGACACGCGGTACAACTGCCAGGCGTGGGCGGCGATGGGGTGTGCGGCGCTCGGGTTCCACGATGCTGTTCCCGGATTGATCGCACTGCTGGACCATCCGCAGGAGATAGCGCGGGAGCAGGCGGTGATCGCGCTGGGGGTCCTCGGGGACGAGTCGGTGGTCCCGGCGCTCACGCCCGTACTGCGGGATCAGATCGCGGGGATGCGCGAACGGGCCGCGGAATCGCTCGGGATGATCGGCGGCGAGGAGGCCCTCGCCGCGCTCTGGGATGAGTTCGAGAATCGCCGATACTACCGCATCGGGTATATCGCCAGCGCGCTGTCCACCTTCGCCCCGGACATCATCCCGCGACTGTGCGAGGCGGCCGAGAGCACCGATCCGAACCAGCGCTATTGGGCGGCAGTCGCGCTCGGTTCGACGGGCGATGACCGTGCCGTGCCGACGCTGGAACGGCTGATGGCCGATGATCGGGGTTCGACGGTCTTCGACGGCATGGTCAGCGTCGCCGCGAAGAAGGGGCTGCGCACACTGCGGCGAATCCAAGCCGCGATCGCAGCCCGCGAAGGCTGAAGAACGGATTCAGTCGATCTTGACGCTCATGCCGTAGTCGATGGTGTTGTGATGCGGGGACGTCACGGTGAGCTGGTAGGAACCGTTGACGGGCAGGACAACTCGGGTCCACTGGTTCTGGTAGGACAGGGTGCCGGTCGGGCCGGTGACCGTGACGACGACATCGGACCAGTTGGGGTTCGCGTCGACGATCATGACCTGACCGCCGCGGGCGTCGACCCGATAGCTGTCGTGGCTGAAACCGGTGAGACGGCCACTGACATAACCGTTGTCGGTGCCGTAGGCGAAGTAGATCTGACGCACGTCGTCGGCACCGGCGGTGCCGCTACCCAGGATGGTGGCGGCGGACGCGGCGGCGAGGACGGCGGTGGCGAGGAATTTCTTTGTCATGGCACCGATGGTGGGCGGCGCGACCAATCAGATCCCAAGCGCGGACTAATGACGGAAACCGGGCGGTTGGGCGCTCGGGAGGGATTGCGGCAGGCCGAAATTGGCGAAGACGGAGTTCTCGAAGGCGGTCATGGCTCGAATTCCGTTGTCGGCGAAGGCTATTACGAGCAGTCCGGCGGCGTGGATGCCGTCGGGTGTGTGCCGGTAGATCCCGAATGCCCGCTGACCGTTGGCTCGCGTCGGCAGTAGGTCGAATCTCTTCGCCGGGCCGAACAAGAACGTCAGGAAGCGCGCCGCGCTGTCTCGACCCTGGTATTCCAGCGGGAGCGGTGGCATCGAGATGAAGACGTCGTCGGTCAGCAGGGCGACAACGGCGTCGATATCGGCGGATTCGTAGGCGCTGACGAACTTCGCCACGATCGCGTCCTCGGCGGGCGGGCGCTCCGGGAGGGTGGTGTCCCGCATGCTCGCACGTGCGCGTTTGAGGGCGCTCTTCACCGATTCGACTGTGGTGTCCAGCATTTCGGCTACTTCACTCGCACGGAATCCGAGCACATCGCGCAGGATCAGGACCGCCAGCTGGCGCGGCGGCAGGATCTGCAACGCGGTCACGAAGGCCAGGGAGATCGACTCGGTCTGCTCGTACCGCGCCTCGGGACCGAGCGGCACGCTGACCGCGCCGTCCAGCAGGGCATCGGGATATGGCTCCAGCCAATGGATTTCACCGAGTCCGGAGGGTTCGGGCGGTTCGATCCCCGGGATGTCCCACTGCTTCGCCGGGCGGCGGCGAGCTGAGCGCAGTGCGTCCAGGCACCGGTTGGTGGCGATGCGGTAGAGCCAGGTGCGCAACGACGCGCGTCCGTCGAATCGTTCGAGACCGCGCCATGCGGCGAGCATGGTGTCCTGGAGCGCGTCCTCGGCATCCTGGAACGATCCGAGCATCCGATAGCAGTGCACCTGTAGTTCGCGACGGTGCGGCTCGGTCAGCGCGCGAAACGCCTCACCGTCACCGGCCCGCGCCCTCGACATCAGATCTGTTCTCGGCACTCCCGCCTCATTCCCTGTGTACAGCTCCATGCGGTATGGACGTCGGCCGAGGCGGGAACGGGGCGGTCGGCCCCGCGCCCCCTTTTCCGATGCGTCGGCGTCAGAACCGGTGACAGCCGACAGCATTTCAAAGGAGTACGGAAATGGGAAAGATCGTCATCAGCGCGAATGCCACCCTCGACGGCGTGGTCCAGGACCCGGACGGCCAGGAAGGGTTCGGGCCGGGCGGCTGGTTCCACCGGTTCGTCGCGGTCGAGGACCTGCAAGCGTGGACCACCAACGAGACCGGGGAAGTACTGCACGCCGAGGCACTGCTGCTGGGCAGGCGCAGCTACGAATGGTTCGCAACCCGGATGCACGGCGCGGATGTCCGGGTGAGCCCCGAGTGGGCGGACACAATGAACGGACTCCCCAAATACGCGGTGTCCTCGACCCTCGAGAACCCGGAGTGGAATAACACCACCGTCCTCAACGGTGATGCGGCAAAGGAGATTTCGGAGCTCAAGCGGCGGGTGGACGGCGACATCCTGGTCTACGGCAGCTATCAGCTCGTACGCACACTGCTGGCCGAACACCTGGCCGACGAACTGCGCCTGACCGTCTTCCCGGTCGTGCTGGGAACCGGCCAGCGCCTCTTCGACGAAATCGGCGACACCACACCGCTGCGTCTGGCCGACACCCGCAAGATCGGCGACGGCCTGGTGTTCTGCACCTACGAATTCCTGCACGGCTGAGGGCTTTTGATCGCCGCCGGATATCCGGCGGCGATCTCAGTTCAGCCAGGCTCCGACACCGGTGACCTTGGTCAGTCGTACCCGGATCAGGTGTCCCGGTCCCACCGCCGGATCGGCGAGGAAATCCGCGTCGGGACCGATGTACGCCTTCCCCAGCCGATTCAGCAGAGCCCGCCCGTCCCCGCCCTCGACCACTTCCGCATGTCCTTCGGCGACAAGGTATTCGGCCAGCCCGTGGGCATCGATCACACCCGACTGATAGGAGATCGACACCCGCGAATCCCGTTGCAGATTGCGCACATACCGCTTGTCCAAGCTCATCGACCCGATGCTCAGCGCATCGGCCTCGGCATGCGTCCACACACACCGCACATACGGCGACCCATCCTCATTGATGGTGACCAGATGGGCGAGCAATCCGCCGTTGATCGCCGCGGCGGCCTTCTCGGGCAAGGTAGTTGGCATGGGACGACGGTAGCCGCCCCGGGCAGGTTCAGCGGCGTGCGGTCTCGGGCACGGCGAGAATCGCTTCGATGAGGCCGGGGCCGACGGCGTCCAGATCGGCCTGGCGCATCGCTATCACCGCGCTTGCCGCCATCCGTTTCGCGGTGATCGAGGGCCCCGAACAGGGATGGACAGCTCCGCCGGTGCTGGTCGCCATCACCATCGCCTACGCGCTGGCAGCGGTCGCCGCTTGGCGTTCGGTGTGGCGGACGAATCCGCGACGCCCCGCATACCTCAGCTCATGAGGCCGCTCTGGTAGGCCAGGACTACGGCTTGGGTGCGGTCGCGGGAGGCTGTTTTGGCTATTACGTGGGCTACGTGGGTGCGGGTGGTGGCTTCGCTGATGAAGAGTTCGGTGCTGATTTCGGTGTTGGAGCGGCCTAATGCCATGAGTACCAGGACTTCTCGTTCTCGGGTGGTGAGGGTTGCGAGGGTGGTGGGGGCGGTGGCGGCGCGGGGGCCGGTGCGACGGAGGGCACCGAGGACGCCGCCGACGATGCTGGGGTCGAGCCAGCCGTCGCCGGCGGCGCAGCGGCGGACGGCTTGGATGAGGTCGGCGGGGGCGGCTTGTTTGAGCAGGAAGCCGCTGGCGCCGGCGGCGAGCGCCTCCTGGACCATGGTTTCGTCCCGGAAGGTGGTGAGGACGAGGACCGCGGGGGCGGCGGGGAGGGCGGTGATCGCGCGGGTGGCCGCGACACCGTCCAGGATCGGCATACGCAGGTCCATCAGGACCACTTGGGGTGCAAGGGTTTTCACGGCGGCTACCGCGGCCTCGCCGTCACCGGCCTCACCTGTCACCTCGATGTCGGAGGCCGTGCCGAGCAGCATGACGCAGCCCGCGCGCACGAGTGCCTCGTCTTCGGCGACGAGCACGGTGATCGTCATGGGATTCCCGTCACGGCGGGCAGGCTGGCGTGCACGCACCAGCCGTCGCCTTCCGGGCCGCAGGTCAGTTCGCCGCCCAAGGCGTCGAGGCGTTCGCGGAGGCCGTGCAGGCCGGTACCGGCGGAGAGGGCGGCGGCGGATGACGGTGCGCTGCCACCGGAACTGCGTACCGTCAGGTCGAGGGTGGCGGGAGTCCAGGCGACGCTGAGCGTGACCTCTGCGCCACGGCCCGCGTGTTTGGTCGCATTGGTGAGCGATTCCTGGACGGTGCGGTAGGCGGCCAGGTCCGCACCGGGATCCAAAGGCCGTGGCGTACCGGTGATCTCGCTGCGCACCCGCAGGCCCGCGTGCCGGGCGGATTCGAGCAGCCGTTCGGCATCGGCGAAACGCGCCGGAGCTGCGCCGGGCGGCTCGGTCGAGCGCAGCAATCCCAGCATGGAATGCAGTTCGGTCATGGCCTGTGCGCCCGCGTGTTCGATGACCTCCAGCGCCTGTTCCACGCGGGGATCGCTGCCGGTGCAGAGCGCGCGAGCGGCCCCGGCGTGCAGGATCATGCCCGCCACGGCACCGGTGACGCTGTCGTGCAATTCGTGCGCGAGTCGCAATCGCTGTGCGATGAGCTCCTTTTCGGCCTCCGCGGTCAAGCGTTCCCGCTCGGCGATCGCGTGTTGCTCACGAGCGTGCACCACCCGGCCCGACCCCCAGGCGACGGAAAGGATGATGGACCAGATCACGACCGCCGCCAGGAAATCGCGGATGTGCGGCTCGGGTGCGGCCGATTGCGCCGAGCGGTAGCTGAACAGTCCGAGCGGCAGGGCGGATGCGATGAGCACGATGCGGGCGGTTAGAGCGGGCGCGCGGCGTGCCACCGCATAGTTCGCGATCAGCAGGTAGGTGAACGGATAGTAGTCCGGGACAACAAGATTGGCGCTGGTATGCAGCCACGCCAGCAACCACACCTGCACCGGGAACCGATGGCGGAACAGCAGCGCCACGCACAGGCCGATTGCGACCACGGGCACCAGCCACGACGGCAAACGCCCACTACCGGTCAGATCGCGATGATCTCCTCCCCAGAAGGCCATATCCACGCCACCCGCCAGGACGACGAGTGCCAGATCCGCGAGCCGGTGACGCAGCAGGGCGGGCGAACGCCTTGAATCGGTCACTGCCGCACCGAAGTCCGCCGCCTCATGCGCTGCATTTTCCCACAGATCAGGTGACGCGGGGAGGTGCTCGTCCCGCGCACTCCGGCCCGGGCAGGCGAACCCGCGAGTTCAGTCGTTGCCGAAGAGGTGCAGTAGCCAGCGAATCGGATCGTCGGCGACGTGCGGGGTCGAATCAGGCGTCGGCGGAGGCGGGGCCGCTGCCAGCACCCGGCGTACGGCGGCAATGATTTCCGCCCGGGTCGGCTGTGGAAACAGCTCCACACCCGTGGGGTCCGCATGCAGCTCGACCGGAACTCCCACCGCGGGAGCCGCCGAGACGACAGCGAGCTGGAGCAGCACCACGTCCGGGGCGTCGGGAAGCACCCGGACGCGCGCGACATCGATGACTTCCGCGATATCGCCCGCGGCGGCGAAGATGCCGACCCGCACCGCCTGCGGATTGTCCGCGAGTGTCCGGTTCAGCGGTGGATCGGCGAGTGCGAATTCCGGCTCGATCAGAGTGGCCGCGCCGAGGAATTCGCCCGTGGCCCCGGTATCACCCACCGCGTACACCGTCACCGTGGCCTGCCTTGTCATATCGGCAGTGTCGCACGAATCGCGGTGCTACCGCGTGGAGATGAGACCTCTCATCGCGGCACGGTAGGCGAAGAACACCGCGACAGGCGGATTCGCGCGAGGGCGTCGGCGGGAGATTCTTGACTCGTTCGATCCACCGGCCCCAGAGCACGAGAAAGGCAGCAGCACAATGCTTCCCGACGCGGCCTTCACTTTTGCACACCCCGACTACTACCAACCGGTCGACTGCGTCGATCCGGGCCGGCGGTACAACCCGACCAGGCCGCCGCACGGCTGGACCCGGCAGCAGTTCGAGATCTGGACGCATTGGACGCCGCCGCGGGCCGAACTGCCCGCACAGGGCTGGAAAGTGCACGTGTCGAGCACGCTCGGCTCCGCGCAGCAGGTGCTCGACGTGGTCAGCGCCACCTGCGCCGAACTGGGTGTCCCGTTCAAGCACCTCACCGGCCGCAACTACTTCCTGTGGCTGCACGGCAAACACGGCAGCCGCGTACAGAGCGGCAAGTTCTGCGCGCTCTATCCCCCGACGCCGCAGCTGGCGTACACGCTGCTGAACCGACTCGAACGCGAATTGGCCGGTGTCGCAGGGCCGTACGTGCTCACCGACCGGCGCTTCGGATCGTCGCAATGCGTGTCCTACCGGTACGGGTCGTTCCGGCCGCGGTATCGACTGCAATCCGACGGCACCCGGGTGCCGACCATGCTGGCCCTGGACGGCACCGAGATTCCGGATGAGCGCGGCCCAGGTTTCCTGCTGCCCACCGGAATCGCCGATCCGTTCGACCCCGCTCCGACCCCGGACGATGAGGGCGATGTGGGTGACGAGGTCAGCTTCCACGGCTACACCTTCGAAACCATGCTGCGGCCCAGCAATGCCGGTGGCGCGTACCGCGCTCACTGTGCCGACGGCACAACGGTATTCGTGAAAGAGGCGCGTGCGCACAACGGTTACGCCGGTGACGAGGCCGCCCGGGAACGGCTCGAACGCGAGTACCTGACATTGCGTACCCTGCACACCCTCGCGCCCGGTCTCGCCCCGCGCCCGCTGGAGTTGTTCACCGAATGGGAGCACACCTATCTCGTCACCGAATTCGTTCCCGGCCGCACGCTCAACAAATGGGTTGTCGCGAATTCGCCTGCGACGCACGCCGTTCCGGATGCGACCGTATTCCCCGCCTACTACCGGCGGTGCGAGCACATTCTCGATCAGCTCACCGCGCAACTGGCCGCCCTGCACGAGCTCGGATACGCCTTCGTCGACCTCTCGCCCGGCAATATCCTGGTCGACGACGACGATACGGTGCGCCTGATCGATTTCGAGGCCACCCAGCCCATCGACCATCCCCTCGGCCTGCTCGGCACGCCGGGATATGAACCGCCGGAATCACGTTCGCCGGGTGAACGCGCCAAGCTCGATCCGGCGCGGGTGGATGACTACGGTCTGTCGGCGCTCGCGCAACTGCTGGTCTTCCCGATGCACGAGGCGGCGCGGCGCAGCCCGCAGACGCTGGATCATCTGCACGCGGAGCTGGCCGAGATCTGCCCGCCGCCGCGGCGGCTGTGGACGGCCGTGCTGCGTTCGCGACGCGAACTCGACGCACCGCTGCTGCTGACGCCCGACCGAGTGCGCTCGGAGCCTGCGGACGCGACCCGATGGCTGCGTGATCGCACGGCCGACGCCCTACAGGCCATGGCCGATCCTGGCCATCCGCGGTGGGTGTATCCCACAGCGCCGCAGGGACATCGGACCAATACCAGGTGTGTCGCCTACGGCACCGCGGGCGTCTTGCACGCACTGCGCTCGGCAGGTCGGGAAATCGACCCGGCGGTGGTCGAACGACTGCGCACCGATGCGCTGCGCGAGCGGCGCGGGACCGGACCTGGTCTGCTGTTCGGCAACGCTGGAATCGCCTGGGTCCTCGATGATCTCGGCGAACGGGACGCGGCGCTGACATTGCTGGCAGAGGCCGACAGCCACCGGCTCACGACCGAGGCGGCCGGATGGGGCGGCGGTGCGGCGGGCGTTGCCATGACACACCTTTCGTTCTTCCACCGCACCGGCGATCCGGAACATCTCGACCGGGCGCAACGGCTGCTGGACGCGATACCCGAGGGCGATGCGCTGATTCCCGCGCTCGGCCGCGACCACGCCTCCGGGCTGGTGCACGGCAGGCCCGGTATCGCGCTCGCGCTGTATTACCTGTCCAGGTTCACCGGGGCGGACGAGCCGTTCGAGCGCGGAGTGCGACTACTGCGCGCGGAACTCGTGCACGCCGAACCGCTTCCGGTGGGCGCCACCGGGTTTCGAGTCTCGACGCGAGACCGGCGCAATATGCCGTACCTCGGATGCGGCAGCGCGGGCTATCTGCACGTGCTGGCGCGCTATCTCGAGCGTGCCGCCGATCCGGAACTGACCGGACTGCTGCGCAGCTGCGCGCGGGCGGCGGGCATCCGGCTCACCGCGGGACCCGGACTGCTCCTCGGCCAAGCGGGGCTGGCACTCGTGCACGCCGATATGGCCGCCAGGTTCCCCGGGGAGAAGCTGCTGCCCGATCCGATCGCCCGGCCGACAGCGCTGTTCATGCACGCGATACCGCACGAAAGCGGCGTCCGCTGGCTGGGTGAGCACGGGCAGCGGCTCAGCGCCGACCTGGCCACCGGCTCCGCGGGCATTCTGCTGGCCCTGCAGCACGCCACGACCGGCGTCACCGACCCGCTGTTCACCCTCGACCACTGCCTCGACTCGGAACCGAGTCGCACGGCAGCACCGACCACGACAAGTCTCGAAAGGAGGTGAACAACATGATCAACGTGCTCAAGCTCCAGCTGAAGTCCGATCCGGAAATCGGCGACGACGCCCCCGACAGCACCAAGAGCATCCTGCTCTGCATCGACGGCGGGGAGGTCGCTCAGTAATTCGCCAACCGGCGGAAACAACTCACACACAACGCAATTCATGCCTTCGCCGAGCTCGGTTCACCGAGCTCGGCGAATACATCTCACACATAGGACAATTCGAGGAACAACCATGAAAAACCCACTCCCACTATTGATCATGTCCCCCGGCGAGGATGTGTTCGACGACGCGCCGCTCAGCGTGCTGTCGGTCACCTACTGCGACGACGCGTATTTCGGGTGACCTGATGGAATCAGCCGCGCCCGAGGCCGACCTGCGGCGCTACCGCATAGCGCAGGCGGCATCGACCTTCGGTAGCACCCTCACCGGCACCGCGGCATCGGTCGTCGCGGTGGTGGGGCTCGGAGCCGGACCGCACGCGGTCTCGCTCATCGTGCTCAGCGCGATGCTTCCGACCCTGGTCTTCGGACCGTTCGCCGGAGTCTTCCTGGACCGGGTCAGCCGACCGCGGCGGATGTTGCTGGCAACCGATCTGGTGGCCGCGACGGCGGTGCTCGCGGTCGCGGCCGCCATGTTCGCGGGCGCGCTGACCGTGGCGGGTCTGGCGACGCTGTCGCTGATCCTGGGCATGACCCGGGTGGTGTTCGAGGGCGTCTACTTCGCCCATCTGAATACCCTGATGGTCGCCGATCTGGGGCGGGCGCGAGCTGATCTGCAATCCACCACGATGCTGTCGCGTTCGGTGGCCACCTCGGTCGCCGGACCGCTGGTGGCCTCGGTCGGCGCGGCGGCGATGTTCGCCTGTGATGCGGTGAGCTATCTTTTCAGCGCCTACTGCCTGATCCGGCTCGAAGCGCCGGACCGGCGCGCGGTCGAGCAGCGCGACCGGTTCGATCGCGAATTCCTCGACGCCCTGCGGGTTTTGCGAGGTCATCCACTGCTCGCGGCATTGACGATGTATCTGCTCGTGGGCGGGATGGCCGCGGGCGGGGTCTCCGCCCTGCGAGCGGTGTTCCTGCTGCACGAGGTCGCGTTACCCGTTGCGGTGTACGGGATTCCGGCCGTGGTGGCGACGCTGAGCTCGGCCGGCGGATCGCTGCTGGCACCGCGGCTGCACACTCGCGGGGTGCCGCCGCGGCGGGTGCTCTCGGTCGCGGTATTCGGCGCGGCGCTGGGTGCCATCGCACTGCCGATCGCGACGGGACCGGCGGTGGCCGTACTGTTCGCCGCCGCTCTCGGTGCGGCGGTGCCCATGTTCTTCGGCGCGGTGCTCAATATCGCGCTGGTGACGGTGCTGTGCGACGGTGTCGGCGACGGCTACTTCGCCCGCATCGGCGCTCTGCTGGCGACCGGGACCACGGCGGCGGGTCTGGTCGGCGCGCTCCTCGGCGGCGAAGTCGGCGAAAGATTCGGCGCCCGTACCGGAATCTGGGTCTTCGTGGCCGCCGATCTGGTCGCGGCCGTCATTTTCCTCGCGACCGTGGGCCGCACGACAACGGGCAGTGACAACGATGTCGAGCCGATACCGGAGGTGGCGCGATGAACGCCGAATATCCACCCGCTCCCTGCTCCGAGTCGCGAGATGTCCTGCACGGCATATCGATTCCGGATCCATATCGCCGGCTCGAGGATCCGAGCGATCCGGAGGTGCTGGCCTGGACGGCGGCACAGCGGCAGTTGGCCGGGGAGTATCTTGCCGGGCTGCCGGGGCGGGCGCGATTGCGGGAGGTGCTGCGGGAGATCATCGTGCAGGGACCGGTCGCATCATCGGTGAAAATCGCTGGTGCGCACCGATTCCGGGTCGCTCGGCCACGCCCGGGGTCGCCCTGGGAACTGCAGATCGACCAAGGGTCGCAGGATGGCTGGCGGACGCTGATCGACGCGGCGGCATTGGGAGCCAATGCGATCCTGCGCCGCTGGGTGCCGTCACCGAACGGCAGATACGTGGTCGTGCAGGTGACTTCCGGCGGGGCCGAGGATACGACTCCGCTCTCGCTGATCGATACCTCGACCGGCGACGTCTCGCAGACATGTGCGTCGACCCGATATTCGCCGGTGGCGTGGCTGGCCGACGAAACCGGATACTTCTATGTGCGTGGTCACGATAACCGTTGCGGCAGTGGGGTATACCGGCATAGGGTGGGTACGCCGACCGCTTGCGATGAACTGCTCGCCGGTGACGACGACCCGATGGGTCGGTTCCATCTCGCCCTCTGGCAGGACCGATGGCTGGTCATCACGGCCCGCACCGGCACCAGCCGGGCAACCCGGGTATCCATTGCGGATGTGGCGGCCGGTGATTCACCACAGCCACTCGACCTCGGCGGACTCTCCTCGGCGGGAGTGGTGGTGGACGACTCGGGTCGAATACTCGCGATATCCACGGCCACATGCGAATTCGGCCAATTACTCGTCGCCGATCCGCTGCCCGGCGGCGGGTGGGGTTCCTGGCGGACGCTTGTCGAAGGCAGGGAGCCCACGGTACTGGCCGCCTTCGCCCTGGCCGCGACCGACGATGGCGACCGGCTGGTGCTCCTTCGCACGCGCGACGGCTATTCCGAACTATCCGTCCACGAACCACGTTGCGGCACTTGGCTACTCGATGCCGATCTACCCGGTGCGGGCACGATCGCCGCGATAGAACCCACGGACGAACCCGGTGTACTCGCCCTGAGCTACACCGACTGGGTCCGGCCGCTCGGAAAATGGCGGCTGAATCTGCTGACCGGACAGGTCGAACCAACCGATCCCGCACCGCGGGCGCTGTCCGGAATCACCGTCACCAGAACGACTTACCGTTCCGGCGACGCCACCGAGGTACCGGTAACCGTGCTGGCACCCGCCGGACCGCAACTCCCCCGGCCCGCCATCCTGACCTGCTACGGCGGCTTCGGAATCACCATCCGCCCGGACTACCAACCCGATGGACTGGCCTGGGTGCTGGCGGGCGGAATCATGGTGATCGCGGGCGTTCGCGGCGGTGGCGAGCGTGGTCGCCGCTGGCATCGAGACGGTGCGGGTCCGCACAAGCTCAACGCCTTCGCCGATCTGCACGCGGCCGGTGACTGGCTGGTTGACACGGGGTTGACCCGTCGCGGTGAGCTGGCGCTACTCGGCGGCAGCAACGGCGGCCTCATGGCGGTCGGTGCCATGGTGCAGCGCCCCGGCGATTACGCCGCGGTCGTCAGCGCGGCCGCCCCACTGGATATGGTCCGCTATGAACGCTGGGGCCTGGGCCGAGCCTGGCGCGAAGAATACGGCTCGGCCTGCGACCCTGCGGCCTTGCACGTACTACTCCAGTATTCGCCGTATTACACCGTCACCGCTCGCAGCGGCGAACAGGCGCAACCCTTTCCAGCCGCCCTGTTCAGCACCGGGGACCATGACACCCGAGTCCCGCCGCTGCACTCCTACAAGATGGTCGCCGCCCTCCAACGAGACTGCGCCGCACCGGTTCTCCTGGATGTGATCGCGGGCAAAGGCCACGCCGGAGGCGGCCACGACGCGGCCGAAGCCCTGATCTCCCTGCTCGCCTTCATCGCCCACCACACGGGACTGCGGCTGGAAACCCCGGAAGCCGCAGGTGGTGATCGCCAGCCGCCTCCCCGCATCGAAGGCCATGGCAATGGAGACTGAACCCGGAACGTCCGTACACCGTAGTGGTGTCAATAACCGACGATTCGAGGATCACCATGCGGATACCGTCCCGTCTGCTATTTGTCGGCGTCGCAGCCACCGGGCTCGCTGTCGGTGCCCTGCCTGCCACGGCCTTGGCTGCCCCGGGCAGCGAACTCCAGGCATCGCCGACTGCGCTGCGTGATGGTGGAGCGATCTCCGAGGCGGTTCCACCCGGTGGCCTGATCACTCGGTTCGTGCAGAACCAGGTGACCTATTGTTCGATCATCTGCCCGCTCGCCGTTCAGACCGCCACTACGGCCGGGACCGCGATTGGGCAGGCACCGGGTGTATTTGCGGCCGCTTCGCAGGTTGATGATCCGGTGACGGCGCTCGGCATCGCTGCGGCTTCGATCACCGGACCCGTGAGTGTCGCGGCGCAGCAGACCATTGTCGCGGACGGGACGATCGTGGCACCGCGGGCGCTGAACGCGTTCGAGGTGGGTGTGGTCGGGCTGCTCGATATCGGCCCGGCTGCCGCCGAAGGTGGAGTTCCCGCGATCGACGCGGCAATCCAGACCGCTCGGCAGGACACCTACACCGCGATGAACGCGCCGATCATGCCCAATCCCCCGCGCACCGTCGCTCCGCATGATGCCGTGCAGGCCGCGGTGGTCGGGGTGATCGATGCGGGCGCGGCGGTCGTCTTCCCGGCTTTCAATACCGTCTTGTCCGCGGCGTTCCAAGTGCCCGATGCCGCGGCGCGGGAACTCGCGGCTACCGGCGATCCCGAACAGGCGTTCGCCGCAGGGCTGGACTCGGCGGCAGCTGCGCAAACCGAGGCGCAGACCATCATCGCCGACGCGGTCGACAACGCCGTCGACAAAGTCATCGCCGCGACGCAGTAGCTCGGATATCAACGGCGAGAAGGCACCGCAGACCACGGTGCCTATTTCGCGTGCGGTAAGCTCGCGAAACTTGAGGTTACTCCTCCATTTTCGGCTTTCGGGCGATCAACCAGTCGTACGGTGCGGTGGATCGGCAGAGCGGGCCGGGGGGACTGTTCGCATGCGTTGCGGGCCGCGAAAGCGTTGTACTCGGGCCCCGAATCAGGCACACCCGGATACCACCTAGGAGCACCCTTCGTGTCCGTATACCTTTATCGCTGGGGCAAATTCGCGTTCAGACGCAAGTGGATCGTGCTGCCGGTGTGGCTCCTGCTGCTGGTGACGCTCGGCGTCGGCGGCAGCATGTTGAGCAAGCCGATGAGCGATAAGTTCAGCATGCCGTCGCTGCCTTCGGAACGCGCCACCGACATTCTGGACAAGCAGTTCCCGGGCATGTCAGGACAATTCGGCATCGATGCCGTCGGCGGTACGTACGTCATCAAGGCGCCCGCGGGGACGAAGCTGACCGATAAGGACAATGCCGCCGCCATCGATGCGCTGATCAGCGATCTCCAGCACCTTTCGTACGAGGGTCGGCCACTCGTCGCCGAGAAAGACGCCGCGGCACTGAAGAATCCGATCGCGGTGACCAAGGCGATGGGTTGTCTGGCCGACGCCAATCCGGCGGTGTGCGCAGGTGCGCCGTTGAATGTGCTGAATCATGATGCGCCCGCCACCGTCGCGGTGCTCTCGGTGCCATTCGATATCGCCTCGGCCGCGGATATCACCGACGCGCAGCGACGGGCCGCGTACGAGGTGGCCGCACCCGCTCGCGCGCACGGGTTGACCGTCGAGATCGGCGGCGCGATCGAGCAGAAGCAGGGGCAGCCGAGCGGTCAGGCCGAGATGATCGGTATGGGGGTGGCGCTGGTCGTCATGGTGATCGCCTTCGGGGCCATCGTGGCGGCGTTCGTGCCGATCGTGACCGCCATCGCCGGGCTCGGCGCGGCCATGCTGGTGATCTCGCTGAGCACTTCGATCATCGAGATACCCAGTTTCACAACGTTTCTCGCGTCGATGATCGGTATCGCACTGTCCATCGACTACGCGCTGTTCATCGTCTCCCGCTACAAGCATGAACTGCGTGTCGCGGAGAGTTCCGAAGAGGCAGCGGGCATTTCGGTCGGGACCGCCGGTTCCGCGGTGGTGTTCGCCGGGCTCACCGTCATTGTCGCCCTGGGTGCGCTGAGCATCGTCGGGGTGAACTTCCTGACGTTCATGGGCCTCGGTGGGGCCGTCGCGGCGTTCTTCGCGGTGCTGACCGCCATCACCCTGATGCCCGCTCTGCTCGGGGCTTTCGGCCGCTTTCTGTTCACGCCGAAGCTGCCGATGGTCGCGCGGCACGACCCGGAGGACGACACCTCGGTCACCATCGGCACCCGGGTGGCTCGGCTGATCGGCCGACGACCATGGGTCGCGTTGACCATCGCGGTGGCGGCCCTGGGCGCGCTGGCCGCTCCGGCACTCGGATTGCAGCTGGGGCTGCCGGGTGAGAACAGCTTCCCGACCGATTCCACGGTGCGGCAGGCCTACGACATCAGGACGGCGGGGTTCGGCGAGGGCAGCAACGGTGTGCTGACCGTCGTCGCCGATCTGGAGAAGGTGCCCGCCGGCGAGCGCGAGGCCGCGGTCGCGGCGCTGCGCGATCGGCTGGCCGGGTTCGCGGAGATGGATTACGTCACCGCACCGCAGCTGAGTGCGAACGGGCTCGGCGTAATGCTCAGCGGCGTACCGAAATCGGGGCCCAACAACCAGGCGACCAAGGATTTGGTGCGCACGGCTCGCGAGGCCGAAGGCGCACTGACCGAGCGGTACGGCATCGAGTACGGAATCACCGGCACCACAGCCATTTACGCCGATATGGATCATGTCCTGCTCGGCAAAATCGTGCCGTATCTGGCGATCGTGGCCGGGGCGGCCTTCGTGCTGTTGATCCTGGTTTTCCGGTCGATCCTGGTGCCGTTCACGGCGGCGCTCGGATTCCTGCTGTCGATGGCCGCCACCTTCGGCGCGACCGTGCTGATTTTCCAGGAAGGCACCTTCGGCCTGATCGCCGATCCGCAACCGATCATCAGTTTCCTGCCGATCATGTTGATCGGGTTGGTATTCGGGCTCGCCATGGATTACCAGGTGTTCCTGGTGACCCGCATGCGCGAGGAATATGTGCACGGTAAGTCGCCGCGGGACGCGATGATCTCCGGGTATCACCACGGTGCCCGCGTGGTCACCTCGGCGGCGATCATCATGATCTCGGTGTTCGGGTCGTTCCTGCTGGAATCCGATGTCACCGCCAAATCCATGGGGTTCGCGCTGGCCTGCGGTGTCGCTATCGATGCCTTCGTGGTGCGCATGGTGGTGGTTCCGGCGCTGCTGGTGATCATGGGACACCGATCGTGGTGGATTCCGCGGTGGCTCAACCGCGTACTGCCCGATATCGATGTGGAAGGGGCAAGGCTGCGCGAGCTGCGGCGGCCGGTGCAGGTCGACCTGCCTGTGCCTGTCGATGCCGTGTATTCCGAGGCAGCCGAACAGGATCGGGTCGCTACGCGCAGCCCCGAGGCGGCCTCCGAACCGCTTGCACCGGTCGATGGGCGGATGATCGGCGGCCACATTCGCCGGGATGACCGGCATCCGGTATCTGCGGCCACGGTGACGTTGATCAGTCAACGCGGACAACAGGTTTCGCGGGCGACCACGGACTTCAGCGGCGGCTATACCATCGAGCCGCCCGCACCCGGCAGCTATGTCCTGATCGTCTCGGCAGACGGATATCAACCGACCGCGGTGAACGTCACGGTGCGCAATGACGGCGCGCATCAACTCGACGTCACGCTGTCGGGATCCGGCGAAGTATCCGGCGTGGTGCGCACGATCGAGCACGAACCGGTGCCGGATGCCACCGTCAGCGTGACCGACCTGCTCGGTGATGTAGCGGGTACCGCCGTCACGGCGGCGGACGGCACGTACACCTGCCATGGTGTGCCCGCCGGAACCTACACACTGGTGGCGGTCGCCGCCCGAATGCGGCCCACGGCAACAACATTGACGGTCCCCGACAGTGGGCGACTCTGTTTCGACGTCACACTGACACCGATGGCGGTGTTGTCCGGCACGGTGCGCGGCGGTGGTCGCACGGTGCGCGATGCCAGGGTGACCGTGCTCGATTTATCCGGCGACATCGTCGGCACCGCGCGTACCGATGAAAACGGCCGCTACGCGGTGAGCGGCCTGCCCGACGGCGAATACACCGTCATGGTCCGCGGATATTCGATGGTGACCGATCAGGTCACCGTCACCGGCTTCGCCGATCACCACCCCCGGCTCGGCTTCGACGAATACGCGCAGGTTCGGTGAGGCCGCTCCCCGATACATCGTGTGCGATGCTTTCCCCATGGTGATCCACGGTGAACGTTCGTCCCGAGTCCGGCTGGCAGCGCAGGCCTTCCTAGGCGTGATGCTCATATCCGCAGGCACAAGCCACTTGACCTTCGCCCGCAACGATTTCCGCGCCCAGGTGCCGTCCTGGTTCCCGCTCGACACCGACTTCGTCGTGCTGGCGTCCGGGGTCGTCGAGATCACGCTCGGCGCGGCGCTGCTCGGGGCATGGAAGCAGCCGCGCCGCGCGCTCGTCGGAGCGATCGTGGCCGCGTTCTTCGTCGTGATCTTTCCGGGAAATATCGCGCAGCTGGTCGAGCATCGCGACGCGTTCGGACTCGACTCCGATGCCAAACGCGCTGCGCGGCTTGTGTTTCAACCGGCGCTCGTGGCGTGGGCACTGCTGGCTACCGACGCGATCGGGGTGTGGCGGCGCAACCGGGCGGTGGCTGCCGCCTAAGCGGTCGGCGGAACCGCGCGATGCATGTCAGCGCAAGACATGCGCGGCACGCGCGGCTCGCAGCCAATCGGGGAACTCGCTCAACAGTTTCGAGTAAAGATCCGCGTCACTCATACGATCGATATCGGCGATCTCGAAGAATCCCGCATTGTCGACCTTGCGACCGCGGAGCGTGTCGAGCTTGCGGAGGACACCGAAGTCATTGCGCCCCAACCCGATGAACTGCCAGAACGCCGGGTACTCGGCCGCGGTGCGCATCAACGCGGTAATGGGTCCACGTTTGTGGAAGCCGCCATCGGTGAAGAACAGGACGAGCGTGGGGTCACCATCGGGACGCAGTACATTCAAAATCTCTGTCATGACGGGTATTTCGTCGTTGTATCCGCCGATCGAGCGGTAGTTGATCCCGCCGTGCACTCCACCGATATGGATGAACTCCGCGCACCAGGATTCCGCGGTGTCGACTCGGACGTTGGGCAGCTTCGCGAATCCTGACCCATACAGGTAGGGCTCTAACTCACCATCGTCATCGAGTTGGATCGCGACCGGGATCATCCGCTCGACGACTCGATGAACGACCTTTTTCTTATACAGTTCGGACATGCTCCCGGTCTTATCGATGACCAACAGCACTCGCGCACGTACCCCGTCCGCGCCTTTGGCGAGCAAGACCTTCGCCACCTCGCGTTTGCGAAGGTCCAGCTTCTGACGCTTCTCGAGGGAGAGCTTCTGCTCGCCCGCAACGGTGCGCACTCCCCCGCGCTCAACCGCGACCGCAACCGGTGTCGGGCGCGGAGAGGGGGCGGGAGCGTCATCGACCGTCACGCCGTGATCGGTGACCAGTGCGGCGAATCCGCCGGCATACCCCTGCCCGACCGCGCGCACCTTCCAACCGGCGCCCCGCCGATACAGTTCGAGTGCGATCACTACCGATTCGGGGCCGAGTCCGTCGATTCGGTACTCGCACAACAGTTTCCCCGCGCGGTCACTGAGTGTCACGACGGGTGCTTGATATCCGCCGAAGGTCGCCTGCGGATCCTCGAGGGTCAGAACCGCGCGGAGCTGATCGATATCCTGCGGAATGTGCCCGAGCGAGATATGCAGCGCGCCAGGAGTTCCCGAGGCCAGTTGCACACCCGGACCCACGGGCTGATTGAAGAATATGAAATCAGCGTCCGAGCGCACCCTGCCGTTCGCGGTGACAAGCAACGCCGATAGATCCGCGGCGGCAGTGGTCCGTAGCGTGATCGTCACCTCGGTGACGGCTATCGGCGCGTTCTGGCCCTTCGACAACTGAGACTCGGCAATGGTCATAGGTGCCCTAATCGGATCGAAAAGAAGGTATCCAACCAACCCTACGAGCCCACTCGCACGGCGAACCGGCGATCGCCGTAACCGAGCAGCACACGCCATCAGGACACGCAGGAGCTCATAAGCGTCTCGTCGGTGGGGCCGTGCCGGAATCCAGCGAATTGGCGGCGGTAGTGCGCACTCCAGGTTTTGAAGTATTGACATTTCAATTTCTCCACGCGGAGCCTCGCCGCGCGGTTACCGTCGGAGCGGCACTTCGGGTGCCGATCACTCCAACGGGAAGTACAGATGAGGCAAATAAGTTGGGCCGCAGCCACTGTGGCCATGCTGACGATTCCGGTCGCCGCGGCGGCATCGGCGTCGGCCGCGGTCGACAGCGTGAACATGATGCAGGTCCTCACCGGCGCCGGCTGGTGCGAAGGCGCGGGCAACACCTGCACGATCCTGGTGTCCACCAGCGGCGCGGACGCCCTGACACCGGTCACCATCACCCTGGCCGGCCAGAACGTCGGCACATTCACCCCGCAGGCCGGATCCACCCCCGGCACGGGAAGCATCCAATACGTCTACCGCTCAAAGCTTCCCGAGGGCATCTACAACCTCACGGCAACCCAGGGCTCGTCATCCAAGTCGATGACGATGCAGAACTGCGTCAACCAGCCGACAGGCAGCTCCACGGCCTCGGCGCAGTGCACCGGAAACAGCATCCTCGGCGTGCTCCTGATGCCGCTGATCATCCTCAGCGGATCCGGGCACACGCAACTCTGAGGGGCTCGGCGGCACATTAAGTCCCGGCCGCGATGGCGCACGAAAGCGGCCGGTCATCGCGATACAGACGATGCCCGGCCGTCTCTCCGCGGTTTCTAAATCTCGCGGCCCCTGCGCGAGTTACCTTATGACCCAATCGATTCCAGCTCGCGCGCAGTCGAATCCGACCTAAAGCCGTTGCCTGCCGAGGAGTCTCGATTGCTCGAGCTTCAGGCGGGCGAACCGGTCACGGGTGTAGTCATGTAATTCCGGCGCCGGAAACTTGATGATCGAGACGTGCTGCCCACGGTTACCCTCCGACCAACGGGCGAGAGTGACCTCGTATCCAGATACATGGGCGCACAGCTCGAGCAGGACAGCTGGCATCTCGGACTCGATGAGAAGATCAGCTTTGGTGACGACGACATCGCGCATCGCCCTGATATTCGGAATGAAAACCGTTGTGGCCCAGCACTGCCACTCGGCGAGGTCCCGCTCAGCCGGAACCGGAACATCGCAGATAGGACAGCGCCCATCAGCCAGGGCGAAGTCCGCGTGAAAGGCATCGAACGTGCGTTGATTCGCTTCCATCAGCGCGAGTAGCGGTCCGTAGAACTCGCTCAGCTGCTGATTGATTCGCACCAGCCGGGCCTGACGCTGGCCCAGGCGAAGGCCATTCAAGTACGTAGCCATATAGCCCACGAACGCCAATCCGACGGTCATCCCCACCGTGACCATAGGAACGATGATAGAGGGTTCGGTGCTGGCGACCGAATGCCGACGTGTAGGCGAATCCCCCACGCATGGGATGGCCTCGTGGGCATCAAGATCGCGAGCGGAACCTCGGCGGGCCCGATTCACGCATCCGGGACGATTGCAGCGATTCCTGGGCATACGATGAATCGAAGAGGGCCGGCCGAAACGACAGGACCGTGCTGTGAAGAATGATGCTGGTAGTCATGAGCGCTGTGCCGGGAAATGCATGTTGCAATCTTCGAAGTCCGCATTGGCAGCACGTGAGTCCAAATACGCACTGGGACGGGGTCAGCTAGACCGACTATTGGGGTTGCTCGAGGGGCGGTGCATGGTCTGCCTGCGTTGCCACGCAATGGTTGTCGATACGACTACCCGGGCGGCACAGCGCAGACCGCGCGGCCTACTTTGCCGATTCTGCAAAACACGAGTAGCAGTCTTCGAAGGAGCATACAGCGAACATGAGCGCTTCTATTCACTATGCAGATGTCGCGTGGCGGACACCCTTGAATGGGGCCCGCGAATCACCGCAGCCACGGCACACTATCTCTCTCGGACAGCAGCAATAGAGTCCTACCCTGCGAACCAGCAATGGGTCGAATTCCTGATCAGCGATCTGCGAGCCAAAGGCACTGATCCACAACGGATCTGGAGCGGTTCCCCACTTTCCGAGCTCCCGCAGCCTCCGATGCGGAAGAGTGCACCGATCGCGCCCAGTTTCGGCGCCAACCCACCGCTCACCCGCATCCGATGCCGGACCGAATGCCGAGACCACGCCGAACACGTTTACATCGCGTGCTTCGACGAACCCACAATGCTCCGTGATGCCGACACTCACAGTGCGGTAATGCATTACGTCGGATGGACGCGCCAACAACCGCCCGAGCGCCGGGCCAGCCAGCACGGTGCGATCTACCGAGAATCGTTGGTAGCAATCATTCCCGGCACGGAGCACGATGAAGAGCTCTTGAAGATCGGGGGTCGGTGCCCAAAATGCGACCGCCCGCTCGAGTACCGCCCCTAACTCGGTCGAGATCAAGATCTACGCGAAGTTCAGCAAGACATGGTCCCAGCTGGGATTGAACCAGCTGGATGCAGTCTCAGAAACATCGTCTCTACTTGCTAGCGATGCCCGTCGGCTCGCATACGAGCCGCGCGCCCGGCAACCCGCCCGCGGCGGCCAGTTCGAGCTCAACACCGGGCAAATACGCCTGATCCGCCGAAGATCGAACTAGGGACACAAGGGCAGACCGTGTACGAAGGACCCAACATAGTTGACGAACGTTCACAACCCCCGTATTGTCACCTGTACACGCAAATATAGGCACGCGTACACAGACCGAAGGGGTGCTGAATCGTTACCAGTGACAAGTCGCGCGCGCCCCAGCTGATGGGCATCGCCGAGATCGCCGAGTACGCGGGCATGAGTCGGCAGGGCATTTCCAACATGCGAAGTCGCGACGACTCCTTTCCTGCTCCTGCGGCAGAATTGAAAAGCGGCCCTGTCTTCCTGGAAAGTGAGATTAGATCCTACTTCGAACCAGGTTTCGCACCGATCCCTCCGACCGCAGTCACGTCATATTCAAGTGAGCGCTACACCCCAACAGAGTTCGACCCGCTCGACAAGGTCAATCTGATTGGCAGTGTCGTCAGCACATTGTTCGCTGGACCCGCGTTACCGCTCGCGCAGTTCGAGCCGTTCAACGGATCTGGTGTCTACTGTTTGTACTACTCAGGGGACGATGAGCTGTACGCACCGATCGCTGCGGGTGACTCCTCCCGGCCAATTTATGTTGGTACTGCACTTGCACATGCACGTGCTGGCAGCGGAATGGTATCGGCGTCCAGCTCGCAGGCATTGACCCGGCGCCTTAGCGTTCACGCAAAGAGCATCGAAACTGTGCAGCTACACGATGCAGTCGACAATAGGCACCGACTCTTCCTGCACGACTTCTCGTTCAGATGCCTCATTGTGGACGAGATGTGGGCCCGACCGGCTGAGGAATGGATCCTGAAGCGCTCGGCTCCGATCTGGAATTCTGTTGTTCCCGGCCTGGGGAGCCACGATCCTGGCCCCCGTGGCCGATCCGCCAGAAGAGCTCCTTGGGACGAGTTGCATCCTGGCCGCGCGAGGTCCGTTGCGCAAGAGTCCGGGCACACAATCGACATTCTTGAAGCTCGCGTAAAGGAGCACTTTGCGCGTGAGTTCGAATCGGGGATAGAACCGTGATGGTTGACTGGGTGAGCGTAGTCGGCGTAGTCGGAATACCGGCCACACTCGCGGCCATGGTACGCGGTGGCATGTTCTTCTATGCATTACGTGGAACACACCCCAAAGACCGGCCCGCCATCATTAGTGCTCTCGGCAGAATGTACAAAGACGCGCGTCCAGAATTGCCAGCCGCTCGTAGACGAGCTCACCCGCTCGAACCCGGGTCGCCAAATACGCTCGGCGAACCGTAAATTGAGGCGAGGTCGACGGAACCCGACCGGCGCGGGTCTGGATTTCATGCGGGATGAGAATGCGCGTGCGGCAAGACCGACCCCGCAGGACCCCAATTCGGGAAGCGGACTTCGGTGTGCAGTTGGTTGCAAGAGAGCTCCGTCCGGACCAGGGCCCATGGCCAGAACCCCGGTTGGGCTTTCGCACCGCGGAGCATGAGGTCCGTCCAACGGCGCGAAAGCCTGTGGTTGACTAGTCGTTGCCGTATTCGGGTTCGAAGTCGTCGGGCTCGTGCATCACAACCTCAAATGATTCGGGCAGGTGAGCGGCGCTGATCTGCTCGGGTCCGCTCAGAATGAGACCACAGTGCGCGCAGGCGAAGGATTCGCTGCGGATCGTCAATATGATTTCTGCGTCGATGTACCCGTTAATCTCGTCATCCCAGCCGCCTCAGTGCGCTCCTCGTCGATCTCGGTTTCACCCCCGAGCTCCCCGGTTGTCCCGCATGCCAAGCAAAGGCAGTGTTCCATGTACGGGGGCTGGATCGTGTTGATTCTGCGGGTAAGTAGAGCCATTTCCGCCGGTGGCAGGTTTCCCTGCGCCAACCGGGTGGCAACGTAGCGGGCACGATCAATTCGTGCAGTGACCATTTCAGCGATGTGCTCGTCGAACCTGACTATGGTTGCTTGCACACTCACGATATTGTCGCTGCCAACCAGCTCTTCGAGTGACTTGTCTTGGGCGGCAAGGAGAATGCTGGCCAGTGGCCAGTAGCGTTGCCACCAAGACTCCGGAGCGACTCTCGGGCAGAACGGCCCGCCGGCATGCAAGTAAGCATTGCGGTTTCCCGCGATCTGGATCGCGGTGACTTCGTTGAAGTTTGGGGCAATCACTTTGCAACGCATGAACACGGTCTTGGCCGCAATGGAGACAAACTTGTCGTAGTCCTCCCCCACACCTGCGGCCAGCATCAATGATTTGGCGTTGACCGTGCCGCTGGCCGGGGTATCGGCGATCAACACCGGATGTACCTTCACGAGCGCGGCTTTGCCCAGAAGCTCAAGAGCTGCTGCGGCCCAGAAGGCGCGTTCTTCGAAGTCGTCGGTGTCATCGAGTGCGCGGTTGACGAAGACGACGGCTTTGGCCCAGAGCGCCGAGTATTCGAAGGGGATCGTCACTCGTTCACCACACGATCGAGCATGAGCCGCCGCAGGATTCGCTTCGGTTCGCCGTCGGCGGCACCACGGCCATGTAGGCATGCGTGATTGTGAATGACAAGGGTGCCCGGATTTGACCAGTCGTGCTGGTAGGCAGGTTGCAGATTGGCGACCGCAGCGGCGACGCGTTTGGATCGGGGATCAACGGGGGCCATACACCCCGGGTCGTATCGAAGGCGCTTTTCACTGACCGCGGCGGTGTAGTCGATTCCTGCGCGAGGATCGAGCAATCTGAACATACCCAGGGTCAGATCCGGTTGCTGGCCACCGTCCGGAGCTGGTCCAACTGGGCAACAGGTGTGGCCACGATTGACCCGGAGCCACCGCCGAGTTCCAGGAGAACGAACTCCGGCGTGCACCGCATCGAAGCACCATCGGTGTGCAAGGGGAATGATCCGGTGCCGTACTGGGCGCTGAGTGATCTCCGATTCGCTTGTTCAGGGGGTGTGGGAGTCAATTCGACGATGCTGGGTTTGCCCCGGCGTGTGGCACAGGGCGAAAACTGCCCCCAGCCACAACCGCCCTCTCGATCGCGTCCAACGTTTCCTGTATCACGCTCCACCCCGACAAGGTGGCGCCCCATATCGCGGAATCCAATGCCCGCCCGACCCGGACTGTCTCGGCCGCATCCTTGATCACCATGGGCGGCAACCATACTCGGCCCTGCGCGTGTTCCGTGGCAGTGCGCGGGCTACCTCCAAGTCCCCGGTTCTCGGCACTAACCGTCGCCCGGCAACTACCACCGCCGGTTTCGGAGTGAGCAGGTGTCAGCGCCGACATCATGCTGCGCACTATCTCAAGCGAACAGCTCAAGGCATACCGCTTCCACGGTCAGATCTGGATCGCCATCGAAGCTTCCAAGCCACGATGCGACCAATCCGCTGAGATTTGCTCCCCTAAGCGGCACCAGCAGCCCACGGAGCGACCCCGCTTTCAGGGCGGCTATCTGGCACGAAAAGAGCAGACCAGAACCTTTTAGGGCTCTGACCTGCTCTTTCGTTGTGGTCCCAGCTGGGATTGAACCAGCGCGGCTTCCTCCTGCGCCACCGCTGGCAGGGTCGGCGGCGTTACCCGACGTCGGAGTCGAGGACCGCGGCTGCGGGTTCGACCGCAGCACTGACGGTGGCGGCTGCCACGCCCCTGAAGAGGGCTATGACGTCTCGGATGAAAGCTGTTCGGGTGACACCCAATCGACTCAGGGCGGCACCGTGATCGAGGACTACGACGAGGGTTGCGCCGATAAGGACGAACCACCAAGTCAGCAGGAATAGGGACCGGACTGGGCGTTGATTCGGAGCGAAAGCGGCGCGCAGCCGTTGACAGTGGAAGGGTACGTGGCGGCGTTCGTCCTCGAGAATCAGGCTGGCCACCGTGGTGGTGAGTGGGTCGGTGGTGCCGTCGCGCAATGCGCGGTAGTAGCGGAGTGCAACGACTTCGGCGATGGACAGGACCATCAGTTCCAGACGCAGACCCAGGGCACGGCGGAGGCGGACGAAGATCGCATCGGTCCAGTGGGCCGAGATCGTCTCGTAGCCTGCGGAATTCAGCAGTTCGCGTAGCAGCCGGGCGTGGTTGATTTCCTCGGCGACGAACAGTCGGGTCGCTGCCGCGTATTCCGGATCGCCGGCTGCTTCGGCTTTGCGGATGAGGTTGGCGCCGTCGCCGCTCTCGCCGACTTGAAATCGTTGCACGCTGCGTGCGATGACCGGATCAAGTCGTGCCCCTCCGCACCATTCCGGATCTCCAGCAGTCGAGCGTGCTACCGCCTTTGCCTCGAATTCGATTGTCCAACGGGTGAAATCGTCAGCATGCCCCATGACACCTCTTCCGCTCTGCCCCAGCGATAGGGGATCGATCATCGAGCCTAGAAACCAGATGTGTGGATCGGGCGAGCTGTTTGTGGAGATTCTGTATGCGGCATTACGCAGAGGGGCGGAGAGGTGATCGCGACACACCACCGAGCAGCAGGGTCAGGCCAAGTCGATGCGAACTGTCAACAAGTCGGTGCCGACCGCGCGTACCACGGTGCTGTTGGCGCGCGGCAGCCTGCGGAGTCGGGCTCGTACATCGTCCTCTGGCACCAGGTGCGCGGTGCCGGAGTACCAACGGCCACGGATGCGGAGTCGAACCCGGTTGTCCGACTGGATGTTTCGGATGTATTGCGGCTTCTCACCGAACTCGGAGACGAGCCAGAAGGAGTTGCCTTGGCGGCGGCCGCCGATGGGGGTGGTTCGGGGCTGACCGGTCTTGCGGCCTGTTGTTTCGAGCAGGGTTTGGATCGGCAGTCGGGCCAGGATCGGGTTACCGATGTATCGCTGGCCGGTTGTCACCACTCGGTGTTGCAGGTCTCGCAGCTTGGTCACGAACCCAACGTACGGGAAGGGAAGATGCCAGGGATAGGAGGCCGAAAGCTAGGACGGCGGCTGTTGTTCGGGCGAAATGGGCTAGCTGCCAGCGGTTGCGGATGTTCGACCAGTCGTCGGGTGGGGATTGGATGGTCCAATCGAGTTGGTCGGCGTTGATTGGGAGGTTGACCACGAGCGTGAGGCCGAAGACGAATAGGAGTAGCGCTAGGGCGGTCAGGGGCAACCAGCGGGTATTCGTTTGGAACGTGCGGTAGGCGAGGAATGCCGTGGTGAGTAGTGCGGGCAGCAGGGTGGCGACGGCTAGTTTGTCCAGGGAGTCGAGTTCGACCTGTCTGACCTGGGTGTAGACCGCACCGTTGAAGTGGCGTAGGGAGAGCTCCAAAACCATTACGCCGGTGAGGAATCCGGCGAACAGGCCGGTGAATACGAGGCTGGCGACGCGCGTGTATCTCGTCATGCCCATGCTCCCGCGTGGTCGGCGGCCCAGGTTGCGAAGGGGCGGGCGGGGCGGCCCAGGATCGTTTCGATCTCGGTGGTGACCGTCGCGGGTTGATCCAGTTCGCGGCGGTAGCGCGCCATCAGCGCTTGGACGAAACCTTCGTCGAGACCGTTGCGGATCATGCCCTGGGCTGCCAGCTCCGCGGGGACCTCTTGGAAACGCAGTGGCCTGCCGATCGCTTCGCCGATGATCGGGACCATCGCTTCGAGGCTGAGCGCCTCGGGGCCGGTGATGGCGATCTTTCTGCCGAGCAGCGAATCGTCCAGGAGCGCACGGGCGATCATGTCGGCGACGTCGCGCTCGTGGATCACCGCCTCGGTGAAGCCGCCGTACGGGCCTCGGACGGTATCGCCGAATGCGAGTTGGCCGCGCCACATTGCGAGGGTGTTCATCGCGAATGAGCTGGGGCGCACCGCAATCCATGGCAGACCGCTGTCGATGACGGCGCGCTCCACCTCGGCATTGCGGTCGCCGTTGCGGCGGGACGGCTGATGGTCGAGGGGGTCGTCCACATTGATCGCCGACATGACGACCAGTTTCCGGACGCCTGCTTCGGCGGCGAGCCGCACGAGCTTGTCGGTGTCGTCCTTGGCCGCGCGGGGGTGGACGAAGAGCCCGTGAACGCCCCGCAGTGCGGAGCGGATCGACTCTGGCGCAACAGCTTCCACTCCTGCGGGGAAAGCGGCCGTCGCCGGGTCGCGGGTTACGGCGCGGACCTCGGCACCTTGGGAAAGCAGGGCTTCGATGAGTGGGCGTCCGATGATGCCGGTCGCTCCGGTCACGAGGTACATGAGGTGATCCATTCGGTTGTCGTATAGTACGAGAACCGTAGCATATTACTTTGGGAGTCGTACTATATGAGTTCCGTATCATCTGCTCATCGGAAAGCGACCGTGGCACTCAAGGGGTCGCTGCGAGAGCTGAGCAATCAGCTGTCCCTGCTCAACCGGCGGGTCGGGAGCAAGGTCGAGATGAAGGATGTCGACCTCGACTGCCTCGACCTGATCAATCGGATGGGTCCACTCAGCCCGAAAGCGCTGGCCCATGAGGCCGGGCTGCATCCGGCGACCCTCACCGGAATCCTCGATCGGCTCGAGAAGGGTGGCTGGATCGCCCGCGAACGCGACCCGTCCGACCGCCGGGCCACGCTGATCCAAGGGCTGCGGGAACGCAATGCCGAACTGCTGAGCCTGTTTTCCGGGATGAACTCGTCCCTGGACGAGATCTGCGCCGACCACAGCGCGGCCGAACTCGAACTCATCACCGGGTTCCTGCGCCGCGCCGTCGCCGCGGGGCGCGACGCGACCGAGAACCTGACCTGAATACGAAAAAGCCGCAGATCGATGATCTGCGGCTTTGCTGTGGTTCTAGCTGGGTTCGAACCAGCGACCCCTCGCGTGTGAGGCGAGTGCTCTCCCACTGAGCTATAGAACCGGGAGATGTTGCGGTGTTCGGGCGGCTGTTTCTGTGCTGCTCGAACGAGAATGAAGATTACACATAGGGGTGGCAGGACGCCAAATCGCGTGCACAACGGCGTAAAAACGGGGTTCTACGGGGAGGTGTGACGGGTGAGGTTTCATCTGGGTGTTGCCGGGGCGATACGGGGGTGTCGTGTCGACGAGGTTGGGTGGACGGGCGCGGTTTCGGTCCCGGAGCGGCGGGACTACACGGGTGTAGTTCATATTTACCCCTGTTTACCAGGCGATTTGTTACCTGCGCCGCGGGTCGGCTAGTGTTCTACCTCGTCAGCCGGACGGCCGCAAGGTCCCCGGGAGACAGAAATGCGGATGTAGCGCAGCTGGTAGCGCATCACCTTGCCAAGGTGAGGGTCGCGGGTTCGAATCCCGTCATCCGCTCGAGGGGCCAACACGGCCTGCTTGGCGGTGTGGCCGAGTGGTGAGGCAACGGCCTGCAAAGCCGTGCACACGGGTTCGATTCCCGTCGCCGCCTCTTCTTTATGAAGAGACATAAAGACCCGCGCGATTAGCTCAGCGGGAGAGCGCTTCCCTGACACGGAAGAGGTCACTGGTTCAATCCCAGTATCGCGCACCAGAGTTCACGAAAGGCCCGGCTTCGGCCGGGCCTTTCGTGTTTATCCAGGTCAGTGGGCCGACAGGCTGCTGAGTACCCCGTCCAGGTAGCCGCCGCTGAAGGCGCTGCCGAGGTTGGCGGCGGTGCTGCCGGTGTTCACGGAGCCGGCGCCGATCACATTGCCCAGGTCCGAAGCCGAGCCGGGGGTGATGTCCACCTCCTGGGCGTTGAGCGGAAGGCCTTCCGCGGCGGCCGTGCCGGCGACACCGCCGAGGAAGGCGAGAGCGGTCGCGCCGACGAGAATGGTGCGTTTCATGAAGTTGTCCCCTAATCCGGATCTCTGGCGGGCGCGGTGCTATCCCGCTCCGCCGGGGCAGAGCATATGAAACATTTCCAATTCAGATGAGGGTTTCAGGCGGATCACGCAGTGCCGCAAGCCAGATCGCGACGACCGCCGGACGCACCTGCCAGACTGGCGGTATGACGGTTCGCAACCCCGGGCAACAGCAGAATGGCCGATATGTACAGCCGCCACGGGCGAAACGGTCGCTGTGGGGAAAGCTCACCCGGTTCGGGATCGTTCCGCTGCTCGTCTTCCTCGTGGTGCTGATCTTCTTTCCGCTGATACTGCTCGCCGCGCTGATCTTCCTGCAGCCCCGGCACGAACCGGTCGCGCCCGCCGCGCCCTCGAACGGGGTCGCGGTCACCGCCCCCGCGCCCATCACGAGCGCGCAGACCTGCTATCCCTTCCAATTGGACTGCACGCCTCGGTGAGTCGGCGCTTAGGCTCATACCCATGACCGGTACACCCTCCGCCGAACAGCATCTGCGTGACCTGGCGCGCCTGCGCAAGGTCCGCGATCGCATCGATCGCGAGTACGCGCAGCCGCTGGACGTGGTGGCGCTGGCGCAGGACGCGCATATGTCGGCCGGGCATTTGAGCAGGCAGTTCAAGCTCGCCTACGGCGAATCGCCGTACAGCTATCTCATGACGCGGCGTATCGAGCGGGCCATGACATTGCTGCGACGTGCGGATATGAGCGTCACCGAGGTGTGTTTCGCGGTGGGGTGCTCCTCGCTGGGGACGTTCAGCACGCGGTTCACCGAGTTGGTCGGCGTACCGCCGAGCACCTATCGCAAGCAGGAGGCCGACGCCACCGTCGGGATTCCGGCGTGCGTGGCCAAGCAGGTCACCAGACCGATCAGGAATCGAGAAGCCTAGGCATCGGATCAGCAAATAGGCTGATCCCATGACCACACCGACGAAGAAGCAGCCCGCGGCGCACGCGGCGGACAGTCACGAGGTGATCCGCGTGTACGGCGCGCGGGTGAACAATCTCAAGGATGTCAGCATCGCGATTCCCAAGCGGCGGCTGACGGTGTTCACGGGGGTTTCCGGGTCGGGGAAGAGTTCGCTGGTGTTCGGGACGATCGCCGCGGAATCGCAGCGATTGATCAATGAGACCTACAGCAGTTTCGTGCAGGGGTTCATGCCGAGTCAGGCGCGGCCCGAGGTGGATGTGCTGGAGGGGCTCACCACGGCGATCCTGGTCGATCAGCAGCGGATGGGATCGGATCCGCGGTCGACTGTCGGCACGGCCACCGATGCCAATGCCATGCTGCGAATCCTGTTCAGCCGCTTGGGGAAACCGCATATCGGATCGCCGAAGGCGTATTCGTTCAATGTGGCCTCGATCAGCGGCGCGGGTGCGGTGACGGTGGAGAAGGCCGGGCGGCAGATTCGCGAGAAGCGCACGTTCAGCATTACCGGCGGTATGTGCCCGCGGTGTGAGGGCCGGGGATCGGTGAATGACATCGATCTGACGCAGCTGTACGACGAGAACAAATCGCTGAACGAGGGCGCGCTGACCATTCCCGGGTACAGCATGGACGGCTGGTTCGGCCGAATCTTCACCGGCTGTGGGTATTTCGATCCGGATAAGCCGATCAAGAAGTACAACAAGCGCGAATTGAACGATCTGCTGTACAAGGAGCCGACCAAGATCAAGGTCGACGGCATCAATCTGACGTACGAGGGTTTGATCCCGCGCATTCAGAAGTCGATGCTGTCCAAGGATGTCGATGCGTTGCAGTCGCATATCCGGGCGTTCGTGGAGCGCGCGGTGACGTTCACCGTCTGCCCGGAATGCCACGGCACCCGGCTCAGCGAGCAGGCGCGGTCGTCGAAGATCAAGAAGATCAGCATCGCGGACGCCTGCGCCATGCAGATCAGCGATCTCGCCGAATGGGTGAAGGGGCTCGATGAGCCTTCGGTGGGGCCGCTGCTGGAATCGCTCGGCCAGACCCTGGATTCATTCGTGGAGATCGGGCTCGGATATTTGAGCCTGGATCGCGCCTCGGGCACGCTGTCGGGCGGAGAAGCGCAGCGCGTCAAGATGATTCGGCATCTCGGATCGGCGTTGACCGATGTCACCTATGTGTTCGACGAGCCGACGGTCGGGCTGCACCCGCATGACATCCAGCGCATGAACGAGCTGCTGATTCGCCTGCGGGACAAGGGGAATACGGTGCTCGTGGTCGAGCACAAGCCGGAGACCATCTCGATCGCGGATCACATCGTGGATCTCGGACCGGGTGCGGGCGCGGGCGGCGGCACGGTGTGTTTCGAGGGCACCGTCGACGGATTGCGCAAGAGCGACACCATTACCGGACGGCATTTCGACGATCGCGCCGCGGTCAAGGACGCGGTGCGGAAATCCAAGGGCGCGTTGAAGATTCGCGGGGCGAAGCTGCACAACCTGCGGAATGTGAATGTCGATGTGCCGCTCGGGGTGCTGGTGGTGGTCACCGGTGTCGCGGGGTCGGGCAAGAGTTCCCTGGTGCACGGGTCCATCCCCGCCGGGGAGGATGTGGTGTCGATCGATCAGGCTCCGATCAAGGGGTCGCGGCGCAGCAATCCGGCGACCTACACCGGGCTGCTGGAGCCGATTCGCAAGGCGTTCGCCAAGGCCAACGGGGTCAAACCCGCGCTGTTCAGCGCCAATTCCGAGGGTGCGTGCCCGGCGTGCAACGGCAACGGGGTCATCTACACCGATCTGGCCGTGATGGCCGGGGTCGCCACCGTCTGCGAGGAGTGCGGGGGTAAGCGGTTCCAGGCCGCCGTGCTGGACTACCACCTGGGTGGACGCGATATCAGTCAGGTGCTGGCCATGCCGGTGTCCGAGGCTGTCGAATTCTTCGCCGACGGTGAGGCGAAACTGCCTGCGGCGCACAAGATTCTGCAGCAGCTGGCGGATGTCGGGCTGGGGTATCTGACCATCGGGCAGCCGCTGACCACGCTGTCCGGCGGTGAGCGACAGCGGCTGAAGCTGGCCACGCATATGGGCGAGAAGGGCGGGGTGTACGTGCTCGACGAGCCGACCGCCGGTCTGCATCTGGCCGATGTGGAGCAGTTGCTCGGATTGCTGGACCGGCTGGTGGACTCCGGCAAGTCGGTGATCGTGGTCGAGCATCATCAGGCCGTGATGGCGCACGCCGACTGGATCATCGACCTCGGGCCGGGGGCCGGGCATGACGGCGGGCAGATCGTGTTCGAGGGCACGCCCGAGAATCTGGTCGCATCTCGCGCCACGCTGACCGGCGAACATCTCGCCGAATACGTGGGTCGGTCAGGAATCAAGAAGCGCGCGGCGCGGGCGCGCGGATAGCGTCTAGGACATGGACCTATCGATTCTCAACACTTTCCTCCCGCACACCGATCCGGAGGAATCGCTGGCGTTCTACCGTGACGCGCTCGGATTCGAGGTGCGCAATGACGTCGAATACGGGCCGATGCGGTGGATCACCGTCGGTCCGGCCGGACAGCCCGGGGTGTCCATCGTGCTGCATCCGCCGGGCGCGGATCCGGGCATCACCGAGGATGAGCGGCGCGTGATCACCGAGATGATGGCGAAGGGGACGTACGCGACCATCGTGCTGACCACCTCCGATATCAACGGGGTGTTCGACAAGATCCAGGCCACCGGCGCGGAGGTCGTGCAGGAGCCGATGGATCAGCCGTACGGGGTGCGGGATTGCGCGTTCCGGGATCCGGCGGGCAATCACGTGCGGATCAATCAGGCGCTCTGAGGTTCGACGCATACCGCGCGACCGGGCACGCTGCCGCAGTGCCCGAGTCGGCGCGGCCGTCAGTCCTCGACCGCCACCGGCCAGGGCAGGGTGGCGCGGAGTTGGAAACCGCCGAACGGGCGGGGGCCGAAAGCGAGTGTGCCGCCCACCAATTCGGCGCGTTCGGTGAGGCCGAGCAGGCCGTAACCGGACAGTGGGGCGGGTCGGGTCGCATCGTCTCCGCCGGAGTCGCGGACGGTGACCGCCAGGCCCTCCCCCGCCGTGCCCTCCACGCCGATCCAGACGCGCGCGCCCGGGGCGTGTTTGCCGACATTGGTCAGGCCCTCCTGGACGATGCGGTACGCGGTGCGGGCGCTCGTCACGGGCGGTTCGCCGACCGTGCGGTCGGTGAGTGTCACGGCGAGGCCGGAATCGCGGGCATCGGCCACCAGGGTGGGCAGGGCGGCCAGTGACGGTTGCGGGGGTTCCGGATCGCTGGTGTGCAATTCGTCGGCGCGCAGCACGCCGAGCACATCGCGGAGTTCCTCCAGCGCCTGACGGGAATTGTCGGCGATGGTTTTGGCGATCGCGCCGACCTGTTCGGAGTCCAGATCGGGGCGGTAGGTGAGTACGCCCGCCTGCATGGCGACCAGTGAGATCCGGTGTGCGAGAACGTCATGCATTTCGCGGGCGATGCGGTGGCGTTCCAGGATGCGGGCCTCGGCGGCGCGGGCGACCTGGGCTCGTTCGGCGATCTCGGTGCGCTGTTGCAGGGACCAGATCACCTCGCGACGGGAGCCGACGGCGACGCCGATCGCGACCACGGCGCTGATGGCCAGGGCCAGGAATGCCACGGTGTACCAGAATGCGCCGGGCAGGCCGTTGTCGACGTTCAGGTCCGGGTAGAGGACCGTCATGGCCATGCCCGAGATGACACCGCCGACCGCGATGGGGACGATCTCCCGCGACCGCCGCCGGGTCGCCACCGAACACAGGGCGAGTAGGGAGGGACCGCTGGCGGTCGTCGACACCGCCGAGGCGGCCGTGGTGATCGCGGCGACAGCGACCGGCCAGCGGCGACGGAAACCCAGCAGCGCCAGCATTGCGACACCGATGATCGGATCGGCCACACACAGCCACATCACCAGCATCCGGGAAACATCGTCAGGCAGGCTCTGCTTGGCGATGATCCAGGACAGCGCGGCGAAGAGCACCACGACCAGCAGTCGCCAGCCCTGCTGCCACCAGCGCAGCGGCGCGGGGCCCGGGCGTAGGGGCATGCTGATCTCGGTCACCCCACCAAGATTCCCTTCGGATCCCGGTGGAGCGCATCAGCCTGTGGTCTGGAATCGAAGCGACTGAAGGATGACCTTTTCCCGGCCCGGTGACCTGCGTCATCGGGGGCCGCCGCTACTACGCTGGGACCGTGATCGAGTTCGGTTCGCGGGCAAGGAAACTACCGGCGTCGCCGACAGCGGTGTGGGAATCGCTCACCCAGCCGCGGCGGGCCGGGGCGCGGCCGTGGCTGAATCTGCTGGGCGATGAGGTCGAGCCGCGGATCCTGCGAGCCGAGGAACCACGGACGGTGGTGTGGTCATCGCTGTGGCCGAGTCGGCCGGATGACGAGATCCTGTTCGAATTGTCGGCGACGCCGAGCCGGGAGACGTTGGTGCGATTCACACTGCTGACGCCCGGCGCGGCTCCCGATGCGAGCAAGGCCGGGCATCTGCGACGGCGACTCAACGTGTTGCTCTTCGCGGATCTGCGGTACTCATACGGCGGCTGAGCGGACCCCCGACATGCTTCCCGCTACGCCGCGAAACACCCGATATGGTGCCGATTTGCTTTCCACCCCGGTTTGTCCCTAAAGTTCTGTCCCGCAAGCCGATCGGCTCCAGGGCCCCGGCAAGCAAGCGGATGTAGCGCAGCTGGTAGCGCATCACCTTGCCAAGGTGAGGGTCGCGAGTTCGAATCTCGTCATCCGCTCAAAGTACGATCTCGCGCGATTAGCTCAGCGGGAGAGCGCTTCCCTGACACGGAAGAGGTCACTGGTTCAATCCCAGTATCGCGCACCATATTTCGATAGGGCCCGGGTTCTCCGGGCCTTTTCACTGTCTATCGCCCGGACAGGCCATGGAACGGATTCCGGTTGTGTGACGCCGAATCTGCTCGTACCGCGCTCCGTGTAAGCGTTCTATCGCTGGGTGTCCGGTTGATTCACCGCTGCCAGGGCGAGAATCTCCGGAACGTCTTCGGCCAGAAGGAAACCCGCGGTGACCGTCTTGTCGGTTGCCGCCTGGAATGCCGGGAGGTAGTCCTGCGGAGGCGGGCCCGGGAGGGGGCGGGTGCAGCCGAAGATGACCGCGGGGCCGCCGCCCTCTTGGCCGAGGCCGGAGAGGACCGCCAGCGGGACGTCCAGCCACGGGGTGCGAAGGCCGCCCTGCGCGTTGCCGTGGGCGTCCAGTACGAGTTGCCCGGCGGCGGATATCTCGAGCCGATCGGCCTGCGCCGGAGAGGGTCCGCCCTCGGCCCAAACGGACAGCGCCGCAATGGCTTGCTGGACGACGTAGTGATGTTGCGGTCCGGAATTGATCGGTTCGGGGAAATCGACACCGAGGGGATTGCGGCGCGCTGCCATTCGTTCGGCCAGCTCCGCTGCGGTCAGGGAGCCCGAATCGGTGAAGGCCGCGCCGACGACGTAGGAGTCCGCGTGTGCGGCGCCGGCCAGCTCCCAGAGGCGGAATCGATCGGAGTCGGGTTGGCGGGAGCCGATCGAGCGCATGAGACCGACCACGTCGGTTTCGGTTTGGAGTACCAGCACCGGCGCGTGCGAATCCGCGCGCACTCGCGTACCACCGTCGAGCGTCTCGGGTTCGCCCCAGCCGGTCAGCGTGGCGGGGCGGCCCGGGCGGCCGTCGATGAGGTACGCGTCGTACGGCGAGCCGTGCGGCGCAATGGCATTCACGTAGGTGACGAGCGTGGCCGCGGACTGGGACTGCCCGGCCGCGAGCAGCTGCCGGGTCTCCGGCACGAGAGTTCGGACCAGTTCTCCCGCCTGCCGATAGATGTCGTAGCAGTAGGCGTCCCCCGGATGCGACAGCTCCGCGTACCGCACGGGATCCGTCTGTTTCAGCGGCGGCAGCAGGATGGTGTTCCAGGTGTCATCCCCCTCGGCTGCGGCGGCCATGACGCTGCCGCCGTGAATGGGCGCGTACTGCGCCGTAACCCCGACCCAGGCCATCCGAGCCCGAATGAGATGCCGGTGCGCCAGCAGCCAGATCGGCGGCGCGTCCGCACCCGAGGAAGCGTTGAGCCACTCCACGACAGCGGTTCCCGAATAGCCCTCCACCGGCCGGTAGATCACGAGTCTGGTCGTGAACGGCGCGAGACCGTCGGGCTCCGTCGCCCACTCCCCGTCGTCACCGGCCGGACCGGTCAGGCGGTAGGAACGGGCTGTGCCGGACAGGAAGTACTCTTCGGCGATATAGCCGATATCGGACAGCGAGAAGAAGGTCGAGATCAGATTGATCGGACCCGATACCGGACCGGAGAGCTTCATCCCGAAACCCTAACAACCGCTTGGTTTTTGGACAATCAGGTTGCGGCTCCACATGGACCGCGACCGCGGCGATCATGAACCCTCGTGCAGCAGAGCGCATTCGAGGCTACCGACGCTTCACAGAATCTCGGCACGACCAGCCGGGACCGATCACAGGCCGGGACCGCCGTGAGGTTTCGGGTGCGGGTCGCTACCTCACATGAGCACGGGTGGCGTGGCATGGTGGGGGGATGGCGGAGGATGCTGAATTGAATCCGGCGGCGGTGGAGGTGGGGAGGTTCTTTCCGCAGCCGCCGGAGGAGGTGTGGCGGGCGTTGACGGATCCGGACCTGCTGGAGCAGTGGCTGTTGCGGTCCGTGGGGTTCACGCCCGAGGTGGGGACGCATTTCATGTTCGTCATGCCCACCGAGCCGCCCTCGGAAATCGTGTCCGAGGTGCTGGTGGCGCGGCCCGGAGAGCAGTTGACGTATACCTGGGTTTACACGAAGGGTGAGAATCCGCCGAAGTGGGTGGTGGATTGGACGATTGAACAGCAGGGGCGGGGAACGCGGCTGCTACTGACGCAGACCGGATTCGATATCGAGGATCGACGGCAGAAGATGGCGCGCAATGCCATGGAGCGCGGATGGCGGAATCTGATGCCCAAACTCGAGGCCGTACTCGCCCGCTGAGAAGTCAGTGAATTTGTCGGCGAAGGAATGCTTCCAGGGGTGTCAGGACCGCTTGGGGGTCGTCGATGAAAGGCCAGTGGCCCGCGTCTTCGATGATGTGAATCTCGGCGGCGGGGAAGAACTTTCGTTGTTGGTCGGCGAAGCGGACCGGGATGTAGCTGTCGCCCGCGCCCCAGATCACGCATACCGGAAGGGAATCGGCGGATAGGCCGAGGTTTTGTTCGGGGAAGGCGCTGGCGGGGTCGCGGGTGTTGCGGTAGAGGGTGAGAACGGCGCGTTTGTGCGGCCAGTCGGCGAAGCTGGCGACGCGGTCGACGTAGTTGCGCGGCAAGGGTTTTGGATTGTCGCGGTTGAGGGCGATGTGCATGGCTCGGGGGTTGCTTGCCAGTTGGAAGAGCTCGCCCAGGAGTGGGGTTTGCCAGATTCGGGCGTAGCGATGCCAGCGGTAGCCCTGGAGTGCGCCGGTGTTGATCAGGGTGAGGCTGGCCAGGGCGTCCTGATGGTCCAGGGCCCAGCGCAGGCCCCAGGCTCCGCCGAAGTCGTGCAGCACCAGGTGAACCCGGGTGATGCCGAGTTGATCCAGGAGCAGGCCGAGGAAGCGGGCGTGGCCGGTGACGCTGTGGTCGAAGGACTTCGGGCGCTCGGATCGCCCGAAACCCGGCATGTCCATGGCGATTACGCGAGCGAAGCCCGCGATGGGCGGGACCAGGTCCGTCCAGTCGTCCATGGGGCCGGGGTTGCCGTGGACGAAGACCACGGCCTCCCCCGCGCCCGCCGGATCGCTGTCGTGGACGGCGCAGCGGACGCCATCCACGATGTGTTCGGTGACCGCCAGGGCCGGGGTGGTGTCAGTCATGCGGAGCTTCCACGGGATTCGGAGGGGTTCGGGAGGAGAGGTCGTCGGCGCAGGCGCGCAGGATGCGGCCGAAGACATGGGTCACGATGGGCCGCGCGATGCGGCGGGTGGCGGCGGCCGCGGCGAAGGGGACGGCCATTTCGGTGGTGGTCGACCACACCACATGGGTGCCGCCGGGGACCTCGGTGAAGGTCATGGTGCCGCCCTCGTGACGCGAGGGCGGGATGCTGCGGTCGACCACGTAGTCGAAGGAGCGCGGGGCGTCGTAGCGGGTGACGCGTTCGACGAAATAGCCGATCAGCCAGGTGTGCACGCGGATCGCGCCGACGCCGTAGGGGGCGTCGCGACCGGGTTCGGTGAGCTTGCAGCGCAGCACCCAGCGGGTGCGCTCGTAGTTGGTCGTGGTTGCGCACCAATCGAATACCTGATCGATGGGCGCGGGGATGGTGCGTTCTACGGTGATGGTTTCCATACCTCTGGGACACCTCCGGGTCCGAGACCGTGACATGTGATCACGAAATTTTTCGCAGCAGTGGGCGAACCACCTCGACCTCGCGCAGTTTGTCGGGATTGCGCACGGCGTACAGGCCGGTGATCAGGTCACCGGACACCTCGATCATGAGGATGGAATCGAGCGATCCATCGGCGGCGCGGCACAGCAGTGCGGGCAGCGCATTGAACCGGCCGAGCTCGAAAGTCATGTCCGCCATGGGACCTCGCGCCAAAGCGATGAGGTACTTGGCGACCGGTTCGGGACCCAGGATCGGGCGGCCCGCCACGGTGACCTTGCCGCCGCCGTCGGAAATCGACACCACATCCGGGGCGAGTACATCCATCAGCGTCTGCACTTCACCGGTGCGCGCGGCCAGCGCGAAACGGGCGATCACCGCGCGGCTGGTATCCGAATCGGGTTCGAAGCGCTTACGCCGCGCCCGCACATGCGCGCGGGCGCGATGCGCGATCTGGCGGACGGTGGCATCGGATTTGCCTATCATGCCCGCGATTTCGACCAGGGAATGCCCGAACACCTCGGACAGTACGAAGACCGCGCGCTCGGTGGGGCCGAGGGTTTCCAGCACCAGCAGCATGGCCATCGACACCGATTCCGCGAGGAGGATGTCGTGGCTGGCGTCCTGCTCGGTGCGAATCGGCTCGGGCAGCCAATTGCCCACGTACTCCTCGCGCCGCCGCCGCAGCGAACGCAATCGATTCAGCGCCTGCCGCGTCACCACCTGCGTGAGATACGCGCGCGGATGCTCCACCGCATCGGCGTCGCGCCAGCGAATGTAGCTGTCCTGCACCACATCCTCGGCATCGGCCGCACTGCCCAGGATCTCGTACGCGATCGTGAACAGCAGCGGCCGCAATTCGTCGAATACCCCCAATTCGCCCACCGCTCCAACCTAACGCCAGTTACGGCGGACAGCGACGTGAGACATGGCTCTGGAGGACAAGAGACCGAAGAACAAGAGACAAAGACGCCTGGACAAGAAGAGAACAAGAACAAAGATCAAGAACAGAGCCACAGACAAAGACCAACAACAAGAACCAAAACACTTGGGCGGCTTGGTTCTTGGGTCTGGGAGGTGACCGCCGCCTGTGTCACCCCGTCGGGTGGGTGAGGACATGCCTGTAGCACCGGCGGGAGGGTTCCCGACGGTTGGATACAGGTGCTGGAAGCTATTGCCGGGCTGGGCAAGCCGGGCGAGGCAATACCCAGGGTCGCTGACGCATCCGCGTCGGCACACACGCCCGAGAGGGGCGAGCGGGCAACGGCGGTGCCGCCGGGGCGGTGGCCATCAACTCGTCTGGGTGGTGAAGGTGGTTCACCTTCGGTGTGCGAGTTGGGTCGATGTGGGCGGGTGCGATCCATGCGGTGCGGCCTGCGAAGGCTGAATCCTTGCCGAGCTTGATCGTGGTCCACCCGGTCGGGGTGTCGTTGACCAGGGCGTGGCAGTGATCGCAAGCCAGCGTGAGGTTCTCGATGTCGGTCGGGCCGCCCTTGACGTAGTCAGTCACGTGGTGCACGGCGGCCATGCTCGCGGGTGCGGTGCAGCCCGGGCGAGTGCAACCCCGTTCGGTAGCGATCAACGCCATCCGTTGAGCCGGGTTCGCCAACCGTGCCTCACCGATGTGGAGAGGCATGGAGTTGGCGTCAGTCACGACCGAAAACGTCTTGCTCTTGCGCGCAGCCATTTCCAACGCGAACGCGACCGGCACAGTACCGCCGGTGGCGGTGGTGGCCACACCGGCGGCGCGCTCCACATCGGCGATGGACATCGTCACGATCGTGGTCACCGGCAGCCCACGGTGAGAGCCCAGATGCGCGGGGTTGAAGTCCGGGTGCAGGAGCGCGAACAACGCATCATGCTGACGCTGCACCGTGGTGCGGGTATCGCGTGCGGCTGCCGCCTTCACGACCTCCGGGTCGAGGTTCTCATCGACCACGAACAGGCTTTCGGGATCAGCCGGGTTGCACAGGCCAGGCCGGGCGAGCTTCGCCAAAACCGCGTCCATCGCGGCGCGTGCTTCGGGGGTCAACACCACGGTCATGGTGGACATAAGATCGAAACCCTGTGGGCTCAACCGCATGCTGCGCATACGGGCACGGTCCGCGTCGTCGGTGAGGGTGCCATCGGGATCGAGGTGCCCCAGGATCCGGTCACCGATCTTGGGGAGCTGGTTCGGGTTCAACGCGCGTGCGTGCCGGGCCAGGTGTTCTTCGGCCAGGGCGCGGTCTTCGGCGGTGACTTGGTTGGGCAGCCGGTCCATGACCTGCCGAATCACGCGCACATGGTCAAGTCCGATCGCGCCTTCCTCTTGCGCCAGAGCAGTATTGGGCAGCACCGGCGCAGGGGTCGATACTTCGGCGTTGTCTCCTACACGCGGCCAGATCGCAGCCTGCTCGGCGCAATGCCAGCGGTTCAACGCGTCCCCGTGCGAAATCCGCAGGGTGTCTTGCAGGAACAGCGCCACCGAGCCTGCTCCGGCGCGCTTGGGCAGCGACCGGGAGCAGGTCTGCACCACCAGGTCGAGCTTGAGCGCGTCGAGTTTGCGGGTAGCGGTCTCGACCTGCTGCATCAATTCGACAATGTCGTTGTCCGACACCGGAATAAGCGGCTGGGAAACGAGGGTGTCGATCGCAGCGGAGAGTGCGGTTGCACTCTCCGTGATTGCGACTTCCTCCCCTGAGTTCATGCTTCTATTCTACTCCCCCGAAACAGAGATGGAGAGTCTAATTCGGTTGTGATACAACGCTATTCAGACCATCCCGTATTCACATTCGCGTGTCTTTTGAATCTCCAATCACCGATGCACTGAGTGGGACCGCGGGTGATCACATGTCCAACCAACGGTTCGGCGACCCGGAGCCTTCAGGGGCCTCGGACCGACGAGCGAGACGCAGTGCGACCTTATCGAAATAGGCTCTGGCGGCACATGTTTCGATATCGCAGGATTGGTGAGCCTGTTGACCGCGTTGGGCGACCTCCAGGTTCATGATCGGGTAGTCCGGGGGTTTATGGCCGAGTTCCATGGCGGCTGCGCCTTTCTTCAGACACTCCGCGCCATTCGGTGGCGGGCTATCGGGTGATCGATGGGGCGGGGGATGTAGAGGTGACCGCCGCCGGACAGCGCCAGGCGGTATGAGTGGGGCTCCTGTGGGTCGCGATCACGGTGGAAGCCCCAGCAGGACCAGGCGATGACGGTGCCGCACAGGGCGAGGATCGACAGGAGAGCCCATGCGTCCCAAGACATTACGACCTCCATCGTTGGGTTTGATTGCGACTCGGGTTAATTCGCCGCTGACATCACAATGACTCCACGAAAACGCCCCCGCGAGTGATTCCGCGCAATATTCTGGAGTTCCAGCACGGACTGGTCCGCAGCGCGTTTCCCCAGATAGCGAGGCTAACGAAATGGCCGGAACAACTATCCCGCGCAGAGCACTCGGTCGGTTTCTTCGCGGCCTCCGAGAACAGGCAGGCGTCACACTGCTAACTGCCGGATTGAATATAGATACTTCCAAGCAAACCGTTCTTCGGATGGAAGACGGTCAGCCGACGAAAGTGTCTACACCGCAACTGAAGTCGCTACTCGACCTCTACAAGGTCGCACCCGAGATCCGGGCGGAGGCACTCGAGTTGTGGGGTGCTGTCAGGCAACAGGACAAGGTCGCCAAGATTCAGGGAACTTACCGAGGTTGGTGGCAAGCGTATGCGGGCCAGTTCGCACCACATTTCGATCACTACCTGCGACTCGAAGCAGGCGCTGATCGGATGACCACACACCAACTTGTTCTGGTTCCCGGGCTGCTACAGACACCCGAGTACCGCCGTGCGCTGACGCGTACGAGTCGCCCCGATTTGTCCGCAGTCAATGTGGAGCGGAGGCTGGAACTGGCTGCACGCCGCCAGGAACGACTCGCCAACAGTGACTTCCGTGTCAATGCGCTGCTGTCGGAGGCAGTGCTCCGACATCAACCTGGCGGACCCCGGGTCATGCATGAGCAATTGACGCACCTAGGAGTGGTCGGCAGACAAGAAAATGTGTCCATTCGCGTCGTGCCGGTCAGCGTAGGAGCCTACATAGGCCTGGTCGTGCAGTCGTTCACCCTTCTCGAATTTCCGCCCCTTGCAGTTCGATTGACGGAACCACCGGTGGTCTATGTGGACGGCTACGAGGGAGCGCTGTACTTGGAGCATTACGACACTGTCCAGCGAATCAGACAGGCCGTCACCGACATTGAGCGGGTAGCGTTGAGTGAGACGGACACCCTGGACTTGGTGTCGTCCATCGCGAAGGAGTACGAGGCGTGATCAACGAACTATTTCACAACGCTCATTGGTTCAAATCCTCCCTATCCCCCGATGCGAATGAGTGCGTCGAGGTCGCGTTCGTCAACGACTATGTGGGCGTGCGTGATTCGAAGGATCCGGGCGGTGCGGCATTGGTGTTCCCGGGTGAGCAGTGGGATCGGTTCTTGAGCAGTGGGGTGTGGCGGGGCTGACGCGCGAGGCGATTGGCGCGGTGCTACTTGGCTGGCTCCAGTTTCACCGCGTCCGTCGGGATCGACGGGATCGATTGCACCGTAGGGGTTTTGGAGGTGGGGTCGGGGAGGGTCAAGCGCCAGTCCTCGGCTGACCACTGGACCGTCTGGCGGGTGGCGGCGATGCTGGCGTCCGGATAGGTGGTGTAGATGGTTACCTCGGTGCGGAGGGGGTCGTAGGCGGGGATCTTGTAGCCGGAGATGCGGGGGGCCACGGCCGGGTTGGCGGGGGCGGTGATGGAGATCTGGGCTCGGGAGAGGACCCAGGAGTCTTTGGCGGGGCCGGGCATCAGGGATTGGGAGGCGATTTCGGGCCAGGCGGCGTCGGGGGCCAGGGATAGGCGGACCGACAGGTTGACCGCGGCAAGGGCCGCGCCCTGGGGGGTGTGCGAATAGCCCGCGGCGGTGGTGGAGAGTTTGGTGGGGCCGTCGTGCGCGCCGATGGGGAGTTGGATGCCCTGGAAGGCTTCCCAGTGGACGTCGGCGGGGGCGCGGGCCGGATCGGGCGGGGCGATATTGGTGGTCGTCACACCGCCGCCGCCGAGGCCGCCGCAGGCGGTGAGGACACACGCTGCGGCGAGGGGTAGCGCGAAGTGTGCTGGGCGTGCGCGCATGGAAATTCCTTCCGGGAACCGGCGGGCGCGATGAGAAATATTGTGGCGCACGGTTCTTGCGATGAACGCGAGTGATCTTACGATGTGGAATCGGATGGGGCAGAAGTATTCGTTCCGACTAATCCGTATCAGGTTGTGAGGGGAACGGTTACGGGTAAGATCGACCCGGAAACATGATCATCGCACACCGGTGGGGTTCAGTCATGGGTCAACTGCGGTGGATTGAGCCGGAGGCGCGAATAGTGCTGGTCGGCAGGGGGTTTCAGGCGGGTTCAACCGCCGTCGGCCGTTCGGGTAAGGGGAATGGGTAATGAATTCCAAACGAACTTCACTCGCATTATCGGTTTTGCCGATAATGCTGGTCGCCGGGCAGGGGGTCGCCGCGGCCGCGCCGGGACAACCGGGGCTCGCGGTACCGGGTGAAGGACAGCCGGGGCTGAGCACCACGCCCCAGTCACCGCCCGCGGCCACCGCACCCAGTCCCGCGGACTGGATTCCGGATCCGCCCATCGCGCCGCCCAACCGGCCACGGCCACAACAGCAGACGCAGCCGGATGTGAATACGCTGGTCAATCCGAAACCCCAGGCCACACAGCCGGATACGGTGGAGCCGGAGGCGGTGCAGCCGCAGACTCCGAATCAGGAAGTCATGCCGACCGATCCGCACAAGCTGCGGGTTGGGACAAGCACGGTCCAACTGCCGGACTACATCGATACCAAGTCGCGTGACAAAGCTCAGGCGTACCTGGACATGGCCGAGTGGCAAGTCGCCGCAGTGTATGACGGCTTGGGTTTCCCTCGCGATCAGTCGGACCGAATGGCCGCAGGCAGCATCTCCGGAAGCGTTGTTGGTGCCGGCATCGGGATGGTCAGCACCGGCCTCTTCGTTGTCGGCGGGTGCGGTGTCGGTGGCGTGATCGGTGGCATCGCGGGTGCTGTAATCGGTGGCGTTCCCACCGGAGGTGTCGGCGCTCCTATCGGTGCCGGAATCGGTGGTTCGGTCGGGTGTTTGGTCGGAGCGCTGGGCGCTGGCCTTCCGGGGATGGTTGTCGGAGCTGTGCTTGGTGCGGTGGGCGGTGGAGTCCTCGGAGGGCTCACCGGTGGCACGCCCGACACAAAGCCCGCTGATCCCCCAGCCCTGATCGATCAGCCTTTCGTAGCACCGGTTTCCGCCCCTGTGGCACCGGTCGCGCCGATCGTCCCCGCCGTGGCCCCGATCCCCGCGGCTCAGCCCGTCTACGACGCCGTGGCCCCCGTGGCACAGCAGGTCGAGACCGTGGTGAATCAGGTCGGCACCCAGGTCGCGCAAACCGTCGACCAGGTGACCCAAACCGTGGAAACCACGGTCGATTCCCTGCGTTCCGCCGTCGCCCAGATGCCGCCGCTGACTCCCGAATCCTTCCTGGCGGGACTAGCGCCCGCGCCGGGTGCCTGAACGAGAAAGCCTGGGTGACGCCGTGATCGAACAGGACGACCGCACGGCGCCGCGACCACCGATACCCGCGTTACCGCCGACGGCCCCGACTCCGCGCTCCGCGCAGTCGGGGGCTCCCGCCTGGGCGCAGTGGCTCGATGACTCCGCCACCGCGCCCGGCGATTCGAATACCCATGTGCGCGTACCGCTCGCCGAAGACGGTGAGCTGTACGACGACGATCCGATGGCCCCGCTCATGGAGGCCGCGCGCGAACGCGCGCTCCAGACCCGCCGCCGCCGTCAGTTGCGCAATCGGCTGATCGCGGCGGGAGCCGGAGCCGTCGTGCTGCTGCTGGTCGCGGTGGGCGCGTGGGTGACGCTCACCCCGAGCGGCACCCCCACCGCCGCACCCACCTCGAAACCCGCCGCCGCCCCGGCCAATCCGCCCACCCCGGCTCCGTGGTGCCAGACCAGCAGTACCGCCGATCGGGTGAGCGGTTCCAGCACAGGCGATCTCGATACCGGCCCGGGCGTCATCCTGCACCTGGAATACGCCTGGTACGTGCTGCGCGATGCCGCCGTGGTGCGCAGCATGCTCACCCCGGACGCGATGGCCGCACCGGAACAGGCCACCCGCGATGCCATTTCGGCCGTCCCGGCCGGAACCCAGCACTGCGTCGCCATCGCCCGGCTCACCGCCGACAACTGGGATGTCACCGTCAACGAACTCCGCCCGGACGGCACGCAATCGTCCTGGCAGCAGGTCTTCACCACCGTCAACCGGGAGGGCCACGTACTGATCAGCTCGATCCGGTCCTCCGGCGGGTGACGATATGGTCGATGTCCACGATCTGATCCGCCGCGCCACCGAAGCCGAGGACGAGCCCGCGCCGCGCACCCCGGTCGGTTCCCCCACCGACCCGGTGCCGCTGCGCGGCGGACAGGGCCGCCTGATGCGGGCCGCCGTGCCCTCGGTGCTGGTGCTGGGCGGCTCCGGATCGTCCGGATCATCGACCACCGCACTGGGATTGGCCGCCGCGGCCGCCGTCGACTCCGAGGGCGAGATCTGGCCGGTGGCCGTGGATGCCACGCTCGGCGGCGGCGATATCGGCCTGCGCGGCTGCGATACCGCACAGCCGGTGAGCACGTTGCAGACCTGGCTGGTGTCCGCGCATCCCGAATTGCCGTCCAGCGTCGGCGCGTGCGCGGGACAGACCAGCACCGGGGTACGGGTGCTCACCCGCAGTCCGGACGCGCTGCCGCGCCGGGAATCGCTCGTCTCGGTGGCCCGGCATCTCGAAACCGCCGGACTGCTGGCCGTTTTCGACGCGGGCGCACCGGTGACCAGTCGCCTGGCCGCTCCCCTGCTCGCCGATCCCCGGGTCGGGCTGGTCATCACCGTGGCCGCGCGGCCCGATGCCATCAACCGGCTACAGCCCGCACTGAGCTGGCTGGACGAGAACTTCAGCGAATTCGTCGTCGGCGACGCGGTGATCGTGCTGACCGAACAGACACCCGGCACCGGGGTAGGCATTCTCGCGCATGTGCGCGCACACCTGGGCGAATGGGTGCGCGCGGTGCAGTTGGTGCCCTTCGATATTCACCTCGCCAGCGGCAGCCTCATCTCCTGGCATCGGATGGCCGCCGAAACCCGCGACGCGTACCTGGCACTGCTGGGAGCGCTGCGATGACCGCGCTCAGCATGCCCCCGGTGCCCATGTGGCAGCGCGCGGTCCCGAATCGGCCCGCCCGGCCGCCGCTGCTGTGGCTGGTCGGCGTGCACGGCGGCGCGGGCGTGAGCAGCCTGGCCGCCAGCATGAGCTGGGCCGGGGACGCCGGCCAGCGCTGGCCCGCGCGCATCGGCCTTGCCGCGGATATGGATTCACCGCTGGTGGTGCTGGTCGCGCGCACCCATATGCGCGGGATGAACATGCTGCATCGCGCGCTGGTCGCGCATGAACAGCACGCCACCCCGGCGGGCAGCGAAGTCGTCGGCATGATCACCGTCGCCGATTCCGCACGCCCACTGCCCAATCCGGTCGAGGAACGCCGCCGCGACGTCGAGGACCTGGCCTATGAGCTCGGCGCGCAGGTCTGGCGACTGGGCTGGCTGGAACAGTGGCGCGCCCTGGAACCCCATGAGATGGCGGCGTGGAATCCGTCCGTATCCAGCTCCCCGCTGGATGACGGCGATCCCACCCGCACACCGCCACAACCGGTTCGGCATCTCGCCGAACTGATCCTCACCACGGCCCGCGCGGCCGGGGCGCGGATCACCGCGAGCGCGCAACCCGGCGCTCGGAACCCGAGTCCATGAACTGAACGAGGTGCGGGCGTGGTCCGGAAACTGCTGCTCATCATTACCACCGCGGGGCTTTTCACCGCGGTGACCATAGGCGGGGCCGGTGCGGGCCCGCCCGATACCAGCCTGCCCATCGACACCTGCCCGGCGCTGTTCGCGCTCGGCGTGCAGGGCACCGGGGAATCCTCACCCGATGCCGCGGTGACCACCGATACCGGCATGCTGTCCACGGTGTTCCGGCCGATGATGTCCGAGGCGTCCGATACCGGATTGGTCGATCGCGCGTACGTGCCGTACGAGTCGTCGTTCGGCGGGGTGATCGCCGCCGACAAGACCACTTACTCACAATCGGTTTCCAACGGTCTCGATCGATTGCGGTCGATGGCCAAGCAGGTGGCCGATCGATGCGCCAACACCAGGCTCGCGATTGCTGGGTATTCGCAGGGCGCGAACGTGGCCTCGCTGTTCGCGCAGGAGATCGCGGCGGGCAAGGGCGTGGTCCCGGCCGATAAGATCGCGGCGGTCGCGCTGTTCGGCGATCCGACGCGCACCGCGGGCGCGGCCATGTTCCCCGGCAAGCCCGGACAGAAGGAACCCGATCCCGCGCCCGGCACCAGCGGCACCGAGGTCGCGAAACTGCCGCCGCCACCGCAATCGGATCAACCGCCCGCCGGATCCGGTATGGGCACCGCCGCCAAACTCGGCACCAATGTGAGCACCATCAGCACGGGCGGAACCACCGGCGGCGGGGTCAACTTCGGCAGTCTGAGCGGACGGGTCGCCAGCTTCTGCGCGGACGGCGATCTCGCCTGTGACGCACCGGATAACGCGCCGCTGCTGCGCGCGGTGGCCAATATCGCGGGGCAGGTGGAGATTTCGGGCGGCGATCCGATCGCCTCGCTCAAATCCATTGCCGAGGCGCTGGCCTACACCTCGATCAAGACGTTCACCAATGTGGTGAACAACGACATCTCCGGGAACTCGATCACCGATCTGTCGATTCAGCCGCAGAAATCGCTGTCGCAGCGGGTGGCCGATGCCGCCGATCCCAATACCGCGCTGAATCTGCCGGGCGCGATTCAGGCGCTGGTGAAGGTCGGCACCATTGCCTTCAATTCCGTTGTGGCCGTGGTGAAGAATGTGCTCACCGGCACCAATATCGCCGAGATAGCGGCCGCCGGATTGGCGAATCCCATTGCGGGACTTGCCGTTCTCGGGGCGAAACTGGTCGGCGCGGTGGCGGATCTGGTGCCGCCCACCACCATCAGCAAACTGACCAGCCAGGCGTTCTCGGCACTGGTGCAGAATGTCACCGACAATAAGGATCTGCTCAACGTCACCACCTGGGTGCGGTATTGGAACACCGCCGCCAAACACGATTACACCCATGCGCAGGGCGGCGGATTCGGCAACAGCCCAACGCAATTCGTGGGCACCTGGTTCGCGGCGCTGGCGCATGACCTGTCCTCGGTGAGCACGCCGGGGGCGACGCCCAAGGGCGGCAGTGACAAGCCCAGCGGCGGCTTCGATTTCGCGCCGTCCAGCACCGTCACCACCAGTGCGGTGCCCGGCGGTCAATTCCCGCTCGGCATAGGCGATTCCAACAGCGGCGGCAGCAGTGCGCCCAGCACCTCGGCAGCGCCGCTGATCGCGATCGCGCCCACCACCGCGGCCGCGCCCACCAGCGGCGCACCGCTCATCCCGGACCTGCAACCACAGGGGACGCGATGACCACACAGGAGCGGCGCGAACCGCAGCATCCGGACGCAGACCAGGAGTACACCGGCAACTGGTCGGATTGGATTGCGCCGGAACCGAAACCGGTCGCCGCACGGCACAGCGAACCCGAGTACTACGACGACGATGACGACTACTACGACGATGACGATGACTACGAGCCCGGACTGCGGCCGCATCTCGGAGCCCGGCATCGGCGCGCGACACCGCTGCGCTCGAAACCACAGCGGGGGCCCTATCCCGCCTGGGCCGTACCGCTGCTCGGGGTGCTCGCGGTGCTGGCGGTGGTCGCCGCCGTCGCGGTGCAGATCGCCAAGGTGAGCCCCGCCGACAACAGCGGGCCCATGCCGACGGTCGCCGCTCCCCCGGCGACATCGGTCACATCGAGTTCGGCCGCACCGGCGGCGAACACCGATCCGGCGCTGTGCCCGAATGAGATGAGCGGCACCAGCATCCGGGGCAATGGACCGGGCAGCACCCGCACCGGGACGGACGCGATCCTGGCGCTGCAGAATCGGTACTACGTCGAACGCAACGGTGCGCGGGTCCGGGAGATGTTCGCACCCGACGCCACCCCGCCGCCGGTCGCCGATATCCAGGCCGGGATCGACAGCATTCCGGTGGGCACCACCTACTGCGTGCAGATCATGCCCGGACCGTTCGCCGGGCAGCACATCATGGTGGTGAGCGAATCGCATCCGGACAAGTCGAGCAGGGTGTGGCCGCCGCAACTGGTGCTCACCGCGGTCAGCGGGGATCGCACCCTGGTGGCCTCCATCGTGCCGTTGCAGGGTGATGCCACCCCGCCACAAAGCCAGACGGAGCCACCGCAGAACCAGACAGTGCCACCGCAGAACCAGACAGTGCCGCCGCAGAACCAGACAGTGCCGCGCTGAACACCCGTTTTGGTGTTCGGCGCATCGTCGGCTAATGTTTTCTCTCGCACGCCGGAGGAGCCGCAAGGCCCCGAGGGACGCGCAAGCGGATGTAGCGCAGCTGGTAGCGCATCACCTTGCCAAGGTGAGGGTCGCGAGTTCGAATCTCGTCATCCGCTCAACGGACCCCAGGTCCAATGCTTTCAGGGCCGCAGGTCTAACTGCTTTTCAGCCCGGATCCAACTCTCGCGAGACCAGTGGTGCAGCGTTCACCGGGCTATCAAGTCCCGGACTTCGCAAGACTTTCGAGTTCAGTCCCCTGAACACTCGGAATCCGCTCTGGTGCAAAGCATCTCACAAACATTCCCGGGCATGTCGGGCCATTTTGGAATATCGTGAGCGGGGTGACCCCCATGCTCAGCGCCTTCCACGACACTGTGCTTCATCTCAGCGACAGCTCCGCGCTTCACTTCAGCGACAGCACCGTGCTCGCGCAGATCAGCAACCCGACCCCCGAGACACCGCCGGTGGCCGACAAACTGATGAAGCTGGTGCGCTACTTCACCTGGTTCGTGCTGCTGTCCGGCGTCATGGGAATCACCTACGCCGGTGGCCGCTTCGCCTGGGAGAAGTGGTCCGGCGGCGGCCTGGCCTCGCCGAAGATGGTGGCCGGCGCGATGATCGGCGGCATCATCGCCACCAGCGCCGGAACCATCATGAACGCGGCCATCGGCTGAATGAACGCAGCCGTCGGCTGATTCGAGCGGCCGACCTCCCGCAACCTGTCGGCCCCCGCCACTAAGCTCGTCGAACAGACTGGCGAAACGGCAGGGGCCACTGTGACGAGTACTGAGCGCGAGGCAGCAGCCTCCGGGAGCGGGGCGGCTGCCCCCGGGAGCGGGACGAGTGCCTCCGGGCGCACCGCGGGCGCCCCCGGGCGCACCGCGAACGCGGCCGGGCGCGATCCGCGCGTTCCCGCGCGCGATGCGGCCGCCACCGGGCACGATGCCTTCGGCCTGGAGGATATCGACGAGGTGCTGGCCGCCATGGTCGGCGAACAGGCGGCCGAACGCCCGCGCGACGGCCTGCTCATCACCTGCCGTCTCGGCCTGGACGGCGAACCACCGGAAACCCTGACCCTGCTGGGCGCGCGCTTCGGCGTCTCACGCGATCGCGCGCGCCAGCTCTACACCCGCGCCATCGGAAACATGGTGCGCGCCGCCCAATTGAGCGGTGAATACGATCTGAGCGTCTTCGCCGACCGCTATCCCGTCGGCTGGAGCGATGAGCGCCTGGTGCGCACCCTGCTCGCCGAAATCTATGCCACCGACAGCGATATCGCGGGCCAGGATCGCGCGTATCTGCATCTGCGCCTGGCGGGGCACGACCTCCAGGAGTCGAAACGCTTGGCGGGCTTCGTCTTCCAGCGCATCGCGGGCTGGCAGCAGAAGGGCCGATGGCACCTGATGCCGCCCGAACACCTGGAAGAGGTCCCAGCGGACGCCTGGAACCCTTGGCTGCACCGCGTGGAGTGGGCGGCGGGCGATCCGCGGGAGCTGCCGACCGCGCCCGCGCGCACCCTCGACCTCGGCGATGACGGGCGCGGATTCATGTACTCCGAAAAGCTCGCCCGCGAAACGACTTTCGACACCGGCCTGCAAGCCCGGCTGCTGCGGCTGCTGGACGGCAGCGAACGCGTCGAGAGCTTCCAGGAGTATCCCGCCGAGATCGTCTACGACATCGACGGCAGCGAACGCGTGCACTATCCCGCCGCCGTCGCCCGCTTCACCGACGGACGCGTGGTGCTGATGGATGTGATCCCGCTGGCACACACCGCGTTCCATGTGAATCGGGTGAAATCCACCGCGGGCCGCGCGCACGCGCACGCGCAGGGCTGGGGCTGGCTGGTCTGGACCGGCGCGGAGGAGGGCGTCACGGATCTGCTCGCGCGCAAGGTGAGCACCCGGCACGAGAACCTGCTGCGCAATCGGCTCGCCGCCGGACCGCTCGACTGGACCGCGCTGCGCCGCTACCGCGCCGACACCGGTATCGAACCGCTGGATCTGGCCGCCATGGTGCTGCGCAACCAATGGCGTTGGGACCGTGGGCCGTTCCAGCTCACCCGAACCTAGCCCGCGCACAGTATTTCTTGTTGCCTCGGCACGAAACTGCTGAAACAAATACGATCCAGATCTGCCGGAAACGCTGGAATCGGGAGACAACATGAAATGGTCCAGGCTCACCGCGCTCTGTTTCGCCGCCGTATTGGCCGCGAGTCCCGCATTGACGGGCTGCTCCTCCGGTGGCGGCGACGATGACGGCTACGTCACCGTCAATGCCGGAGAACCGCAGAATCCGCTGCTTCCGGCCAATACCAATGAGAATCAGGGCGGGCGCGTCGTCGACCGGCTGTTCGCCGGGTTGAAGTACTACGACGTGGACGGCAAGTCGTACAACGAAATGGCGCAGTCGATCGACTCACCGGATCGGCAGCACTACACGATCACGCTGAAACCGGATTGGACCTTCACCGACGGCACCCCGGTGACGGCGAAATCATTCGTCGACGCCTGGAATTACGGTGCGCTGGGCAGCAATGCGCAATTGAGCAGCTGGGTGTTCTCCCCCATCGTCGGATACACCGATGTCTCGGTCGATCCGCCCAAGGCGCAGACCATGTCCGGGCTCAAGGTGGTCGACAATCGCACGTTCACAGTGGATCTCACCCAGCCCTCGATGGATTTCGAACTGTCGCTGGGATTTTCGCCGTTCTATCCGCTGCCCGATGCCGCGTACAAGGATATGAAGGCATTCGGGGAGCATCCGATCGGGAACGGGCCGTACCAGTTCAGCAGCTGGGATCACAACGTCAAGATCGTGGTGCAGGCGAATCCGGGCTATCACGGCGGACGGCCCGCCAAGAACAAGGGCCTGCGGTTCATGATGTACCAGAGCTTCGACACCGCCTACGCGGATCTGCTCGCCGGTAATCTCGATGTGCTCGACACCGTGCCCGCCAGTGCGCTCGCCACCTACAAGAAGGATCTCGGCGATCGCGCCATCGATCACCCCACGGCACAGAATCTGCATGTCGGATTCCCCAAGGATCTGCCGCACTTCGGCGGGGCCGAGGGTGTGCTGCGGCGCAAGGCCATCTCGATGGCGATCAACCGGGAACAGATCTGCGCCAACATCTTCTACGGTGCACGCCTGCCCGCCCGCGATTTCACCGCCTCCACCTTGCCGGGCTTCCGGGGCGACCTGCCCGGGGTGCAGTGGCTGAGCTACAACCCCGATGAGGCCAAGAAGCTGTGGGCGCAGGCCGATGCCATCTCGCCGTGGTCCGGGGATCTGCAGATCGCGTACAACTCCGACGGCGATCACCAGGCCGTCATCGAGGCGATCGCGAACAGCGTCAAGAACACCCTGGGCATCGCCGCCGGGCCCGCGCCGTATCCGACGTTCAAGAATCTGCGCGATGAGATCACCCATCGCAGTCTGAACAAGGCCTTCCGATACGCCTGGCAGGGCGACTACCCGTCCATGTTCGAATTCCTGACCTCGCAGTACCTCACGGGGTCCGAGACCAATGACATCGATTACGCCAACCCGGAATTCGACCGGCTGCTGAACGCGGCGCTGGCCGCGCCGACCCCGGATCAGGGGTACGCGCTGCTGGCACAGGCGCAGACCCTGCTGCTGGCCGATATGGCGGACGTTCCGGTGCTCGAGTACAACGCGGCCTCGGCGCGGTCGGATCGGGTGCAGGCGAAGGTCACCTGGGCCGGACTGTTCGACTTCGAGAACATCGAGAAGAAGTAGCGCGGCGTCGCAGCGAAGAATGGGTTGGTCCGCAGCCGAAATCCGGTGCGGACCAACCCATTCTGTGTACGTAGAGCGTCAGATCATCAGCATGCCGGCGGCGATGAAAGTCACGATGATCAGCAGGGCGAACCAGGAGATGAGCTGCCAGTGCATGATCGCGGACTTCTGACCGGCCACGGTGATGCGCAGGGTGGCGTCCACGCGGCTGTGATCGGCGATGCGGCGGCGGGCCTGGGCGAGATCGTCGGCCTGCTGCTGTGAACTCGCCTCGGTGCGCTCCAGGCGCTGGGTCAGGCGGATCAGCTGTTTGGTCTTATCGCGGGTGGCCTTGCGGGCCAGGGCGAGCGCGGTGCGCTGATTCTGGAGTTCCTGGCGCTGCCGTGCGATGACGGCGGCCTGTGTCCGAGTGTGACGTTCCCAATCGGTCACCGTGGCCCAGCCTCCCATATGCTCGTCGCGGAAGCCGTAGGCGAGCTCCTCCGCAACCCATCCCGTGATGAATTCCCGCAGCTCACAGGCGGATTGACTGGGCGAAACCACACCACCGGGGCCGCCGGAGAGCATACCGCCCAGCACCTTGTAGTCGCAGGCCGCGGGCGCGAAATCGTCGATGCCGAGCGCGGGCAGTTGCGCGGTCCAGAATCCCGGCGGGGTGATCCACAACACTTCGGTGCAGCCGCCGGACTTCAGCGCCGCGGTCTGCTGCCGCGCACGCGCCAACTCCGGTGCGGCACTGTGCACTTCGATGGCGCAGACGCGATCTCCTATGCGCCACAGCAGATCCGGCGTCAGACCGCCGATCGCCACGTCGACCTGCGCCTCATCCGCGCCCGCCGACAGCAGGCGCGCGCGTAGCCAGAATTTGAACCGCTGGGTATCCCAGCGGCAGTCCGGACAACCCGGTTCCCGGCAACGCTCCCCCGGTGCGTGCCCACGCGAATCCGCCACCGCCGATGTCTGATTCGGTTCCGCATCGACGAGGGCCACCGATTGCCCGCGCGGAACTTCAACACGCCTCGTGCTCACACGATCACCGCCCCAGCCACTTCTTCCATGAGCCGCTCCAGTAGTACCCGGAAACCACCGGCCCACGCCGTACCCTCCAGAGTGCAGCAGCGAACAGCCCCCCAGGTGAGAAAGCGGCAAGATTCGTTATCCAACCGCGAGCACGGCGTGATGAAGTGCCGCGCGGATTGTTATCGGCGCCCGGGATGCCGGACTCGATTGCCGCCGCTACTCTTTCGGGATGCTCGAGACCACGAACCCGCTGCTACGCGCGGCGCGCGCCGCGAATTCGGTGGCGTTCGCGCTACAGGGATTCTTCCTCGCGGTCATTCTGACCGAACTTCCCCAGCAGCGCGATAAGTTCGGGCTGACCGATACCTTGATAGTCGCCGCTGTGGCGATGATCTCCGTCCTCGCGGGCGCGGGCAGCATCACCGCGGAGAAGATCGCACTGCACCGGTCCAGCCGGACCGCGCTGCGGATCGGGCTGCTGCTCATCGCGGTCGCCGGAATCGGAGTCGCGTTCTCGCCGAACAAGTTCGTGCTGCTCGGGGCGCTCGCGGTCTACGGCATCGCGGTCGGCATCGTGGACGCGGGCACGAATATGCAGGCGGTATTCATTCAGCACGGCTATGGCCGATTCGTCCTGTCCTCGTTCTACGCGGCCTGGAGTGGCGGATCGATCATCGGGGCGCTGTTCGTATCCGCGTTCGAGGCGCTGGGGGTGCCGCTGTGGGCGAGCATTCTGACCGCGTCGGCGATCGTGCTCGCGGGCGCGCTGCTCGCCGGACCGCGACTGCTCGGCACCAGCCAGGCCGAGGCCGGACCCGCCGAACCGGAGCCGGTAGGGACGGTGCCTACCCGGATCTTCCTGATCTTCGGGGTGGTGCTGGCGCTGGCGTTCGCCATCGACTTCGCGGTCGGTAACTGGTCGGCCCTGTTCCTCACCGATGTGCTGCTGTCCTCCTCGGCTACGGCAGCGCTGGCGCTGGCCGCCTATCAGGGGGCGTCACTGATCGGACGTCTCACCGGCGATGTGCTGGTGCGGCGCTTCGGGCCGCGCATGGTGGTGCGGGCCGCTTCGAGTGTCGGTGCGGTCGGTCTGATCGTGGTGGTCAGCGCGCCGCATCCGGCAGTCGCCATCATCGGATTCCTCATTGCCGGAATCGGATTGCCGCTCATCGCGCCGCTGTGCTTCTCCGAGGCCGGACAGCTCACCAGCGGGCGCGGACTCGATGCCTTGATCGCGCGGCTCAACCTGTTCAACTACGCGGGCACCCTGGTGGGTGGCGTGGTGGTCGGGGCCATTTCGGCGGCGGCGAACCTGCGCGCCGGGTTCGTGGTGCCGCTGCTGTTCGCATTCGTGCTGATCGGATTCGCGCAGGTGTTCCACACCCGGACCGGCGGTACCGGAGGCGCAGGTCCGGCTGCGGGAGCCGATGCGCGAGCCGATGCGGGGCATGCTTCACTGGACAAGTGAGCAACTCCCCAGTCACCATCGATCGGGCCGATTCGGGGGACGCGGCCGCACTGAGTGAAGTCGCCGCCGCGACGTTCCCACTGGCCTGTCCGCCGGGGTCCACTCCGGCCGATATCGCCGCCTTCATCGCCGAGGTGCTGTCGCCGGAACGGTTCGGCGAATACCTCACCGATCCGGCGCGCACCGTGCTCAAGGCCGTCGACAACGGGCAGATCATCGGATACAGCCTGCTGCACACCGCCGAACCCGCCAACCCGGATGTGGCAGCGGTGATCAATCTGCGGCCGGTGACCGAACTCTCGAAGATGTACGTCCTGCCCGGGCACCACGGCAACGGGGTGTCCGGGGGCCTGATGTCCCAGGCCCTCGAGGCCGCGCGGCACGAGGGCAGCGCGGCCGTCTGGCTGGGCGTGAATCAGGAGAACATGCGGGCGCAGCGGTTCTACAGCAAACACGGCTTCCGCATCGCGGGCACCAAAACCTTTCTGGTCGGATCGCAGCTGCACAGCGATTACGTCATGCAGTACGAGTTCTGAAGCGCGGCACGGCAGACGATCACCCGGCCACGACTGCCGGGCCCGATCACCCGGCCACGAGCGCCGGATGCCGCGCGGCCATTTCCAGTCGAGAACCACGGAACCGGGAGCGCATCCGCCGGTCGTGCGTGACCAGCACGACCGCACCCGGGAAACCGTCCAGGGCCTGTTCCAGGTCCTCGACCAGGGCCGGGGACAGATGGTTCGTCGGCTCATCGAGCAGCAGCAGGTCGGCGGGATCGGTTACCAGCCTTGCCAATTCGATGCGGCGACGCTGACCGTAGGACAGCTCTCCGACTCGCAGACGCAGGTCCGCCGGACGGAACAGACCGAGCGAGAGCAGTTCATCGGCGTGCTCGTCCGGGTAACCGATCCGGCCCGAGGCGAAGGCTTCGAGCACGGTTTCGGTTGCCGCCCACGGCGATTCCTCCTGTCTCAGGTGTCCGACGCGACCGCGCACGGTCACCTCGCCACCATCCGATGCGAGTTCCCCCGCCAGGACCTGGAGCAATGTGGTCTTACCGGCTCCGTTCGGACCGGTCACCAATAACCGCTCTCCCGCAGCGATACTCAGCGCGTCGAGCCGAAGCCGGCCGTCGACCACGACATTCGTCAGCTCCGCGACCGGCTGATCGACCGGGGCGTCGACGATATCCATTCGCATCCGGAAGCGCAGCGGATCGGTCGGGGCCGCAACAGGATTCGCGGTCAGCCTGGCCACGCGTTCCTTGGCGTTGCGAATGCGGGACTGGGCTCCGTGACCGCGGCTGCGGGTGCGGAACGGTCCCGCGGCGAAGACCGCGAGCGGGAGCTTGCGCGGGATCGCATCCAGGCGAGCCACATTCGACTCCGCGAGGCGGGTTCCCCGGGTGAGTTCTGCCTGCCAGGCGTCGTACTCCTGCTGCCGGCGCTGGCGGGCGGCGGCCTTGGCGGTCAGGTAGCCCGCGTAACCGTTGCCGTGCCGGGAGACCCGGCCCGCCTCGACCTCGAGCACCGTGGATGTGATGCGGTCGAGGAAGACGCGGTCGTGGGTCACCGCCACCACCGTGCCGCGATGGGCGCGGAGTTGCCGTTCCAGCCATTCCACCGCCGCATCGTCGAGGTCGTTGGTGGGCTCGTCGAGCAGCAGCAGTTCCGGGGACGAGGCGAGCGTGCCCGCCAGGGCGAGGCGACGTCGTTCACCACCGGACAGCGTGTCCAGCAGGCGATTTCGATCGAGACCGGGGAGGCCGAGGCCGTGCAGTGCGGCTTCCACCCGCTGCTCGGCCGCATATCCGCCACGCGCCTCGAAGCGGAGTACCAGGTCGTCGTAGACGGCCAGCCGCCTGCCCAGGGCACCGGGCGCGATGAGCGCCTGTTCGGCCTGCCGCATCCGGGCTTCGAGTTCCCGGAGATCGGTGAGCGCCAGGTCGATGGCATCGGCGACGGTGGCGGTCGGACCCAGGTCCAGGGTCTGCGCCAAATAGCCTGTGCCACCGGGTGATTGCACGATCACCGCACCGTTGTCGGGCTGTTCGCGACCGGCCATCAGCCGCAACAGCGTGGACTTCCCGGAGCCGTTGTCGCCGACCACGCCCACCTTGTCGCCGGGACGGATGGACAGGCTGACACGGTCGAGCACGATGCGGTCGTCGTATCGTTTGGTGATTTCGGAGAGGGTGAGTTGCGCGGTACGCATGGCTATCCCCTGTTCTCGGCATAGGCCGGATCGCTCGGAACGCGCACGAAAAACACACGCCTACAGGGGTGTTTTGTGCGGGTGATGATTCGCGGCGGAGCAATGCTCAACGCGGCGAGGCGATTACACGACGAAGAAGAAATGCATGAGGCTTAGGAAGTTAGCGGAGCCGCGCCGAAGCCGTCAAGAGTTTTCTCGAGAATCGGGCGCGCCGCCGCTGAGCAGGAAGACGATCGAGCGCACGAAACCCTCGATCCGCTCGCGCGGGTACTCACCGGGATCGCGCACCGCCATACCGCCGAGCATCTCCGCGACCGTCAGCAGCGAATTGGTGAGCAGTCCGGAATCGATTGCGGCCCAGCGCGAATCCAGCGCCGCACCCATGCGCACCAGCGCCTCGGCCTGATCGAAGATGCCGGTGCGCGAACTGCGCAGCGCGGCACGGTACTCCTCGGGCGCGGTGCCCGGACTGGCCAGGATCAACCGCCAGCGGGTGGGATGCGCGAGCACCACGCCGACGAACGCCTCGACCGTCTTGGACGCGATATCCACCGGATCACCGCCCAGCAGATCGGTGGGCAGGGTGGTCACCACCTGATCCAGGGCGCGTTCACGTTCACGTTCCAGCAGCGCCTCGACCAATTCGGCACGGGTCTTGAACACGGTGTACAGCACCGGTTTTCCCACGCCCGCCTCGAGGGCGACCGCCTCCATGCTGAGTTCGTGCAACTCGACCCGGCTCAGCACCTCGAAGGCGGCGTCGAGCAACTGGGCGCGCCGCTGCTCGGGCGGCAAGCGCGGGGCATAGCGGCGTTTGGGCCGTTCGGCCGCCGCGCGTGTTGTCGTCACTGCCTTCTCCACCTCATCGGCTTCATCATGTCAGCCGTCCGGAGGGTAGGGGGAACCCTCCCCCGCCGAATCTTACGCGACCGTTGTATTCGATGGGAACAATTGCTACGGTTGCGTTGTATTCACCGTCGAGGCGGGCAGCGCACCAAGGAGACAACCGATGGGCTTCGATCCGACCACCCTTCGCCGGGACGACTACGGGTTCTTCGGACCCGACTCCCCCAGCTGGAAGATCTGGACCGCGCCGACCGCGGTGATCGGCTTCCAGCGCGCGGTCGTCCTCGAACACTTCGACCCGTTCCTGACCGCGGCCGTCGCCGATTCGCAGGGCATCTACAGCAATCCGCGACAGCGCCTCGACCACACCTTCTCGTACTTCCTGCTCGCGGCGATCGCGGACGGGCGCACGGCGATTCAGGCCTCGGAGCACCTCATGCAGGTGCACGCGCCGATGACCGGCATCGAACCCATCACCGGGCAGCGGTACGCGGCGAACAGCCCCGAGACACAGCTGTGGATTCACATCACCGGCTGGCATTCGGTGCTCAAGGCCTACGAGGTCTACGGGCCCGGCAAACTCAGCCCGGAGGAAGAGCTGCGGTTCTGGGAAGAGTGCGCCATCGCGGCCGAACTCCAGACCTGCAAGCCCGAGGACGTACCGCGCAACCGCGATGAGGTGCGCGCGTACTTCGAGCGGGTCAAGCCGCGGCTGTGCACCTCGGTGCGCGCCGAAGAGGGTATGCATCACCTGCTGCGCACCTCACCGCGCAATGGCGCGGGCATCACCTACGCGCTCGGCAGCATCGTGCTCTCACTCACCACCGCGGCGCTCACCCCGATGTGGATGCGAAAGCTGGGGCGCTACAACGTGCCTCGCATCGTCGACCCGCTGGTGAAGATTCCGGCCAAGCTGGTGGTGTGGGCCTTCACGCTGTTCGGATCGTTCGGGTTGATCAAGGCCGCGCCGTTCATCGCGCCGATGGCCGGGCAGATCCTCAAGCAGCACCTGTCCAAGGAGCTGCCGACCACGTTGGAGACGATCACGCCCGCGCAGGCTCGGGAACGATACAGCCTGCGCGGCAAGCGAACTCAGGTCGCCGAAGCGAGCTGACCTGCCTCAGGCGAGCAGTTTCGCCTTCAGAGCGGCGATGTCCGCGTCGGTGAGCTTCAGACCGTCGCGGACATAGTTGTCGAAGCTGCCGTAGGTCTGATTCGCCTGATCGAAGGCCGAATTCAGGGCGGCGGCATTGACGCCGTTGAGCGCGTCGGTGTCCGAAGCACCGCGGTAGTAGTTCGACAGCAGGTAGTCGTAGGTGACGGTGTCACGGTCGACGCCCAGAATCGTCAGCAGCACAGCCGAAGTCCAGCCGGTGCGATCCTTGCCCGCGGTGCAGTGGAAGAGCACGGCACCCGGGTTGTTCGCGATATCGCGGAGCACATCCGCGAAGCCCTCGTTCGCACCCGGGGCGGTGATGAAGGCGCGGTACAGATCCGTGCCCGCCATCAGGGTGGACATCATGACCTGCGGCGGGGCCTGGCCGATGATGTCGTTGTGGTACTCGGTCGCCCCGGCGGGCACCTTGTCCACGCCCATGAGCTGCTGTTCCATCGAGGTGCGCAGATCGTGCACGGACTTCACATTCCGCGCGGCCAGATCGGCCAGATCGGAATCGGTGGCCTTGGTCAGCTCACCGGTGCGGTACACCAGGCCGGTGCGCACGGTGTGGCCGTCGACGGTCTTGTAGCCGCCCGCGTCCCGGGCGTTCACCACGCCCTGCAGATTCAGCGATCGGGCGGCGGTATCGAGCACCACATTGCCGGTGGTGGCGGGCGGCTGCACGGCCGCCGGGGCGGGCTGATCGGCGAAGGCCACCGCCGGGAGCGAGCCGAAGGACAGCGCGGAGGCCAGCACCAGCGAAGCGCCGAGCACGCGGGGTCGAATCATTGCAGAACTTCCCTTTCTCGAGTGCCCGGCGAAACCTGAACAGCCAGGCGGCAATCTAGGAGGCGGTCGCGGGAGCCTCGAATCGCGACAGCGCCAGCAGGCGCGAGATGGCGCGCAGATACTTCTTGCGGTAGCCGCCATCGAGCATTTCCTGCGAGAAAATCTGATCCAGCTTGGCCCCGGACACGGTGACCGGGGTGCCCGCGTCGTAGAGCCGGTCGGCCAGCACCACGATGCGCAGCGCGACCGCCTGATCGGTGACCGTGTGCACGCCGGAGATGTACACCGCGGACACACCGGAGATGAGCGCGTTGTACTTCGAGGGATGCAGCGTACTGAGATGCTTCAGCAGCGCGTCGAACTCGTCCAGCGTGGATCCCGGTGTGTGGGAAGCCTTTTCGGCCAGCAGCTCGGGAGCGGTCGGCTCCGGGGCGGGCGGCAGATCACGGTGCCGGTAGTCCGGACCGTCGACGCGAATGGGCTCGAACAGCGAACCCAGCTTCTTGATCTCGCGCAGGAAGTCCTGGGCGGCGAAACGGCCCTCGCCCAGCTGACCCGGCAGCGTATTCGAGGTGGCCACGATGGACACCCCGCGCGCGGTCAGCTCGGCCAGCAGCCGGGACACCAGCATGGTGTCGCCCGGATCGTCGAGCTCGAATTCGTCGATGCACAGCACGCTGTTCGCGGCGAGCCGTTCGACGGTGTTGTTGAAGCCGAGCGCGCCGACGAGATTGGTCACCTCACCGAAGGTGCCGAACGATTTCGGGCCGGGCACGCTGTGGAAGATCGAGGCCAGCAGGTGGGTCTTGCCGACGCCGAAGCCACCGTCCAGGTACAGGCCGATGCCGGACACCGGCTTCTTCTTACCGAACAGCGGCTTCTTCGCATTGGCCTTGTGCAGCTTGGTGACCTGATCGGCGAATAGCTCGGCCTTCAGCACCGCGGCAGCCTGCGACGGCTCCTTCGGATCCGGGATGTAGCTGGCGAAGCTCACCTCGTCGAAGGTCGGCGGGGGAACCATCTGCGCCACGAGCTGGTCTGCCGGAACCTCCGGATGGCGATCGACAAGGCGTTGTTGCACCGCCATAGCGTAGTTACGTGGTGGAATCGGTTCTCATGCAGCGTATGCCCAATGCGATCCAGCTCACAGAACTCGCCTTCGACGATCTGCTGGCGCTGTACGCGTACCCCGCCGGACCTGCGGAACCCTGGATACGAGTGAATTTCGTGAGCAGTCTGGACGGCGCGGTCAGCGTGGACGGGCGCTCCGGCGGGCTCGGCACGCCCGCCGACAAGAAGGTGTTCCGGATCCTGCGCGATCTCGCCGATGTGGTGGTGGTCGGGGCGGGCACCGCGCGGGCCGAGAATTACGGGGCCGCGCATACGGATTCGCGATTGCGGACGCGACTGCACCATCACGGCTTCGGCGGCGATCCGAACGGCGCGCCGCCGCGCATCGCGGTCGTCACCGCCACGGCCACGCTGGACCCGGCCGGGCGGCTCTTCACCGATACGGGCGCGCGGCCGATCATCCTGACGACCGCCGCCGCACCCGAGGACCGCAAACGGGCGCTGCGCGACGCGGGCGGTGAGGTGATCGAGGCCGGGGACACCACCGTCACCGCGACCGGACTCCGCGACGCGCTCGAAAGACTCCATATGCGACGCGTGCTCTGCGAGGGCGGACCCGCGCTGTTCGGTGATCTCATCGTCGCCCAGGCCGTCGACGAACTGTGCCTGACACTGTCTCCCATGCTGGTCGCGGGGACGGAACGGCGAATCTCGATGTCCCCCAATGCCATGCCCACACCCATGACATGCCGCCATCTCATCTTCGACGAGGACGGCACGATCCTGACCCGCTGGACGCGCACGCACACCCTGTAGCTGAAACCGGCCGCGAGACCTGGCAGGCTGTACCGCATGCGCTGGACTCGGGCCGCTCTGCTGGCGTCGACACTTTCGATCCTGGTGACCACCGGCTGTGCCGCCGGGCCCTCGGATCGGCCCGCCGTTGCCGTGGAACGACCGCATCAGGGGATCAGCGAACCCACGACCGCGCCCACCGATAACGCGCCGCCGCCACCGGAGGTCCCCAAAACCGATCTGGCGTGGCACGACTGCACGGTGCCCACGTTCACCCTGTTGTCGCTGGGCGCACCGCCCACCGGGCTCATCCTCGAATGCGCGGAGTACTCGACGCAGGTCGATATCGCCGGAGCCGTGGGCGGCAACTTCCGCAACGCGGCCATGCGGGCGCGGTACGACCGCACGCCCAAGGATGTCGCGCCGCTGGTGCTGACCTCCGGATCGGATCGGTCCTCCACCGCCACGCTCGCCTCGCTGGCGGCCGGGCCGTCCGGATCACTGCTCGCGGCACGGCCCATTGTGGCCATCGACCGGCGCGGGATCGGCAGTTCGCAGCCGGTCAGCTGTCTCACCAACGATATTCGGCGCACCATCGCCGATCAGGCCCAATTCACGCACGGCACAGCCGATCCCGTGGACGCGGTCGCCAAGGCCAGTCAGGACGCCACCATCGCGTGCCTGGACTTCCTCTCACCCGCGCAGGGGACGTTCGACGCCGCGCACGCCGCGGACGATATCGAGCAGCTGCGCAAGCAGTGGCAGGTCGAGCACATCGCGGTGATGGGCACGGGCAGCGGTGCGACGGTCGCCATGAGCTACGCCCGCAAGTACGGGGACCACATCGCACGGCTGGTGCTCGATTCGCCGCAGGCGGTCGGACTGGACGCCATCGGGCGGGCCGAACAGCGGGTGCGCGGGGCCGAGGCGGCGCTCACCGCGTTCGCGGGCAAATGCGCGGCGCTGAAATGTTCGCTCGGCGGTGATCCGCGGGCAGCCATCACCACGCTGGTGAACCGGGCGGGCAATGGCGAATTCGGTGATCTGTCCGCGGCCGCGCTCGTCACCACGCTCAACGGATTCCTCGGTGATCCACGCAATCAAGGCAATTCGGAGGTCACCGAATTCGCGGACGCGCTCTCGGCGCTGGGGCGCGGCGACCGCGGGCCGATCACACCGCTGGTGCAGCGGCAGACCACCGCCATCGCCAACGACGGCGAATACGTGAACCGGTGCAGCGACAATCACGAACCCGCCACCCCGGCGCGCGCCAAAGACCTTGCCACCCAATGGGGTGCGAAGTACCAGGTGTTCGGCAAGGTCGCGGCCATCGATCTGATGGCCTGCACCGCGTGGCCCGCACCCGCGGTCACCGCACTGCCGGACAAGTTCGACAAGCCGGTGCTGGTACTCGGCGGTGAAGCCGATCCGGTCGCCGGCGTCGACAGCCGACCGTCGGTCACCGGTGCGCTCGGCGCGGCCGGAGCGCGCACCGCGACCGTGGTCTGGCAGGGCTGGGGGCACCCCACGTTCGCGCATTCGGGCTGCGCCCAGCAAACCGTGACGGACTACCTCAAAGACGCCAAACTGCCCCAGGACGGGACCGCCTGCCCGGCATAGCGCACATCGGCAGCCCGCCTGACACCCGAATCGGAGCGCACCCGCACCCCGGATCGCCCTCCGACCGGCGGGTCCGCTCGAGCGCCACGGCACGACACAGGCGGGTCGGCACACGCGGGAGGGGGCTGTTCGGTGTACCGTGCCCGAGTGTTCCTTCGCCAGCTCGAGCCCCGCACCGCTCGCACCACCGCCGAGGTGCTGAACTTCGCTCTGTGGCCCTTCGCGGTGCTCACAGTGCTGAACCGGGTGTTCATCAAGGCCGTCAACGGGTACATCACCGATGACTTCCGGCCCGTGTACAACGCGTCGCTGGCGTTCCTGAACCACAAGGCGATCTACAACGCCAATTTCGACTCGACCGATCCGCACTATCTGTATCCGCCCAGTGGGACGCTGCTGATCTCTCCGCTCGCGATCGTCGATCCGGAGAAGTCGCGCTGGCTGTTCATCCTGGTGAACGCGGCGGCCATCATCCTGGCCGGATATCTGCTGCTGCGGCTGTTCAACTACAGCATCTCCTCGGTGGCCGCGCCCGCACTGCTGCTGGCCATGTTCGCCTCCGAGACGGTGACCAATACGCTGGTCTTCACCAATATCAACGGCTGTCTGCTGCTGGCCATGGTGGTGTTCATCCACCTGATCCTGCAGCGCAAAGACCTGTGGGCCGGTGTGGCATTGGGGTTGACGATCGCGGTGAAGGGGCCATTGTTCGCACCGCTGCTGCTGATTCCGCTCATGCGCGGACAGTGGAAGGTGTTCATCACCTCGCTGGGCGTACCGGTGGTGCTGAACCTGCTGGCGTGGCCGCTGATCGTGGACTACAAGCAGTTCTGGTCGCATACGCTGCCGTACCTGGTCGAATCGCGGGATTACTTCAACAGCGCCATCGTCGGCAATGCCGGGTACTACGGGGTCGCGGGCTGGCTCACCTGGCTCATTCGCATCACCCTCGGCGTGCTCGTGCTGATCACGCTGTGGCTGCTGTACCGGTACTACCGCGAGGATGAGGTCTTCTTCATCTGCACCACCTCCGGCCTGCTCATCGCCGGTGTGCTGCTGCTCGGCTCGCTCGGCCAGATGTACTACTCGATGTTCCTGTTCCCCATGCTCATGACCGTGGTGCAACGCAATTCGCTGCTGCGCAACTGGCCGGCCTGGGTCGCGATCTTCGGCTTCATGTCCTACGACAAGTGGCTCTCGGACCGCTGGCAGAGCATCGGCCGCTCGCTGGACTACCTGCGCGTCACCTTCGGCTGGGGTCTGCTGCTCATCGTGGCGTTCTGCGTGATCGGCGATCGCTACCTGGCCGCCAAGCGCGAAGGCCGCCTGCGCGAAGGCAAGACCCTCGACCCGGCCTGGATGCATCCCGAGCTCGAAGCCGAGCCTGCCACCAACGGCCGTTCCCGCACCCCGCTGCCGGAGCCCGTCACCACCTGATTCGGCCCCCGCGCCCGGCTAGGTATTAGCGTGGACCCCATGAGTTCCGACGCCGACACCTCGCTACCGGCTCCCCGCATCCAGCTCACCCCGCAGGAATGGCGCGCCAAGCTGAGCCCGGAGGAATACCAGGTGCTGCGCGAAGCGGGCACCGAACGCGCCTTCACCGGTGAATACACCGATACCGAAACCGAAGGCGTCTATGCCTGCCGCGCCTGCGGGGCCGAATTGTTCCGCAGCGGTGAGAAATTCCACTCGCACTGCGGCTGGCCGTCCTTCTTCGATCCGGCGAAATCCGATGCGGTGATCCTGAAGGCCGACAACTCGCTGGGCATGCCGCGCGTGGAGGTGCTCTGCGCCAACTGCCACAGCCACCTGGGGCACGTGTTCGAGGGCGAGGGCTACTCGACGCCGACCGACAAGCGGTACTGCATCAACTCGATCTCGCTGCGCCTCGAGCCCGCCGACGGGTCTGCCGACTGATCTGCCGGATGTGATCACTCACCCGCGGTCGCCGGACCGCAGGGTGTAGTCGGCTGTATCGGGGTGCCGCATCATGTTTCGGTGCCGGTCCGGGGTCCAGGGCCAGAGTTCGGGGGTGCCGTCCGGGCCCAGATACCAACTGTCGCAACCCGATGCCCATACGGTGCCCGGCATCGCCTCGCGGATGGCCGCGTTGAAGTCGTCCGTGGCCTGCTGTTTCGGCTCGACGGAGTCGAATTCGCGTGTGCTCCAACGCCGAATCCAGCCCAGAATGTGGTCGGCCTGGGATTCGGCGATGGCTGTCAGGGCGTAGTTGCCGACGGGGCTGTGCGGTCCGATGAGGGTGAACAGGTTCGGGAAACCCGGGATGGTGACCGTCTGGAAACCGCGCGGGGTTTCGGCCCAGGCCCGGTCGATGGTCATGCCATCGCGGCCGGTCAGCTTCATCGGCCGCATGAAGGCGTGTGCGTCGAATCCCGTCGCGTAGACCAGGACGTCGAGTTCGTGCAGGTCACCGTCGATGGTCACCACGCCGCGCGGCTCGATGTGATCGATGGCGGCGGTGACGACCCGCACGTCGTCGCGGTTCACGGCGGTGAAGAAGCCGGAGGAGATGATCAGGCGCTTGCACATCGGGTCGAAATCGGGGGTGAGCGCGGCGCGCAATTCGCTGTCCCGGATGCGCAACAGGCTTATCCGGCACAGGGTTTCGATGAAATCGCGGCGCTGACCCGGTTCGATCAGGGCCACCGCGAACCATTCGAACACCCCGCGCAGCAGTCGGTAGGAGACCTTGTTCAGGACGGGCAGCCCGCGGTACAGCGCCGATCCGGCGCGCGAGTACCGGAAGTTCGGGATGGGCAGCACCCAGTGCGGCGTGCGCTGGAACATATCGACGTGCGCGGCGTCGCCCGCGAGGGCGCTCACGATCTGCACACCCGTCGAGCCGGTGCCGATCACGCCGATGCGCTTGCCGGACAACGGGACCGAGTGATCCCAGCGTGCGCTGTGGAAGCTCGCTCCCGCGAACGTCTCCATACCGGTGATGTGCGGGAGGCGCGGATGGTGCAGCAGACCCGTTGCGGTGATGACGAAATCGGCGCTGTCGCTGTCGCCGTTCGCGGTGGTGAGTGACCAGCGGCCGTCCTGGAATTCCGCCGCGGTCACCTCGGTGCCGAATCGGGTGCGGGCGGGCAGGCCGTATTCGCTTGCGACACGGTCGAAGTAGGCGTCGATCTCCGGACCCGGAGAGAAGAAGTGACTCCAGCCGGGATTCGGCGCGAAGGTGAACTGATAGAACCGCGACGGCACATCGCAGGAGAGTCCGGGATAGGTGTTATCCCGCCAGGTGCCGCCGCCGCGCTCGGCCTTCTCGTAGATGGTGAGGTCATCGAATCCATTGCGCAGCAGCGTGATCGCCATGCAGATGCCGGACATGCCCGCGCCGATTATGACCACGCGCGGCTGCCGCGTCATCGTGATGCCCCGTTCGCGATCGACGCCTCGCGCACCAGTTCACGGATCGCGGGCAGCCGGGCCAGCAGCGGGTCGGCCAAGGCAAGCACGCTGCGCAGGGCCAGGAGCGCGGGCACGTACGAGGGCGCGGAGACGGTGCGATGGCGGCCCTCGATACCCCGCACGATCGCCGCGGCCGCGTGGCCGACCGGTACCGGGCGACCCGCGAAACCGAGACGTTCGAGTAATTGGTTGAGCCCCGGCTCATTTCGCATGCGCGCCACCATCGGGGTGTCGATCGCGCCGAAATACGCGGTGCCGACGGCGATCCCGGCATCCGCGAGTTCCATGCGCAGTGCCCGGGTGAACTGTTCGACCCCGGCCTTGCTCGCCGCGTACGCGGGCATCGTCGGACAGGGAATGACCGCGGCGATGGAGGCGATGGCCAGCACATAGCCTCGGCGCTCGCGCACGAAAGGCAGTGCGGCGCGGACGGTTCGCCACACGCCCAGCAGATTGATGTCGATGACCCGTTCGAACTCCGCCGGATCGATCGACTCGACCGTGGCCCCCGGCCCCGAGATGCCCGCGTTGGCGACGACCGCGTCGATACCGCCGAAGTGATCCGCCACCGCGGCCATCGCGACCGTCAGCGATGCGGTATCGGTGACATCGGCGACGAAGGCCGCCGACAGTATTCCCAGCTCGGATTCCATTGCCCGCACGGCTTTTTCGTCCCGATCGAGCAATCCCACCCGGATGCCGCGGGCGACCAGCAGACGCGCGGTCTGTGCGCCGATCCCGCTCCCCGCGCCGGTGATGACCACGACACGGCCACCCGGCCCCTGATTCGACTCCATTGTCATATCTAGACGCTATGGTCCGCGATCCGGCCGGAGCCAGGATCGCGACGGCCAGCCTTTGATACATTCGGCCAGTGGCCCGGCCGTCATGGGACTTTCCCCGCTCCCCCGCCGCCCTGCGCGGCCTGCTCGCCACGGCGGCGGTGCACGGGGCGACCACGGCGGAATGCCTGCGCGGCACCGGACTCGACATCACCGTGCTCGATATCGATCAGCTGATCCGCGCCGATCAGGAATTGGCGGTGGCCCGCAATCTGCTGGTCCGGCTCGGCGATCACCCCGGCCTCGGGGTCGAGGCCGGGCTGCACTACAACCTCACCAGCATGGGCATGCTGGGCTACGCCATGCTGTCCAGCCGCACGGTGCGCGAGGCCATCACGGTCGGAATCGACTATCTCGCACTGTCTTCGGCGTTCGTGCGGTTCGATCTGGCCGAGGCGGACGATCAGGCCGTGCTGACCATCGATGACAGCGAGATACCCGCGGATATCCGCCCGTTCCTCGTCGAACGCGATCTGGCCTCGGTATTGCAGGTCGCGTTCGTCTCCTTCAGCTCCGTGCTGCCGATCGAAAGCCTCAGCGTGGCACTGCGTCTCGACGCACAGCGGTGCGCGCGCCTGACCGAATACAGCGGCGGGCTGATGCGCGCCACCCCGGACGCGGCGGTGACCCGAATTCGATTCGCGCGCACGCTCCTCGACCAACCGCTGTCCGGGGCGGACGAGGAAACCCTGCGGGCCTGCCTGCGACAGTGCGAGAGCATTCTGGACGGTCGGCGCAGGCGCAGCGGGTTATCGGCGGTCGTGCGGGCGCGGCTGCTCGCGGATCCCCGTGCGATGCCCTCGATCGCGGGGCTGGCCGAGGAATTGGGGTTGTCGCAGCGCACGCTGCGCCGTCGCCTCATCGATGAGCAGACCTCGTATCGGGCGCTGGTGGACGAGGTTCGCGAGGGGCTGGCCATGGAACTGCTCACCACCACGCAGTTGTCGATCGAGCAGATCGCGCATCGGCTCGGCTACTCCGAGACCGCGGCGTTCACCCACGCGTTCGCGCGCTGGCGCGGTGCTCCCCCGGGCAGTTTCCGGCGGTAGTCACGGCACGAAAAGACCGGCGGACACATCGTGTCCGCCGGTCTCGGGAGTTGTCAGTTCTGCGGGGTGCAGCTGTAGCGGGGGTGGCCGTTCAGGGCGTCGGCAAACCATTCGGGGCGGATGGCCTGGCCGATCGAGGCGCGGTCGGGGACGCGCAGGCACCAGTTGGGGCCGGAGCCGCCCTGGGGGGCGTATTCGCTGGCGAAGGCGCGGGACATGGCGTCATCGGATTGCATCAGGGTCCGGCAGGCGGACTCGTCGGCATCGGCGCGGCCGTAGCAGCTGAACCAGGCGGTGGAGTACTTCACCGACATGGCGGGGGATTTCACATTGCGAGGGACGCCGAGCCAGTTGATGGAATCGCCGTGGCTGCCGCTCTGGATATCGATCCACTGCTGTGCGACATCGGTTTTCGCGTTCAGCATGTCGCGGTAGCGGTCGGCGGTGCCGAAGGGACCGTCGGTCGGATTGAACAGGGCCTGATAGAAGTTGGTGATGCCGTAGGTGGACAGGCCGGGGATATCGAAATCGGCGGTCTGCATCTGGACGGGGACATCGGAGCCCATCATCTGGAAGCCCGACATCAGCGAGGCCGAGGAGACGCGCGGCAGCGGGCGGCCGTCGAAGCCGTGACCCTTGCGCTGCCAGTCCAGGTAGCTGGAAACGCCTACCGCGCCGATGGATTGGCCGTAGACATTGATGTGGTCAACGTCCATGAGGTCGATCCACGGGTTCACCTGATTGGCACCGACCGGCGCGTACGCGGGATTCGAGCGCACCAGGCGGGGCACCATCAGAATATTGGCGGCCTCGTTATTGAGATCGACGACCGGAATGATGTCCTGACCCGCGACCCAGCGAATGCCGTCCTGCGCCGACCAGCAGGTCGAGGGAGCGAAACAGTCGGGGACGGTGAACTGGGGCAGGAACATGTCCAGCAGGGTGCCGGGGCTGTCCGGCTGACCGACCTGGGCCAGCGAGACGCCGATGAAACCGTCGCGCACATACGATTCGGTGTACATGGCGATGTGGTTCATCGTCTCGGCCGCACCGGGCATACCGTAGGCGACCGGGAACTTCCGGCCGGAACCCTCCGCGCCCTCGGGCAGCCACACCATTGCCGACATCGGGATGCCGCGCGAACCGATGATCTGAATCTTGTGCACGTCACCGAGTTTGAAATCCGCGCCCGCGGTATCGCCGGGAACACATGCCCCGGAACGGGTTTCGTAGAACACGCTGCCGTCGGAATTCAGGCACGGGTAGCGGAACTTGGCGGTCATGAACGCGGGATTGTCGTAGACGTCATCGAGCGCCACATCGGAGGTGGGCGATGACGGATTGTCCGCCAGACCGAAATTACCGTCATGATTCCAATCGGGCAGGTAATCCGGATGCGGCGGGAAATTGATTCCGAACGCCTCCAGATGCGCGATCAGATCCCATGCCTTCTGCGCCGCGACCAGAATCTTGTGCTGGGAATCGGGACCGCTGTAGGTATCGGGATTCGCCAGATCCGCGAAGCCGCCCTGCCAGTTTCCGGTGATATCGGTGATGCCCGCGCGAACCAGATAATCGACCATGCCGGGCGTCTTCAAATCCCGGGCTGTTCCGCCGAAAATACCGCTGACCAGGTCGGACAGCTGCGTCATCAGATAGGAGTTATCCGGATTCGGATCGGGCGGCGGCGCGGGCTCGGCCGAAGCCATCGCGCCACCCGCGGCCACCAGCGACAATGCCGTGGCAACGATCATGGTTGCCTTCACCAAGCGACGCACCTGCCGCACCCGATCCTCCTGTGGTCGAACAACATTCACCCGGGTGTCGTCGAAATTCCCGTCGCATGACGGTAAGGCGTGGAATTCGGGCGCAGAAGGACATCTACTGCCATCGAATTGACAGTTCGCGCCCGAGAACTACCGGGTGAATGGTCGCCTCAGTTCGGGCGCAGGCGTTTCTTGGCGGATTGCGCCAGCTTCAGGCCGCTCGGGGCGATGGTGAGGGCGGTGTAGATGATCGCGGGTTTCACGGAGAAGCGTTCGCGCAAGGCGAGGCGGACCTGTGCGCGGGCGGCTTTCGCATCGGAGATGGAAAGGGCTTGGCGGGCACGGCCCATGGCCTGGTGGAAACGGATCTCGCTGAGCTTGTGCAGGGCTGTCGAGCGTACGGCGGGGTCGTCGGTCAGCTCGGCGATGCGGGTGAACGCCAGTTGGACGCTGTCCTGGTAGACCTGGAATACGGCGGGGTCCTCGGGTACGCGGTAGCCCGCCAAGGGTTCGGGGAGTACCCGAATATCGTTGCCCTGGGCCAGCATTCGCGCGAAAAGCAGAAGACCTTCGACGGTCGGCACATCCGTGGCGTAGCCGCCGGCGGCGTTCCAGGCGGCCGCGCGGATCGCGGCCGAATAGTAGAGAACCGAACCGGCCACGAATTCGGCGAGGGTGACGGGGTGGTCGACGCCGGGCTCGGCGGTGACGCCGCCTTCGCTTCGGAAGGAGGTCGGGGTCGTTTCGCCCGCTTCGGTGAAGCCGACCGCGTCCACGGCTACGACATCGACCCCCGGATGCGCCTGAAGGACGCCGTGCGTGCGTTCACAGAACGTCGGCATCAGCTTGTGGTTGGCGCGCACCACGGTGTAGATCTCGCCCGTCGCCAAGCCCGCGGCCTGATTCACGCCCGCGCCGAAACCCGGAGTCTCGGACTGCGCCAAGCGGATTCGGTCGTCGCCGTACTTGTCGACCACCGGCTGGGCCGTGCCGGATTCGTCGACGACGATCAACTCCCACTCCGGGAAGGTCTGCTCCCGGATCGATTCGATCAAGTCGATCAGCGGCGACTCGGGTCCGTCGACCACGGTCAGAATGCTGAACACGGGCTGAGTCATTGTGTGAATCCCCATCTTTCGATCACCGACCGACCCAGCCAATCAGATCGAAAAAGCCCTTCGGCGCGTCGCGATCCGACGCGCCGAAGGGCCCTGGCGCTAATGCGTCAACTCGAACCCGCTGCGCTTGCACCCCTCGGACAACGCAATGAGCTGGTCGCAGGAACCCTATGGGGCGTATGCGGTTCCATGCATGCCCCAAATTTTCTGGGCAGGCGGCGAGCTAGCTCACGGTTATCGATGAAACGGTGCTTACGGGAGGGCGGCGATCAGCTGCTCGACCTCGACGCGCGGGCCGGTGAAGAACGGAATCTCCTCGCGCACATGCAACCTCGCCTCGGTGGCGCGCAATTCACGCATGAGATCCACGATGCGATGCAGTTCGGGAGCCTCGAAGGCCAGGATCCACTCGTAGTCGCCCAGCGCGAACGAGGCGACGGTGTTCGCGCGCACATCCGGGAACTCGCGGGCGGCCTTACCGTGGTCGGCCAGCATCTTGCGACGCTCCTCATCGGGGAGCAGGTACCACTCGTACGAGCGCACGAACGGGTAGACGCAGATGTAGTTGCCCGGATCCTCGCCCGCCAGGAACGCGGGGATATGGCTCTTGTTGAACTCGGCGGGGCGATGCAGTGCGGCATTGCTCCACACCGGATTGCTCACCGAACCCAGCTCGGTGACCCGGCGGAAATCGGCGTACGCGGCCTGCAACTCCTCGATCTTCTCGGCGTGCCACCAGATCATGAAATCGGCGTCGGCGCGCATACCGGCCACATCGTAGATACCGCGCACCACCACACCGCGCTCTTCCAGCGAATCGAAGAAGGCGCGGGCCTCCTTGATGGCGGCCGCCCGATCCTCACCCAGCACGCCGGGTTCCACCTGGAACACCGAGAACATGAGGTAGCGGATGGTGTCGTTGAGGGACTTGTAGTCGAGTCGCGCCATGACCCCATCGTGCCATTCGGCTTTCCGGATGACAGCGGCGGACCCGGTGGGCTATTTCACGCTCGCGGCCCAGGAGGCGATGAGGCGGCGCAGGCCGTCGTGGAACGGCTCGACGTCGACTATGGCTTCGGCCACCTCGTTCAAATGCCCTGACAGCAGGGGGTATTCGTCGGGGTCCAGGGCCGCGAGGGTCGAACGGGTGCGCAGTTGAACGGCTTTCGTGTCGCGGTGCTCCACCATCGCGGCGCAACCGAGGGTGAACAGGTACATCTCTCGATACGCTTGCAGCGCTCGGGGCAGGGTGAGACCCAGTGAAAGATTGTCGGCCACTTGCGGTTCCGTCAGGCGGGCGAGCAGGCAGGGGCCGAGCAGCGGACGGGATCCGCGCAACAGCACCAGACCCGGATGGGCGGCGATCAGGGTGTACCAGGCGACGAAACGCTCCTCGGTGGCCCGCGCCCACTCCCCCGACCCCGGGGCGATAGCGGGCAGGTCCGCTGCCAGATGATCGGCGAGCAGATCGAGCAGGCCGAGGAAATCGCCGCCACCACGGCGCACCACGGTCGTATGCGACACCCCCAGATAGGTGGCGATGGCGCGGAAACTGAGCTGGGCCGCACCGCTGCTCTCGATGATCGCCAATCCGGCGCGCGCGATCGCCTCCGGGGTCGCGTCTTCGAGCGACTTCGAGGTCCTGGGCATGCGAACAGCGTAAGTTACAGTGTAATTATCCCCGGCATCGGCCCCGACGCGTGTCGCGCACCCCCTCCGGCCTCGACCGGTAACAGCCCCGAACCGAACAGCGAAGGAAGTGCAGTGCATCCGACTTACGCCGACGTGAAGGCGGCCAGCGACCGCATCTCCGGGCATATCCGCCCCGTGATCCTCACCCCGGCCGAAACCACCGACGGCATCCAACTCCGGCTGGCGCTGGAACATCTGCAATACGCGGGGAGCTTCAAGGCTCGCGGTGCGGCCAATTTCCTACTCGCGCACCGGGAACGAGGAACCCTGCCGCGAGTGGGGGTCACCATCGCCTCGGGCGGCAATGCGGGCGTGGCCTGCGCCTGGGCCGCACAGATGGTCGACTCCGCCGCCACGGTATTCCTGCCCAACTCCGCACCGGCGGTCAAACTGGCCCGGCTCCGGACGCTCGGCGCGCAGGTCTTGCGCGGCGGCGACTCCTACGCGGACGCGGCCATCGAATGCGAGCGCTACGCCGCGACCACCGGAGCATTGCGCTCCCACGCCTATGACGATCCGTACATCGCGGCGGGTGCGGGAACGCTGCTGGAGGAGATCGTCACCCAGATGCCCGATCTCGACACCGTTGTCGTCGCGGTCGGGGGCGGCGGACTCTTCACCGGGGTGGCGACGGCCGCCGCGCACCACGGCATTCGGGTGGTCGCGGTCGAACCGGAGAACTGCCGCGCCTTCAATGCCGGACTGGCAGCCGGGCATCCGGTGGACGTACCGATCGACTCCGTCGCCGCCGATTCCCTCGGCGCGCGCCGCACCTCTGAGATGGCTTTGTCGGCAGCTCAATCCGCGGACACCGTCTCCGTGCTGGTGACCGACGCCCAGATCATCGCCGCACGCCAATCCCTGTGGGACAACCGCAGGCTCGCCGTGGAGCACTCGGCGGGAACCGCCTTGGCCGCACTGCATTCCGGCATCTACACCCCGGAACCAGGCGAACGAATCGCCGTAGTCATCTGCGGAGCCAACACCGACCCCACCGACCTCGTCACCCCGTAACCGTCGGCCCGAATCCCGCCGCTCAGGTCTCCCGCGCCAGCCTGCGCGCGGGACCCGCTGCAACTCCACGAATCGGAGCGGGGCGGATCTGCGCGCGACAGAGTGGGAATGGTCGACGCGGCCGAAATTCCTTATGCGTCAGGCGAGGGATGCGTGGATTCGGGCAGCCGCCGCGGTGCCGGAAGCCGCGCAGGCGGGTACTCCGACACCATCGAGATAGGCACCGGCCAGGGCCAGGCCGGCGAGATCGGCTGTGGCGGAACGCAGGTCGGCTATGCGGGCGGTGTGACCGGGAGCGTACTGCGGTAGGCCACCGCGCCAGCGTTGCACCACGGCGCTCAGGGGTCGGATGTTCGCGCCGGTGACCGTCGTGAGGTCGTCGACTGCGGCTTGAATCAGTTCGGCGTCCTGCCACGCGAGTAGCGAATCGTCCCCGAAGCGGCCGAAGGAGGCACGGACCAGGGCCACATCGCGGGCGGCCAGATGCGGCCACTTGCGGCTGGAGAGGGTGAAAGCCTTGGCGCGCAAAGGTTCACCCGTCGCCACCAGGATGCCCGAGTTATCGGGGAGTTCGGTGGCAGCGGGCAGGGCCATCGCCACCACGGCCGAGGAGGCCAGCTGGATACCTGAGGCGATCTCAGCGGCATCGGGGGCGATGTCACGCAGCAGGGCGGCGGTCACCGGGGCGGGGGTGGCCAGCACCACGGCATCCACCTCACCGATCGGGTCGAGAAGCCAGCCCGCACCCGCACGAGTGAGCCGCGTTGCGGCGGTGCCGGTTTCGACCTTCACATCGGCGGCGACCTCCAGCGCATCCAAGAGTGCGCGGTAGCCATCGCGGATACCCCCGAATACCGGGGTCGTGGATGGGGGCGGGAGGGCCTCGCGCACAGCCTGAGTGAGACTCTGCGCACCGGCATCCAGTGCGGCGGCGAGAGTCGGCAGGGCGGCACGGACGCCGATCGAATCGGCGGTTCCGGCATAGACGCCACCCAGCAGCGGATCCACGCTGCGGCGCACCACCTGCTCGCCGAAACGGTCCGCGACCAGTGCGCCGACGGAGATATCCGCACCACGCCCCCAGTTCAGCGGCCTGCTGGGCTCGGCGGCGACCCGGGCGATGGTCTCCGCATCGACCAGACCGGCAAGGGACTCGGAGCTGGCGGGGATACCCATCAGAGTGTTGCCGGGCAGCGGGTGGGCGGTACCACCGGACCACACCAGGGGGCGTTTACCGGCGGGGTGGACCAGTTGATCCTCGATGCCCAATTCGCGCATGAGCGCGGGGATTTCGGGGCGGCGGCCTACGAATGCCTCCGCGCCCAGGTCTACCGGGTCGCCTTCGATGTCCGTGGTGTGGAGGATGCCGCCGAGGCGGTCTCTCTGATCGATGAGGATCAGGTCGGCTGAGGCGCCCAGGGACTGGCGCAGTCTGTAGGCGGTTACCAAGCCGCTGATTCCGCCGCCGACTATTGCGATCCGCATCGATCACTCCTTTCCATGTTGAAGTTACTCCGGGGGTGGGGAGCGGGTTTGTACCCGGGGCCTTCGTAGCGGACCAACCCCCGGACCCTCCGCTTCCAGCGGCGTTCGGCAGATGGCCACGAATTTTCGGAGTGGTTGCGTCGCCTGCCGTACCCGGCTTTACCCCACCGGCTGAGAATCCAGCTCACCTTCCAGCGTGGCTGGCTGGCCGTGGTCACCTCTCGAGACAACAACATCAAAACCTCGATTTGGGGTGTTGGGTTTGAAGGTGACCGGGGCCGTTCGTCCGGGCTGGGAGGTGAGATGGGTTCCCCAGCGTGAGGGGTAAAGCGGGGTACGGCAGGCGGGGTTCCCACTCCGAAAAATCTTGGCGTTCTTCCGAACCCCGTTGGAAGGCGGGGTGAGGGCATGGGTTTGCTACGAAGGCCCCGGGACCATGCCGGGGGACCCCGGAAGGCTAATGCCTGGTCAGGGAAGAGTTGCGGCGGTTGAGCCACTGCTTGAGGCGGTCTCGCTCGCGTTTGTTGCGGGCTTGGATTCGCGCTACGGCAGCGGTCATCGCCTCGTCGGGGTGGTGCCGGTGATTCACCTGCGGTGTTCCTGTGGGGTCCAGGTGGTGGGGGGCGATCCAGCCGGTGCGGCCCGGGAAAGCGCTGTCCGCACCGAGTTTCACGGTCTTCCAGCCGTCGGGGCCGTCCTTGACCAGTGCGTGGCAGGCATCGCAGGCGAGGGTGAGGTTGTCGATATCGGTGGCTCCACCCTTGGCCCATTCGGTGACGTGGTGCACCGCCGCCAGCGTGGCGGGCGCGCTGCAACCCGGGCGGGTGCAACCCCGCTCGGTGGCGGTCAGCGCCAAACGCTGTGCCTTGCTTGCCAATCGGTGCGCCTCGACGCGGCCGAAGTAGAGCGGCATGCCGTGCGGATCCAGGACCGCGATGTAGTTGTCGACGTGGTTGGCGTTGGCGATCAGCCGCATGGCTTCGGGGATGGAGAGGGTGCCTCCGGCCGCGGTGGTCGCGATCCCGGTGCCCTTCTCCACATCGGCGGCGCTCATGGTCAGGATCGTTCCGACCGGCACACCCCGATGCGTACCAAGCTTGGACGCGTCGAGTTCCAGGCGCAGAAACGCAAGCAGCGCATCGTGATTGCGCTGTGCCGCGGTGCGGGTGTCCCGCTTGGCGGCAGCCTCCAGTGCGTCACGATCCACCGGTCCGGCGGTGTTGGGGCTCTCCGGATCCTCGGGGTTGCACATGCCCGGGCGCGCGTACTTCGCGAGCAGTGGATCGACCAGGGCACGCAGTTCGGGGGTGATCTCACCGCACAGCGGGGTCATGCCATCCACCCGTTCGGTTCCCAAAGTCACCCCGCGCTTGCGCTGCCGGTCGGCATCGGTGTTGAGCCGCCCGTCCGGATCCACGCGAGCCAACAGCGCTTCGCCGAGCGGGCGCACATCGTCGGGCCAGCCGGTGGCGGCGTATTCGGTGAGCGAAGCCTCGGCACGTTCACGAAGTTCGATTGCGGTGCTGCCCGGCAGCCGATCCATCACGTGCACGATCCGGCGCACGGCGTCCACCGACATCACCCCGGCCCGCTGGGCCTCGGCCAGCATCGGGAACTCGGGCTCGAGCTCTTCACCCAGCTGGCGTCGCACACCGATCTTGGCGGCCAGGTTGACCCGACCGTAGGCGTCCGCGCGGGAAAGCCGCAGCGCCCCCTCCAGGAAACGAGCCGGGGAGCTGACGCCTACGGTTTCGTGCAGCTTGCGACGGACGGTTTCGGTGGCGAACTGGACCTTGAGCGCGTCGAGTCGCCGCAGCTCGGTCTCGACTTCCCGCATCACGCCGGTGAATTCGTCATCCGACAAAGGAATCAGCTGGGATTCCAGCAGCCCGTCCACCGCCGCGCGCAACGCGTGCACGCTGGCGGCGACCTCTGCGGTGAATCCCCCTGATTCCATACCACAATTTTACCGCGATAAAACAGACCCCGAAAGGTTAATTCTATTGTGATGCAATCCTTTTCAGAAGGATCGGCATTTACAACGGCATAGGCAAACTATGAATCAATTTGACCGCCTCGGTAATTGCCGTCGGATCGGTATTCGGCAACACCCCATGCCCCAAATTGAAGATATGCCCCTTGGCTCCCAACGTAATCGCCTCATCCGCTTCCCGAGCGATCCGAAGAATCTCCGACTCGATAGCCGCCGACCCCGCGAACAACACGGCCGGATCCAGGTTGCCCTGCAACGCTTTTCCGGGCCCGACCCGCCGCACGGCATCATTCAGCGGAATCCGCCAATCCACACCGACCACGTCGGCCCCGGCTTCGCCCATGGCACCCAACAGCTCTCCGGTGCCCACGCCGAAGTGGATTCGCGGAATCCCCGCAGACGCCACCTCCGCGAACACCCGCTGCGAATGCGGGAACACATATTCCCGGTACTGGGCGAGCGTCAGCGCACCCGCCCACGAGTCGAACAGCTGCACCGCGTCCACCCCGGCCGCGATCTGCGCCTGCAGGAACTCGATGGTGATATCGGTCAGTACACCCAGCAGCTCATGCCAGGTCTCCGGATCGGCGAGCATCATCGCCTTGGTGCGCTCGTGGTTCTTACTCGGCCCGCCCTCCACCAGATAGGAGGCCAGGGTGAACGGGGCACCCGCGAAACCGATCAGCGGTACCTCGCCGAGCGCGTCGAGCAGCAGCCCGATACCGGCGGTTACCGCGCCCACCTCTTCGGCGCGCAGGCGGGGCAGGGCCCGCACGTCGGCGACGGTGCGCACCGGATTCGCGACCACCGGACCGACCCCGGGCACGATGTCCAGATCGATCCCGGCCGCCTTCAGCGGAACCACGATGTCCGAGAACAGGATTGCCGCGTCGACATCGTGTCGCCGGATCGGCTGCATGGTGATCTCGCACACCAGTTCCGGATCGAAGCATGATTCGAGCATGCCGATACCGGCGCGCAGTTCGCGGTACTCCGGCAGCGAACGCCCTGCCTGGCGCATGAACCACACCGGACGACGATGCGGCACACCACCCGAGGCGGCTACTAGAAGGGGCGCGTCGGTCAGCTGGCGGCGGATGTGAGTGCTCATCACCGCTCATCGTAAAGGCCCCGGGCGGCGCGCCTCTCACTACACCGCGCCGGGTAGGTCTACCGTCCTCATACGTGACACCGCTCGACTTCCGCGACGGCGCCGCACCGACCCCAGAGCCAGAAGAACCCATCGGGTTCCGTGCCGCGGTCGATGCGATGGGAACCGCAACCGTGCATCCTCGGATCGAGCTAGCTCCGATCCGCCCGCCGCAGCGCTTGGCGCCGTACTCCTACGCACTAGGTGCGGAAGTCACGCGGCCCGATACGAATGTGGTTCCCGTCGACTCCGACGGGGACGCCTTCGGGCGGCTCATCCTGCTGCACGACCCGGACGGGCAGGAAGCCTGGCACGGGGTGTTCCGGTTGGTCGCCTATATACAGGCCGATATCGATTCCGCGCTCGCCGCCGATCCGCTGCTGCCCGAGGTGGCGTGGAGCTGGCTGGTGGACGCGCTCGAATCGCGCACCCCGTTCACCGCACTCGGCGGCACCGTCACCTCCACCTCCTCGGTGCGGTACGGCGATATCGCGGGACCGCCGCGCGCGCATCAACTCGAGCTGCGGGCCTCCTGGACCGTCGGTGACAGTGAGATGCGGTCGCATGTGGAAGCCTTCTGCGAGGTCCTCGCGTACGCCGCCGGACTGCCGCCCGCGGGCGTTACCCGGCTGGATGTCCGGCACGACGACGGCGATTCCGACTAGTCCCGTACGAGAACACCTGTACCGCAACGAAATCGATCCGGGGCCATTACGATTCCCAACAGCCCGGCCCCGAGTCGAGGTCCACCGTTTCGCCGACGTGACGCGGATCGCCCCTGTCCTACCCGTAGAGTTCAAGACCATGTCCGTACCAGAAGAGCCCGAAGCCACTGCCGCGGTACCGTTGCTCGCGCCAGTGGAGGGTGTGCCGCCGGTATTGGACAGTGCTGCCGAAATCACGGACGCCGCGCGCCGCTTGGCCGCCGGTACCGGGCCGCTCGCGGTCGACGCCGAACGCGCCTCCGGATTCCGTTACTCCAATCGCGCCTATCTGATTCAGTTGCGGCGCGCGGGCTCGGGCTCCTTCCTCATCGATCCGATTCCGCTCGACGGAGATCTGGAACCGCTCGCGGACGCCATCAACGGCCTGGAATGGGTGCTGCATTCGGCCGATCAGGATCTGCCCGGACTCGCCGAACTCGGGCTCTATCCGGCCAAGCTCTTCGATACCGAACTCGGTGGACGGCTCGCCGGATATGAACGTGTCGGGCTCGCGGCCATGGTGGAAAACCTGCTCGGGCGCGAACTGCGCAAAGGGCACGGGGCCGCCGACTGGTCGACCCGGCCATTGCCCGATGACTGGTTGAACTACGCCGCGCTCGATGTGGAACTGCTGCTCGAACTCCGGGACGCGGTCGCGCTCGAGCTCGATGAGCAGGGCAAGACCGATTGGGCGGCACAGGAATTCGAGCACGTCCGCAATGCCGAACCGTCCGCTCCCAAATCGGATAGATGGCGGCGCACCTCCGGAATTCACACGCTGCGCCGCACCCGGCAGCTCGGTATCGTCCGCGAACTCTGGACCACCCGCGACCGCCTGGCCCGGCTGCGCGATGTGGCCCCGGCCCGCATCCTGCCGGACTCCGCGATCGTGGCGGCCGCCAATGGCGAACCCAAATCCATCGCACAGCTGCGTGCCCTGCCCGTGTTCGGCGGACCCCGGCAGCGCCGCTACTCCCGGGAATGGCTCGGCGCGATCGAACGCGCCCGGGCGCTTCCGGAATCCGAACTTCCCCCGCTCACGCAGCCCTTCGACGGCCCGCCCCCGGTCAACCGCTGGGAGCGCCGCGATCCGGCCGCCGCGGCCCGCTTGCAACGCGCCCGCTCGGCGATGAGCGCCCTCTCCACCGAGGTCTCGGTCCCCATCGAGAACCTGCTCACCCCCGATCTGCTGCGCCGCATGTGCTGGGACGGACTCCCCCGCACCGCCACCAATGGCGAAGCCCCGGCCCTGATCGACGACTTCCTCTCGGCCGGCGGCGCTCGCCCCTGGCAGCGGGAACTCGCGGTCCCCCGCCTCACCGAAGCGCTCTACCCGGCCGAAGAGAAGGACTAGCTGCCCGTCAGTCCTCGAAAACAGGTGGTCTGCGGTCGCGGCGGGCTCGGATGGCCTCGTCGAAGTTTTCGGTGGTGAGGCGGACGTACAGTTGGGCGGTGCCCTCGTGCTGCATATGGGATTCGAAGCTGCTCGCTTCCAGGCCGCTCCACAGCATGCGTTTGGTGAGTTCGGTGCCGACTCGGCTCCAGCGGATGATTTGATCCGCGGTGTCGTAGGCCGCTTCCAGGAGTTTGTCGGCGGGGACCACGCGCGAGACTATGCCGATGCGTTCGGCTTCGGCGGCATCCACGTCACGGCCGGTGAGCATGATTTCGAAGGCCCGAGTGGTACCCACCACGCGGGGCAGCAGATAGCTGATGCCGAGTTCGGCCGAGGTGAGGCCGTTATTGATGCCCGCGGCGCGGAAGTAGGCGTCCTCCGAGGCGATTCGGATATCCGTGCCGACCGCGAGGCAGAAGCCGCCGCCGATGGCCGCGCCGTTGATGGCGCTGATCACCGGCTGATGCATGCGGCGGATGGTCAGCATCACGTTATTGAGCAGTTCCATCGAGCGGCGGGCGACCGTGGTTTTGGTCAAGCCCTCGACACCGGGGACGCGGCCCGCGTGTTGCAGATCCGCGCCGGAGCAGAAGCCGTGGCCCGCGCCGGTGAGCACGACCACGCGGACATCATTGTCGGCGGCGACCGCCTCCAGGGTTTCGCGGAGCGGGATCATGACATCGAAGGCCATGGCATTCATCCGGTCCGGGCGGTTGAGCGTCACCAGGGCGATCCCCGGGCGCGGCTTCTCGACCAGTACGAAGGCGGGATCGCTCGACGCTGGGCCATCTACGGACATGCAAGACTCCTGACCGAAAACTGTAACCGGTTCTAGAATCTACGCGAGATGCGCTGCGGCGTATATGAAAAGCCGCGGAGACGAGAGCGGACGATATCCGGAGATATCGCCCGCCCAGCTCGAACAGTTCAGCTCGAGAACAACCCGCTATTCCGCGACCGCCCGCGCGGTGGCGCGGACCGCCTTACCGCCCTCGGCTTCGGACATCGCGATATCCGCCTCGGCGCTGTCACCCAGCCAGCCGTGCACGCGCTGCGCGATATCGCCCGGCGTCAGCCCCAGATCGTGATGGATCTGCGCGCGCTTGGCGTGATCCAGGAACTGCTGCGGCACACCGAGATCGCGGGTGGCGACATCGACTCCGGCCGAGCGCAACCGCGCCGACACGGTACTGCCGATACCGCCGTGCAGGCCGCTGTCCTCCAAAGTGACCACCAGCCGGTAGTTCTCGGCCAGCTTCACCACGGTGTCCGATACCGGCAGCACCCAGCGCGGATCGACGACCGTGACCGAAACCCCTTCGGCCGACAGCAGATCCGCGACCTTCAAGGCCAATTCGGCGAACGCGCCGACCGCGACCAGCAGCACATCGCCGCGCGCGGACTGCGCACCGGAGTCCTCACCCTGCGGCAGGCGCAGCACATCCACGCCCTCGAAGCGCTCGACGGCGGAAATATCCTCCGACACAGTGCCCTTCGGGAAGCGGATGGCGGTGGGGCCGTCGCTGATGTGCACGGCCTCGCCCAATTCCTCACGCAGTGTGGCCGCATCGCGCGGGGCTGCCACGCGAATACCGGGCACGATGCCGAGCACCGAGAAATCCCACATGCCGTTGTGCGAGGCACCGTCGTCACCGGTGATACCGGCGCGGTCCAGCACCAAGGTCACGGGAAGTTTCAGCAGTGCCACATCCATCAGCAGCTGATCGAAGGCGCGGTTCAGGAATGTGGAGTAGATGGCCACCACCGGATGCAGCCCGCCCAGCGCCATACCGGCCGCGGAGGTCATGGCGTGCTGTTCGGCGATGCCGACGTCGAACATGCGCTCCGGGAAGCGTTTTCCGAACGCGGACAGACCGGTCGGACCGGGCATGGCGGCGGTAATGGCGACAATATCGTCCCGCTGCTCGGCCTGTTCGATGAGCTCCTTGGAGAACACCGAGGTCCAGCTGGTGCCCGGGGACCCGCCGACCGGCTCACCGGTCTCCGGGTCGATGCGGTTGATGGCGTGCATCTGATCGGCCACATGGTCTTCGGCGGGCTTGTAACCGCGACCCTTCTGCGTGACCACGTGCACCACCACCGGACCGCCGAAATCCTTGGCGCGCCGCAGCGCGGCCTCCAGGGCGACGGTGTCGTGCCCGTCGACCGGGCCGACATACTTCAGCCCCAGATCACCGAACAGCTCCTGCGGTGCGACGGCATCCTTTATGCCCGTCTTCAACGCGTGCAGCATCGAATAGGCCGAATCCCCCACGCGCGGAATGGACTGCACGATGCGCTTGGTGGCGTCCAGGGCCTGCTCGTACGCGGGCTGCATGCGCAACCCGGCCAGCCGCTCGGCCAGACCGCCGATGGTCGGCGCGTAGGAGCGCCCATTGTCATTGACCACCACGACAACCGAACGGTCCTGCCCGGCGGCGATATTGTTCAACGCCTCCCAGCACATACCGCCGGTCAGCGCGCCGTCGCCGACGACCGCGACCACACTGCGCTTCTGCCTGGTGAGCCCGAACGCCTTGGCCAGACCGTCCGCATAGGACAGTGAGGCCGACGCGTGCGAGGACTCGACCCAGTCGTGCGGGCTCTCGGCGCGGCACGGGTAGCCGGACAGGCCACCTTCCTTGCGCAGCGTGTCGAACCCGTCCTTACGACCGGTGAGGATCTTGTGCACGTAGGCCTGATGCCCGGTATCGAAGATGATCGGATCGGCCGGCGAATCGAAGATCCGGTGCAGCGCGATGGTCAGCTCCACGACGCCGAGGTTCGGACCCAGGTGCCCGCCGGTGACGGCGACCTTCCGCACCAGGAACTCGCGAATCTCCTCGGCCAACTCGCGCAGCTCCGGTATCGAAAGCCGACGCAGGTCCTCGGGCATGTCGACCCGGGAAAGCACTCCCACGGCTATTGCTCCCTCCGGATGTCTCCTGTGATTGCAACAGTCTACGGAGACCCGACCGGCCCCCAACGCCAGGAACTGAACTCCACCTGCGACATCCGCAATAGATGTGAGGCTCCACACACATTACCCGGATACAGTGGCCCAGTGGTCCCCCCAATTCCGGCCACTATCGGCCCAGCTCGCGTGTCGCACGGCGTGGTCGCGCGCATCATCGACGAAGTGTACGAATTGTGCCGATCCGATATGTCCGGTGAGCTGGCCGACTACATCCCGGAACTCGCGGCGGTACAACCGGATTCATTCGGCATCTGCCTGGCTACGGCCGACGGCCAGGTGTACGGCAGCGGAGACCTGGACACCGGCTTCACGATTCAGTCGATCTCCAAACCCTTCACCTACGCACTGGCATTGGCCGATCGCGGCATCGCCGCCGTGGCCGAGCGCATCGACGTGGAACCCACCGGTGAACCGTTCAATGAAATCAGTCTGGACCCCAAGACACAGCGGCCGCGCAATCCGATGATCAACGCGGGCGCGATCGCGTCCGCCGGGCTCGTCGACGGTCGTGACGCGGCCGACCGGTTCGCTCGGATACAACGCAGCTACAGCCGATTCGCCGGCCGCGAGCTTCGGCTCAACGAGGCCGTCTACGCCTCCGAGGCGCGCACCGGCTACCGCAATCGCGCCATCGGCTATCTGCTGCGCGGAGCCGGAATCATCGACGGCGATCCGGACGAGGTGGTGGACCGCTACTTCCGGCAGTGCTCCATCGACGTCACCTGCCGCGACCTCGCCATCATGGCCGCGACGCTGGCCAATAACGGTGTGAATCCCTTAACGCACGAACGCGCGCTGTCCCGGCCGCTGGTCGAGCAAGTACTCAGCGTCATGACCACCTGCGGGATGTACGACGCGGCGGGCGACTGGGTGACCACCGTCGGGCTACCCGCCAAAAGTGGTGTGGGCGGCGGGATTCTGGCGGTGCTGCCCGGGCAGATCGGGATCGCCGTGTACTCACCGCGATTGGACGCGCACGGCAGCAGCGTGCGCGGCGTCAAGGCGTGCCGGGAGCTCTCGCATCGACTCGGACTGCACTTCCTGCATGTGACCCGGGCCGCGCACACCGCGATCCGCACCGCGTACACCGTCGCCGAAGCGCCCTCGCGATTGCGCCGCGACGCCGACGAATTGGACGTACTGCGCCAATGGGGTGAGCGCGCACAGATATTCGAACTGCACGGCGATCTGCTGTTCGCGGGCGCGGAATCCACGGTGCGCGCGGTGGAGGCGGCCTCACTGTCGGGGAACCTGGAAGCGCTGGTGCTCGATCTGCGCGAGGTCGCCGATGTGGCGGAGATCGCGGTGCGCATGCTCGACGATCTGCAGGCCGAACTCGCCGCTGCGGGATGCCGGGTGGCGCTGGTCGATCCGGAAGCCAAACTCGGGCATATGGAATCGAGCCTGGATCCGGCCGATCCGCGCGGGCGGGTATTCGCCGACCGCGACAGCGCCACCGAATGGTGTGAACAACTGATCATCGACAAATACCGGCCGGAGGATTGCACGCCGTCGGCGGCATTGCGGATAGAACAGCATCCGGCGCTGGCCGATCTGCCCGATGAGGAAAGACAGCGGCTGGCCAAGGAATTCGAAATCCGGACTATCGCGCGCGGGGAACGCATCATCGCCCGGGACAGTCCGCGCGCCGGACTGTTCCTGATTCTCGATGGACGGGTACGGGTGAGTTTCGAAGATCGCGACGGCCGTCGGCACCGGCTCATATCCCTCTCCCCCGGAATGTCATTCGGTGAGATATCCCTCCTCACCGGTGTGCGATTCAGCAATGACATCTATGCCGAGAACACGGTTCGGCTCGCGGTGCTGCCACCGGACAAATTCGATGAACTGACCCGCCAGGCACCGGAAGTGAAACTCGCGCTGCTGGAACGCCTCGCGACGGCCGCCTATGCCCAGGCCGATGCCGCCGTCCGCGCGCTCGCGGCCCACGGCGGCGTCTGACCCCGCCGCCGGGCGCGGCGGACCAGGCGGAACCATAGCCCTCGGTAGCATCGACTTGCCCTGGCAGCTATCGAGGAGGACCGCCGTGCCCAGCACCGGAATCGACACCGGCAGCATTACGATCTACGGCTCCGGAAGCGCCACCGACATACCGGATCTCATGCGCGTGACCATGTCGATCGAGACCAAGGCCGATACGGTCGCGCTGGCCTACGCGGCTGCCGGGGAGCGCACCAACGCGCTCATCGAATCGCTGCGCGGGGATGGGGTGCCGGGGCGGGACATCTCGACCAGCGGCCTGTCGGTACGCACCGATACGGTGTGGACCGAGGCCAATCGAGAGCAGGTCGTCGGATACGTCGCCAGCACCTCACTCACGGTCACACTGCGCGATATCGCCGCGGCGGAGAAAGCCGATGCGAACAGTGGCCCGGCGGCGATCATCGCGCACGCGGTCGAGGCGGGCGGCAATGACGTACGACTGGGCGGACTCTCGCTGACGGTGAGCGATCCCGAAGCACTGCTCACCCTCGCCCGCGATGCCGCCTGGGATCACGCCCTGGACAAGGCACAACAGTACGCGCGCCGGGCGGGCCGCAGCCTCGGACCGGTACTGGAAATCACCGAGGACACCTCCGGGCCGTCGATCCCCATGCCCCGCATAGCTTTCGCCGCCGCCAAGAGCGATATGGGCGGAGCCCCACCGATTCCCGTCGAGTTCGGCGAGAGCGAACTCAACGCCACAATCAAGGTCACCTGGCAATTGAGCTGAACCACATCCCTGTCCACTAGCCGAAGCCGGATTGTGCTGTACCCGAAGAACATTCGTTTCCGGGCATAAACTCACCGGGTGAGCGATGCACAGCGGGAATGGTGGACCCACCTCGGGAACATAGGGTTGCTGATCCTGACGGTGCTCGCCTACGCGGGGGCGGACGAGGCATGGGACGCGCACGCGTGGCCCCTGGTCGTACTGCTCGGCTGTGTGATCGCCGTCTGCGTGGTATTCCTCACCCGGGCGATCATCGAAGCGATCCTCGAGCCGATCATGCTGGTGACATTCGCCGTAGCGGCACTGTTCGGAACCATTGCCGTCATATGGATCTGGCTATCAGAAATCTATCTGCGACAGAAGCGTCGCCGCGCGGGTCGCGGTGAGTTGGATGCGGAAGCGGGTGGCGTCGGCTCTGGTTCGGTGGGGGTACGGGTTGACCGAGGTGAGCAGGCGGAGGTCGCGGAGTAGGCGGGTGCCTTCGCGGACCGAGAGGCGGGCGGTGTCGATGAGGTGGCGGACGTTCTTGGTGCTGTCCAGGTCCTGGGTGCCCGCGGCGTAGGCGGTGAGGTGGTCCAGCGCGGATCTCAGGTGTTCCTCGCAGGCGGTGTAGTCGCGGCGGGCGTACGCCTTGCTTGCCTGCTGTAGCTGTTCCAAAGGTGTTTGCTGACTGCGTAATTCGAGTTCGGTCTCGATCAGGGCCAGTTCCTCGGCCAGGGCGACCGGGAGCCGGTGCGTGGGTCTGAGGCGACAGCGCAGGGTGGCGTCCGGGGCGGTGCCGCCGACGGTTTCGATGCGCAGCTGATAGCCGTCGACCAGCAGCGCGGCGCGCAGGGTGCTCAGCCACGGCGGAAGTTGTTTGCGCTCCAGGGATTCCCCGCGCAGGAACTTCTGCGCGGTCACCTCGACCAGATTCAGCAGTGCCTGATCGGCGTCGGCGTTACCGGCCAGCGCCGCCATGCGCGCGCCGTAGACGGGGGTGACCAAACGGCCCCAATAACTATCGCTGTTGACCCACATCTCCACGGTGTACTCGGGGCGCTTGAGGTCGACGCTCAAGAGCAGGCCCTCGAGGGAGTAGAACTTGGCCTGATCCCCGTAGATCAGTTCCACCACCGACGCGAGCGTCGGGTCGGACAGCGTAGTCATGACCGCTATCTTGGCGGATGCCCGATAGTGGGTGCAGCACGGCCCGCTTCCGGCGGGCAACCGGAGACGGACTCTGCCGCAATACGATCCGGGTCAGCGCTCCAGCACCGCGATGCACTCCACATGGTGGGTACCCGGGAAAGCGTCGAAGACGCGCAGGCCAGCGGGGTTGTAGCCGGCGCTGCGATAGAGCCCGAGGTCACGGGCGAAAGCCGCTGGATCACAACCGATATGGACAATTCGGCGCGGTCCGCGTTCGGCCAGTGCCGCGACGACCTCCTTGCCCGCACCCGCGCGCGGCGGATCCAGGACCACCACATCCGGTGCGGTAGCGGGCTGTTCGACGATCCAGCGCTCCACCCGCTCGGCCCGCAACTCCACCCACGGCAGATCCCGCAGCGCCGCTTTACCTTCGGTGACGGCGGTGCGCGCGAACTCCACGCCGTGCACCGCGCCGCCCGGCCCGACCTGCTCGGCCAGCCGCGCCGCGAACACACCGACACCGCTGTACAGATCCCACGCCAGCGCATCGGACGCGGCATCGGACCACTCGGCCACCACATCCGAATACCGTTGTGCGGCACCGTAATGCGGCTGCCAGAACCCGGTGGCGGACAGCTCGAACCGGCGACCGGACACATACTGCACGGTCCGGCCGCTGCCGTCGATAACGCGTTCGGCGCGCGGCCCACTCGCAGCCGCACGACGGGCAGCAGTACTACTGCGATCACCACCGTGCCCACCGCCCTGGCGGCCACCACGCCGATCCCCGCCACGACCCGCGCGCCCGCGATCCTGCCGACCGCCGCGCTCGGACTCCACCGGAGCCAACTCGATCAGATGCCGCATCCCGTCACCGTCAACGGCCACAACAAGATCCGCGCCCGGCGTCCACTTGCGATCGGCGATACCCTCCATCGCCCCCGCCATCGGCTGCGGACACCGCAGGTCCGCGATCACATCCGTGCTGCGATAACGATGCACCCCGGCGCGACCGTTCGCATCCACCACCAACCGCACCCGAGACCGCCAACCGGCCGTATAGGACTGCGGCGCAATCACACCCGATGACCGGTCCGGAGAACCGAACTCCGGGCCTCCGAGAATAGGAGCGCCCCTTCCGATCCCGGCATCATCACCTGGACCGGAGATGAAGTCGCGTACCCGTCCCGCCGCGATGCCCTTCACACGGCCTGCGGCAAGGCCGCTTCCACGGCCGGGCGCGGTGGCACCCGCGCGACCCGCTTCGACGTCCTCGCCATAGGCCGCCACGGCTCCTCGAACCCTGATCGCGGCGCTGCCCCGCACTCCCCCTACGGCACCGGGTCTGGCACCAGCGGAGCCGGTCGCCGGGAGCAGCGGGGCCGCCGCGCCGTACGCCGGTGCCGGGATCACCTCGACCTCGAAGTCCGGCTCCCAGTCGGCGAGTCGGCGCAGCTGCTCGGAAACGACCGTGGCCTTGAGAGCGCGCTGCCCCTCCGGGCTGGCGTGTGCGAAATCGCAGCAGCCCGCGCCACCCGGACCGGAGACCGGGCAGGTGGGGTCGATGCGGTCGGCCGAGGGCTCCAGGATCTCGACGGCGTCGGCGCGGCAGAAGGAACCGCCGCGATCCTCGGTGACCTGTGCGCGCACCAGTTCGCCGGGCAGACCGTGGCGGACGAAGAGAACTCGGCCCTCATGGCGGGCCACGCAGAAGCCGCCGTGGCCGGGCGGGCCGAGCCGAACCTCCAGAATCGAACCGCGCCAGTCCTCTCGGCTCACTACTCGTCTCCGAATCCGCGCCGGACCGAACCGGGCGCATTGACTTCACGACCCGCACGGGCCTTGACCGATGAACTGAGCTGCCACGGCACCGAGGTCACCATGACGCCGGGCTCGAACAGCAGGCGGCCCTTGAGCCGCAGCGCACTCTGGTTGTGCAGCAACTGTTCCCACCAGTGGCCGACCACGTATTCGGGGATGAACACGGTCACCACATCGCGCGGGGAATCCTTGCGCACCCGCTTCACGTAATCCACCACCGGCTTGGTGATCTCACGATACGGCGATTCGATCACCTTGAGCGGCACCGAGATATCGCTGCGCTCCCACTCCCGCACCAGCGCGCGGGTATCGGGCTCATCGACATTGACGGTGATGGCCTCGATGGTGTCCGGCCGGGTGGCGCGCGCGTAGGCGATGGCCCGCTTGGTGGGCAGATGCAGTTTGGACACCAGCACGATGGAATGCGTGCGGCTGGGCAGCACGCCGTCCCATTCGGTCTCGTCCAGTTCGCGCGACACCGTGTCGTAGTGCCGCCGAATGAGTTTCATGATGCCGAAGATGGCCGCCATGGTGACGATCGCGATCCACGCGCCCGCCAGGAACTTGGTGATCAGCACGATCACCAGCACGGTGGCGGTCATGGTGAGGCCGACCGCGTTGATCACCCGCGAGCGCTTCATGCGCATCCGCTGCGCCGGATCGGTCTCGGTGCGCAGCAGGCGCGTCCAATGCCGCAGCATGCCGGTCTGGCTCAGCACGAACGAGACGAACACGCCCACGATGTACAGCTGAATGAGCTTGGTCACCTCGGCCCCGAAGAGCACCACGAACGCGATGGCGGCGCCCGCCAGGAAGATGATGCCGTTACTGAACGCCAGCCGATCGCCACGGGTGTGCAGCTGGCGCGGCAGGAATCGATCCTGCGCCAGGATCGATCCCAGCACCGGGAAACCGTTGAAGGCGGTATTGGCCGCCAGCACCAGGATCAGCGCCGTGACGATGGTGATGAAGTAGAACCCGGCCGGGAAGCCGTGGAACACCGCGCCCGCCAACTGCGCGACGAGGGTCTTCTGCTCGTAACCCGCGGGCGCGCCGATCAGATCCGCGGTGTTGTGCGCGTAGACGATCCCGACCTTCTGGGCCAGCACGATCATCGAGATGAACAGCGACACCGCGATGACACCGAGCAGCAGCAGCGTGGTCGCGGCATTGCGCGACTTCGGTTTCCGGAACGCGGGCACACCGTTGCTGATGGCCTCCACACCGGTCAGCGCGGCACAGCCGGAGGAGAACGCGCGGGCGATGAGGAACACGAACGCCAGCCCCATCAAATGCTCGTCCTCGGCCTTCAACTCGAATCCGTAGGACTCCGCGTGCACCTGATCGCCGAGCACCTCGATCCGGAAGAAGCCCCAGATGAGCATGAGGAACATGCCGATCATGAACGCATAGGTCGGAATCGCGAACGCGGTGCCCGATTCCCGGACACCGCGCAGATTGATAGCGGTCAGAATCACAATCGCCGCGACCGCGAACAACACCTTGTGCGTGGAGACGAATGGCACCGCGGAACCGATATTCGACGCCGCCGAGGAAATCGACACCGCCACCGTCAGCACATAATCCACCAGCAGCGCGCTGCCGACGGTGAGACCGGCCGTCGGCCCGATGTTCTTGGTGGCGACCTCGTAATCACCGCCGCCCGATGGATAGGCGTGCACATTCTGCCGATAACTGGCCACCACGACCGCCATCACCAGCGCGACCGCCAAACCCACCCAGGGCGCGTAGGTGTAGGCGGAAAGCCCGGCCACCGACAGCACCAGGAAGATTTCCTCGGGCGCGTATGCCACCGATGACAAAGCATCGGAGGCGAAGACCGGGAGCGCGATTCGCTTGGGCAGCAGGGTGTGCCCCAGGGAATCACTACGGAATGGGCGGCCAACCAGCATGCGCTTGGCGGCCGTCGTCAACTTCGACACTTTGGTGAGCATAAGGGAGTGCGCGACCCGTCGCGTCCACGGCGCGGCACGTTGGGGTGACGGACCGTAGTGTGGCGCGTGAAAGCTCACGTTCCGGTTTGGATACCGGCCGGAGGGGGAAAATGCCTCGGGAAAAACTCGAGCGGTACGGTAACCAGACCGCACACCACGGTTTTCGGGAATGGGGTTCGCACGGTGTACGTAGTGATCATGGGGTGTGGACGAGTGGGGTCCTCACTCGCCCGGGCCCTGGTCCGCATCGGCCACGAGGTCGCGGTGATCGATCAGAATTCGAGCGCCTTCCTGCGACTGGGCCGTGATTTCCCCGGATTGTGCATCACCGGAGTCGGATTCGACCGGGATGTCCTGACCCGCGCGGGCATCGAACGCGCGGGCGCGTTCGCGGCCGTGTCCTCCGGCGACAACTCGAACATCATCTCCGCACGCGTGGCCCGCGAGACCTTCGGCATCGAGCGCGTGGTCGCGCGCATCTACGACGCCAAACGCGCCGCCGTATACGAGCGCCTGGGCATTCCGACCATCGCCACCGTGCCCTGGACCACCGATCGCTTCCTGCGCACGCTGGTGGCCGATCAATCCACCACCACCTGGCGCGATCCCACCGGCACCGTCGCGGTGACCGAGATCCCGCTGCACGAGGAGTGGTACGGCCGCACGGTCACCTCGCTGGAGAGCACCATCGGCGCGCGCGTGGCCTTCCTGATCCGCTTCGGCCAGGGCGTGCTGCCGAACTCCAAAACGCTGCTGCAGGCCGATGACACCGTCTACATCGCCGCCACCTCCGGCACCGTCGGTGAAGCCGTCGCGCTGGCCGGTAACGCCCCCGCTAGCGAGGACTGACTCATGAAGGTAGCCATTGCGGGCGCCGGCGCTGTCGGCCGATCCATCGCCCAGGAGCTATTGCGCGGCGGGCATCAGGTGATGCTGCTCGAGCGCCGCCTCGATCACATCGATCCCACCGCCGCGCCCACCGCGGTCTGGACGCACGCCGATGCCTGCGAACTGGCCACGCTCGAAGAGGCCGGGCTGGAATCGTACGACGTGGTCATCGCCGCCACCGGCGATGACAAAGTCAATCTGGTGTTCGCCCTGCTCGCCAAGACCGAATTCGGAGTCGGCCGGGTGGTCGCGCGGGTGAACGATCCACGCAATGAATGGCTGTTCGATTCATCGTGGGGTGTGGACGTCGCCGTCTCCACGCCGCGACTGCTGGCCTCACTGGTCGAGGAGGCCGTCTCGGTGGGTGATCTGGTGCGGCTGATGACCCTGCGCCAGGGTCAGGCCAATCTGGTCGAGATCACGCTGCCCAGCGATACGCCGTTGGCGGGCAAGGCCGTTCGCACGTTGAAGCTGCCGCGCGATGCCGCGCTGGTCACCATTCTGCGCGGCGGCCGGGTCATCGTGCCGCAGGCCGATGATCCGCTGGAAGGGTCGGACGAATTGCTGTTCGTCACCTCCGTGGAGGCCGAGGACGATCTTCGGAAAGCCCTCGGCGTCAACGGTTTCGGCAGCCCGGTCGGCGCAACCGCCTGATACCTGCCTTCCCGGGCGGCCGTCACGGATTACGACGCCGCCCGGAGTTCGGCGCGCAGCTTGTTGAGCGCGCGATGCTGCATCACTCGCACCACGCCGGGACTGGTGCCGATGGCCTCCGCGGTCTGCGCCGCGGTCCACCCCAGCACGATGCGCATGACCAGCACCTCGCGATGGGTGGGAGCCAGCACCTTCATGAGTTCCCTTGTGGCGGCCCGGGTTTCGGACTGCAACGCCCGCTCCTCCGGTCCGGCCTCGGTGTTCGGCTCATCCGGGAACTCCGCCACCGGGTACGCCGGGTGCAGCTGCGCCCGCCGGAACGCGTCGGCGACCTTATTGGCCGAGATGCCGTAGACGAACGCCAGGAACGACTTGCCCTGATCCCGGTAGCGCGGGATGGCCTGCACGGTCGCCAGGCAAATCTCCTGTGCCACATCGTCGGCCGTCACGTGCAGGTGTCCCGCACCGCCCATGCGCGCCGCGCAGTAGCGCCGCACCAGGGGGTAGACGATCTTGAGAATCTCCGAGACCGCCGCCCGGTCACCCGCGGCGGCGGGGCCGATCAGCTTCTCCAATTCCGCTGCGGCACGCCGGGATTCCGTCGTCGCCGCCGTGGTGCCGTTCTTGGTTCCCCGCCCCGCCGAATGCCTGCGCGCGGCGGCCGTTGTCTGCACCGCGGTCCCGAGCCCCTCAACACGGTCCTGCGCTGCCACTGCCTTGCCGTCGGTAATCAACTCCGCGATCCTTTCGCCGTATCGTTCATAACGATCCTGCGATGATCGAGGCTTCGGAAATAGGCACCCCAGGGGTGGGTTGGTCACCCCCTTGACAACACCGATTCCCCCGAAGGTGTTGCGCGGTGGGCGTTCAGCGCGATAAGTCGCTGGTAGAGGGTCAGTTCCCGGCAGACCCGGCGGTCTCGGACGATTCCGCCGATTCGACCGTCTTCGCACGATTCGCGGGCAGATGCCCGGCCTTGCGAACCGCCCACACCGTCACCACCAGCGCGACAGCGGTCAACGGCCAGCCCATGGCCAGGCGCGCCACCGCCAGCAAACCGGTGCTGTTGGCCGCGTACAGGTGGTTCTGCACGAGGTAGCGAGCGCCGAACACGACTGCCCACACCACCGTCGCCAGATCGTAGAGCCGCATGGCCCGGCGATCCGAACGCCAATCGGTGCCGTGCCCGTTCAGCACACCCCAGATGACACCCGCCAAAGGCCAGCGCACCACCAGCGACACCAGGAACGCGCCCGCGTACACCAGGCTCGCGTAGATACCGAACAGGAAGAAGCCCTTGGCCTCACCCATCCGGTAGGCGATGAACGCGCATACGCCGACACCGAGGAACCCGGAGATAGCGGGCTGGATCGGACCGCGCCGCACCAGACGCCAGATCAGAATCGCGGTGGCCACACCGAGTGCGGCCCAAATGGCCGTGGTGAGCCCGCGCAGCGAATTCACCGGTACGAAAACCAGCACCGGCAAGGAGGAGTAGATCAGCCCGCTGAAACCGCCGAGCTGTTCGAGCAGGGTCTGCTCGACCTCTTCCTCCTGCAGCTCTTCCAATTCCTCGCGGACACCGTGCGGCTGCTGCACCGCGTACTGCTCGGTCACGGCCTCGGTGAGTTCGGCCTCACGCGCGGCGAACTCGGCAGCGAAGCCGTCCTCCAGCTCGCGAGGGGCACCGGTGGGCGCACGGCCCTCGTCATTGCTGCTGGCAGGTATCGGCATAGGTGTCAGGAGTTCCCGCGAAGTTCGTAGTAGGGGTTGAAAATGACCTTGCCGCCGTCACGCTCGCCGACCCGGCCGCGGACCAGGATACGACGCCCCGGTTCGATACCCGGGATGCGACGCCTGCCGATGAACACCAGGTTCACACTGTCGGTGCCGTCGAAGAACTCGGCCTCCACCTCGGCCCCGCCCGACTTCGGACAGGCCTCGACACTGCGGAGGCGGCCCAGCATGGTGACTTCCTCACCGCGGCGACACTCCGATGCCCGGCACGCGCCCGACGCTTCCGACGTCTCGGCGAGTTCCTCGGCATCCAAACGATCCAGGTCCTCCGTCAGGCGCCGGCTCAAACGCCGGAAATACCCTGACGGGAAGTCCTTTCCACCCGAGGATGGCATCTCGCACGCTCTCCTGATAGACCCTCACGGCGTGGGTCGCACGTCGTTCGATTCTTTCCACTTAACCGGGGGGTTACCCCCTGGCTGCGGATGTACACCGCCACTGTAGAGGTCACGGCCCGCACCCGCCACGCGCGCCCGTCCCAGTACGCTCGCCGGGTGCCAGATCTCCCCCATCCGGCGGTCGCCGTCGCCCTGCCCGGAACCGGCTCCGACGCCCATTTCGCCCGCCGGGCCTTCGGATCCGCCTGCGCCGCACTGGATATCCCGTTCCATCCGGTCGATCCGGACCCCCGGCGCGTCATCGACAGCTATCACGCCGCCCTGGACGCCGCGGCGCGCTCGGGACCGATCCTGATCGCGGGCATCTCCCTCGGCGCGGCGGTTGCTGTGAATTGGGCCGCACGGCATCCGGAATCGGTCTACGGCGTGGTCGCGGCACTCCCGGCCTGGACCGGGGCGGATACCACCGGCTGCCCGGCGGCGCTGAGCGCGGCGGCCACCGCCTCGGCGCTGCGCGCGGACGGCATCGACGCCGTCATCGACATCATGCAGGCGTCCAGCCCCGCCTGGCTCGCCGAAGCGCTCACCCGGTCCTGGCGCTCGCAATGGCCGGACCTGCCCTCGGCGCTCGACGAAGCCGCCGGATACCACTGGCCGGAACCGGAGTTGTTGAGCAGCATCACAGTCCCGGTCTCACTGGTCGGCGCGATCGACGACCCGGTGCATCCGATCGCGGTCGCCGAACGCTGGGCCGATCTCATCCCGGGCAGCGATTTGCACCACATCACCCTCGACGAGCTGGGCGCGGATCCGGCCGTGCTCGGCGTGCGCGGATTCAGCACCCTGATCCAACGCCGCATCACAACGCGCTGACCACCCGGGAATTCCATACACGAACGGCCTTCGTGCTCTCCTCTGTCGAGGTGAGCGCGAAGGCCGTTGTCGTTCTTGGTGTTTCGGGTTACTGGAGGCCGAGCTGCTGCATGGCCGATCCTTCCGCGCCGCGACGCGGTTCGGTATCGGCCGCCGGGACGCCGGGCTGCGGGCCACCCTGGAGCGCGGCGAGCTGCGCGGCAACGGCCTGCTGCTGCGCGGCCAGCTGCTGCTGGTGCGCGGCGGCGAGCTGATCCGCCAGCTCCTGGGGTAGGACCACCGGCAGCGGTTCGCGCACCGGCAGCGGCTCATCGCCGCGGCGCACAATGGTCTCGCTCATGATCGCGCGGGCGGCGGCGACCAGGGGCTGGCTCTCCGAGGCCGCACCGGAGGGACCGGCCGCGACCAGGCGCACCATCCAGCGATGTCCGTCGACGCCGATGAAGCGCAGGTCCGCACCGTCGGTGACGGCGTGCAGTTCGCGACCCCAGGGCCCGTTCTGCACCGATACCTGCGCGCCGTCCTTGCGCAGCGTCTCGGCGAGATCGGCTGCGACCGAACGCCATTGGCCCGCCGATTTGGGCGCGGCGTACGCGGCGACGGTGATGCGGCCGTGCTCGGTGGCCAGGTGCACCGCCTGCGGCGTGCCGTCCGGGGTCATCTCGACCTGCAACTGCCCGCCCGGGGGCACCGGCACGATGACCGACCCCAGGTCCAGGCGCTGCTCGGCGACATCCTCGAGCTGATCGACCACGTCCTCGTAGTTGTACGGGCCGACCTTGGAGCCGCGCTCGGGCACCCGGAACGAATCGGTGTCGAATTCCGAGGAGAACTCCGAAGCCGGTGCGGCGTACTCGGGTTCGTCGTGGCCCTCGGCCTCGTACTCCACGTCATCGTCGTAGTCGTCGTACTCGGTGTATTCGCCCTCGTACCGGCCCGCGTCGTCCGCGTCACCCTTGCGCTTCTTGCGTCCGAACATCGTTATGCCTCCTTGCCGGCTGTTCTACCCGCCCCGCCGGACTGCGCGGTCAGGCTGGCATGCCCACCGCTCGATCCGTATCCTCCTGCGCCCCGCTCGGTTTCGTCGAGCGTGTCGACCTCGGCGAAGTCGACCAGTTCGACCCGCTGCACCAGCAGCTGGGCGATCCGGTCACCGCGCCGGAGCTCGATGGGAGTACGTAAATCATGATTGATCAGGCAGACCTTGATCTCACCGCGGTACCCCGCGTCGACCGTGCCGGGGGTGTTGACGACCGACAGGCCGTGCTTGGCCGCGAGTCCCGATCGCGGATGGATCAAACCGACCGTGCCGATCGGAAGCGCGATCGCGATGCCGGTACCGACCAGCACGCGTTCCCCCGGTTCGATGATGACGTCCTCGGTGGTGCACAGGTCCACCCCGGCGTCGCCCTCGTGAGCGCGCGTGGGTACGGGCATGCCGGCATCGAGCCGCAGCAGGGAGATAGGAGGAATTCCGGTCACGTGCGCCGAGCCTACGCGTTCACCCCCGCTGCCATTGACCTAGTCTGATGTCGTGTCCGACCAGCCCCCTCAGGTGACCATGGAACCTCAGCAGCAGACCACGCCCCTCTACTCCGAGCGCCTCTGGGTGCCGCTGTGGTGGTGGCCCGTCGGCTTGGCCGTCACCGGCCTGCTGGCAGCCGAAATCCACATGGGCGCACCGGGAATCCGGGCGTGGCTGCCGTATGTGCTGCTCTTCCCCATCCCCGTATGGGTACTGCTGTGGATGTCGCGGCACCGGGTCGAAGTGGCCCGCGACGGTGATGGAACCCCCGAATTGCGGATCGACACCGCCCATCTCCCGGCCACTTTCGTGAAACGGGCGGCGGGTGTGCCGACCAGTGCGAAGAGCGCGGCCCTGGGTCGACAACTCGACCCGGCCGCCTATGTCCAGCACCGCGCCTGGATCGGCCCGATGCTGCTACTCGTGCTCGATGACCCGGACGACCCGACACCGTACTGGTTGGTCAGTACGCGCCGGCCCGAACGAATCATGGAAGCCCTGGGCGTGCAGAACGCGGCTACTCAGTAACTGCCTGGAACCCCAGAGATCCCTTGCCGCGCTCGGCGAACCGAGCGCGGGCTGACGGATATTTCCTGCTCAGGGCTGTGTGACCTGGTATCAGGCCGCGCAGTCCATGCAAATCAGCTGCCCGCCGGCCTCATTGGCCAGCCGGCTGCGGTGGTGCACCAGGAAGCAGCTGGAACAGGTGAACTCATCGGCCTGCTTCGGGATGACCCGAACCGAGAGCACCTCCTCCGAAAGATCCGCGCCGGGAAGCTCGAACGACTCCGCGGTATCGGATTCGTCGATATCCACGACGGCGGACGCGGCCTCGTTGCGACGAGCCTTCAGCTCCTCGAGCGAGTCCTCCGACACTTCGTCGGTTTCGCTACGCCTCGGTGCGTCATAGTCGGTTGCCATGTCGTCTTCCCCTCGTCCTTACTCCGTATATCCCGGACCGGCTCGATCCGGACCCGATTCCTGCCGGAATCGAACCGGGGTTTGCCGCCCCGCCCGTGGTGTACGCCACACGTACACCTGTCACCGATCCGGCCGGATGCTCCTGGTCCGCACCTGATCGCGCTCGGTCAACGCAGGACATGCCCTTGTTGTTCCCGAAATCGAACCCCCGATTCAACCCGGGCGATACGATCTGGGCCGCCAGACAATAGCGGACCCCGGGACAAAAGTCGCAATCAAAACACACGCGAGTCGAAACTGAGGGTCAATCGTCACCGGCCGGGGAACCGACCGAGACCTTCGCGCGGCTTCCCGCGACCTTTCGAGGACTTACCGAGACCTTGCACGCAACGTCGGCAAGCTTTTCGTAGAGTGTGCCCTGTGGTTTCACTGATCACCCAAGGCAACTCGACCGACCCCGCGGGGCGGCCCTTCATTCGGCGACGCTGGGAGCCGTGGGCGGCCATGGTTGGCGTCATAGTCGTGATCTGCGCCGGTGTGTGGATCAAGGCACTGACGACGACCGAGTCCGACCCCGGCGCGATGGCGTGCAATTCGCCGAGTCCCGCGTCCAGTACCGCCGCACCCGCGGCCGCCCCGTTGGGGCAGCGGGTGGGGCAATCCCGGCTACGTGATGTGGAACCGGTGGCCCTCGCCCAGGCCAAAGTACGCGTGTTCAATGCCAACGGCCAGCGTGGTCAGGCCGCGCACGTGGCCTCCGAACTGGGCGATCTCGGCTTCGCCAGCGCACCGGACGTGCAGGTCGGCAATGATCCGGTCTACGTGAACGGTGATCTGGAGTGCACCGGGCAGATTCGTTTCGGCGTGAGTGGACGGCCCGCCGCGGCGGCCGTGCAATTGGTCGCGCCGTGCGCAGAGCTCATCGAGGATCAGCGCGCCGATGACACCGTGGATATGGTGCTGGGCTCGCTGTTCCGCGATATCCGGCCCAGCACCGATGCCGAGGAAGTGCTTCGCTCCCTCAAGAATCCGACGCCGGGCACCACGCCCGCCATCGACCCGAAGCTGCTCGACGCCGCCCGGCACTCGAAGTGCTGAGGCACTGACAGTTTCGGGCATGCTCGGCCGAAAACCCTTCCGGCCGTGACCAATCCGAGAATCGCCGCACCCGACCGGGTGCGGCGATTCGTTTTTTCGGTACTCGGGCGTGTCTAGCGGGCTGAAACTAAACCGGGATAGGGGTGGTGACACCGATCCGGTCCAGAAGATCGGACAGTTCGGTCGCTATACCGGGGGCGGCGGCGACCACCAACTCACCGGCCGTGCCCATCGATGTGGGCGCGGGCAGGATCAGCACCGCACCCGCCTCGGCGGCGATGAGCGCGCCCGCGGCCCAGTCCCACAGGTTCAGGCCGTGCTCGTAATGCGCGTCCACCCGGCCCTCGGCGACCATGCACAGATCCAGGGCCGCCGAGCCGAGACGGCGGATATCGCGAATTTCCGGCAACAGTTCGGCGATCAGTTCGCCCTGCCGGGCGCGGCGCTTGGGCGCGTAGGCGAATCCGGTGGCGATCAAGGCCATCGACACCGAGTCGACGGCATTGCAGCGCAAGGGAATCGGCGTGGCGCCGGCGCTCCCCCAGGTGCCGGAGACCGAGCGATGCGCGCCCTGGCCGAGGCCGGCGCTGTAGGTGACCTCGTGCACGACGTCCGCGACGGCTCCGGCCACGGATCGCCCGTCCCGGACCGCGGCCACCGAGACCGAGTACGCGGGAATCCCGTAGACGAAGTTCACCGTCCCGTCGATCGGATCCACGACCCACTGCACGGCCGCTGGATCGTCCGCCAGCGTCCCACCGTCCTCCTCCCCGACTACTCGGTCACCCGGGCGCAATTCGTCCACCAGGCGGCGGACCAGGGCCTCGGTTTCGGTATCGACGATGGTGACCGGATCGGTCGGGGTGCTCTTGGATTGCACGGCTTCGCCTTCGACCGCGCCCGGTCCGAAGACCTGAGGTCGGCGGGCGCGCACATGCGCGGCGGCGGTTTCGGCCAAATGGATCGCGATGCGCCGGAGTTCGGCGATGTCGGTCCCGTCGGTGGTCGCGGTGGTGTTCGATGCGGTGGAGGTGAAATCGGATTCCGGCACGAAGTCCATCGCAGCACAGATCCGGCACACCTCGCATTAGGCTTGTCGCGCACGACACAGCGCATCGGCCGGTTCCGGCCGCGTGGCGGGTGTATCCCGCAACTGTGAATTGATCACCGCCGGAGCCGGTATCGTGCCGCGCGCCGGGGTTCACCGGCATCACTTGGGAGAACGAGGAGTCGTCATGTCCGCTCGGGGGCACGCGTTCGGGATCGACATCGGGGGTAGCGGTGTCAAGGGCGCCGAGGTCGATCTGGCCACCGGTGAACTGGTCCGGGAACGCATCAAGGTGCCGACACCGCAACCGTCCACGCCGAACGCGGTGGCCGAGGCGGTGGCGAAGGTGGTGGCGCAGTCGGGCTGGGACGGTCCGGTCGGCATCACCATGCCGAGCGTGATCATCGGCGGCGTGGTGCGCACGGCCGCCAATATCGACAAGTCCTGGATCGGCACGGACGCGCGGTCGCTGTTCTCGCTGGCGCTGGGCGGCCGCGAGGTGACGGTGCTCAACGATGCCGACGCCGCCGGACTCGCCGAGGACCGCTACGGCGCGGCAAAGGATCTGACCGGCTTGGTAATGCTGCTCACCTTCGGCACCGGTATCGGATCGGCCGTGATGTACAACGGCGTGCTGATGCCGAACAGCGAACTCGGCCATCTCGAGGTGGGGGGTCGCGAGGCGGAGCATCTGGCGGCGGCGTCCATCAAGGATCGCGAGGGCCTGAGCTACGCGGAATGGGCCGCCGAGGTGAGTAAGGTGCTGGTCACGCTCGAAAATCTGTTCTGGCCGACCGTGTTCGTGGCGGGTGGCGGCATCAGTCGCGACTACGCTGAATGGATTCCCTTGCTGACCAACAGAACACCGGTTGTCGCGGCCGATTTGAAGAACACCGCGGGCATTGTCGGAGCGGCAATGGCCGTGTCTGCCGGTATCGCACCGTAAGCAGCCTGGTTCGATCGTTACAATGGAACAACATCCGGCGGTGCGCCGGTGAAACCAACCCGGCATGCGCGCCGGTTATCCCCCGACAGACCGCTCCGCCGGATCACCACTCTGGCGTGACGCCGCACGAGACCGTCACGAAAGGGCGTACGTGGTAGCCACGAATACCCGAGAGACCGCCGAATCGGCCGATGAGGCCGACTCCGCAGACACCACCGCAGCACGGCCGGTCAAGAAGGCTGCCGCCAAGAAAGCACCGGCCAAGAAGGCGGTAGCCAAAAAGGCCGCCGCCAAGAAGGTCGCTGCCAAGAAGGCGCCCGCCAAAAAGGCCGTTGCCAAGAAAGCCGGGGCCAAGGCCGAGGGCGCCGAGGGCGAAGCCGATGTGATCGGCGAGGACGAGGTCGAGCTCGACGACCTCGGTGACCTCGAGGTCGATGAGACCGATCTGGTCGAAGTCGATCTCGCCGACGACGAGGCCGAAGAGGAAGAGGCCGAGGCCGCCCCGGCGGGCGAGGAGGCCGAAGAGGCCGAGGAGCCCACCGAGAAGGACAAGGCTTCCGGCGATTTCGTCTGGGACGAGGAGGAATCCGAGGCCCTGCGGCAGGCCCGTAAGGACGCCGAGCTCACCGCTTCGGCCGACTCGGTCCGCGCCTACCTCAAGCAGATCGGCAAGGTCGCGCTGCTCAACGCGGAGGAGGAGGTCGAGCTCGCCAAGCGAATCGAGGCCGGTCTCTACGCCACCGAGCGCCTGCGCGAACTCGCCGAGAAGGGTGAGAAGCTGCCCGTGCAGCTGCGCCGCGATCTGCAGTGGATCATGCGCGACGGCAACCGTGCCAAGAACCATCTGCTCGAAGCCAACCTGCGCCTGGTGGTTTCGCTCGCCAAGCGCTACACCGGCCGCGGTATGGCGTTCCTGGATCTGATCCAGGAAGGCAATCTGGGTCTGATCCGCGCGGTCGAGAAGTTCGACTACACCAAGGGCTACAAGTTCTCCACGTACGCCACCTGGTGGATTCGTCAGGCCATCACCCGCGCCATGGCCGATCAGGCCCGCACCATCCGCATCCCGGTGCATATGGTCGAGGTCATCAACAAGCTCGGCCGCATCCAGCGTGAGCTCCTGCAGGATCTGGGCCGCGAGCCCACTCCCGAAGAGCTCGCCAAGGAAATGGACATCACGCCGGAGAAGGTGCTGGAAATCCAGCAGTACGCCCGTGAGCCCATCTCCCTCGACCAGACCATCGGTGACGAAGGTGATTCGCAGCTCGGCGATTTCATCGAGGACTCCGAAGCAGTGGTCGCCGTCGACGCGGTCAGCTTCACGCTTTTGCAGGACCAGCTCCAGTCGGTCCTGGAAACGCTTTCGGAGCGCGAAGCCGGCGTAGTCCGGTTGCGCTTCGGCCTCACCGACGGCCAGCCCCGCACCCTGGACGAAATCGGCCAGGTCTACGGCGTCACCCGCGAACGCATCCGCCAGATCGAGTCCAAGACCATGAGCAAGCTCCGCCACCCGAGCCGCTCCCAGGTCCTCCGCGACTACCTCGACTAGTTCAACCCGAGTTCGGGCCGCTGAGCTGCTGCTCAGC
>NZ_JBHJXS010000011.1:0-442930 GCF_042269265.1 Nocardia sp. NPDC056000 | reverse complement strand
CTGCTGCTCAGCGGCCCGAACTCGTATCCGGACTCCAGCACAACGCTCTCAGTTTTGATATCACAAACATAGTTCGGCACGCCGCCTCGCAACTGGCCTCGGATTTGCTACTGCCGCTTGATCTTCCGCCGCTCACTGCTGGCCGCTTCGGTCAGCGCGGTACATGGCAGTGCGTGCGTTTGACGTCACCGACGATGTGCAGACCGCACCAACAAACGGTGTCTCCGATCGAGGACTGGATCGGGCCTGCGACCGTGCAGACCGTAAATCGACAGCCGAGTAACTCATGGACGAGTTCACAACGGTGGTGCCACAGTCACCTCTTCCAGCCGAAAAGATCGCGGTAGCGCTGTTCGATACTCGCTGGCGGTGGTAGTTGTGCCCCTGTGTCGTCTGCGGCCATGCCAAGCAGGTTGTCGGCGTCAGGGGCACCGACCGGCTTGATGGTGAGGATCAGTCGAGAGAAGACGTCCACATATTCGGCTGCGGTGATGAACAGTTCGACGGCCGCAGTAGCGATGTCCGCGACAACGAGGGTTTCCGCGCTCAACGGATTCAGCTCGGTCTTCCATACCCCGAGCCGATCGGTCTGCTGCTGATTCGGCTCGATCCCAACGGCGGAGAGGTCAATCGCGATTGCCTGCGCGGAGCCGTAGGCGCGGTTGGCGAACGGTGCGGTCGGTAGCATCGCGGCGTGAATTCTGTTGCGGAGTTGAGAGCAGATGAACGCGTACTGCTGGAGTTCGTGTACCTGCCGTAGCAAGTCCGCGCCGACGGGACCTGGGTAGTGCGGGTCCACGTACCTAGTCAACGTCGTTTTCGAATGCAGCGATTTGAGTAGTGGCTTGCTCTCGGTGGGGTACATCCAGCGCAGGTAGGCACGCGCGTAAGTGTCGAAAACCGCGATCAGGTACAGCAGTTCCCGGTCGAAGGCTTCGCTCACGGACTCCACGGTGTCGACGGTTGGCTTGATATCGCGGCCGTTGGTGCGTGCCAGCGCGGCGAGGACCTCATCGAGAGCGCGGGCAGCGCGGCGCAGACGTGCTTGTACGGTTTCGACATCCGCCGCGGCCTCTGTCTTGCCAGCCAATCTGGCCGCGAGATGGAGCGTATCCAGCAATGGTGCGACTGCTGCGACACCATTAGCGTAGAACTCGGTGATCGAACGTGCGCCCACCTCGTTAACCGACCTCCCAGTGCAGATTTGGGCGATTATGCAGTTGCCTGTCATACGCAGGTAGTGACCGAAAACCGGTGCCAGGTCCTCTGGGGTGACGGTTGTGACGACGTCGTTGTCGGCGACGTCGGCGCGACCCACGGTCGGTGCCAGTGACACGATGACATCGGTGCCGAGTGCATAGCCGACGGCCGCCAGTACGGCTGCATCGAGCCGATCGGTATCGCTGAGGTCAGTTGTTGTCGCATCGTGAGCGTCCAGCACCGTGTAGATGTCGAAGAAGCGACACATACGCATCGCGGCGATCTGCCCAGCCCGGGTGGAATGGACGGAGAACTCCAGGGCATCGCCGAAACGTGAAGCGCTCTCTCGATCGGTGAACGAAAGCGTGTGCAGTTCGTCGATCTCAATTGCCTGCATCCAGGACTCGGCGATAGCGGCATCGTCGTTGCGACGAATCAATAGTTTTACGGCCACGATGTCTCGGCGGCGGGCGATTTCAAGTAGGTCAGGATAAGCACGAGGGTCCATTCCCAGGGTCCGCAAATCGATGCCGACCACAAGGGGCCGCGTGGTCGGCACCATCGGAAACAGATGGGTGTGGTCGGATGACACCGATCGTGCGTAGCGGGTGAATTTGTTGTGTGGGGCGCCGGAGGGGATCGTCAACTGCGGCGACGTGGCGTTGGATACGTCATTCATGATCTGTCCAGTGTGCAACCATGTCACGCACAAGCGTGGGCTCCGGACAACACCGAACCTATGAGAGAGCTGGAGATTGAGTCGGGGCCGCTCTACGTCGCATCAGCCCGGGTGCCGCAGGCTGGATCCGGTCGCTCTCGATAAGGCCGCCTCCCCGGACGAGATACAGGGCACACCACCGCGTGATGACCGCGAGCCGCAGGCATGAGCGTGTGTTCAACAGGGTGCGGATCGTTGGGGCGGTCTCAAGCTCTCAGTCAAAGATAGTGGGCGCGTTCACGCTCACGGGTCACCTCGGTGACCTCGGGTCGGCACAGCGTCCAGGCGGTTTTAGTGCGCGACTACCTGGACTGAGTTCCCACTGAGAAAGGCCCCCTGAGCTTCGGCTTCGGGGGTCCTTCTCATCTTCCTTGAAATCCTCGAAAATCGCTGAAAACCGTTGTGGTGACGCGGTGTAACGACGTGACGTGGCGAACGACTCTTCTTGTATCAGCTGATCGAAGGTCGTTTGGAACGCGTGCTGCGTTCGATTCTTCGCGCGATGCGCCGGGATATCGGATGCGCCGACGCCGGATCACAGGGAAGCAGCTTGATGCAGATAATCGCGACTATTTTCGTGTTCGTATGGATGGGCTTGGTTGTCGTCGGGGTCATCGGGGTCATTCGTGGCCGGGTGCTCTGGGCGCGCATAGGCAGCAGGCGGGCGGCGGGTGGGTGCTGGGCGCTGCTCTTCCGGTGTTCATCCTGATAGGAGTTGTTGCGCCGAAACAGGATTCGACGCAATCGGGGCAGACTGGGGCGAGTCTTTCCAGTGCAGGTTCGCCTGCCGTCACCACGACGGTCGTGCCTGCGGTGACCAGGGAGGCCGTCCCAGCGCCTCTCGTCGCGGCACCGGCGCCCGCACCGTCGACCACTACAGCGGCTATCGCTCCCCCTCCGATCAACAACCCGGTCCCGGTTCCCGAGGTGAACACGCCCGCACCGGTGCTGCCAACTGTTGAGGTTCGGGCGACTGTCCCCGCTCGCTCACAGCCTTCGACTGCGGTCACACCGGGTGCGTTCTGTAGCGATGCCGGAGCGACGGGCTACACCAAGTCAGGAACGCTGATGGTGTGTGAGACAAGCGCGACCGACTCACGATTGCGTTGGCGGCACGCATAACCAGTAAGGATTGGGCCGCCGAATGTTGTTCGGCGGCTCAATCTTGTTGGCGGGCACTAGGCTTGGATTACTTCGATGCCGACCATGGCATTGAGGGAGTCGCAGCTGGCCCAGGACTGGTTTTGGCCGTATTGGATGGGGCCGTATTTCCAGTAGGTGAAGGGGACGGGCCAGGCTACGCAGGTGAGCTTTACCTGGTGCCAGGTCGGGAGCTCGCAGTTGGACATTCCGCCGGTGTTGAAAATGTTGTAGACGTGGCAGTTGGCCTGCCAGACCGGTACGTCGGCTTGGGCTACGCCCCCACCGGTGAGCACGGCGGCCGTGGCCGCGGTGGCTACGGCTGCGGCGCCGGCAGCAAGTCGCTTCGCAGATAGCATTCCGACCTCCTGAATAGGTGTTGTTGTGGAGGACATCGTGCGTACCGGTCGTGCTCGTTACCGCAAATTCAGTGGGGGCGTTTGAACCAGGATTCGGAACTATTCCTGCATAGCAGGATGACAATTGTCAGACCGACGAGAGTGCCGAGGAAGCCGGGTGGGACTTTCTGCATCGTTCCGCTTACGCCCCATAGCATTTGGAGGCTCGCGCCCACGATTGCGGCTATCCGCAAGCCATTTCCGTTCACGGTGTAACCGAAAGCGAAGAGCGCCAAGAAGAATGCCGGAAGAAAGCCTGCGATGAGCACGCCGCAGAGTTCGGCGGTACCGTAGATGCCCGCTATCACCGATAGCACGATGCCGAGCGCGCCGAAACTCCAGGAGAGGATCTGTGCCGCCCGCGCCGCCCCCGGCATCCTCACGGGATGGGCCTGGACCTGGCCATATGGCTCATAGACCGGATCGTTCGTCGCATGCGCGTTGTCGCCGAAGTCCACTTGGAACTCCCCCATCTCTCCCGTACCGGCCGCGGTCCCGCCGGTTTCTTCGGGACGAAGAGTACAGCGTCGGCGCGTCATCGAAATCCACTGCGGCTCGCGGGATGGGCGGCTCCGGGCTTTCGCTGTGGCATGCTGGGGAATCGCAGTCGCGATACCGCTCATCGCTCGTGCTGAAGTCGCTCATCGGACAGTCCGATTTCCAGCCGAAGGTAGGTGTTGATACGTGGATCTGACCCCGCTCTCGCCGACGGAACGCAGCACAATTCATCGTGACGCGCAGCGTGCGCGTACGGATCGAGCAGAGCTCTACGCCATTCTGGACGAGGCATTGGAGTGCCATCTGGCGGTGATATGGGATGGCGCACCGCTGGTATTGCCGACAACATTCGGGCGCGATGGCGACACCCTGTATGTGCACGGTTCCCCGCACGCGGAGAGTCTGCGATTGGGGGCGAGCACGCCTGTTTGCGTGGCGGTGACATTGGTCGACGGCGTGGTGTACGCGCGGGCACTCAAAGACTTCTCACTCAACTACCGGAGTGCGGTAATTCACGGACAGCCCAGCGAAATCCAGGACACCCCAACGAAATTGCACGCGTTGCGCACCATTGTCGAACACTGCGCGCCCGGCTCCTGGGATTATGTTCCCGAGCCCGATCCACACGATGTCGGATGGACCTGTGTGCTCGCCCTGGATCTCACCGAAGCGTCGGTGAAGGTGCGAAATGGCGGCCCGATGGACTCGGCAGCCGATATCGCGGCCAGCGACGTCTGGGCGGGGCACCTGCCGATGCGCACGGCATTCGACAGCCCGATCCCCTCCCCCGACCTGCGTCCCGGCATCGAGCTTCCCGACCACATCCGCGACCGGCGTTGGCCTGGAGCCTGATTCGGCACTGCTGCCTTCACCAGGTTCCGGCGGATCCGTGTGAAAGCCGGAATAGTCGTTGCCACCCTACGATTCGGGAAGCTCCGAAAGACGAGCGCTTATGCGGGTGGCGAACAGCGCCGCGCCGCGCGAGATCGCGATGTCGTGGGCTTCCCGCAAGGCGGTACGGGCTTCGGCGAAAGCAGCTCCGGCGGTGTGGATGTCGGCGAGATCTTCCAGGGCCCGGATGAGTTCTGTGGCGGATTCGCCGCGGCGCAGGTGGGTGATTGCCGTGTGCAGCAGGGGGATTGTGGTGGTGTCGGCCGCGGCCATGGCTACCGCACGCCAGGCACGACCGAGCGTGACCGGGGTGTTCCAGCGTTGGGCTAGTTCGAGTTCCTCGGCGGCGAGTTGACGGGCCTGAGCGTGATCGCCGAGTGGAATCAGTTGCAGGGCGGCGGAACTGCGCCACGGGATGTGCGCGGGGTTGTGCAGATCCCAGGCGGCGAGGCGGCGGCCGCATTCGAGGAAGTGGGCGACGGCTTCGCGGTGCCGGTTGCGGGCCACGCAGCTCAGGGCGCGGACGTAGGTGATGGTGGTCCATTCCCACGATTCCGGATTCGTGTGGGCGCGAGTGGATTCCAGCCATTCATCGGCTTCGTCCAGTCGGCCGGAGCCGAGCAGGGCGTGCGCGTACTGGGCGACGAGGGCGGGTGGGCGGCGGACCAGCGTGCCGGTGGGGGTTGCGGCGATGAGCGCGCATTCGCGTTCGGCGTCGGCGTAACGACCCTGGCGCAGTAGCGCTTCGGACCGCAGGATGAGGCGGTAGGCGTCGATCACGCCGAAGTATTTGTCCTCGCTCTGCGCGCTGAGCTGGGCGGTGAGGGTGAGTTCATCGGTCCACAGGGCGATGTGGGCGAAGATGCCGAACAGTTCCCGGGGCAGCCGCTCATGGGGTTGCACGCCGCTGGCGGGCAGGAATCGCGCGCGAGCGGCTTCGGCCGAGATACGCACGGCGAAAACATCATCCAGGGTGCGGGTGGCGGCGGTGACGACATCGGGCCGGGGATCGTGTCGGGCGAGTTCCCGATAGCTCGACCAGCCCTGCGAGGTCAGGGCGGCGACCATCCAGCGGGAGGCGCGCACCGAGGTCGCCGCCTCCTGATCACGAGCGGCGGTCTCGGCGAGCACCTGATCCAGCAGGGCATCCGCCTCGGTCGCGCGATACGCGGTGATCAAGGTCCAGGCGAGCGGAATGAGCGCCGCCGGAGCGCTTTTCGACTCCCGCTCCAAGGCCAGCGCCTGTTCCAGGTAGGCGCGAGCGGCGACGGGATCGGTCCACTGTTTCAGCAGCCCCAGCCGCAGGGCGAGGTCGGAGCGCTGTTCCGGCACCGAGATCCGCTGCGCCACTTCCAGATAACCGGTGGCTTCGGCCAGGTCCAGGGCGCGCACCGCCTCCGCCGCCGCGTCGATGAGCGTGGGCACCCAGTACGACCATTGCGGTCCGCTGAGTTCGAGCAGATACGCGGCCACCTCCCGGGTGTCGCGCGAGAGGAGCAGGGCACGCTGCGCGGCGAGCTCGCGCACCTGCCGGACCTCCGCACGCGGGCACAGGTGACGCAAAGTGTTGGCGGGCAAGCGATGCCGGAAGCGCGGCGGATCGGCGGCGGCGAGAATCCCCTCGGTGACCAGCAGCGAACAGCGCTCCCGAATCTCGGCTTCGGGCTGCTCGCACGCGGCGGCCACCACCTCGACGGGCGCGCGGTAGTCCTGGAGTACGGCGATTGCCCGCAGCATCGCGCCGCCGTCTCGGGAGTACCGGTTCAGCAGGCGGCGCATGGCGCGTTGATAGGTGCCGCTGGGCAATTGCTCCGGCACACGTTGCGGAGCGTCGAAGAGCGCGAGGTCTTTCAGCAGTGCGCCGACCAGAATGGGCAGACCGCCCGTGGCCTGCTGTATCTCCAGCGCCAGTGCGTCCGAACAGCTTCCGCCCAGTGCCCGCCCGGCGAGAGCCGAGATGGCGGGCAATCGCAGTCCCGCCAGCCGGATCACCTCCGCGGCAAGGCATTCCAGCTCGGTATGCACCGACGAGACCGGCGCGAGGTACCAGGTGCGCTCATCGAACACGGCCACCACCAGCACGGGCAGCGTGCGCAATTGCGGTGTCAATGCCACCAGCAATTCCAGCGAGGGAGTGCCCGCCTCGGCCACATCATCCAGGAGCAGCACCCGGGGTTGTGATGCGAATCCGTCGCGCAGCAACGCCGCTTGCCCGCGATAGTCGGTGTCCTCGATTCCCGCTGTCGCGGTATCCATTCCGGCCAGCCGGGCGAGCTCGTGAAACAGCCGCGGCTCCGGCCCGGTCAGCTCCTTGGCATTGAGTACGACCGCATTCGGCACCCGCTCGGCGACGGCTTCGATCAACACCGTCTTCCCCGATCCCGGATACCCCGAGATCACCACGGTCCCGCCCCGCCCGCTCATCGCCCGCTGATACGCACCGAAAATGGCCGCCAATTGCTCATCGCGATCCAGCAGCGCGATGCCGGAGTGCGCAAGCCGCGTATCGGCGGCAGCGTCCTCCGAGGGCACGGCGACGGTGGGTAATCCGCCCGCAGACCAGTCCGAAATCATTGCGACCGAGGCAGATTCGACCGAGAACGCCGCGGCCGCGCCATGCCCCCGCGAAAACTGTTCCGGCCCAGCCCCACCGGGATGCGCCCCAGGCAACAGCGATCCCGCCGCCGTCGATACCGCTGACCGATCCCAACCGGCCGACCACGTTCGATCGGCCGAGATCCCCGTCGGGCCGGAAACTAGCGGCCGCATCTCGTCGCCGACCGGGCCGGACATTAGCGACCGCGTCTCGTCGCCGACCGGGCCGGACACTAGCGGCTGCGTCTCGTCGCCGACCGGGCCAGACACTAGCGACCGCATCTCGTCATCGACAGCCCCGCCCCGCCCAGAACCCGGCAACCGTTCACCAGCCGCCAACTGCGATCCGGCCGCCGATTCCCCCGATAGCTCGGAACCCATCGAATGTGCGCCAACGACCCCAGCTGCCGAACCCTGATCGGCCGCAAGCGGATCCGGTATCGGTCCCCGAACCGATCGAGCGGTTACGACTGCCGGTTCTGCCTGACCCGCCAGGATGCGGCTCTGTAGTTCACGTAGCTCATCACCGGGTTCGACGCCGAGTTCGTCGACCAGTCGCCGCCGGGTGCGGGCGTACACATCGAGGGCTTCAGCTCGCCTCCCCTGCCGGGCGAGCCCGCGCATGAGCAAAGCGCTGGGACGTTCGCGGAGCGGATGTTCACTGACCAGCGGACGGACGCGATCGACCACCTGATCGGTGCGGCCGAGGTCCAGGGCGACGTACAGGCTGTCCTCGAGGACGGCGAGCGCACGTTCGTGCAGTAGCGCGCGGTGCGCGGCCACGACCGGTCCGGGCGCTCCGGCCAGCGGTTCGCCAGAGCACAACAGCAGTGCCCGCGTGTACCGCTCGTCGGCGGTCACCGGATCACCTTGTGCGCGTGCGCGTTCCGCCTCGGATACAAGGCGGTCGAAGATGCCGACGTCGATCTGCTCATCGGTGATGTTCAACTGGTAACCGCCGTGTCCGGACAGCAGCACCGTAGGCGCGGCGCGAGGTGCGCGATCGGGTTCGAGGGCGCGGCGCAGCGCGGAGATATGGGTCTGCACCAGGCCGATTCCGCTGGCGGGCGCGGCATCGTCGTACAGACCGTCCAGCAGCGCGGTGGCCGCGACCCAGCGGCGGCGGCGCATGGCGAGCATGGCGAGCAGTGAGCGGCGCTGTGGCGGTCCGAGGGCTACGGCGCGGTCGTCCAATCGCACCTGCACGCCGTCGAGCAGGGTGATCTGTATATTCGCCGCCGACACTCCGCGCCCTTCTTCGCCGGGTGGGGTGCCCAACCGCTGCGATCGATCCGTTTCTCGAACTCGGACAGCGTAGTCAGTGCGAGCGGCTATCAAGACCACGCCGCAGCCGGGACCGCCGCCCGACCATCTCGGAAAGCGCCCGCGAGCTGGGTTTTCGGAATCCGTTCAGTGCCCGTTGAGTGATCGAAAGCATGGTCGTCGCCATGAGTATCACCTCGAAGTTCCGCCACACCATGCTGATCGTCACCGCCCTCGGCCTGGGTATCGCCGCCACCGCCTGTTCCGCCGCGGGCGATAAGCCGGCCGCCGCCGCACCGCAGCCCGATCCGAACAAGCCCGCCGTACTGCTCGTGCACGGCGCGTTCGCGGACGGTTCCAGCTGGAGCCGGGTCGCCGAGCGTCTACAGCGCGACGGTTACCGAGTGACCAGCGCGGCCGTCCCGCTGCGCGGGCTCACCTACGATTCGGCCTATATCCGGGGTCTGCTCGATGCCATGCCCGATAAGACGATTCTGGTCGGCCATTCGTACGGCGGTGCGGTGATCACCAATGCCGCCGCGGGGTCACCAAAGGTGAAGGGCCTGGTCTATGTGGCCGCGTTCGCACCGGACAAGGGTGAGAGCCTGGGCGAGCTCGATGCCCGCTACGGTGGTCCGGCCACCAAAATCACTGTGCCGCAGAACTATCCGCTCACCACGGGCGGCACCGCACCGGAGCTGGTGATCAGCCCGGAGCAGTTCCCGGCCAATTTCGCGCAGGATCTGCCCGCCGATGAGGCGGCGCTGCTGGCCTCGGCGCAGCGTCCGGTGGCAGTGGCGGCGTTCACCGAGACCACGGTCGATCCGGCGTGGAAGTCGATTCCGTCCTGGTATCTGGTGGCGCGCGATGATCACATGATTCCGGCGGATGGTCAGCGTGCGATGGCCAAGCGCATCAATGCGACGGTGGTCGAGCATGACGGCAGCCATGCCATCGCGCTATCGCAGCCCGCGACGGTGACCGAGCTGATCGAGAGCGCGGCGACCGCGGCGCACTGACCCGCGGAAAGCGCTGTCGTGGCCCAGCTCTCAGCGCCCGTTAATGTGAACGAAACATTCACATTTCAATTTCCCAATCGAGCAACCGACCGGTACTCTTCGCACGTCGCAGCTGCGATCGCGAAACTTTTGTTCTGGCAATGGAGTTCGAGTGCTGGAAATCAGCCACTTCAGTTACGGGTGGGTCACCCCCGTCATGGCATACGTAATGTCCGTCACCGGATGTCTGCTCGGCCTGCGCTGCACCGCGCGCGCCCGCAGCGGGGAAGGCCGCCGCGGCTGGTTGATCGCGGCGGCCATCGCCATCGGCGGCACCGGTATCTGGGTCATGCATTTCATTGCCATGCTGGGGTTTTCCATCCACGGCGCGTCCATTCGCTATGACGTGCCGGTCACGCTGCTCAGCGCCGCCATCGCCATGATCGTGGTGTGGGTCGGGTTGTCCATCGTGGCGACCGGGCGCTGGGGCGGCTGGGAATTGCCGATCGGTGGCACCATCACCGGACTCGGCGTGGGCGCGATGCATTACGCGGGCATGTACGCCATGAAATCGGACGCGATCATCGACTACGACTTCGGTCTGGTCGCGCTGTCGATGGTGATCGCCGTGGTCGCCTCGATCGTGGCGCTCTGGTTCACCTTGAATATCAATGGGATTCTCGCCACCTGCGGCGCGGCATTGATCATGGGAATCGCGGTGTGCGGCATGCATTACACCGGAATGGCGTCCATGAGCGCGCATCAGGCCGCGCACGCGAGCATGCCGCACGGCGCGGGCGCGATGCAGTTGCTCGCACCACTCATGGTCAGCGTCAGCACCGTCACCATGGTGCTGCTCATTCACGTCGGCCTGACCGAGGTGGATGAGGCCAGCCGGATCAGCGAACCGGTGCGACCGGAACCGGTGCGGCACGATCCGTGGTCGTTACAGTCGAGTTCGCGCGGGGCGCAGGCGAATTCGGCTGTCACGCAACGCGCGGCGGCGGGCGCGGGCGGTATGACACCGGCTGCCGCGCAGAATCACGGCCTGCCGCAACAGCATCCGGAGCCGTATCAGAACCCGGAGCCGTACCAATATCCGCAACCACCGCTGTACGCCCCCGAGCGCGGGGCTTTCCCGCCCGCGGGCGGCTATGCCCCGGGCACCGGAGTCTGAGAACTTTCCGGCGGCACGCTGAGAAACGGGACCCGCTGGTCGACTTACCCGCATACGCGCAGCAAACTGACTGGCGTGGCGCATCAAATGGAATTGATCTTCGTCGTCCTGTTCGCGACGATCCTGGCCCAGCCGCTCGGTAAGCGGCTCGGTCAGGCGCCGGCGGTGCTCATGACCGCCTTCGGCGTGGTCCTGGCGCTGATACCGCAGGTTCCCGAGATCCATATCGATCCCGAGATGATCCTGCCGCTGGTGCTGCCGCCGCTGCTGTACGCGGCCGCCCGCCGCACCTCCTGGCGGGCCTTCGCCGATAACTGGGGTGCGATCAGCATGCGCGCGGTGGTGCTGGTCATCGTGACCGCGGTGGCGGTGGCCTGGGCCTTCCGCGCCTTCTATCCCGCCGTGCCGATCGGGGCGGCGCTGGCGCTGGGCGCACTGGTCGCACCGCCCGATCCGGTGGCGGTGTCCGCGCTGGCGGGCAAACTGGGGCTGCCGCGCCGCCTGGTGGCCGTCCTCGAGGGCGAGGGCCTGTTCAATGACGTGACGGCCATCGTCGTCTACTCCGTCGCCATTCAGGCGGTGGTCACCGGCAAATTCTCGGCATGGCATGCGGCCGGGCAGTTCGCCATCTCGGCGGTGGTCGGCGTGGGAGTCGGGCTGCTGTTCGGGTGGGCGGGCAGCAAGCTCATGCGGCGGCTCGGTGAAGCGCCCTGGCAGGTGGCGCTGGGGCTGCTACTGCCGTTCGCGGCGTATGGCGTCTCCGAGGCGCGCGACGGTTCGGCCGTGCTGGCGGTGCTGGTGTGTTCGCTCTATCTCACCGATGCCGCAACCGATTTCAGCGATAGCGATTACCGGCTCGTCGGTGATTCCTTCTGGGAGATCACCGAGATGCTGGTCACCGGTTTCGCTTTCGGGCTCATCGGCCTGGAATTGAGCACGGTGCTCAAGGACGCCGGACCGGATTGGCCGCGCTTCATCGGCGGCGCGGCCGTGGTGATCGGCGTGGTGGTGGGACTGCGACTGATCTGGCTGCTGATCACCACCGCGCTGTTCAAGAGCTGGTGGCGTGAACGCGATGCCGATGAGCCGTACACCTGGCGCGAGACCCTGGTCACCTGGTGGGCGGGCATGCGCGGGGTCGCGACAGTCGCACTGGCACTGGCGGTTCCGTTCACCACCGATTCCGGCGCGCCGTTCCCTGGCCGCTCGGAAATCCTGTTCACCGCGTTCGCCGTGGTGATGTTCACCCTGCTGTTGCAGGGCCCGACCCTGCCCGCGGTGGTGCGGGTGACCGGCGTACACGTGGACACCGAACGCGAGCGAGAGATGGAGCGCCGCCTGTGGACTCGCGTGCTGGAGGCGGAACTGGCTCGGCTGAAAGAGATTTCGGCGACACAGGCGCTGCCCGAGGAGCTATACGAGCGGCTGCGCGACGGTTTCGAACGACGGCTGGCGCAGGCCGATCCGGAAGCGGCGGAGGGCAATGCGAAGATCAATACCGATCGCGCCGTCGTATTCGCCAAACAGATGCGCGCCATCACCAATGAGGTGCTGGAGGCGGGGCGGACCGAAGCACTGGCCGCGCGGCGCGAACCCGGAATCGCGCCCGATGTGGTGGATCGGGTCATGCGCCGCCTGGATCTGCGCACCAAAGCCGGGTCGCCCTAGTCCTGATCGACCAGTCCCACAGGCAGATACGAGTAGACCGCCAGCGCCGCGACCAGCGTCAGGAGTACGCCCGCGACCACCAGATTGGCGCGCCGATGCGAGACCAGTACGGCGACGAATTCGCGCAGGAAGGCGGCGGGGACGAAATAGCGGGCCGTCCGCGCGCCCACCACCTGCGCGTCCAGGCCGAAACGGCGAGTCAGCTCGGCGGAGCGCATGACGTGGAAGTCGCTGGTCACCACGGTCATTCGCGGATTCTCGGCAACCTCCGCGCGCTCGCGCAGCAGCTCGGTGGTGAACCGCAGATTCTGTTCGGTGTTGCGAGACCTGTTCTCCCGCACTATTTTCGCCGCCGGAACCCCGGCGGCCTCGAGATAGTCGGCCATGGCGTCGGCCTCGGCCACGGATTCCCCGGGCCCCTGCCCGCCCGAGGTCACCAGGATGGGATCCCCGCCCGCCGCCAGCTCCGTCTCGTAGGCGGCCCGCGCTCGGTCCAGCCGGGAGGCCAGCAGCGGTGTGACCTGCCCGCCCGCCAAACCGCAGCCGAGCACCATCACCACATCCGCGCCCGGCCGCTGCGGCAACCGCGCGTACAGCACCGCGTACCCGGTGAACGCGAGCAACTGCACCAGTAGCAGCATGCCGATCAGCACCAGCGCCACACCCAGTCCGGTGCGCCAGGCGGGCGTTCGGCCACCGGGATCCAGCAGTATCCAGGCGGCCAGCGGAAACAGCAGCAACCCGATCCCGGCGAGCGGTGCGACCGCCGTGGCGATCCGCAGCCCCTCCCGACGGGTCAGCACCACCCCGTTAGCCACCAGCCCGAGCCCCGCCGCCAGCAGCGACAGCGGCGGCAGCAATACGAGCAGAGCGACACCGATCTCGATGGCCACCAACGTATTCCGCTCCAGCAGTGCCAACACCGCCCACAGCGCGATCAAGCCGAGCGCCGCGAACAACACCAGCCCCGTCGACACCCGCCGAGGTTCCCGCACCACGCGCACCGCCCCGATGACCGCCAGTACGATACCGGCGGCCAGCAGCAGGTGGACGAACCCGCTCACCTCGAATACCGTTCCGCCCGGCCGTCATTCGCGCCGGAGTCCGGCGTGACCGGCACCGCGCGAACAGTCGACACGGTCGGTCGCGCATCGGCGCCGAACGCGACCTGCGGCGAGGCAGTGGTGGATGCGGTGGCGGTTGCGGCAGCATCGACAGGCACAGTTGGCACGGTAGGCGCAGTAACCGACATCCCCGCCCAGGACACGCGGCGCAGCAGCCACTCCACCGGTCCCTGCGCGAATCGGCCCAGCCACCACAGCGAGACCGCCGCCTGCGCGGCCAGGATCAGCACACACAGCGCCAGGGTGCGGCCCCAAGCCCCGGGCGCGGTCGGTTCGATACCCAGCGGCGTAGCGAAAAACCGTGCGGCAACGATGATTCCGGTAGCGGTCAGATAGTTGGTGAGCGCCGTCCGGCCGAGAGCGGTGAGCACCCTGCCGACCGAGGAATCGGGGCGGGTGCACACGGCCAGCAGCACCACACAGCCGTAGACGGCGGCCATGACCAGCCCGGCGATAACTCCGGCCTCCGAATCGGCGGCCTGCCAGATGAGAGCGGCAACAGCCGCGGGCACCAGACCGAGCAGCACGAACATCACCACCCGCTTATCCCCGACCTCCAGCCGCTGCGGCAACCCCGCCGAACCCGCCGCGAACCCGAGCAGGAACAGCCCCGGTACCAGCAGCAAGCCATTCGCGGCGAAGGCGGCCGCCACGGTGAGCACCGCGCCCAGCGCACCTGCCACGGGTGCGGCCCACCGATCCGGCAGGAAGGTCGCGGGCAAAAGCAGCGCGAGTGCCACGATCGCGTACGGCAGCAGCGCCTCGCCCGGTTGCAGTAGCTGATGCACCGCGCCCAATGCGCCGATGGCGAGCACCCGCCGCAGCATGACCACGCGTGGTGACCGCGCCCGCTCCCGGGCCGACCGCCACATGAGCGCGAACCCGATCCCGAACAGCAGCGAGAACAGCGGGAAGAACCGGTGGTACACACCGAATTCCAGCCACCGCAACACCGGATCGACGGCATCGTCCCGTATCGGGTCCAACCGCAGGATCGCGGGCGCATTGGCGAACAGAATGCCGCACAGTGCGAATCCACGCAGGATATCGAGGCTCGGTAGTCGTCGCATACCGATCATGGTCGCCACCGGCACCCCACCGGGACATCAGCCGAACGACCGAACCCGGCCCGCACCCCTCAGCCGAATGGCCGAACCTGGCGGTACCCACGAAGTATCGGGAGCAACGGGCATGGTCCCGCATTTCAACCGAAGTTCAGTCCATCAGGCCGGATTGCCAGGCGCGGGCGGCTATTTCGACGCGGTTGCGGGCGGCGAGGCGGCGTTGGATGTTGGCGACGTGGGTTTTCACGGTGCCGAGGGAGAGGAAGAGTTGGGTGCCGATTTCGGCGTTGGTGGCTCCGGCGGCGACCAGGCGGGTGACGTCGAGTTCGCGTGGGGTGAGGGCACCGACCGCTTCGGTTATCTCGGCGGGGGCTCGGCGCGCACCGGTTTCGCGGGTGCGGCGCAGTAGGCCGGTGGTGAGTTCGGGGCTGATGAGGGCGTCTCCGGCGACAGCCGCGCGGACGGCGGCCAAAAGCAGGTCGGGGCCGGAGTCCTTGAGCAGGAAGCCGCTCGCGCCGTTGGCGAGTGCCGTGTCGACGTAATCGTCGTCGTTGAATGTGGTGACGATGACCACGCGGGTGTCGGCGCTGATGCGGGCGCACACCTCGAGTCCGTCCAGGCGGGGCATGCGAATGTCCAGCAGCGCCACGTCGGGGTGGTGGGCGCGGACCGCTTCGATGGCTTGGACACCGTCGGCGGCCTGGGCCACGACGTCGATATCGGGTGCGGCGTCCAGGATCATGGCGAAGCCCATGCGCACCATCTCCTGATCGTCGGCGACCAGGACGCGAATCGTCATATCCCGCCGCCATTTCCGGGGTCGGTCATATCCCTCCCTTGTTGTCGGTGATCGGCAGGCTGGCCGCCAGTTGCCAGTGTCCGTTCGGCAGGCGTCCGGCGGTGACGGTGCCGCCCACCGCGGTGGCGCGTTCGGCCAGGCCGGTAAGTCCTACTCCCCCACCGCCGCCCAGGCCGGCGAAGCCGGTTCCGTTGTCGCACACGTGAATATCGACGGTGTCGTCGACGAGTCGCACCGTGACGTCGACGCGGCTCGCGTCGGCGGCGTGGCGGCGAATATTGTTGAACGCCTCCAACAGGATTCGGTGGACGGCCAGCAGCACCGCGTCCGGCACTTCTGGCGCGGCGACTCGTTCGTCGAGTTCGGTGATCACATCGGCGTGCGCGGTATCGGCGAATCGTTCCACCAGATCCGTGAGATCCGTTGTCCCCGTGGGTGCCGCGCCGTCGTGCAGGTTCCCGACCAGGGCCCGGATATCGTCCAGTGCCCGTCGCCCCGAACCCTCGATCCGCGCCAGCAGCGGCCGGGTCCGCTCATCCGCCCCGAGCTGTCCGGCCTGCGCCAGCACCACCATCCCCATGACCTCGTGCGCGATGACATCGTGCAGTTCGCGCGCCATCTGCGCCCGCTCATCGGCCACCGCCGCACCCCGTTCGACCACGAGCCGCTGCCGATGCGACCGCACCAGCAGCCCGATTCCCAGCGCGGTGATCGCCGGTATCGTCACCGCCAGCAGCGGCAGCACATCGTCGGCCGGATTCGATCGCAACCCCAGTACCGACCCCACCGCCGCGACTCCCACTATCGCGGTCAACACCGCATCCATCGGCACCGCGATCCGCGATGCCGCCACCCCGCAACCCACGATCGCCACCCACGCCGAGGCGGTGGCCCAGGGCGAGTGACTTTCCGGCCACCGCCACACGACCACCATCGCGATAACCAACACGGCCACTCCGAGCAGCACTCCGGAGCGCCGCGACACCGCCCCCTGATCCTCTCGAATCATGCTCAGACAGGCGTAGATTCCGCCCGCCGCCCCGAGCAGATCCACCAGCACCTGCCCGAAGGATCCACCCGCCGTCAGCTCCGCGAGCGCGCCGAGCCCACCCGGCAACACGCACAGAGCAAACAACAGGCGACCCATACCCCCGACACTAACCACAGCCTGCCGCCTACCCCGGCAGCACCCGCGGATCGGACAGGCTAAGCGGACTCGGCGGCTTCCAGAATCACGGGTTCATCGCCGGTGAGGGCGGTGTCGCCGGAGGTGTCCTTGAGATCCACGCCGGAGCGGCCGAGGCGGCGAGCCCCGTCGATGAGGGTGGCGGCCACCTGCGCGGCGCGGGCATAGCCGAGCCCCTCGGGCGGGTGGATGTTCGAGATGCAGTTGCGCTCGGAATCGGCGCGGCCCGGACGCGGGAGGTGGGTGAGGTAGATGCCGAGACTGTCGGCCACGGACAGGCCCGGACGTTCACCGATGAGGACGAGCAGGGTCGTCACGCCGAGGGCGTGGCCGATGTGATCGCCGAGGGCCACCCGCGATTGCGTGGCGATCACCGGCGGGGCGAAGGTGAGCCGATCCCCGAGCGCCTCGAAGAGTGCGGCCAGCATCGGAGCACCGTGATCGGTGAGCGCACGCGGGGAGAGACCGTCCGCCAGCACCACGCCGATATCCGCGCCCGTGTGGCGGAGAGCCGAAATACCCTGCCCCGCAGGGAGTTCGGATTGATAGGGCAGCCGCCCCAGATCCGGTCGCCGCAGGTACTCGGAGCGGTCGGCGGCATGACTGCGCACATGCACCGGATCCCCCAAACCCAGCGTTTTCACCTGCGCCGCAAGAACTTCCACGTCGAGTGGATTGTGCACCGCATCCCGCGCCGCCGCATGCGCGGCGCGCAGCGCCAGGACATCGGCGGTGGGCAGCGCATCGCCGGTGCGCCCCAAACCGATTCGCGCCTGCGTGGTCCGGCGTAGTTCTGCCCAGAACGCCCGCGCGGCGATTTCGTTCGGACCCGGCGATGCCGCATCATTCGAGGTGGCCGGGCCGGGCGGTGGAACGCTTCCCATCGCGCCCGACGGCATTGCGGTCCCATCGGCGCTCGACGGCGTCCCGGCACTCATGCCCGGATCAGCCTGTGCCGCAGCACGACTCGTACTCGCGCCCGGGGAAATCACGGTGTCGTCACTCTCGGCGATCGGTCGTCTCCCTTTGTCGCTGGTCAATGTTCCTCCTCAGGAGGCGCTGGCGAGAGCGCGCAGGGGTGAGGTCAGGGGTTCGACGGGGAGGATGCGACCGTCGGCGCTGAGCATGCCGAGGCGGTCGAGCCAGGCGGCGAATTCCGGGGCGGGCGTGAGGCCCAGGACTTTTCGGGCGTAGAGGGCATCGTGGTAGGCCAGGCTCTGGTAGCCGAGCATGACGTCGTCCGCGCCGGGGACCGCGATGACGAAGGCGCAGCCCGCCGCGCCCAACAGGGTGAGCAGGGTGTCCATATCGTCCTGGTCGGCTTCGGCGTGGTTGGTGTAGCAGACGTCGACGCCCATGGGCAGGCCCAGGAGTTTGCCGCAGAAGTGGTCTTCGAGCCCGGCGCGGATGATTTGCTTTCCGTCGTACAGGTATTCGGGTCCGATGAATCCGACGACGGTGTTGACGAGCAGCGGGTCGAGGTCGCGGGCCACCGCGTAGGCGCGCGTCTCCAGGGTCTGCTGATCGACCGGTTTGCCACCGGCCCCGAGATGCGCTCCGGCCGAAAGTGCGGAACCCTGGCCGGTTTCCAGATACATGACGTTATCGCCCACGGTGCCGCGCCGCAGTGACCGTCCGGCCTCGTTCGCCTCGCGCAGCAGCGAGATATCCACGCCGAAGCCGGAATTCGCGCCCTCGGTGCCTGCGATGGATTGGAACACCAGGTCCACCGGCGCACCCGCCTCGATCAGCCCGACGGTGGTGGTGACATGCGACAGCACACACGACTGCGTCGGAATGTCGAACCGCTGCCGCACCTCGTCGAGCAGGTACAGCAGATCGGCCGTGGCCTTGGGTGAATCGGTGGCCGGATTGATCCCGATCACCGCGTCACCGCAGCCCAGCAGCAGCCCGTCCAGTACCGCCGCGGCGATGCCGCGCGGATCATCGGTGGGGTGATTGGGTTGCAGCCGTGTCGCCAGGGTGCCGGGCAGTCCGATGGTGGTCCGGAATCCGGCGGTCACCTCGGTGGCCTTGGCGACCGCGATGAGATCCTGATTCCGCATGAGTTTGCTGACCGCGGCCACCATCTCCGGCGTCAGTCCCCGAGAGACGGCGGCAAGCGTCACCGCCGCCTCGGGCGTGGCCACCACCGCGAGCAGCCAATCGCGCAGTCCGCCCACGGTGAGATGTGAAACAGCCTGGAAGGCAACCCGATCGTGGGTGTCGAAGATCAGCCGGGTGACCTCGTCGGTCTCGTACGGCACCACCGCCTCGTCCAGGAACACGGTGAGCGGCAGATCTGCCAGCACCCATTGCGCCGCGGCCCGCTCGGCATCGGACGCCGCCGCGCATCCGGCGAGCTCATCGCCACTGCGTTTGGGGGTGGCTTTGGCGAGCACCTCGATCAAGCCGTCGAAGGTGTAGTTCGCGCCGCCGATTCGCTGGTGGTACAGGCCCATTCCGCTCATCCTCCGGACCCATGTTGCTGTGCTGTAACCACCGCTTTCCCGGGGGATTAATGCGCGTTACTTGTGCACACCGGTCACACGCGTTTGACCTCGGGATACCATGGCACCGACGCCCCGGCGGGACGTCGGTTCGAACGGTGACGCGCGCGAGAACGGACTCCTGCACATGACTTTGGGCACCTACCGGCCACCCTGGCTCGATGCCGTCGACCCGGTCGACGAGCTCCGGGTGCTGCGCTCGTGGTGGGGCAGGTCGCACCGGGTCCGACGGGCCGCGAGTGCGTATCAGCGTTTGCTGGCGGTGGCCCCGGCCTCCATCGCCTACGCCTTCACCCTGTTCGTCACCTGGTGGACGCTGCGCGGGGCCAGCGATATGGTCGGCCGCCGCCTGATCCTGTCGGCGTCGACGAATCTGCGCAATATGCAGCGTGATCCGATTCAGGTGCTGCTGGCCTCCGCCTTCTGGACCGACGGCGGTTTCCCGTGGGGCGATATCCTCATCCTGCTGACCGTGATGGCCCTGGCCGAACGCTGGCTGGGCTCACTGCGCTGGATTCTGGTGGTCGGCATCGGCCATGTCGGCGCGACAGTCATTACCGTGCTGGGCATTTCGCACCGCGTGGACCAGAACCTGATCCCGATCCGGGTGACGGTGGCGTCGGATGTGGGCCCGAGCTACGGGATTTCGGCCATGCTGGCGGTGATGGCGTATCGGTTGAAGGGCCCGTCACGACTGATCTGGGCTGCGGGACTGCTGATCTGGTACGGCTACGGCGTCTGGCACGGTCACACCTTCACCGATTACGGCCATTTCTTCGCGCTCATCATCGGTTTCGTGATCGGCGGGCTCGCGGTGGTCTCGTCCCGGCGACTGCTGGCCTGGCGCAAATCGGCGGCCCGTTCCGGCCCGACGGCCGAAAGAGCCGCCGCGCCTTCGGATCCCGCGCCCTCAGACTCCGACGACGGGATCGATCCCGCTGCGGTTCCGCTGGAAGAACCCGACGACCGGCTCGACCACTCGGGCCGCGATCGGCCCCAGAATCGCCATCAGTAGTACATAGGCCGAGGCCAGCGCGGCCAGCCGATGGTCAGCGCCACCCTTGGAAACCGCAAGTCCGGCAATGACAATCGAGAACTCGCCGCGCGCCACCAGCGCCGCGCCCGCGCGCGCCCGGCCCATCCGCCGAATTCCCTGTCGCCGTGCCGCCCACCAGCCGGTGCCGATCTTGGTCAGCGAGGTGATCACCGCCAGCGCGATGGCCCAGCCGAGCACCGGCGGTATGGCCGTGGGATCGGTACTGAGTCCGAAGGCCACGAAGAATATGGCCGCGAACAGATCTCGCAGCGGTTCCAGCAGCTTGGCCGCTTCCTGCGCGGTGGATCCGGAGATGGCGATACCGAGCAGGAACGCGCCCACCGCCGCGGAGACATTCAATTCCGAGGCCACGCCCGCCACCAGCAGCGCCGCGCCCAGCAGTTTGAGAAGGAAGATCTCATTGTCATTGCTGTCCACCACGGCCGAGACATAGCGGCCGTAGCGCAACGCCACCACCAGCACCACGGTGATGGCCAGCAGTGCGATGCCCAATGAGGTCAGCCCGTTCCAGAAGCTCACCCCCACCAGCACCATGGTCAGGATCGGCAGGTACACCGCCATGGCCAGATCCTCGAACACCAGGATGGACAGGATCACCGGCGTCTCGCGGTTACCCAGGCGGCCCAGGTCGTTGAGCACCTTGGCGACGATTCCGGAGGACGAGATATAGGTGACCCCGGCCATGGTCACCGCGCCGACCGGCCCCCACCCCAGAAACAGCGCCACCAGTGCGCCCGGGGTCGCGTTGGCGACGATATCGAGCACGCCGGCGAGCCAGCCGAGCCGCAGCCCGGTCACCAATTCGGCTGCGGTGTACTCCAATCCGAGCAGCAGGAGCAGCAGCACCACGCCGATCTCACCGGCCAGGTGGCTGAATTCGGTGGCGGCGCGCATATGCACCACCCCGCCCTCACCGAAGGCGAGGCCACCCAGCAGATACAGCGGAATCGGGGACATGCCGAACCGGGCGGCGAACCGCCCCAGCATGCCGAGCGCGAACAAGATCGCGCCGAGTTCGATGAGAGCTAGGGCGGCGAAATCCACCGGCTCAGCCGTCGGCCAGGATGCGCGCGGCCGCGTCCAACCCGTGCGGTGTGCCGACCACGACCAGCAGATCGCCGGCGTCGAGTACGAAATCCGGTCCGGGCGAGGGGTGTAACTGCCCGGCGCGCATTACCGCCACGATCGAGGCCTTGGTGCGGGTGCGCATACCGGTCTCGCCGAGCATGCGGGTGCGATAGGGCGAATTGCTGCCGATGGGCAGCTGCCGGGTGGTGATCCCGGGCAGATCGCGATGGTCTTCCTTGAGTTTTTCCACCAGCTGCGGCGCGCCGAGCAGATTGGCCAGCACGGCGGCCTCGTCGGTGGTGAGCGGCACCTGCGCGAGGCAGGCATCCGGATCGTCGCGCTGGGAGACGATCAGGTCGATGGCGCCGTCTCGATGCGCCACCACCCCGATCCGGCGCCCAGAGCGCACCTCGAAATCCTTCCGCACACCGATACCGGGCAGCGCTGTCACATCGACGTTCACCCGTCCAGATTAGGACAGGGTGGCCGCCAACCGGTGGACCAGCTCAGCTCGCGGCGAGCGGCGCGTACTGACCATCCGGTTCTGGCTGGTAGGAGGTGATTTCCACGACCGCGGCGATCGGCAGCGGACCGTACAGATGCGGGAAGCGCATGGATTCCGGATCGGTCGGCACACCGGGTTCCCACTTCACGGGCGCGCCCAGACGTTCGGGATCCAGGCGCAGCAGCACCATATCGGTGCGCCCGGCGAAGAGCCGATTGGCGGGCAAATGCACCTGATACGGCTCGGACAGATGAATGAATCCGACCTCGGCGAGCGAGGGCGCGCGGTACTCCCCCGTCGCGACGGCGGCCTCCCATTCGGCACGGGCGCAGATGTGCAGCAGCGTCTTCGGTGTCGTCTGATCTCCCACGGAAATCAACCTAGTCGCTCATATACGGCGTTCGTTCCCACCCGCGCCCGCCGGGGACAGGGGCGGTGCGGGTGGGAACCGTATGGCGCGCGGGCCCGGAATCAATAAGGCGCGGGCCGGGCCACGTGCACCGATACGTCATTGACGCCGACGGGGGTGGGCGCGAACCTGCCCACCGCGCGAGCGCCGACCGCCGCGTCCGAGGTCCAGACGCTGACACAGGGCGCGCCGGGCGGGCGCAGCGCGAGTTCGAACGCCTCACCCGCTTCGGCGACCCGCACCACCGGCAGTACCGGGCCGAGCGTCTGCTGGGTCAGCACCGCCATGGTCGGATCGACATCGCCGAGCACGGTCGGTTCGAAGCTGTGCCCGATGGCGGTGCCGCCGCAGTGCAGTGTCGCGCCCTTGAGGAGTGCGTCGCGCACCTGTTCGCGGACCAGGTCGATATGTTTGGCCGAGGTCATCACCCCGACGGCGGTGTCATCGTCGAGTACCGGTCCGAACGCGGCGGTCTCGTCCACGAGTTTGACGAGAAAGGCGTCGTAGACCGCACTTTCGACATAGACGCGCTCGATGGCGTTGGGATTTTGCCCGTTATTTGCCAACCCGCCGAGCGCGATACTCGCGGCCGCTTTATCCAGATCGGCGTCGGCGAGCACCACCGCCGTGGATTTGCCGCCCAGATCCAGACAGCACGGGATCAATCGGGCAGCGGCACGCAGCGCCACCACCTTTCCGGTTTCGGCGCTGCCGGTGAATCGGATGTAATCCACCTGGTCGAGCACCGCCGGTCCGGCCTCATGTCCGGCGACGACGTCGAAAACCGCTGGGGCGCCGATACTTGCCCAGCCCGCCGCGACCGCCCGCATGGTGAGCGGAGTCTGTGAAGAGGGTTTGACAACGACGGCCGCCCCGGCGACCAAGGCGGGCAGGGCGTCGAACATGGCCAGCGCCAACGGATATGTCCACGGGCCGATCACCCCGACCACCGAACACGCGTGGTGGGCGACCGCCAATTGCATGGCCGCGCCGGGGCGCATGGCTGCCTGCGGTAATTTGCCGCCGAGGAAATCGGCGGCATTGGTGCGGTAGTGGTCCAGGGCCTCGATGGTGAGCGCCAGCTCGGCCTCGGTCTCGGTCTCGGGTTTGCCGGTCTCCAGGCTCAATAGCGTGACCAGCCCGGATCGGTTCTCCTGCAACCAGTTCCGGAACCGGTACAGCCAGTGGATGCGGCCGACCACGCCTAGCGAGCGCCACAGCACGCTGTTGTCGCGCAGCCGTTCGACGGCATCGCGGACCTGTTCGGGGGTGTGGGCGGGAACGGTGTCGATCACTCTGCCGTCGGCGGGGGCGATCACGATGAGCATCGGCGGGCCGACCTTTCCGGCAGACGGCACCTCTGAATATGCGGAAAGCGCAGTGCGCATGAATCTCACCGTATGGGTGAGGTTTTCGAGCGACCAGCTGGCAATGGGCCAGGAATCGACGAATATAGGCCGCACCCAGGCAACTTACCGGCCGGTAACGGCCCGGGGACGCCGAAAGTTTGCGAGTATGCCTGAGTGACGGAAGAGTTGGCGCAACTGCGGTCCATCACCAGCACCGCCCTGCTGGCCGACTTCGCCCTGGGTCGCGGACTTACCATCCGGTCGGTATTACACGAATCCGGTATCAGGGAAACGGATCTGCGCGATCCGTCCACCGAAATCACGCTGGCACAGGAATTCTCGATCCTGCGCAATGTGGTCACCGGTATCGAGGACGAACCCGGTCTGGGTCTGCTGGCCGGTCTGCTCTGCCATCCGCCCTCCATGGGGGTGCTCGGCTTCGCGCTCATGAGCGCCGCGAATCTACGCGGGGCCATGGATATCGCACTGCGCTACGCCGATCTGTCCTTCACCGCCGCGCACCATTACATCGAGGACAACGGCGCCGAAGTACGAGTGGTCCGCGATGACAGCGCACTACCCAAGGACATCCGCCGCTTCTGCCTGGAGCGGGACCTCGCCGCCATCGCCACCATTCAGCAGGATCTGCTCCCCATGCGACTCCCCGCCGTCCGGGTGGAATTGGATGTCGCGGCCCATCCCATCTACGAGATGTTCGGCGCGGTCTTCGGCGTCGAGGAGGTGGCTTTCTCGATGTCCCAGTCCCGCATCAGCTTTCAGACCACCACCCTGCAAACCCCACTGCCGCAGGCGAATATGTCCACCGCCCGCTTCTACGAACAGCAGTGCGCCGATCTGATGGAGAGCAGGCACAGTCGCACCGGGCTCAGCGGCCGGGTGCGCCAGCTGCTCATCCGGCACGGCGGCTCCGCCGATCAGGCGCGCATCGCCGCGGATCTGGATGTCAGCGTGCGCACGCTGCGCCGGCGCCTGTCCGAGGAGGGCACCACCTTCCGCGAACTGAGCACCGAGACGGTCGGCCTGCTCGCCGAGGAACTGCTCATCGCCGGGCTCACCGTCGAACAGGCCGCCGAACGATTGGGCTATTCCAGCGTATCGGCGTTCGCCTCGGCCTTCCGCACCTGGAAGGGCCAGTCACCCGGACATTTCGGCCGGTTGCACCGCGGCCGCACCTCGGTACGCTCCTGAGTTCGGCCCGCCGGGTCGTGGGCGGGATCACCTCGATCTGGTAGACCGTCGGGTACGTGACCATCCGTACCCGACCGTTCGAGGAATCATGAACCCGTCCGTGATCATGTCCGCCCGCGATATCGAGTTCCTGCTCTACGACTGGCTGGATGTGGAGTCCCTCACCGGGCGCGAACGCTTCGCCGATCACTCCCGCGACACCTTCGATCAGGTGCTGCGGCTGTGCCAGGATCTGGCGGGCACCTACTTCGCCCCGCACAATCGCGAGAGCGATCTGCACGAGCCGGAGTTCGACGGCGACAAGGTGCACATCATCCCCGCCGTCGGCCAGGCCGTGAAAGCCTTCGCCGATGCCGGAATGATCGGCGCGGCAATGGATTACGAGATCGGCGGCATGCAGCTGCCGCATGTGGTCTACACCGCGTGCATGGCCTGGTTCCACGCCGCCAACGCGGGCACCGCCGCCTATCCGATGCTCACCACCGGAAACGCGAATCTACTTGCCACACACGGCAGTCCGGAACAGATCGACCGATTCGTGCGCCCCATGCTGGACGGCCGCAATCTCGGCACCATGGCGCTGTCCGAGCCGCACGCCGGATCCAGCCTGGCCGACATCACCACCCGCGCCATCCCGCAGGACGACGGCTCGTACCGGATCTTCGGCCGCAAGATGTGGATTTCGGGTGGGGACCACGAACTTTCGGAGAATATCGTCCATCTGGTGCTGGCCCGGATTCCCGGCGCGCCCGAGGGCACGCGCGGCATCTCACTGTTCATTGTGCCCAAATTCCTTGCGGACGAACAGGATCGGCCGACCGTCCGCAATGACGTGGTGCTGGCGGGCATCAATCACAAGATGGGCTGGCGCGGCACGGTCAATACCGCCCCGGTGTTCGGTGACGGCAATTTCACCCCGGGCGGGCAGCCGGGTGCGATCGGCTATCTGGTGGGCCAGCCCAATCACGGTCTGGCGCAGATGTTCACGATGATGAACGAGGCCCGCATCAGCGTCGGCCTGGCCGCCACCGCACTGGGTTACACCGGCTATCTCAAATCCCTCGACTACGCCCGCAATCGCCCGCAGGGCCGTCCCCTGGGCGCGAAGGGCGGCCCGCAGGTGCCGATCGTCGACCATCCGGATGTGCGCCGCATGCTGCTGGCGCAGAAGTCGTACGTGGAAGGCGCACTGGCCCTTGCCCTCTACTGCGGCAAGCTGGTCGACGAACAGCACACCGCCGAGACCGAGGCCGAGCGCACCGCCGCCGGGACGCTGCTGCGCATTCTCACCCCCATCGCCAAGAGCTGGCCGAGCCAGTGGTGCCTGACCGCCAACGATCTGGCCATCCAGGTGCACGGCGGTGCGGGCTACACCCGCGACTACGACGTGGAACAGCACTACCGCGACAATCGCCTCAACCCCATCCACGAAGGCACGCACGGCATCCAGAGCATGGATCTGCTCGGCCGCCAGGTCACCCTCGACAACGGTGCGGCGCTGACCGCCCTGCTCACCCGCATGGCCGCCACCGTCACGGCGGCACGCGCCACCGATGACGCGGAGCTGATCGGCTTCGCCGACGCCCTCGAGGCCGCCGCCGGGCGACTCGCCGCCACGACGGCGGGTCTGTGGCGCGACGGCGACGCCGAGACCGCGCTGGCCAACTCCGCCGTCTACCTCGAGGCGTTCGGGCATGTGACGCTGGCCTGGATCTGGCTCGAACAGGCGCTGGCCGCCGCGCCACGCGCGGCCCGCGGCGAAGCCTTCGGTCTCGGCAAGCGCACCGCCGCCGGATACTTCTTCCGATGGGAATTGCCGCGCACCACTGCGATGTTCGATCTGCTCGATTCGCGCGACCGCACCACCCTCGCACTCGACCCTTCATGGCTGTGAGCTTGCTAAGTGTGTTCGGAGGGTTATCGAATCGGAGTGTGAGTGTCGGTGCCCCCGGGTAGTCTCCCGATAGACAACTCGATCAGCGTGTACGGAGGGGCGTTTTCCACGGCTCCGCAGGGGATAACCGGGCCTGTTCGCTTTCAGCGAAATCGCAGGTCGTGTTAGGCAAAACACACGGGAAACTCCACGGGAACAAAGACCGCGCCCCGAACGTCTGACAGAGTAGTCATCAACCACTGCTGGGAAGTAGCGGTAGCGAGCTCGCGAAGTGGATCGCGAGCCCCACACCAGGCGATGGGATGTGCGAGCACCCGGAGCCAGGACGGAGGAGTCATGCCAGGAACCCTGACAAGCACCCCACTGACCGCGGTCGATCGTTGTGACCGCTGCGGGGCGGCTGCGCGTGTACGTGCAGTCCTTCCTGCCGGTGGCGAGTTGCTCTTCTGCCAGCATCACGCCAATGAGCACATGGATCGTCTCCGTGAACTCGAAGCCGTGATCGACACGGAGTCGGCACCGGCGCTGTAACAGCTCCTCGTCCTCGGTCCTGGTTCACCAGCCGAGGGGTCCGCTCGAAAATTGAATCTTCCCAACAGAATTACCCCCAACAACGGGCGGCCCCAACGGGTCGCCCGTTGTCCAGTTTCCGGACCCGGACTTGCGAAAAATGAAATTTGCTGTCTCAGGCCGGGATCCACGTCGTCAGGAGCGCGTTCTGTCCACCGTGCACGCCACCTACCTGCCCGATCGGCATATGTTCGCCCTGTGGAGTTGGAGCGCGTCCGCGCCCGGCGCCACGCCCGAGATCGAGGGTGAGCCCGATACCGTCACCCTCGCCGTCCCCGAGGACGGCGGTTTCGCGGTGCGCGAGCTGCCCTGTCTGATGGTCGAGCCCGAGCGGTTCCCGGGACTCGACCTCGCCACGCCCGGTTCCTCGGTGCGGGGCTGGCGCGATGTCTTGAGCGGTGCCGAGCCCGCACTGCCCATCGCCGCGCACGCGGTGCCCAATGCGGGCGGGAACGCCATCGTCACGGCGGACCGCGCGGTGCGGGCACTGCTGGACACCGTCGCGCTCGGCAATGAACTGCGCAGCGGGTTGAAGGCCGAACTGCGGCCGTACCAGGCACGCGGCATCACCTGGCTGCACGAGACCGTTGCCGCGCACGGCGGGGCGGTGCTCGCCGATGAGATGGGTTTGGGCAAGACCGTGCAGGCCATCGGGTTCCTGCTGGGGCGAATGGCGGCCGGACCGCAACTGGTGGTGTGCCCCACCTCGCTGGTCGGCAACTGGGTGCACGAGATCGAGCGATTCGCGCCCGGGCTGGCGGCCGTCGGCTGGCGGGGCGGGGAACCACCGGAGGCCGCGCCGGGGACGGTGGTGGTGACCGGATATCCGACGCTGCGCGGGCACGGGCGGGCGCTCGACGAGAAGCAGTGGACCAGCGTCGTATTCGATGAGGCGCAGGTGCTCAAGAATCCGCGGACCCAGGTGTCCAAGGCGGCGCGGGGTATCAAGGCCGAGGCGCGGGTGGCGCTGACCGGTACGCCCGTGGAGAACAATCTCGACGAGCTGTGGGCGCTACTGAACCTGGTTGTCCCGCACGAGTTCACGCACAAGGCGCAATTCCGGCGGCGATTCGTGCGGCCGATCTCCGAGGGGTCGGCACCGGCGGTGCTGCGACTGCGCGATGCCATCGAACCGGTGGCGCTGGCAAGGCGCAAGGCCGAGGTGGCCGGATCGCTGCCGCCCAAGATCCACACCGACCTGGTCTGCGATCTCACCCGGGAACAGGAGCGGCTCTACGACCAGCTGCTCGATCGGGCCGAGACGGAGGGGTTCGGATCGGGCGGGCAGCGGCACACCCGGCTGCTGTCGGTGCTCACCGAGCTCAAGCAGGTGTGCAATCACCCCGGGTTGATCAATGGGGACCTGGACGAATTGGCCGGGCGCTCGGGCAAATTCGACGTGTGCGCCGATATTCTCGCCGCCAATGTGGCCAATGACGCGCCGACGCTGGTGTTCACCCAGTATCGGCGCACCGGGGAGCTGCTGGTGCGGCATTGCGCCGAGGAGCTGGGCGTGACCGCGCCGTTCTTCCACGGCGGGCTCAACCAGTCGCAGCGCGGGGAGATCGTGGCGAATTTCCAATCCCCGGACGGGCCACCGGTATTGGTGCTGAGCCTGCGGGCGGCGGGCACCGGGCTCACGCTGACCCGGGCGGCCGATGTCATTCACTTCGATCGCTGGTGGAATCCGGCGGTGGAGGCGCAGGCCTCGGATCGCGCGCATCGGATCGGGCAGACGCGCACGGTCACCGTCACCACGCTGACCTCGGGCACCACCATCGAGGAGCACATCGCGGGCATGCACGATCGCAAGTCTGCGCTCACCGATCTCACCGATACGGCCGGAATCGCCGCGCTCGCGCGCCTCGATGACGACCGACTATTCGAACTCCTGCGTCGAAAGCGAGCCAACTGATATGGCCGACAATGACTTCGGATACACCGGCTGGGGTATGGACTGGGTCCGGCTGGCGCAGCCGCTGAAAATGAGCAAACCGGAACCGATGCTGCCGCGCGCCCGCAGTATCGCGGGTAATGGCCTGGTGCACACCGAGATCGAGAACACCATGGTGCGGGCGACGATCCATCGCGGATCCGAGGCGTCTGTCACCTATCTCGAGCTGGTGCCGCTCGCCGCCACGACCATCGCCGCCATCGCGGAGGTGATTCCGGCGGATGCGCTCACCCTGACCGATGAGCATCGAATCGCGCTGGCCGAGCGCGGGATCGGCGTCGCACCGGAATTCGCGCGCATCGACTGCTCCTGCCGGACGCGCACCGAACGGTGCCTGCACTATCTGGCCACCTGTTACGCACTCGCCCGGCAGGTCGACGAAACACCCTGGCTGGCACTGGATCTGCAGGGATTCCGGAGCGGCGGGAGCGTACCGGCCGCACACGGCGGGGAAACCCATGCCGTGCGATGGACGCCGCTCTCCGCGCTGGATCCGGCGGCCTATTTCGAGGTGCCCGCGTAGGGGCGACGGGCGCGGAAGCGGAACATGGACGCGCCGGGTTCGATGTCGATATCGGTGAAGCCGATGCGCGTCAGGCGGCCGGCGAGGGTGTCGGGCGGCACCGGGACGCAGGTGTCGCCCAGGTGGATGAGGCGGAACATGGGGCGGTCCAGGCCGTCGCTACCGGCGAAGACGCCGTCCGGGCGCAGCACCCGGAACGCCTCGGCGAACAGGGCATCCTGCTGCGCCGGGGACGGGACGTGATGCAGCATGGTGAAGCAGACCACCGAGCTGAATTCCCTGTCCGGCAACGGCATAGCGGTGCCGTCACCCTCGATGACGCGCATGCGCTCGGAGTGATGTGAGCGCAATCGGGTGGCCAGCGCCGGATCGATCTCCAAACCGCTCAGCACGGCGGTGCGCTCACGCAGCGTGCGCACATTCGCCCCGTAGCCCGGCCCCACCTCCAGGGCATTGTCACCGAGATCCAGGCGATCCAGCGCCCACGGCACGATTCGAGTGGCACTGGTCTTCTCCCACATCGAGGAGCGGCAGCACAGCTGGTGCAGGACATTCATTCCCATGCGCCTCACGGTAGGCAGCCCTTGCCTCGACCAGAACCGGCTACGGTGACAGATTGTGTCGCCAAACGGCCAACCCCTGGTCTTCCCCGCACCCGCCGGGCCGACCGCCATGGTGTTCGGCGCCGGAACCCTGCCACCCGGACTCTGGTTCGACGAGCACGAACATCCGCAACATCAGATCGCCTGGGCCACACGGGGAGTCATCACCGTCGAGGTGGACGGCGGCCACTGGGTCCTGCCACCCACCCGCGCACTCTGGATTCCAGGCGGCATACGCCACCGCACCGGCACCTACGACGGCGCGATCATGAGCGGCATCTACCTGGATCCGAGCCGCACGCCCGTGGATTTCCCCGCACCAACCATGCTGCGGGTGTCATCGCTACTGCACGAACTCTTCCAACACCTCACCGCGGACGCGACCACCCCGCAGCAACGCGAGCGAGCCGAATCAGTGATCTTCGATCTACTCAACCCCGCCGAGGTCATACCCATCGGCGCGCGCCACCCCGTCGATGTCCGCGCCCAGCGGGTCGCGGCCGCACTGCAAGCCGACCCCGCCGACCCGCGCACCCTCCCCGAATTCGCCGCCGCGGTCGCCGTCAGCCCACGCACCCTGGCCCGCGCCTTCCTCGCCGAAACCGGAATCACCTTCGGCCAGTGGCGAACCCAAATCCGCCTCGCAGCCTCCCTCCCCCTACTCGCCGCCAAAATGCCGATAGCCCGCATCGCCACCCGAGTCGGCTACGCCACCCCCAGCGCCTACATCGCCGCCTTCCACCGCGAAGTCGGCACCTCCCCCGCCCGCTATTTCGCCCGCTGACCACGAACGCACGCTGTCGGTCGCATGCGTTAACGTCTGCGCGGCAAAGTGATACGGGAGGGGCCCACCATGGGGAAAACGTACGAGATCAGCGTCGGTTCGAGGGCGAGCAACCCAGGCGATCGGAACAGCATCGGCGGCCGGCCACTGCTGGACGCCGACCAGCGCTGGCCGATCTGCGGATGTGGGACCCGGATGACCCTGTATTTCCAGGTTCAGGTGCCGTCCGATATTCGGTACTTCGGCGGCGATCAGCTGCTGGTGTTCCAATGCCCGCTGGACAGCGACTGCACCTTCCCCACCGACCGGCAGCTGGCCGCCGGTTTCTGGGATGCGGAATTCGACGGCCGCACCCCGTTCTGGCGAATCCTGCTGCAGAGCAAAGGCATTCCAGCTGAAACAGCTGACCCCATCCTGCGCCCCACCGAACTCACGCTGCGACCGTCAAACGATGAAGACGACGGACGCCCGCTGTACGGCTTCAAGATCGGCGGCGCACCCTACTGGGTTCAGGACCCCGAGTCCTACCGCTGCGCCTGCGGCACCGACCTGGTCTTCCTCGCCCAGGTCCCCGAGGACTTCCCATTCTCCGACTACCTCGCCGACCCGGACGACCAGGACGGCGACGACAACACCTACCCCGCAGCCCTGGACGACGGCCTCCTACTGGGCAACGTCATCTACATCGTGGCCTGCCCATCCCGCTGCAACCCCGCCGCCGCCTGGCCGATCTGCCAGAACTGACACCGCATGTCATCGCAGGTTCGCCCGGCACGCGGGGTCGCGGATTGCCGCGGCGATGCGATAACGTCTGCGCGACAAGGTAATACGGGGAGGGCACGCTGTGGTGCAGACACATGTGGTGAGCGTCGAGACGACGGCTTGTGAGCCGGGCGATCGGAACAGTATCGGCGGGTGGGCGGTGCTGGACGCGGATCAATCGTGGCCGGTATGCGGGTGCGGGAGGCGGATGGCGTTGTACTTCCAGCTTCAGGTACCCGTGGACGTTCCACATTTCGGCGGGGATCAGCTGCTGGTGTTCCAATGTCCCCGGGACAGCGATTGCAGCTACACCGAAAAGCGGAATCTGCCCGCGAACTTCTGGGATGCGGGAGTCGCCGGTAAACCACCGTTCTGGCGAATCCTGGTGCAGAGCAAGGGTGTTGCCCAGCAGGACCCGGACCCGATCTTCCGGCCGACCAGGTTGTCGCTGCGCGAGACCGAGGACAAGTCGGACGGGCGGCCGCTGTACGGATTCAAGATCGGTGGCAGGCCGCACTATCTGCAACGCCCCCGGTCGCTGTTCTGCGCCTGCGGCACCAAACTCGTTTTCCTCGCTCAGGTCGGTGAGGACTTCCCTTTCCGCAAGTACAAGGCGGCCGACGCCGATAACGGGGAATACCCGCGGTCATTGGACGACGGCCTGCTGCTGGGCAATAAGGTCTACATCATGGCCTGCCCCGACCGCTGCGATCCCGCCGCAGCCTGGCCCGAGTGCCAGAACTGATCCGTCAGTCCGCCGGTATCCTGGAGGGGTGACCGAGCGTAAGCCGCCCGATCTCACCTTCGAATCGTGGATAGACAAACAGATTCGTGAGGCCACCGAACGGGGCGAATTCGACAGGCTGCCCGGGGCGGGCCAACCCATCCCGCCGGGTATGGACGATGAGAACTGGTGGGTCCGGAACCTGCTGCAACGCGAGGGCATCGGCACCGACGCCCTCCTGCCCGAACACATAGTCCTGCGCCGCGACCGCGAACGCATCGACCACACCGTGCGGCCGATGACCTCCGAGCGCGCAGTCCGCGAAGCTGTCACCGAACTCAACGAACGCATAGTCCGCTGGCTCCGATCCCCCGGCGGCCCGGATATCCCGATCGGGCCGGTGCGTGCGGACGATGTGGTGGCCAGATGGCAAGCGGCGCGAGAAGCCGAGCGGTCGGTTGGAATCCCCAGTGCGACAGTCATATCGGCCGAATCGGTCGAAGCGTCCGCGAAGCGATCTTGGTGGCGGCGTTTGCTGGGATGGTGATTCGGATATACCTCGCGCAAACCGCGTGATTGCCCAGATCCAGTGCGACGGAATGGCTTTCCTGGCAGAGTGAGTGCCGCGATCGGAGGCCCAGGTCGGGGGGCAGGCTTTCCGCCGTCCCCGATCGCATCCACATTCGGCATCCGGGGAATCCATGACATTTCGACATCAGATGCTGATGGCCGTGACGGCCATCAGCGCCATCGCCGTACTCACCGGCTGCGGGGGCGGCGGCTCCGGTACCACCGGCACCTCCAGCAGCTCGCACCCGACCACCACAACCGCGGTTGCGTCGCAGACCTCGACCACCACGGTTCCGGCCACGACCACCACGGTCGAAACCACCGTTCCGGCTGCGGCTCCACCGCCCGCCGCCACGACCCCGGCCGTGATCCCGGCACCGGTGCCGCCCGTGGTCACTTCACCGGTGGCGGCCCCCGCACCCGTCGCACCGCCCGCCGTACCGGTCCCCGCTGCCCCGGTACCCGCCGCTCCAGCGGTCACCTACAAGAGCTGCGCGGAAGCGAAGGCGGCGGGCGCCGCCCCACTTCGTCGTGGCGACCCGGGCTACAGCTCCCGTCTGGACCGGGACGGCGACGGCATCGCCTGCGAAAGATAGCCGTCCGCCCACAGCGCACCATCGAGCCGAGCCCGGCCACCGCTCGGCCGATGCTGTCGTACCGCTGGGTTACGGTCTGGGGATGGCTGCTTCGCGTTACTCGTTTACCAGTGAGTTGTGGGTGTGGGAGGGGCCTGCGGCGTGGTATTTCACGAGTTTGCCGGAGGAGGTGGCGGATGAGATCGAGGAGGTGCATGGGCATCTTGCGGGTGGGTTCGGGTCGGTGCGGGTGCGGGTGACGGTTGGGGGGAGTACTTGGGCTACCTCGATTTTTCCGGATCGGAAGCGGGGGACGTATATGTTGCCGATGAAGAAGCCGGTGCGGACGGCCGAGGGGCTCGATACCGGGGATTCGTTTCGGGTGGAGTTGGAAGTGGTCGGGTCCTGATCTGTTCGAGGGTGGCCGAATCTCCCAGGATCGCGGGCGTTTGCGCGGGTTAGCATGAAATACCTGTGAGTTTGGAGTGCGTGATGGGCGACTACGACGTCGTTATCCGGGGCGGAACGATATTCGACGGCGGTGGCGGGCAGCGGATCGTCGCGGATGTGGGGGTGCGCGACGGGCGGGTCGTGGCCATCGAATCCGGTCTGCCGGAGGGGAATCGGACGATCGACGCCACCGGGAAGTGGGTTATTCCCGGGATGATCGACGTGCATACGCATTACGACGCGGAGGTGCTCACCGGGCCGGGGCTGGGGGAATCGGCTCGGCACGGGGTCACCTCGGTGATCTTCGGGAATTGTTCGCTGTCAACCGTTTACGCGGACGCACAGGACTGCGCGGATATGTTCGCGCGGGTCGAGGCCCTGCCGTGGGATGTGGTCAACGACGCGGTCAAGGAACATAAGACGTGGACCGATCCCAAGTCCTATGTGCAGGCCATCGGGGCACAGCCATTGGGCGTGAATGTGGCAGCGTTCCTGGGACATTCGGATATCCGAGTGGCCGTCATGGGTTTGGGGCGAGCTGTCGACGCGAATGAGCGTCCGACCGACGCCGAACTGGATCGCATGGCGGAAATGCTCGGCGAGGCGCTCGATGCCGGATTCGTGGGGCTCTCCACCATTCGCAGTTCGTTCTCGAAACTCGAGGGGACCCGTTTCCCGGCACGGCAATTGCCGTCGACCTATGCGACGTGGGCGGAGTACGCGCGACTGAATTCCGTACTGCGGCAACACGGCCGGGTGCATCAGAGCACACCGAACCTCACCTCGCGGCTGGAGATCGGACGCTATTTCGCGCAGAGCGTCGGACGGTTGTTCGGCCGCCGCCCGCTCAAGACCTCCCTGCTGTCCGCCGCCGATATCAAGGCCGATCGCACCGTGGTCAATGCCGCACTCGGCGCGGCCTGGGTGGCCAATCGACTCGGCCGGGCCGATCTACGCTGGCAGCATCTGCCGGTGCCGTTCGAGGTGTACGCCGACGGAATCGATCTGGTCATCTTCGAGGAATTCGGTTCCGGCGCAGCGGCATTGAATATCCGGCAGGTGCTCGAACGCGGTGAATTGCTGAAGGACGAGGGGTATCGCCGCCGCTTCCGCAAGGATCTCGCCAAGAAATTCGGTCCCCGGGTATGGCATCGCGATCTCGGCGACGCCGAGATCATGGCCTGCCCCGACGCCACCGTGGTCGGCAGGTCGTTCGCAGCCGTTGCCGCCGATCGCGGTATCACGGCCGCGGACGCACTGCTGGATCTGACCGTCGAACACGGTGCGGCCCTGCGCTGGCGCACCACCATCGCCAATGATCGCGATGCGGTGCTGGACCGCCTGCAAACCTCTCCCCTGGTGCAGATCGGTTTCGCGGATTCCGGTGCGCACCTGCGCAATATGGCCTTCTACAACGCGAGCCTGCGCATGCTCGAACGCGTGCACCGGCGCGGCTTCATGCCCCTCGAGCAGGCGGTGCACCGGCTCACCGGTGAGCTCGCGGAGTGGTACGGCCTCGATGCCGGACGGCTCGCCGTCGGCGCACGCGCCGATATCGCCGTCATCGATCCGACCGGTTTCGACGGCACTGCCGACTACGCCGAAGCCGAGCTATCCGGCAGCGGCGTCTCGCGCATGGTCAATCGCAATGACCGAGCGGTCGCGGCCACCGTGGTCGGCGGGCACGTGGTGTACGAATACGGCACGTTCGCACCGGGATTCGGCACGACCCTGCACGCGGGCACCTTCCTCACCGCCTGATCGGCGGTGGATTCCGCCGGATCAGCTGGTGCGGCGCAGTACCGCGATGCGTTCGGTGAGCTGTTCCGCCGTGGCCAATGCCGTTGGCGGACCGCCGCATTCGCGGCGTAGCTCACCGTGGATCACCCCGTGCGGTTTGCCGGTCCGGTGATTGTGCATGGCCACCAGACTGTTGAGCTCGCGCCGCAGCTCACCGAGCCGATCCGCGGTGGCCGCGCGTTCGGCGGAGGCGGCGTTGGTCGGCAGGGTGACAGTCCGCGCGGATTCCGCGGTGCGCTCCTGCAACTGACGCGTCTGCCGATCACGCAACAGCGCGCGCATCTGATCGGCGTCCAGCAGCCCCGGGATGCCGAGGTAGTCGGCCTCCTCATCACTGCCGGAGAAGGTGGCGGTGCCGAACGAGTCACCGTCGTAGATGACCTGATCCAGTTCGGCGTCCGCGGCCAGGGCGATGAACTTCTTCTCCTCCTCGCCCGGCTCGTCCTTCTGCTTATTGGCGTCGATCAGCAGTTCGTCATCGAGTTCGTTCTTCTCCCGATGCGGTTTGCCGATGACGTGATCGCGCTGCACCTCCAGCTGCGCGGCCAGATCCAGCAGCACCGGCACCGACGGCAGGAACACGCTCGCGGTCTCACCGGTCTTGCGGGCACGCACGAACCGGCCGATGGCCTGCGCGAAATACAGCGGGGTGGAAGCGCTGGTGGCGTACACGCCGACCGCCAGGCGCGGTACGTCGACGCCCTCGGACACCATGCGCACCGCGACCATCCACGGATCGGTGCTCTCGCTGAAGGTGCCGATATGCGCCGAGGAGGCCGGATCGTCGGAGAGCACCACGGTCGGTTTGGTGCCCGAGATATGTTCCAGCAGTTCGGCGTAATCGCGCGCCTTGTCCTGATCGGTGGCGATGACCAGACCGCCCGCATCGGGCATGCCCGTGGCCCGCAACTGCCGCAGCCGGGTATCGGCGGCGGTGAGCACCTTGGACATCCAGTCGCCGGCGGGGTCCAGGGCGGTGCGCCAGGCGCGTGCGGTGTGCTCGGCGCTCAGTGGCTCACCCAGGCGGGCGGAGTACTCATCGCCCGCGCTGTCCCGCCAGTGCGCCTCACCGGAGTAGGCCAGGAAGACCACGGGTCGAACCACGCCGTCGGCGAGCGCCTCGGAGTAGCCGTAGGTGTGATCGGCCTTGGATTTCTCGAAACCCGATTCATCGGCCTCATAGGTGATGAACGGGATCTTCGAATCATCGCTGCGGAAGGGCGTTCCGGTCAGCGCGAGTCTTCGGGTGGCGTCCCCGAAGGCTTCCTCGACCGCCTCACCCCAGCTCTTGGCGTCGCCGGTGTGATGGATCTCGTCCATGATGACCAGCGTGCGCCGGTTCTCGGTGCGCACCCGATGCTTGAACGGATGCGAGGCCACCTGCGCGTAGGTCACCACCACACCGTGATAGTCCGAGGAGGTCGATCCGGTGGAGTTGGAGAAGTTCGAGTCGAGCTGAATCCCGAGCCGCGCCGCCGATCCGGCCCACTGATGCTTCAGATGTTCGGTCGGGGCGACCACCGTCACCTGATCGATGGTTCGATCGGCGAGCAGTTCGGCCGCGACACGCAGCGCGAAAGTCGTCTTACCCGCGCCCGGAGTCGCGACGGCGAGGAAGTCGCGAGGCTTGGTTGTCAGATACTTGGTGAGAGCCCTGCGCTGCCAAGCACGTAATGAACCGCCACCACCCGAAGTCACTTGGAAGAGATTAGCGATGTGGACCGACAACGCACCAATCCAACACGGTCACAAGTAGTGCCGCACGACACATCGTGGGTCCGCGTCCATTTGAAACGCTGGTGAGCGATGCTGTAGCCACGATGAACGAGCACGAAAAATCCCCGCAACACGCCGACGCGTCCGACGCGCCCGGGGCAGACGTGCGCGTCACCACACGGCTCGGGCGAGTCCGCGAGCTTATCGTGCACGTCGCGGTGAAGGCGTGGAACGATTCCATCTTCAACAAGTCCGCCGCCGCCGCGTTCTGGCAGACGCTGTCGCTGGCCCCGCTGCTGCTGGGCCTGCTCGGCAGCCTCGGCTATGTCGGGCACTGGTTCGGCCCGGACACCGTGGACATCGTGGAATCCAAGATCATTACCTTCAGCCGGAACCTGTTCAGCGCCAGCGTGGTCGACGACCTCATCGAACCCACCACCAATGACGTGCTCAAACGCGGTCACGGCGGGGTGGTCTCGGTGGGTTTCGTGCTCTCGCTGTGGGCCGGATCCTCGGCCATGGCGACCTTCGTGGACGCCATCACCGCCGCGCACGGCCAGGCCAACGCGCGGCATCCGGTCTGGCAGCGAATTTTCGCGCTCTGGCTGTACGTGCTGTTCCTGGTGACCTCGGTGCTGATTCTGCCGTTGGTGGCGCTGGGACCGTCGCTGGTGGGGCGGGTGCTGCCGCGCGGATGGAAAGAGCCCGGGCTCAGACTGATCGACACCTTCTATTACCCGGGCGCGGGACTGCTGCTCATCGTCGCGCTCACCACGCTCTACAAACTCGCCCTGCATCGCACGCTGCCCTGGCATCGACTGTTCGGCGGCGCGCTGGTTGCGGGCGTGTTCTTCATGACCGCGAGTGAGGGCCTGCGCCGCTATCTGGCCTGGGTCACCCGCACCGGGGTCACCTACGGTGCGCTGGCCACGCCGATCGCCTTCCTGCTGTTCACCTTCTTCCTCGGGTTCGCGGTCATCCTCGGCGCGGAATTCAATGCCAGCGTCCAGGAGTTCTGGCCCGCCCGCGCGACCCGGGCGGCCCAGATCCGCGCCTGGTGGGCTCGGCGCAAACAGCGCAGGGCCACGGCCGCCGAGCCCGAGTTCGACCCCTCGGACCCGCCGACGGTCCAGCTGGTGTCGTTGGAGAAGGACCCGCCGACCCTGCGTATGCGGTACTGATCCCGGCGGTCGCCCGGCTCAGGGCACCAGCCCGGCCAGGTCCGCGAGAAGTTCGGACGCCAGCACCGGATCGAGCTCCAACGGCGGTGTGTCGAAATAGATTCCGGTGATCCGCTGCTCGGCCAGAATCATCGCTCCCCCGGCGACGATGCCCGGGTCCAACCCGATGGTCAGCGATTGCTTCTCGTCGATCCGACGGAACACCTCGAAATGAATCCCACCGCCGTGCTTGTATCCGCGCTCCCATCCTTTGCCGAGGAGACCGAGAATCGCGCCCACCGGCACGGTGACACCGGTGATCCGATCGATACCGCGGCTCGTGCGCTCCAACTCGGTCAGTTCGTAGACCGCGCGGCCGAGTTGCCGGAAAGGCTGGGTGATCTCGTAATCGGCGAGCACCTCACCCCAATCCTGCACCGTGTCACCGAGATCCAGCGGATGGGCGATACGGACCCTGGCGGATTCGGGGAGCGTGACGGTCGCATCGTCCACATCGGCCAGTGTGAGATCCTCCGCGATACGAAAGGCGAGGTCCCCGGTGGTCCAGATCAGTCGGCGGGTGATGTGCCGCAGGAGCGGCGGCGACACCAGGTAGCGCTCGAAATCCGCCGCGCTCCAGTCTCTTCCGGAGGTCATGGCACGTTCGAGTCGCCGGATCTGATCGGCGGCGGTGGCGCGAGCAAGCTTCTTCAGCTCGGTGAACCGCTGATAGGCAGCCGGTGCGAGCACACTGTCGTCGGCCGCAGCCGGTTTGGGCAGCGCCTTGCGCGGCTTGCCCGCCGCGTCGATCACGAAAGGCATGAGCTTCTCGTCGAATCCGACCGTGAACCTGCGCGGGCCGTAATCCAGCACGAGTGTGCCGTTCGCGTCGAGCCCGAGATCGGGTACGAGTCGATCGGCGATCTCCTCGGCGCTGAGCCCGCGTTCACGCGCGGCCGTGGTCAGGCACTCGACAGCAGTGGAGCGCAGTCCAGGTCCCTTGGCGCGCCGGGAGATTCGATCCAATTCCGCCAATGCGGTGTCGGTGCCAATGGCGCGCAGCACGTTCACCGCCTGCCTGTCGCTGTTCGCCGTCGGCCAGCGCAGCACCGCCGCGCCCAGTCGTCGCGTCGATTCCTCGTCGGCCAGCCAATAGAACTGGTCGATGACCCAGCCATTGCGCCCCGGGGCACCGGCCGCCACCCAGCTCTCGAAAATGCTCCGCCCGAATGCCGCCAGCGAGGCGCGATCACAGCATTCCAGTGCCTTGACCAGACCCGGGTACGGGGTCGCGGTACCGAGCCAGGTCACCCCCGGCGCGAGCTCGAGCGCACCGAGCAACCGCTCCACGGCGACGGGCGGCAGCACGGAACCGTCGCGAAGAAGGATCCGCGGCAATCGGTCTCGATCCAGCCAGGGAACCCCGGAGGGAGTTACCGGCTTCGTCGCCGGGACCCCGTTCCGCACACGATCGAAAGCCGCGTTCAGGACCTGCTGGATTCCGGCGGCGGCCGCATCGCCGTGGGCACGAGCCGCAGCGACAACCTCCGGCACTCCGCATTCGGCGGCTATGAAAGCCAGTGCGGCAGAAGCTTTCTCGCGCGGCACACGGGTTTTTCCGAGCGCATCCGGAGTGAGCAGCGGTACCGCGGCGAGCGCGTGCCGGGAGAACCACGCGCGAGCGATATGCCGCGCCGATTTCAATCGCACCAGCCAATCCGCCATCAGCACCGCGACCGCGGCGCTACGCACCGGCAGCAGCACCGAACCGTGCTCATACGCATTGAGCTTCGCCACCTGCAGCACGGCGGGCAGCACATCCAACTCGAACCGCGCGAGCAGGGCTCGCAGACAAGGCAGCTGGTCGGAGGAGTACAGAGGCGGCTGCCACCCGCCGAGCAGCGGCCGAACCAGCTCTTCGGGCGCATTGGCGAACATGTAGATCTCGGTCGCCGGGTAATCGAGCTGCCCGTCCCGGTAAGACCGCACCAATGCCGCCCAACCGTGCTCCTGGAGGAACTGTTCGTGGTAAATCAGGAAGAAGAGCCCCGGGGCCTCCGCCAGATACTCTTCGCGCTCGCCCGGCTCCCACACCATGCTCGGCGTATCGGGAGCCGTCAGTCCGGGCACGAGCGGAACCCCGCGAGTCCGATCTGCGGCCGCCGCCGCCTCGAAGGCCCGCGCCAGCCGCTCCCACTCCGGATCGGTGAACAGTTCCGACAACCCATCCCCCACCATGCCAAACCTCCTGTACCAAACACCTTTCCGGAGAGTATGGCCGAGCCCTACGACAGGTTTTCGCGCTCCCCTTCGACGGTCCAGGGGCGCAACTTCTCCGGATTGCGGATAACCCAGATGCGGGTGATCCGCCCGTCCGCGATATCGAAGGCGTACACCGAGACGACGGCTCCGTCGATCTCCGCGACCAGGCCGGGCTGACCGTTGACGGTGCGCTCCAGCAGCGCCACTTCGGTTCTGCGGGCGGCGAGTTCGATCCAGGCGCGGGCGATGCGCTTGCCGCCGACGATGGGGTGGCGGAAGGCCAGGGCGAGGCCGCCGCTGTCCGCGATCGCGATGGCGGTGGGATCGAGCAGTTCGATCAGGGCCTCGATATCGCTTGTCTCCCAAGCTCGTTTGAACTCGCGCACCACCTCGGCGCGGTCGGCACCGGAGGGTCGCTGCGCGGTATCCACGCGGCGGCGCGCACTCGAGGCGAGTTGGCGGCAGGCGGCGGGTGTGCGGCCCACCACCTCCGCGACTTCGGCGAAGGAGTAGCGGAAGACATCGTGCAGGATGAACGCCACCCGTTCGGCCGGTGTCATGGCGTCCAATACGACCAGAAACGCCATGCCGATCGACTCGTCGAGGGTGACCCGATCGGCGGGGTCGGCGGGGACGGGACCGCCGAGCCATTCCGAGCGGCCGGGCAGCGGTTCCGGAATCCATTCGCCCACATACCTTTCCCGCCGCGCGCGGGCGGAACCGAGCAGATCCAGGCAGATGCGGCTGGCGACCGTGGTCAGCCAGGCTCCGGGGTTCAGCACGTCCGCGCGCTGCCGATCCGAGAGCGCGTACCAGCGCACATACGTCTCCTGCACCACATCCTCGGCCTCGGCGAGCGAGCCGAGCAGCCGGTAGGCGAGGTTGATCAGCTGTCCGCGCTCACTCATCACCGCGCCCAGTTGCGGATCGGTCATAGTCGGCTCCCTCTGTCGCTGCGGCCCTCATCGACTCCGACGAAATAGCGCACCGGTCTGTGAGGCGGCCTGACATTCCGGACGCCTGTGTCGTCGGAAGGTCGTGACACTCTCAGCAGAGCAGGAGTTCGGGAAATGATCAAAATCGGCATCATCCTGGGCAGCATCCGCACCAAACGCAATGGTCCGCAGGTCGCCGACTGGGTGCTGGAGACGGCGTCGGCGCGCGGTGACGCGGAATTCGAACTGATCGATCTGGCCGATCATCCGCTACCGCATCTGGACGAGGCGGTCGCGCCGATGTTCGGACCATCGGCGCATGAGCACACCCGGGCGTGGGCCGCGCGCATCGCGCCGTTCGACGGGTTCGTCATCGTGACCCCCGAATACAACCATTCCGCCCCCGGGGTGCTGAAGAACGCGATCGACCACATCTTCGCCGAATGGGTGGACAAGGCGGTCGGATTCGTCTCCTACGGTGCGGGTGGCGGGGTGCTCGCGGTGGAGCATCTGCGTTCGATTTGCGGGGTGCTGGGCATGGCGGATGTGAGCCGCCAGGTCAGCATTTCGGTGCTCACCGATTTCCGGAACCACACCGAATTCGTTCCGGGCGAACGCCATACCGCGGCGCTGCACGCCATGCTCGATCAGCTCACCGCGTGGAGCACCGCCCTCGCACCGCTACGTCACATCGAAGGAGCCGAATATGAAGACGCGGAACAGCTTTCAGTCACCCATTGAGACCGTCGACCAGGTAATCGCGGCACTGCGCGCCAAGGATCTCGACGCGGTGCGGCAGCTCTACACGCCCGATGTCATCTCCTTCGACGTGGAGCCACCGCTCCAGCACGTCGGCATCGAGGCCAAACTCGCCAATTGGATCAAGGTCTTCACCGTTTTCGCGGAGGTGACCTACGAACTCCGCGATCTGACCTTCACCGTGGGCGATGAGGTGGCCTTCGGCCACGGCTTCGCCCGCCTGAGCGGCACCCTGCGCGACGGCACCGCGACGGCGGGCATGTGGGTCCGGGTCACCTACGGTATGCGAAAGATCAACGGCGACTGGCTGATCGCGCACGATCAGGTCTCGGTACCGTTCGATGTCGTGAGCGGCAACGGCGTGACCGACCTGACGCCGTGACGGTATCCCGCGTGGATCAGCGAGCGGAAGACGCGCTCACCACCACCGTCACCGACTGCGCGTCGGCGATTCCGCCGCACAGGAACAGCGGTCGGATTTCGGCACATCGCCGAGCACCTGTTCGACGTGGTTGCCGCATCCGGTGAAACCGGGCTTACCGCAGGCGCGGCAGGTGGTGCGCTGACACATGAGATGAATTCCTTTCGGGAAGAAGGGGTTTCGTAGTCTAGGACGATCGGGCCGCACTCCACGTGCGGTAGCCGCCGTCGAGATTGCGCGCCTCGCGGCCGAGCTGGGTGAGCAGGCGGGTGGCGCTGTTCCCGCGCTGACCGACCTGGCAGAAGGCCAGGATCGGGCCCGGCGGGATATCGCCGAGGCGCGCGCGCAGTTCGTCCAGGGGGATGTTTCGCGCGCCGGGAATGGATCCGGCCGCGAACTCCTCCGGCGAGCGCACATCCACCAGTTGTGTTCCGGCGGCGACTGTTTCGGCCACCTCATGCCATTGCAGGGTGTCCACTACACCGGTGCGCAGGTTGTCGGCCAGGTAGCCGAGCATATTCACCGGATCCTTCGCCGATCCGAATTGCGGGGCGTAGGCGAGTTCCAGATCCATCAGCCGGGAAGCGCGGATACCACCGGCCATGGCGGTGGCCAGCACATCGATGCGTTTGTCGACGCCCGCGCCGCCGACCGCCTGCGCGCCGAGGATCTCATCGGTATCGGGATCAACCAGCAGTTTCAGAGACAGTGAATCCGCTCCGGGGTAGTACCCGGCATGGTCCAGCGGATGGGTGTGCAGCGCCCGGAACGGGCGGCCCGCCGCGCGCAGGCGCTTCTCACTCCAGCCGGTCATCGCGACCGTGAGATCAAAGACGCCGAGAATCGCGGTGCCCTGTGCGGCCGGATCATGCACCGGCAGGCCCGCGATCGCGTCCGCCACCAGGCGACCCTGGCGATTGGCGGCATTGGCCAGCGGGATCAGTGCCGCCTGCCCGCCCACCGCGTCCCGCTTCTCCACCGCATCACCGACCGCGTAGATGTGCGGGACCGAGGTGCGCAACCGCGCGTCGACGACAATGCCTCCGCCGGAACCGATTTCGAGACCTGCTGCCTTGGCGAGCGCGCTCTCGGGACGAACGCCGATCGCCATCACGACCACATCGGCGGGAATGACCCGTCCATCGGCGAGGGTCACGGTATCGGCGTCGATGCGCGCGAGTTCCGCCGCCAACTCCACTCCGATGCCGTGTGCGCGCAGTTCCGCCGCGACGGGTGCGGCCATCTCGGGATCCAGCGGTGCCAGCAGCTGCGGGCCGCGCTCCACGAGAGTGGTCGGAATACCCTGGCGCACCAGGTTTTCCGCCATCTCGACGCCGATGAATCCGGCCCCGGTCACCACGGCGGAACGGGCATCGCCGAGTGCGGCGACCATACGATCGACATCCTCGACATCGCGCAGCACCAGGGCCCGCTCGACGCCCGGCAGTGGCGGGACGATCGCCGCGGCGCCGGTGCTGAGCACCAATTCGTCGAAGGTTTCGGTGAATTCGCGTCCGGAGTCCAGATCGCGCACGGTGACGGTCCGGCCGTGCGGGTCCACCGCGATCACCTCGTGCCGCACGCGCACATCCAGCCGGAACCGCGCGGCCAGCGATTCGGGGGTCTGCAACAGCAGCGATTCCCGTTTCGGAATGACCCCGCCGACGTAGTACGGCAGACCGCAATTGGCGAACGACACGTGCGCGCCGCGCTCGAACACGATGATCTCGGCGGACTCGTCGAGCCTGCGCAGACGGGTGGCGGCCGACATGCCACCGGCGACGCCACCCACGATCACGACCTTCATCCGACACCTCCCGACGGGCCACTCACGCGCACCCGACACAACGATCGATGGATATACCCCAGGGGGTATCTGACAATTCTGCTCCAACATACCCCATGGGGTATTCTCGACAGCGGCGGGAGTCGACGCGACCATCCCGGACCCACGGAACGCAGGAGGCAATCATGGTCGGCGACGAAGAGACCATCACCGCGGTGCTCAATCGACTGCGGCGTGCGCAGGGCCAGCTCACCGGCGTCATCTCGATGATCGAACAGGGCCGCGATTGCAAGGATGTCGTCACCCAGCTGGCCGCGGTCTCCCGCGCCCTGGACCGCGCCGGATTCAAAATCGTCGCGAGCGGCTTGCGGGAATGCCTCACCGGGGCCGAGGGCCGCGAACCGCTCAGCGAGGCCGAACTCGAGAAACTCTTCCTCGCCCTGGCCTGAATCCCCGAGCCCCGATGAATTCGCGGCCGCTCCCCCGTCTTAGCCAGTGACCGAACCGGCCGATTCATCGGGAGTGCGATATGGGACTGATCCACATCGAGATGTTCGCGACATTGGACCTCGTCGGGCAGGCGCCCGGCGGTCCGGGCGAGGACCCGGACGGGGATTTCCCGTTCGGCGGCTGGCAGGCGCCGCTACTGGACGAGGTGTCCGGGGCACAGGTCAGCGATGCGTACGAGGGTACGGACGCGCTGCTGCTCGGCAGGCGGACCTATGACATCTTCGCCGGCTACTGGCCGGATCAGGCCAGTGACGAGGACCAGGATTTCGCGAACCTGTTCAACCGGATTCCGAAGTACGTGGCCTCGCGCGGCACACCCGAGCTGTCCTGGGCCGGATCGTCACTGCTCGGCCCGGATCTGCCCGCGGCCGTGCGCGAGATCCGGGAACGGCATGAGCACGTCACCGTCGTCGGCAGCCTGAACCTGGTGCAAACCCTGTTGCGGGAGAAGCTGTTCGACCGCCTCGACCTGTGGGTGCACCCGATCGTGCTCGGCGTGGGCAAGAAGGTGTTCGACGGCGGCGCGGTGCCCACCAATATCACGCTGCTGGAGCCGCCGGTGGCGGGCAAGCTGGGCACCGTACTGCTGCGCTACGGCCTGGCCGACGGCACGCCCGCGACCGGGGATATGAGCGCCCCCGATCGCGGTCTGTCCCGCTGAGCCGCAACGCTTTCCGCTAGTCCGGGTGCACCACCATGACCGGGCAGTTCGCCTGCTGCACCAGCGCGTTGCTGGTGGAGCCGAGCAGCATCCCGGTGAATCCGCCGCGGCCGCGGCTGCCGACGACCAGCAGTTGTGCGGTGTCCGACCAGGTGAGCAGATGATCGCGCGGATCGGCGAGATGGATATCGCGGGTGACCTCCACCTCCGGATAGTTCTCGCGATACCCGGCCAGCCGCTCCACCAGCAGTGAACGCTCGGCCTCGGCGATCTGGTCGGCCTCGATGGAGGTGTCGATGATCCCGGAGAACTGGCTCAGATAGAGATCGCTCCAGGCGTGCACCGCCACCAGCGGCGCACCGCGCAGGGCCGCCTCCTGGAAGGCCACCTCGATCGCGGCCTCGCTGACCGGGCTGCCGTCCACACCCACCACGACCGGACCGCTGGACGGCGGCGGCGCGTCGGCGGCGGGGCTGCGCACGGTGACCACCGCACCGCGGCTGTGACTGGAGACCGACAGCAGGATCGAGCCCAGGCGATTGAGTCCGCGCCTGGGTTCCGGACCGCCGATCACCACCATATGCGCGGTGGCCGAATGTTCGATGAGCAGTCGCGCCGGATGTTCGGGTGAGACCTCGGTGCTGATGCGCAGATCCGGATCGATCTTCTCCGCGACCTGCCGCGCGGCGGCCACCAGTTCCTCGCCGTGCTGCGAAATGGGCAGCACCACATCCTGATTGACCACGGAATAGGAGCCGAGCAGCGCGCGCGTCATCTCCAGATTGGTGCCGTGCACGATGCGCAGTTCCCGCTCCCGAGCCGATGCGGTGTGCGCCGCCCAGGCGACCGCGTGACTGGCTTCCGGCGTGCCGTCCACACCGACCACGACCGGCGCGGACGCCAGCAGGTGGGGATTCTCGTTCCGGGACAGGCTCATTCGATCCACTCCTGTTCTATCGATAACCGTTCGGGTTCAGTTCCGCAGTCGCACAATGGCGATCGGGCAGCCCACCACGGGCAGCAGCGCCTCACCGGTGGAGCCCAGCGTCATACCTTGGAAGCCCCCGACACCGTGACTGCCGACCACAACCAGTTGCGCCGCTTCGCTTTCCGCCAGCAGGGCGCGCACCGGCCGATCCTCCGCGACCACGCTGCGCACGCTCACACCCGGGAATTCCGCGCGACTGTGCGCCAGACTGTCGGCGAGCACCTTTTCGGCGCGCTCCTGCGAACCGGATCCGCTCTGCCCCAGTCGATCCCAGACATGCACCGCGACCAGTCCGACACCGCGCCGGGACGCCTCATCGAAGGCGACTTCGATCGCGCGGGTGCTGTACGGCGATCCGTCCACGCCGACCACCACCGGCAGCGTGGAGTCCGGCGCGGGTTCGCCGGGCACCACGACCACGGGGCCGAGCGCATGCCGCGTCACCGCCATACTCACCGAACCGAGCAGGCTGCGATGGTAGGCGCCCAGCCCGCGCGAGCCGACCACCACGTAGCGGGCGGTCGCGGCCAGCGCGTTCAGGGTCGGGATGGGCGGCGCGTCGACCAGGAAGGTCCGGGTCTTGATATCGCCGTACGGTGCGGCGAACTGCACAGCCGCCCGCGCCGCATCCGCGAGCGCCTGTTCCGCGGTCTGCCGATACTCGTCATGCCAGAGCCGCACCGGATTGTCGTCCAGGGGCGTCTCCACGAACGGCGGTACAGCGAATACCAGATGCAGTTCGGCCCCGTGCAGCGCGGCGTCGATCGCCGCCCACCGCACCGCATGCCCCGCAGACTCCGAGGAATCCACTCCCGCAACCACCGGACGATCGATCATGCTGGCAGGCAACGTATCTCACCTCTCCATCGGCGATACCGCGGACCATGTCGGCGGTACTCCCGGTGCGACCGGAAGTACCCTCCGTCAATTCCGACAATACCGGCGACAGGCCCGGTTGGCGGGTAAGCGCAATCACAGAGCTACCGCAGGGGATTTACGGCGCGCTCAGTCCTGCGTTTCGGCCTCCAGGATGTCCCGGGCCAGCTCGAGGATGCTCGCGTCCACCCACGGGCAGGCCAGGACAAGTCGGCAGAACGAATCGAGGATGGTCACCGGGCGGGAGCGCGACGCCTCGGCCAGGGTGACGAAACGGCGGCAGACCGCGTAGCCGATATCGGCCCGGGTGCCGGGATCGGTCCAGGCGACCGCTATCAGCGCGATCGCGGCGGCCTCGCAGACCCAGTCCTCGACACCGTGCAGCAGATCGAAAAGCACCGTGCGGCGGGTGGATTCCTGCCAGGGTTCGTCGGCGCGGTGGTGTGCGATACCCAGACACGCCCACATCTGCACCGCCCGGATCCACAGGGCCGGGTGCTGTTCGTAGAAGGGCTCGGGATCCGGTACGGGGGGATGCACCAGCGCACCGAGCAGATCCGGGAGCGGCAGACCGGCAAGCGCGACGGCGAAGTCGTAGGCGGCGGGCAGATGCGGCCAGCGCAATTGTGTTGTCCGGCGGATCTTTTCGGCGGCCTCGGGTGTAGGCGGCGCGACAATGGGAACGGCGGTCATGGCATTGTCGGGATAGTGCCAGACCGCAAGACCCGTCGGATTCCAGTCGGCGGACCGCAGTCGCGGGTCCGGGTCACCGACCTCGGAGACCGTGATCTCGACGCGCGGCAGCGCTCGGCGCAGGGTCAGCACGGCGCTCGGCGGCTCGATCATCGAGACCGTGCATTGCAGCTCCAGCTCCGCACGACCCTCGGGCACCTGTTCGATCACCTGCCGCAGCATGTTCATCAGGGACTCGCCCGCACCCTCGATATAGCCGAGCCATGAAGCGTCACCACAGAATTGGGTGAGCAGTTCATCGGCGTAGTGGTGGTCCGGATGTGCGCGCAGATGATCGGCGAGCGCCACCAGATGCCCGATGTCCCCATCCATTCGATAGCGCAGGCCGAGCAGCGCGGGCGCGCCCTTCTCATGCTCGGGCGACATCGCCACGACGGCTTCGAGCCAGGGCAGGCCGAGTTCGGGCCGGCCGGTTTCGGCGTAGAGCTCCGCGAGATCGGTGTGCAGGTATTCATCGGACGGATCGCGCCGCAGCTGATCGGCCCACACCTCGATCGCCGCGTCGGCCCGGCCGGTACGGCGGTACACCTGCCCGAGCATCACGCTCGTGATCTGATCCGCGCTGATCCGATGCGCCCGCACCGCAAGGGATTCCGCGAGCTCGAACGCGGTGAAGCGGCGCGCCAGCGAGGATCCCATCGCCAGCAGCCGGGAATCCTCGTCATACTGTTCGACCGCGGCGCACAGCAATTCGTACAGCGGTGCGATCGTCTCCCGAATCTCGGGCGAAACCGGTTCCGGCAGTTGCCGATTGAGCGCGAGGACCGCGTAGAGGACGGTGTCGGCGCTCAACGCAGGCACGATATCCGGCTGCTCCAGCCACGCCGCCCGCGCCCACGGCAGGCTCGGATCGAATGCGACAACCTGGGTGAGCAGCGATATCGCGGAATCCCACTGCGCGTCGGCGGCCAGCACATGCGCCCGCGCACCCATCGCACCCAGGCTGGGGCGATCGGTCGGATACAGCGTCAGCGCGGCCTCGACGCCACCTGCCGCGACCACGAGCCGGGCCAGCAGCTCATGCGCCTCGGGCAGCATGGGTTCGAGCTGCAACGCCCCCGCAATATGGTCCGCGGCGTGCGTGAGATCCCCGCTGTCGAGGGCGAGTACCGCGATCGCGATCTCACCCTCCGCCTCGATCCGGCGATCGCCGACCCCGTCACTTGTTTCCGATACCGCTGCCATCGCTCCCCATCGTGTGCGCGAATCCACTGACTACGCGCCCATGATGTCCGAGTCGAGCCCGAGTTGCCAACGACGAAAACACCGGCCCCGCTTCATCACCGGACTAGGCGCGTCACCAGACCCGAATCGTCCCCCAGCAGCCGTGGCCCGCACTCCCCGACACCCACGGTGTCATGAGCTCGAACGGGATCGCACCCGCGGGCTGCGCGTCCACCGCGACCCGGGCACGCGGGCTGAAATAGGCGCTCGGCAGAATCACCCGGATCTTCAGCGAGGGAATCCGGAACTCGGACTGATCGGTGAACTGGAATCCGGTGTCGATATCGACGAAGAACGGCGTATTCGCGGGGACCGAGACCTCGGTCGTCGAACAGTAGCCATTGTGAAAACCGAGCTCGACGATCGGCGGATCCGCGCTCGCCCGCGGTGCGGCGATCACCACCGCCGCGAGCACAGCCGCCCCGAGCGCCCCGCCGTACCTGCCCTTCATGGCCGATCCCTTCGCTCCCGTTGACACGCGCCTGCGGTGAATCCTATGCGCGTTCGGCATCAATGGGTGCGGGACAGCAACATTGCGGCGACCGCGGCGCTGTAGGCGTGACTCGCGGCGATGGGTTCGCGCGCCGGATAGTTCGAGCGATGGGTGACGATGACGCCACCGGGCAGCGTGACCGTGGTGTGCAGCACCGTGGCGACGCAGTTCCCGCCCGCCTTGCCGGTGAGGTCGACCACGACCGCCCCGGACGGCAATGCGGCGAGTTCGCGAGCGCCGAGCACTACCGGTGCACGCTCTCCCCGGCGCACGGCCGCGCAGATCACCAGATCGATCCGCTCCCGTTCGAGCAGTGCGGATATCTCGGAATCGAGCAGGAATCCTCCCGCACCGTGCGCACTCGCGCTATCCCTTTGCGCCGCGCGATGTCCCACGGCGATCACCTCATCGCCATGCCGTGCCGCTGCGCCGAGTGCCGCCAAGCCCGCGTGCCCGCACCCCAGCACCAGCGTTCGCAGCGGCTGGTCGCGCGTGTCCTCGGCCAGCAGCCCGCGCCCCTCCGTATAGGCGATGACCCCGGCGATGCGACTCATCGCGGACAGCGCGTCGGTATCGGACCCGCTATCACCGGGCACCTGCTCGAACGCCACCGATTCCACCCCGCGCTCGCGCAACCACGCGATCCGTTCGGCCCGCACGATCGGATCCTGAAATCCGATCAGCACCTGCCCCTGTCGCAACGGCATCGAATCCAGCTGATAGACAGGCGGTTTCACCCACGCGATCAGATCCGCCGACTCGAAAACCATCGCGGGATCTGCCACCAATCGCGCTCCGGCACGTTCGTAGGCGCGATCATCGAATCCCGCACCGGCTCCAGCCGCGGCCTCCACCACCAGCCCCAGACCGGCCGCACACAGCCGCCGCACATCATCGGGTGTCAGCGCCACGCGCCGCTCATCGGCCGCGGTCTCCCGCAGCACCCCCGCGATCAACGCCCGTCCCCGCCCCGGCGGCGATGCGCCGCCACGTGCACCCGCGTCGAACAGCGGGTGGAACAGAACCGCCGCTTGCCATTACGCGATGTGTCGATGAAGACGATCTCGCACCCCTCGCGATCACACCGCCCGATCCGAGCCGGATCCTCACAGAACAGCGTCGCCAACCCGAACGCGGTGTAAGCCTTCACACGTTCATCGATCGGCGCGGTCTCCTGCGAATAGTGCATATGCGGAGCCCGCCCGTCATGGGTCGAGATATACGGCCGATGAGTGGTCTCGGCAAGCAGCCCATTGAGCAACTCGACCGTGGGCGCTGTGAACACCCCGTCGAGTTCCTTTATCCAGCGCCGCAATTCGGCTTCCTGCCGCGCATCGATGGCCCCCACCGGCCGATATCCGGCGTCGACGAGCAACCCCTCGAGATCCTCGTCCGCCCCCGCGTTCACCAGCCGAGCCGCGATCTCCGCCGCCACCCCACCGTAAGGGTTGAAATGCACTGAACCATTACATCAGGGTGGAGGCATGCCCGCCACCTGCCCCACCTGCTCCTGGCCCGACCCCACCCTCGTCTCCGCACACCGAACCGTCCGCTACCTGCGTTGTGTATGCGGACAATGGATCGTCGAGGATCATGCGACGGTGATAGCCACGGCGGGCGAGAGCGCCTTCGCCGCGGCCCCCGCCGATTCAGCGCCGTCGGCGCACCCCCGCGCCCGCTCGGCGCGGCAGACCGTTCGCCGCCTATACGGACTCCGGAAGGACAGTTAGTCCTTCTTCATCATCTCGTAGACGCGCTTGCACTCCTCGCAGACCGGGGAGCCCGGCTTGGCGGAGCGGGTGACCGGGAACACCTCGCCACACAGGGCCTGCACGAAGGTGCCCATGACGGCGCTTTCGGCGATCTTGTTCTTCTTCACGTAGTGGAAGACCTTGGGGGTGTCGTTGTCGGTCGACTCGTCGGTGGTCGTTTCCGGACGTACCAGGGTGTCTGTGCTCACCCGTCCATGATGCCAGGTCACCGGCGGGCGGCAACCGGCATGTGCATTCGACAGGCGGGAGTGCAAGACTCGAGGTATGCAGCGTGATGGCGAATCAGGGGCCGAGGTCTCGGGCGGCGATGATCGCCCGGAGGTCGAATTCCTTCCTGCCGGTTCGATTCCCATGCCGGAGCGCAAACCGGCGGGGTTCTTCCGGGGTGAGAAGGACCATCCGACGCTGATCACCGAGGCGGCGACGTCGCTGGAGCAGCAGCATCGCAATCGGGTGCGACGCTATGTGATGATCATGGCTTTCCGGATTCCATGCCTGGTGGGCGCGGCGATCGCGTACGGCATCTGGCACAACTGGGTGATTTCGCTGCTGATCATCGGGGTGTCGATTCCGCTGCCGTGGATCGCGGTGCTGGGCGCGAACGACCGCCCGCCCCGCAGCAAGGACGAACCCAGCCGCTGGGACGGGCGGCGCAATCAGAAGGCGCTCGATTCACGCCCGCACAACGCCATCGACAGCTGAGACATCCTCGGGCTTCCTGCGGCGAATGCTCGCGGACATGAGCGCGGCCAGCCCGCACAATCCGCCCGCGATGAACCAGGCCATGGTGTAGCTGCCCTGCACATCGCGGATCACACCCGCACCGAAGGCCGCGATGGCCGCGCCGATCTGATGTGAGGCGAAAACCCAGCCGAAGGCGACCGGACCGTCGTCACCGAAATGCTGACGGCACAGCGCGACCGTCGGCGGCACGGTGGCGATCCAGTCCAGGCCGTAGAAGATGATGAACGCCCACATGCTCGGCTGCACATCCGGCCCGAACAGCAGTGGCAGCACCAGCAGCGACAGTCCGCGCAGCGAGTAGTAGCCGACCAGCAGATACCGCGAATCCACGCGATCGGTGAACCAGCCCGAGGCGATGGTTCCGGCCACATCGAAAATGCCGACCAGCGCGAGCAATCCGGCCGCGGTGGTGGCGGGCATGCCGTGATCATGGGCGGCACTCACGAAATGGGTGCCGATGAGACCGTTGGTGGACGCGCCGCAGATCGCGAAACCGCCTGCCAGCAGCCAGAATACGGGCTTGCGGGCCACCGAGAAGAGCACCGTGAGCGCCCGCCCCGCCCCACCCGGAGCCTGGGTGCGCACGCCGACCATGCTGCCGGGTTCGGCCCCGTACGCGGTGCGGCCGATATCGCTGGGATAGTCCCGGATGAACAGCAGCACCAGCGGCACCACCACCAGCGCGGTCCCCGCCACCACGAGAGATGGTGTGCGCCAACCGTAATCGCCCGCGAGCCGCGCGATCAGCGGCAGGAATACCAGCTGCCCGGCCGCGCCCGCCGCCGTCAGCACGCCCGTCACCAGCCCGCGCTGCCGCACGAACCAGCGCCCGGTGATGGTGGCCACGAACGGCATGGACATGGATCCCACACCGACGCCGACCAGCAGTCCCCAGGTGGCCATCAGCTGCCAGGGCTGGGTCATGAATACGGTGAGCCCCGCCCCGGTGGCGATGAGCAGCAGCGCACCCGCCACCACCCGCCGAATCCCGAAGCGATCCATCAGCGCCGCCGCGAACGGTGAAATCAGGCCGTACAGCAGCACATTCACCGAGACGGCCGCCCCGATGGTGCCGTGCGACCAGCCGAACTCCTCGTGCAGCGGTTCCATGAGCACGCCGGGCACCGACCGGAAGGCGGCCGCGCCCACCAGTGCGACGAAGCCGACCGCCGCGACGATCCAGGCCGGATGCAGGCGGCCCGAGCGCAAGGGTGCGGAGCCTCGGGGTGATTCGACATCGGAATCGGAGCGCAGTTCGGTCACCGAATGAGCGTGACGGATTCCGGGCTGGCGAACGAGTGGCCTGAATGACACAATGCGTCAATATCCGGCCATTGTTGAGGGAGAGGAGGCCGGTGATGGGCACACCGCATCTGGTGGCCGTACTGGCACTGGAACCGCTGATCGGATTCGATATGACGATTCCGCCGCTGGTGCTCGGCGAGGCCAAGGACGAATCGGGCCGTCCGCTCTACGACGTGCAGATCTGCGGATTGCAAGCGGGACAGCCGATTTCCAGCACCAACGGCTTCCTGGTGATCCCGAAGTTCGGCCCGGAACTGCTCGCCCGCGCCGATACGGTGATCGTGCCCGGCACCAGAATCGCGGAACCGCGCACCCAGGGCGTGCTGCCGCCGGAACTGACCGAGGCCCTGCGCGCGATTCGCCCGGACGCCCGCATCGTCTCCATCTGCACCGGCGCGTTCGTCCTGGCCGCGGCGGGCCTGCTGGATGGCAGGCGCGCGACCACACACTGGAATTTCGCCGATATGTTCCGCTCGCTGTATCCGGCGGTCCGGCTCGATGAGAACCTGCTCTTCGTACAGGACGAAAACATCTGGTCCTCAGCGGGTTTGGCCGCGGGCATCGATCTGTGCCTGCATCTGATCCGCACCGATCACGGCAGCGCGGTGGCCAATAACGCCGCCCGCTACTGCGTGGTCCCGCCGTGGCGCGAGGGTGGGCAATCGCAGTTCATCGAACAGCAGGTCCCCGAACCGGGCAATGACGGCACCGCACCCACCCGGTTGTGGGCGCTGCATCAACTGCATCGAGAACTGGACCTGAACACCCTGGCCGCGCACGCGTGCATGAGCGTGCGCACCTTCACCCGCCGATTCAAGGCCGAAACCGGAATGGCCCCCGGCGCATGGGTATTGCAGCAGCGCCTGCGCCACGCTCGCCAACTGCTGGAGACCACCGATCTGGCGATCGACGAGGTGGCCCGATCCGCGGGTATGGGCACCGCGGCCTCGCTGCGGCATCACATGCGCGCCGAACTCGGGGTGCCGCCGCTGACCTACCGCAAGACGTTCCGCAAAGACTGGCAACGCGAGAGTTTGGAGACGGTATGACGATTCGATGGGTCTGGGCGTTCATCGACACTCCCGCGGCACGATTCGACGAGAGCGCGGAGTTCTGGCGCACCATCACCGGAAGCACACTCTCGGCCAAACGCGGCGAGAACTCTGAATTCCTCACGCTGCTACCGGATTCCGGCGCACCCTCGGTGAAGATGCAGGCCGTGCCCGAAGGCCCGCGCGTCCATCTGGATCTGGACGTCGAGGATGTCCGGGCGGAGGCGGTGCGAGCGGAAAAGCTCGGGGCCACAGTGGTTCTCGAACATCCGGACTACACCGTGCTGAAGTCGCCGCACGGAATGATCTTCTGCCTGACTCCGGCGGGCAACGAGGGTGATATCGCACCCGTGGTCACCGGTCCGGAGGGTGATCGCAGCCGACTGGATCAGGTCTGCCTGGATATCGGCGCGGCCGATCACGTCGAGGAGGTCCGCTTCTGGACCGAGCTCACCGGCTGGCGCTGGACGCCCGGCACCCTGCCCGAATACTCCAGGCTCACACCGGATTTCACGCTGCCGGTGAAACTGCTGCTGCAACGCCTGGACGAAGACCGCCCGACCGGCGCGCATTTGGATCTGGCCTGCGACGATATCGGCAAGACCGCGACCTGGCATGAAGAACTCGGCGCGCGACGCGTGCGGTGGGGCCGGGAATGGCTGGTAATGACCGATCCGGCCGGTCAGCACTACTGCCTGACCGGCCGGGATCCGGACTAACCGTGTCTATGTCACACGATTTCTGATCAATTCAACCCGGTCTGCGGCTGCTGCCGTACGGCCGGGGTCGAGTTGGCCAGGGCCTCGAGATCGGCGAGGAAACGCTCCACGCTCTCGGACCTGGCCTGTGGGGTGCCGATCTGCTCGCGCACCTTCTCTTCGGTGAGAGCCAGCATGGCGGCCGAGAGATCGGCCTCCAGATCGCGCATCAACTGCCTGCGGTACTGCAGGATCTGATCGCGGCCCTGTTTGCGGACCCGTTCGACTTCCTCGGCCGCCGCCTCCCGCATTTGCGCGATGATGCGATCGGCATCGGTGCGGGCGTCGGCCCGCATGCGCTCGAGTTCGGCCTTGGCTTCGGCGATGGCGCTGTCGTAGGCGGATTTCGCGTCGGTCAGCCGATCGGCCGCGTCCGCGCTCTCCTCCAGCTGACGCCGGACGGTGTCCTGCGCCTTGGTCATTATCTTCTTCAATGGTGGCAAGATGTATTTCACGAAGATCCATACGATGACGACGAACCCGAACAGCTGGCTGAAGAACACCGGCCAATCGAAGGAGATGTCGTAAATCGCCTCGGCGAGTACGCCGTTCGTGTGCATCAGGGCGTCCCCCTGCCTCTCTGCTGACCGGCGCTGGTCCGGGGTCTATCCTTCACGCCGAGCATGCGATCGGCGAGATTCTGGGCCAGCGGTTCGACGTCCTCGCGGAGTTCGGCGGCGACCTGATCGGCCTCGGCACGCAAATGTGCCGAGGATTCGGCGACGATGTGATCGACCTCGTTCTTGGCGTCGCCACGGAGTTCTTCGAGTATTGCCCGGCCTTCGGCACGCGCCTGGTTCCGGATCTCGGCCGCTTCGGACCGAGCCTGTTCCAGTGCGGTCTGGTATCTGGCCTCGGCCTCGGCGAACAGTTCGGTCGCCGATTTCGCGGTCGCTGCCGTCTCTTCGACCCGAGCCTCCCGTTCCGCCAGCACCTTTCGGATCGGCGGGACCACGAAGAACATGATGACCCCGAGCACGATCAGGAAGATCGCCAGCTCGACGAAGAAGGTGCCGTTGGGAATCAGGAAGTTCCCCGCGGCCTCCACATCTGTTCTCGGAGACATGATTACGCTACTTACCGGGAGTTGCGAATACGAAAAGCGCCATGAACGCCAGGTTGATGAAGTACGCCGCTTCCACCAGACCGACGGTCAGGAAGAAGTTACCGCGCAGGCGGCCTTCCGCCTCGGGCTGCCGGGTAACGCCATTGATCAATGCCGCGCCGGCGAGACCGTCACCGATACCAGCGCCGATCGCACCGCCCGCCAGGATGATGCCGCCGCCGATAAGAGCGCCCTGGATGATACTCGCGGTTGCTGGGTCTGCCATTTTTCACTTCCTTTGTGGAAATCCTCACCGAACAGCGGTGCCGATCAGTGCTTTTCATCCTCCAGCGACATCGACTGGCTGAAGTAGAGGACGGTCAGCAGGGAGAAGATGAATGCCTGGATCGCGCCGACGAAAAGGTCGAACAACTTCCATATCGCATTCGGGCCCCAGCTGATCCAGAACGGGAACAGCGTGATCACCGCGACCATGACGCCACCGGCGAACATATTGCCGAAAAGTCGCAGCGCCAGGGAAAGCGGTTTGGCGATTTCCTCGATCACATTGATGAAAACCATGGGGCCCCAACCGGTGTGGCCCTTGAGCAATTGTTTGGCGTGTGTGCCCGGCCCGCGCCGCGATACACCCGCGGCGTGATACGCCACGAATACGAACAGCGCCAGCGCGTACACGAAGTTGACATCCGAGGCCGGCGGGGCGATCAATTCCCCGGAGCCGTACTGCACCGGCAGCACCGACAACCAATTGGACAGCAGGATGAACGTGAACAGCGTGACCGCCAGCGGCAGCACGAAGGGGGCGACGCGCATGCCGATGGCGGTCTCCACCTGATTGCGCATCTGCACGGTGACGGCCTCGAAGAACAGCTGAACACCGTTGGGGACACCGGAAGTGAGCTTGACGCGCAGATAGAAGGCGAGTCCGAGCACGATGAGCGCGGCCACGGTCGTCGACACGATGGTGTCGACATTGAACTCCAGGCCCCACAGGTGCGCGACGGCGTGATCACCGACGTGGATCTTCGGCTCCGAGCCCTCATCGGCGCTCAGGATCATATTTGCGGTCAGCTGGGCGACGGGATGGCTCATGGCTGCTGTCGGAGCCCTTTCACTTCGGGCAATGCGGTGTGCAGTACCAGAATCAATTGAAAGACGGCCAGCCCGAAGAAGATTCCGACCCCGTAGGGGCGCGTGAAGAACGCGACGAGAATGGACAGGCCGGTGAGTATGAGTAAGCGCGCGGCTGAGGACAATGCGAGCTTCTGCTTGCTCGGAGTTTCCGCATCGGTGATGCGGACAATGGACATCCACGTCACTTGCGCATTGATCCAACCGAGAGCCAGTCCGGCGCTTATGAATACGCCGAGCAACAATCGATCGAACACTCCGGTCGCCGCAAGGACCAGTACGCCGAGTGCGACGACAATAATCGTCGCACGGCGCATTCGGAGCCTGTTGACGTCCACCTGGAACACCGCCTCGCCATCATCCCACCTCGCAGTGGGGCTGTGCATGACCGAAGCATACACAGCCCAACCACGTTGCGTAGCAGTATTTTTGATCTTCGAATTTTTCGATCTTGCAATGCCGGAACGGTTTTCAGCGACACCGTAGCGACAATTTCTTTAATCTCTTATTACTATTTCTTTTCCGCGCCTATGCCGGACAGGGATCGCACCTGCATCTCGGCATACTTCGCATTATTGCGTTCCGAGGAAAGCACCGTTCCCAGCCAGCCGAAAGCGAACGAAACCGGGATGGACACCAGCCCCGGGTTCGCGAGCGGAAACCAGTGGAAGTCCATGGTTTTGATCATGGACGTGGGCGTCCCGGAAACCGCCGGGGAGAACACGATGAGCACGATGGTGACCGCCAGCCCACCGTAGATGCTGCTCAGCGCCCCGGCGGTATTGAAACGCCGCCAGAACAGCGAGTAGAGCAGCGTCGGCAGATTCGCCGAAGCCGCCACCGCGAACGCCAGGGCAACCAGGAAGGCAACATTCTGGTTCTTCGCCAGAATGCCGCCCACGATCGCCAGCGCGCCGATCACCACCGCGGTGACGCGCGCGACCGTCACCTCATTGTCCTTGGCATCGGGACTGCCGCGCTTGATGACATTGGCGTACACATCGTGCGCGAACGAGGCCGAGGCGGTGATGGTGAGCCCGGCGACCACCGCCAGGATCGTCGCGAAGGCCACGGCCGCAACGAATCCCAGCAGCACCGGACCACCGAGTTCGAGCGCGAGCAGCGGTGCGGCGGCATTCTCCTTACCCGGCGCCTTGGCGATCTTCTCCGGTCCGACCAGTGCGCCCGCACCGTAGCCGAGCACCAGGGTGAACAGGTAGAAGACGCCGATCAGCCCGATGGCCCAGACCACCGACCGCCGCGCGTCCTTAGCCGTCGGCACCGTATAGAAGCGCATCAGCACATGCGGCAGACCCGCCGTGCCGAGCACCAGAGCCAGTGCGAGAGACAGGAAGTCGAGTTTGGACGTCCCGTTCTTGCCGTACTTCACCCCCGGCTCGAGCAGCTTCTCCCCCACCTTGCCACCGTGATCGACCGCGTCCTGTAGCAGGCTGGACAGGTTCATCCCGTACCTGGCGAGCACCCAGACGGTCATGGCACCGGCGGCGGCGATCAGCAACGCCGCCTTGACGATCTGCACCCAGGTGGTGCCCTTCATACCGCCAACCAGCACGTACACGATCATGATCGCGCCGACCACCGCGATCACGAGATTCTGTCCGGCACCGCCGGATACGCCGAGCAGCAGCGATACCAGCACGCCCGCGCCCGCCATCTGCGCAAGCAGATAGAACAGACTCACCGCGAGCGTGGAGGTGGCCGCCGCCGCCCGCACCGGACGCTGTCGCATCCGGAAGGCCAGCACATCGCCGAGCGTGAATTTGCCTGTGTTGCGCAGTAATTCGGCGACCAGCAGCAGCGCTACCAGCCAGGCCACCAGGAATCCGATGGAATAGAGGAAGCCGTCGTAGCCGGACAGCGCGATGGCCCCCGCGATACCGAGGAAGCTGGCGGCGGACAGATAGTCGCCGGAGATGGCGATGCCGTTCTGCGGTCCGGAGAACGCCCGCCCGGCCGCGTAATAGTCTGTGGCCGTTCGGGTATCGCGGCTGGCCCAGAACACTATGCCCAGCGTGATGACCACGAAGATCGCGAAGATGGTGATGTTCAGCCCCGGCCGACTGCCCTCGACGGCCGTCGCCATATATACGGTCATGCGCGCGGACCTTCCACTTCATCCCTGATCGCATCGGCGATCGGATCCAGCCTGCGATCGGCATAGCGCACGTACACGCCGGTGATGACGAAGGTCGAGAGGAATTGCAGCAGGCCGAGAATCAGCCCGAGGTTGATATTCCCGGCGACCTTGGTGGCCATGAAATCGTGCGCGTAGTCCGCGAGCAGTACGTACAGCGCGTACCAGGCCAGGAACAGTGCGGTCATGGGGAAGACGAAGAGCCGGAAGCGCCGGCGTAGTCGCTGGAATTCGGGGCTGTCGTAGATCTGCTGCCAGTCCGGCTCGGGTCCGCCGGTCTCGATATCGGATGTCATCCGCGATACCTCCCTTGTGAACTAGGTCACAGTAGCAACGAATATCGGTCCGAGCGGTCGAAATAACCGCAGGTGAGATCGTTCAATGATGTTGAAGTGAGCGGGAATTCACGCGCCGCGGCACCGGCGCACATTCGGCGAACCGATCGAACCGACGCGCGAATCGGGACCGCCCGGAGATGCCCGAAGATTGCGGTGGCAGAGTTCGCACTCATGCCGACGAATCAGACGACCGCCTCGTCCCTGCTCGCCGACCTGGCCCCCGACTTGCGCACCGCGCTGACCCGGGTCCGCTACGACTCCGACTCTCTCCTGGAAGTCCTGGGCGACGAGGCGCACGCCGCGCTGTGGCGCTCCGAACCGGTGCCGGTACGCCGCGCCGCCCGCACGGCCGGAGAGCTCGGCACGCTGGTGCGCCTGCTGCTGCTCGGCGACGCCATACCCGAGCGCGAGGTGGCGGCCGCGCTGGCCCCGGTCGATATCGACCGCGCGGTCGCGGCCGGACTGCTCGAACGCGATGGCGGCGATATCCGTCCCGCACTGGATCTGCGCCCGCTCGATCTCGGCGACGGCACCCGCTGGGTGCTGTCCGACCTCGACGACTCCATGCGCCGCCGGACCCTGGACACCGATCACGTGCTGGGCGTCGGCCAGGCATCCCTGTCCCTGCTGCGCGCCACCCCGACCCGTCCGGTCGGCACCGTGCTCGATCTCGGCACCGGCTGCGGCGTACAGGCCATTCACGCCGCGTCCTACGGCAAGCAGGTCACCGGCACCGATCTCAACAAGCGCGCGCTCTGGCTGGCCGAGGCCACCGCCGCGCTCAACGGCCTGGATATCGAACTGCGACAGGGCTCCTGGTACGAGCCGGTCGCGGGCCGCCGCTTCGATCAGGTGGTCGCCAATCCCCCGTTCGTGGTCGGCCCGGCGCGCGTCGAGCACACATATAGGGATAGCGGCCTCGCCATGGACGGTGCGAGCGAACTCGTCATCTCCGGAATGCCCGCCATGTTGAACCCCGGCGGCACGGCCGCGCTGCTGGCCTCCTGGGTGCACGTGGAGGGTGAGGACTGGCGCGCGCGGGTGTCGAGCTGGCTGCCCGATCAGGGCGTGGACGCGTGGATCGTGCAGCGCGATATCGCCGATCCCGCGCTGTACGTCGGAACCTGGTTGCGCGACGCCGGACTGGATCCGCGCGAACCGCAGGCGCAGGAACAGGCCGAGCGCTGGTTGCAGGCGTTCACCGACGCCAAGGTCGACGGCATCGGCTTCGGCGTGGTCTATCTGCGCGATATAGAAGGCCCCACCGAAATCCTGGCCGAGGACCTCACCCATCCCTTCGAGGATCCGCTGGGCAATGAGGCGAGCCGCTACTTCGAGCGCTCGGCGTGGCTGCGCGCGGTGGCCACCGATCCGGACCTGGTGCTGGCGAGCCGTTTCGAAGTCGATTCCAAGAGCGCGCTGGAACGCGTCTACCTCCCCGGGGCCGAAGGCTGGGAGCAGCAGGTGGCCCGCCTGCACCGCGGCGACGGTCCGCTCTGGCAGCACGAGGTGGATGACACCACCGCCGCACTGCTGGCCGGTATGCGCCCGGACGGGCTGCCGCTGAGTGAATTGGTGGAACTGCTGGCCTTCAGTGAGACCGGCGGCGCGGCCACCCCCGAATTCGAGTCCGCGGTACTGGGCGTGGTGGTCGGTTTGGTCCGGCACGGCCTGATCCATCCACGCTGACGCACCTGTCCATCCGCGCTGACACCTCAGCCCCGTGCCCGACTTCCGGCCGCCGACGCACTCCGCTCGGCGGCCGGTTCGTTTCCGCGCCGTGACCAGGCGTTTATCTGATCTCCGTGAGCTATCTCACGTTTGGATCTCATCCGGCGGGTACCTCTGGAATGCCTCCGACCTGCGGATCGTTACACAGAGACTCGAACGACCAGCGGCAGGGCAAGGCCCGTACACACGTATTCGATTGCCGCGCTCCGAAGTTCGGGTTCCGGCGGCGGCAACCACCCGGATAACGATGGCCGCCGATCGGGTTCCGAAGTTCCGCACTGTACGCCCTTCTCAGGAACTTCTCAGCCGTCGATAGCGGAAACCGCAGCTCAGATACGGTTTATAAGCGCCATCGCTGGGAACTTTCCTGATGTCGGGTCCGTTGAACGGAGCGAGACACCACCGACAGGAGGCAAGTCATGACAAGCCCCGCCACCACTGACGTGCGCATCAGCGAACAGGACCTCGACGCCCAGAGCCCCGCAGCCGACCTGGTACGCGTGTACCTGAATGGCATTGGCAAGACCGCGCTGCTCACGGCCGCCGACGAGGTCGAGCTGGCGAAGCGCATCGAGGCGGGCCTCTACGCTCAGCACCTGCTGGAGACGGGTAAGCGATTGTCCGCGGCCAAGAAGAAGGATCTCGCGATCCTGGTTCGCGAAGGACAGTCCGCCCGCCAGCACCTGCTCGAAGCCAACCTGCGCCTCGTGGTTTCTCTGGCCAAGCGATACACCGGCCGCGGTATGCCGCTGCTGGACCTGATCCAGGAGGGCAACCTGGGTCTGATTCGCGCCATGGAGAAATTCGACTACACCAAGGGCTTCAAGTTCTCGACGTATGCCACCTGGTGGATTCGTCAGGCGATCACCCGCGGTATGGCCGACCAGAGTCGCACCATCCGGCTGCCCGTGCATCTGGTGGAGCAGGTCAACAAGCTCGCCAGGATCAAGCGCGAACTGCATCAGCAGCTCGGGCGCGAGGCCACCGATGCCGAACTGGCCCGCGAATCGGGTATCCCGCAGGAGAAGATCGCCGATCTGCTGGACCACAGCCGCGATCCGGTATCGCTGGATATGCCGGTCGGCAATGACGAAGAGGCCCCGCTCGGCGATTTCATCGAGGATTCCGAGGCCACCTCGGCCGAGTCCGCGGTGATCGCGGGTCTGCTGCATCGCGACGTCCGAGTGGTGCTCGCCACCCTCGACGAGCGGGAACAGCAGGTCATCCGGCTGCGCTACGGTCTGGACGACGGCCAGCCGCGCACCCTCGATCAGATCGGCAAGCTCTTCGGGCTGTCCCGCGAGCGCGTCCGCCAGATCGAACGCGAGGTCATGTCCAAGCTCCGCAAGGGTGAGCGCGCCGACAGACTGCGCGCCTACGCGAGCTGATATCAAGCGGCCGAACGGTTTTCCGTTCGGCCGCTGCTCCATCTTCGGGCCGTCATACGAGGCGCCGGTCCGAGATACGCCAGCCGGTTCCCGTATTCCGTTGTCCCCCTCCGGAAAACGCGAGTCGGCTGGCGCTTCGCTGTCCACTCAGCCCTGATTGAGCCGCCAGTCCTCGGGCAGGCCCTCCACGGTGATGGTGTCGCCGTGCGCCTCGATGGTCACCACGGCGGTACCCAGGCGCAGATCCGAGAGGCGAATGCGGCCCGCCCGCGCCGGAAGCCTGGGCGCGACATTGAGCGTTCGGTTCGGCACATCCGGGGCCAGACCCAGGAATGAGCGCATCAGCAGCAGCGGTGCGGCACTGGACCACGCCTGCGGTGAGCAGGAGGTCGGGTACGGGACCGGGGAATGGAATTCGGGGCGGGGGAAGCCGCAGAAGAGTTCAGGTGGGCGGGCGTCGAATTCGGCGATCGCCTCCAGCAGACCCACGGACAGGCGCTCGGCCAGTTCGAACGCCCCCGGAATGTGGCGGTAGCGGAGCAGTCCGGCGACCACGATCGCGGTGTCATGCGGCCACACCGAGCCGGTGTGATAGCCCATCGGGTTGTAGCGGCGGGCGGTGGAAGACAGTGTGCGCAAGCCGAATCCGCTGTCCAGGTCGGCGCCGCCGAGGCTTGCGATGAGCGCCTCGGCGCGCTCGTCCTCGACGATGCCGGTCCACAGGCAGTGGCCCGCATTGCTGGTGGCGGTGTCGACCTGTTGTTTCGCACCGTCCAGGGCGAGGGCGTAGCGGTTTTCCGAGGGCATCCAGAAGGCTTGGTCGAAGCGCTGTTTCAAGTCCTGAGCCTGAGCGCGCAGGCGCTGGGCGAGGGCGGGATCGCCGAAGGCTTCGGCCAGATCGGCCCGGCCCAGGCGGGCGGCGTAGACGTAGCCCTGTACCTCGCACAGGGCGAGTGGCGGATCGGCGAGGCGGCCGTCGGCGAAGCTGATCGCGTCCCAGCTGTCCTTCCAGCCCTGATTGGCCAGTCCGCGATCGGTTTTGCGGCGGTATTCGACGAATCCGTCACCGTCGCTGTCGCCGTACTCGTCGATCCAGGCCAGCGCGGCGTCGGCGGCGGGCAGCAGTTCGGCGATGGCGGAGCGGTCCACGCCCCATTGCAGACATTCGGCCAGCAGCATGACGAAAAGCGGTGTGGCGTCGGCGGTTCCGTAATAGACGCTGCCGCCGAGCACGGCATCGCCGCCCGGGCCGTGCCGCATTTCGTGCATGATGCGGCCGGGTTCTTCCTCGGTGAGCGGATTGTGCTGTGTGCCTTGGAGTTTCGCCAGCTGCCGGAGTGTTCCCAGGGCCAGTGCCGAATCCAGCACCAGCGCCATCCACGAGGTGAGCAGGCTGTCGCGGCCGAACAGGGCCATGAACCACGGTGCGCCCGCGGCCACGTACGCGGTGCCGTTGTTCGGATCGTCCATGCGCAGTGCGCCGAGGTCGCTCTCGGTGCGCTGCAGGATGGCGTTCAGGCCCGCACCGCTGGCGGTGAGGCTGGTGGCGGTGGCGCGCCACTGCCGAATCTTGTTGGACGGGTTGTCATTCGAATCGTCGTCCAGGTTCACCGCGACCGGATGATGTCCGACGATCGGCTGGCACAGCACCACGGTCTGCCAGGTGGAGCGCCGCGGGACGACGATATGCCAGCTCAGCGAACCCGGTTGTGCGACAGGGTCTTCGGTGGCGGTGATGACCAGGCCACGCCCGGAATTGGCGCGGTCGGTCAGTCGCAGCATGCCCTGGTCGGCGGCGAGTTCACAACCGCCGCTGTGCACTCGGCCGTCCTTGACCGCGAACAGATCCGCGAAATCGGAGTCCGCGGCGAGCGTGACGGTCATGGCGGTGTCCTCGTCGCCGAGGTTGTGTACCGTGATGGTCTCGCGCATGCCCTCGCCGATCATGCGGCGGCGCAGCACCAGCACCGTGGCGTCGGCGACACCGTGATTGGGCGGTTTGCGGGTCACGAAGCGGGCTCGGAACGCCTCGGCCATCATGACCGCGAGGTGTTCCGGCGGATGGCTGTCCAGCCGCAGTTCCCAGCGCGAGAGCAGCCGGGCGTCCCGGTAGAACAACCCCTGGGCGGTACCCGGATGGATATCGCCCAATTGGTCGGAGAGACAGAAGGATCCGGCCTCCACCAGGGTGACGATCCCGCGACCGTCTACCGGTGATGGAGGCCCGGCATTGAAAATGCTCATCGGCGGCTCACTGCGGCGGTATCGGGCACGGTCATGGCGACGGCATCGGGCACCGCGCCGGCGACGGCGTCCGGCACCGCCCGGGCGGCGGTTTCGGCGGCGACCTTCGCGGTGTGAATCACGCTGCGGTAGTCCGCGACTCGCGAGGGAGTGCGATCCATGCCGTCGTCCATGGCACCGTGGTAGGCCGCTTCGTAACCGCGCACGAAATGATCGGCGGCGAAGAGCCGCTCCACCCGCTCGCGGCAGGCGTACGGATCGATCTCCCCGGCCCGGTCGATGGCTGCGGGCAATTCCGCGGGATCCTCACAGATGAAGCCCGTGACCCCGTGTTCGATGACCTCCGCGACCGCACCGCCGCGCAGGGCGATCACCGGGGTGCCGCAGACCATCGCCTCGATCATCACCAAACCGAACGGCTCCTCCCACTGGATCGGAAACAGCAGACAGCGCGCGCCCGCCAGCAGTTCCCGCTTGGCGATGGCGTCGGCCTCGCCGAAAACCTGATCGGACGCGGTGAGCAGCGGCTTGATCGCCTGTTCGAAGTACGCCTTCTCGGGCGGTTCATTGCATTTACCCGCCAGAATCAGCCGCAAACCCGCGGCATGCGCGGCCGCGAGGGCGAGATCGGGCGCTTTCGACGGCGAATACCGGCCCAGGAACAGCCCGTAATCCATTTTCTCGGCCCGGAACGGCCATTCCTCCGGTCGAATCGCATTGTGCACGCGGGCAATCCAGGGCAATCCCGGAGCCAATTCGCGCTGCCGATCACTGATTGCGATCAGGTGGGCGCTGCGGTCGAAGGATTCGTAGTACTCGCGCATATCCGCATCGACCGGACCGTGCACCGTCACCACCGTCGGGATGCCGAGCAGCCGATAGGCGGCAGCGTTGAGCGGACCCGCGAAGGTGTGGTCATGCACGATGTCCACCGGGTCCTCGGCATGGAGTTCCTCGATGATCCGGCACACCTTCATAGCATTCACGACTTCGGGAAATGTTTCACCGAGGCGCGCGGTGAGCACCTCGTCCCAGACCCGGATGAACCGCGCCTTGGTCCCGGCGCGACCCGCGCCGAGCAGCGTCACCCGGTGTCCTCGATCGACCAGCGAATCGGCGAGCGTCGCCACCATGGCCTCGACACCGCCGTATCCGGCGGGCGGAATATCGAAGTAGGGTGGCGCGACCAGCACTATATGCAGGGGCTGTGCGGAGTATTCGGCCGAGAGTTCGAAAGTCATTCCAATCTCCTCGTCGTTGAGGTCTGAATGAATATCGAAAGCCAATCGACGTATCTATTACCTCGGCAATCCAATCGCAAACATCCCCCGCTGGCGGCGGCCGCCGGTGTCCTCTAGAACTGACTGGGGACGCCCGCAGACCGCCGGGCGGGCGAAGGAGTCGGGCAGATGGCATCCGCCGAACCACTGGTGAACCACGTATCCGATACCGCGCGCTGGGTGGCTGCCCGCCGGGCCGCCGAATCGGCCCGGCCCGACGCGCTGTTCCGTGATCCGCTGGCCGACCGGCTCGCGGGTGAGCGCGGCCGTGAGATCGCCGCGGCGGCCGGGCGCAAACTCGATGACGACTGGTACTTCGTGACCCGCACCAGGTTGATCGACGACCAGATCGCCACCGCTGTCGCCGAGGGCTGCGATGCCGTGCTGAATCTCGGTGCGGGCCTGGACACCCGCCCCTACCGCATGGACCTGCCCGCCGAATTGCGCTGGATCGAAGCCGATCTGCCGGGCCTGATCGCGGAGAAGAACACCCTGCTGGCCGCCGAGACCCCCGCGTGCCGATTGAGCCGCACCGCAATCGATCTCACCGATTCGGACGCGCTGGCGGCCTTCCTGGATTCCGCCCTCGCGGATATCGGGCGGGCCCTCATCGTGACCGAGGGGCTGCTCATGTATCTGCCCGAACCCGATGTCATAGCCCTGTCCAAGTCCTTCACCCGTCCCGACATCGCGGGCTGGTGCCTCGAACTCAGCACCCCCGGGGTGGCCAAGCTGATGGCCGATCGCAAGGTCGGGCTGCTCGAACAGTCCCCCATGCGATTCCTCCCCGCGGACGGCATCGCCTTCTTCGAAACCCATGGCTGGACAGTCGAATACCTCGAACCGATAGCGGCCGGCGCCAACCGATTCGGCCGCCTCACCACCCCGCTGCACCGCGCCGCGCTCGAGGGTCCGCAGCCCGATCCCCGCGCGCCCGGCGACTGGCCGTACACGGCGGTCACCCGGCTGGGCCACTGATCGGCGCGGCGGCCCTCACAGACGCGTGGTCCGCTGGCACGCGGTGGGGGCGGGCAGATCGCCCCTGACGAACTTGCCGGGTGTGACTCCCATCAGGGCGCGGAAGTCCGATGTCAGGTGGGATTGGTCGAAATACCCTGTGGTGGTGGCGATATCGGACCAGGGGGTGTTTCCAGCCGCCGCCAGAACCTGGCGGATCCGGGTGATGCGGGCGTAATGCTTGGGCGAGACGCCGACACCGGCGGTGAAGAGGTTGCGCAGTTGGCGTTCGCTCACCGCGAGGGTGGTCGCCACTTCGGGCATCGGGGTGGAGCGGTGGATGGCGGCGACCGCGGAGTCGAGCAGGCGGCGATGTTCGCGGCGGGTGGAGCTCTCCGAAAGTGCGCGCGGGAGTGCGGATTCCAGAAAGGTGAGCACCTCATCGAGGTCGATCTCGGTGAGCGCTCCCGCGAGATCGGCCGCGGGGCCGGGCATATCGGCCAGCCGCAGGACACGGTCGGTGAGATCGGCTGCGGGAGCGCCCAATAGCGGCTGGGCGACGCCGGGAGCCAATCGGAGCCGGAGGCAGCCCAGGGGTTCTTTCGCACCGGCGTAGGTGGCGCGGGTGCGCGGACCGATCACCAGGGCGTCGCGACGACCGGAGGGCTCCGCGCGCAGCACGATCGTGGTCGCGGCGTGCGGGAGATGGGTGAAGCGCGGGGGCAGATCGGTGCGGGGGTCGATGCGGCCGATCTCGGTGATCCAGGGGCGCAATGCCTCCGAGGGCGGCAGGGCGTCCTCGAAGCCGTCGGCGGTCACCACGGCCGGGTTCACTAGGGCGGTCACCCGATCCACTGTAGGCCGTGCGGAGTCCCCGAAGTGTGCCGGTTTTTCCTATAGCGCGAGGTAGGGGCGGCGGCATTGTTGGCAGCATGATCGTTATCACCGGTGCAACCGGAACCATTGGCAGTGCGGTCGTGCGGCAGCTGGCGGCACGAGACGTGAAGGTGCGGGCCGTGACCCGCGATCCCGAGGCGGCACAGCTGCCCGAAGGCGTGGAGGTGGTGCGCGGTGACTACGCCGACACCGATTCCATGGCAGCGGCTTTCGAAGGTGCCGAGGCCGCGTTCATCGTGGGCTTGCTCGGCCCGGAGTTCGTCGAACTGGACCGTGCGCTGGTGAACGCCGCGCGTGCAGCCGGAGTCCGGCGGATCGTGAAGCTGTCGGCCATCGGCACCGGCGAACCGGAATTGGGTCGCGTCGGCACCTGGCATCTGGCCGGTGAACAGGCCGTTCGGGACAGCGGGGTGGCGTGGACGATCCTGCGGCCCAGCAGTTTCGCGAGCAATACGCTCAGCTGGTCACCCATGATCCAAGCCGGTCAGGCGGTGCCGAATCTGACCGGCGACGGTACGCAGGGCGTCATCGATCCGCGCGATGTCGCCGCCGTAGCCGTGGAAACCCTGCTCTCGGATAAGCATTCGGGTCGGATCCTCACCCTCACCGGGCCGGATCTGCTCACCACCCGCGATCAGGCCGCCGCACTGTCCGCCGTGCTGAACCGGCCGATCGAGGTGGCCGATATCGACCAGGACCGAGCCCGCGAATTCATGCTCGGCGCGGGCATGTCCGAGGAATTCGCGGACGGCGCATCCGCCGGGCAGGCATTCGTGCGCGCGGGCGGCAATGCCATCGTCACCGATGATGTGGAGCGAGTGCTCGGCCGCGCCCCAGGTACCTACGCGGCCTGGGCCCGCGATCACGCCGCGGCGTTCACTTCCTGACCATCGGACCCCAGCCGGTTTCGAGCAGTTCGAAGATGCGGGTGAAGTCCGCGGCCGGTGTCTCACCGCGCCGCGCGACGTCCATCGCGCCGAAGACGAAGTGCGCCAGTGCCCTAACGGCGACATCGTCCGGATCGCGGCCCAGATCCTCGGCGATCGCTCGTGCCAGCGCACCTTCGTGACGCTGCCACATGCGCCGGAAATAGCCGGTGAGCACCGGGGTTTCGTGCACGAGGCGCATGAAGTCCCGCATCTCCTGGGTCTCCCCGCCCGCGGCGGATTCCAGGAACGCGTCGCGGAGGCCCTCGAGCACCGTGGTGCCGGGCGCGCGATCGCGGACGGCGGCGATCAGGCCCTGTTCGCGATCCGCGTCGAGGTCGAAGACGAGCGATTCCTTCCCGTCCGGGAAGTGCGCGAAGAGCGTGGGCACCGAGACATCGGCGGCCTCGGCGATCTCCTTGACGCTGACCGCGTCGTAACCGCGCTCGATGAACAGCCGCATGGCCACATCGGCCAGGTTCTTGCGGGTCTGTGCCTTCTTTCGCTCGCGCAGTCCACTCATGACCGCATCGTAGCCGACTGACCTAAGTCGTACAAATTTTTAACTCCATTGAATTTTTTAAGTCGTTATGTTTTTCTGGAGTCATGACCGGAACAATCACGGCTCGGACCACCCCGCACAATGTGCGCTGGGTGCTGCTGGGTGTCATGCTCGCCATGCTGCTGGGAATGCTCGACAACATGATCGTCGGCACCGCCATGCCGACGATCGTCGGTGAACTCGGCGGTCTCGAACACCTGTCCTGGGTGGTCTCCGCGTACACGCTGGCGACCGCCGCATCCACCCCGATCTGGGCCAAACTGGGAGACCTGTTCGGCCGCAAGAACAATTTCCTCGCCTCGATCGTGATCTTCCTGATCGGCTCCGGACTGTCCGGAGCCGCGCAGAGCATGGAGCAGCTCATCGGATTCCGAGTGCTCCAGGGCATCGGCGCGGGCGGGCTCGCCGCCGGGGCGATGGCCATCATCGGCGAACTGATTCCACCGCGCGAGCGCGCCAAGTACATGGGCATGACCGCCTCGGTCATGGCATTGGCGACCATCGGCGGACCGCTGCTCGGCGGTATCGTCACCGACAACTTCGGCTGGCGCTGGGCCTTCTACCTCAACCTGCCGCTCGGACTCATCGCCCTGGTGTGGTGCCAGACCACGCTGCATCTGACCGCGCGGCGGCCCAATGCCAGGATCGACTATCCGGGCGCGGCCCTGCTCACCGTCACCATCTCCGCGATCGTGCTCGCCACCACCTGGGGCGGCACCCAATACGCCTGGGGCTCAGCGCAAATGCTCACCGTGATCGCGGTGGCGGTGCTCGGGCTCGCCGCGTTCGCGTGGTCGCAGACCCGCGCGACCGAGCCGATCATCCCGCTCGGGCTGTTCACCAATCGCAACTTCACCCTGACCGCGATCCTGTCGGCGGTCGCCGGTGTGGCCATGTTCGGCGCGGTGAGCTTCCTGCCGCTGTTCCAGCAGACCGTGCAGGGCGCGTCCGCCTCGAATTCGGGACTGCTCCTGCTGCCGATGATGGTGCCCATCATCGTGGTCTCCCAGATCGCGGGCCGGGTGATGAGCAGAACCGGCCGCTACAAGGTCTTTCCGATCCTCGGCGCGCTCTTCCTGACCGCGGGCAGCATTGCCATGGCCACGGTCGATACCGGCACCAGCCGACTCGCCTCGGGCAGCTACATGGTGCTGCTGGGCGCGGGTATGGGATTCCTCATGCAGATGACCATGCTGATCGCGCAGAACAGCGTGGCCATGAAGGACATCGGCGCGGCGTCGGGGGTGTCCACCCTGTTCCGCACGCTGGGCGGCTCCTTCGGGGTGGCGCTGTTCGGTGCGCTGTTCAACCGGCAGCTCACCGCCGCGATGACCGGACAGGGCAATACCACTGGCGCGCAACCGGATCCGTCCGCGCTGGGCAAGCTGCCCGCCGCCGTGCGCGATGCGTACCTGCACGGGGTGGCATCCGGTATCCACAGCATCTTCCTGTGGTCGGCGGTGCTGTGCGCGATCGGTGTGATCGCGGCGCTCGCCATCGTGGAGGTGCCACTGCGGCAGATGGGCGCGCCCACTGCGGCCGCGCCCGTCGAGGAACCCGCTGTCTAGCCGGAGTTGCGCAGGGCGGTGGCCAGGCCGTTCATGGTGAGCAGGATGCCGCGTTCGACCAGTTCGGAGTCATCGCCCGCGCGCCGGCGGCGCAATAGCTCGACCTGGAGTTGATTGATGGGTTCGAGGTAGGGGAACCGATTATGGATGGATTCGGCCAGGGCCGGGTTATCGGAGAGCAGTTCGTCCGCGCCGGTGATGGCGGCGTGCATGCGGGCGGTGCGATTGAACTCATCGCAGATCATGCCGAAGACGGTGGCGCGCAAGGTTTCATCGGGAACCAGTTCGGCATAGGTGGCCGCGATATCCATATCGGCCTTCGCCATGACCTGCGCCAGGTTCGACAGCACCGTCTGGAAGAACGGCCAGCGGCGGTAGAGGTCGGCCAACTGCGCGAGGCGTTCCGGGTCGTCGCCGATCCACTCCTCGATGGCGGATCCGGTGCCGTACCAGCCCGGGAGCATCACCCGGGATTGACTCCAGGACATCACCCAGGGGATGGCGCGCAGGTCGTAGACGGAGTTCGTCGGTTTGCGCGAGGCCGGGCGACTGCCGAGATTGAGATCCGCGACCTCCGCGACCGGAGTGGAGGCGCGGAAGTACTCCACGAAGCCCGGGGTTTCATGAACCAGTCGCGAATACGCTTGGCGCGCAAGCTCGGCCAGCTCGTCGAGTACCGCGTAGGCGGGTTCGGCATCGTCGCCGAGGCCCTCCACATCCAGCAGCGTGGATTCCAGGGTGCCCGCCACCAGGGCTTCCAGATTGCGGTACGCGGTGCCCGCCTCCGCGTATTTGGTGGAGATGACCTCGCCCTGTTCGGTCAGGCGCAGCGAACCCCGCACCGCGCCCGCGGGCTGGGCCAGGATGGCGTCATAGCTGCGGCCGCCGCCACGACCGACGGTGCCGCCGCGACCGTGGAAGAGCCGCATGCGAATTCCGGTTTTGCGCGCGGTGTCGATCAGGTCCAGCTCGGCCCGATACAGCGCCCAATTGGCGGCCAGGTATCCGCCGTCCTTATTGGAGTCGGAGTAGCCGAGCATGATCTCCTGCTGCATACCGCGCGCCCGCACCAGCCGCGCGTACGCGGGCACTTCCAATGCGGCGGAAAGGATTTCGGCACCGCCGCGCAGATCGTCGATGGTCTCGAAGAGCGGCACCACGCCCACCGAACTCGACGGCGGCGTATCGGCGTCACCCGGATCCAGGATGCCCGCCTCCTTGAGCAGCAGCGCGGCCTCGAGCATATCGCTGACCGAGGTGCACATGCTGATGATGTAGTTGGGCACCGTATCCGGCCCCAGATCATCGATGGCGGCCTTGGCGGCGCGCACCACCGCGAGTTCCTTCGCCGCGAGCTCGCTGAGATCGGCCGACGGGCTGACAAGTGGCCTGCGCGTGGTCAATTCGGCGGCGAGCAATTCCACCCGCTGCGCTTCGTCCAGTGAAGCGTAATCCGAATGCACTCCGGCCCAGGCGAACAGCTCGGCCACCACCTGCTCGTGGGTTTCGGAGTTCTGCCGCAGATCCAGGCCCTGGAGATGGAAACCGAAGGTCTCCACCGCACCGCGCAGCGCGGCGAGCTGATCATCGGCGAGCAGACCGTCACCCGAGGCGCGCATGGACGCGTCGACCACATTCAGATCGGCGAGCAATTCCTGTGGTCCGGCATACGGCCGCGCCCCGACATCGACTCCCTCCGTGGGGATTTCATCGAGGGCCTGCCGCGCCGAGGCGGTGAGCCGCGCCCGGATGCCGCGAATGGCCCGGCGATACGGTTCATCGGCGCGCTGCGGTGAGTCATCGAATCCGGCATCGGCCAGAGCCGCCAGTTCAGGTGTCACCGGCACCAGGCGCGCCGACTGCGAGAGCGATTTCTCCAGTTCCACAAGGGATTTCGAATACCGCTCGAAGGCGACCGATCCGGCGCGATGGGTGGCGCGGTGCACCACGTCCGCGGTGACGAAGGGATTGCCGTCCCGGTCGCCACCGATCCAGGAACCGGGCCGCAGCATCGGCCGGGACAGCAGCTCGTGTTCGGGCCAGCGGGCGCGCAGGGCATCGCGCAGATCGGCATTGATCTTCGGGATCACCTCGAACAGCGTGAGATCGTAGTACCGCAGGCCGACCTCGATCTCGTCCTGAATGCGCAAGCGCGCCAGGCGAATCAGCGCGGCCCGCCACAGTTGCAGCACCTGCCGCCGGATATCGGTGTCGATGACGGCGAATTCGGCCTCGTGCTCACCGTAGCGCTGGCGCTGTTTCATGAGTTCGGTGATGCGCGCCTGCACATCGAAGATGGTGCGCCGCCGGGTTTCGGTGGGGTGCGCGGTGATGACGGGCGAGACCAGGGCGTCACTGAGCAGATCGGCGACCAGATCGCCATCGGGCCGCGCGGCGTCGAGTTTGCGATAGGTGGCCGCCAGGCTGGAGTCCTGGGGCGGCTCCCCCGCCGCGATATGCACCGCGCGCCGGCGATCGCGCTGCAGATCCTCGGCCAGATTCGCGAGCAGCAGGAAGTGGCTGAAGGCGCGAATCACCGGTATCGCGGTGGCTATGTCGAGATCACGCAGCATATCGGCGACCGCATCGCGGTCCACCTCCTCGCGGCGGATCTTGAACGCCTCCACCCGGACCCGTTCGATCAGGTCGAAGACGTCCGCGCCCTCGTGATCGCGAATCGTTTCCCCGAGGATGCCGCCCAGGAACCGGATGTCATCGCGCAGTGGCGCGGTCGCCGTTTCGATCTGGTTCTCCCGCATACGATCACCTCTCCTTGCCGACGATTCTTGGTCCATCTCAACTCATTCGCGCGCTGCCGCCACCGCTGTGTGAGTCATGCCATACGGCGCGGTCCGATATCGAATCTGCTGGGTTCCGGGCCGATGCGCACCCGGCTGTACAGCACCGCGGCGCCCTCGGGTGCGGCCATGATCGGCTCGCACTGCAACTCGCGCACCTCGGGCAGGTCATCGCAGAGCGCCGAAATACGCTGTGCGAGTTCGGCGAGCGCGGCCCGATCCACCGGTTTGCCGATATCGCGGCCGCGCACGGTGCCCGAGAGCAGCGGGGCCGCGCGCGGGGCGTCGATCAGCTCGATGGACTCGGCCTCGGTCAGCGGCAGCGCCCGGTACACCCGGTCGCCGAGCAGATCGATAATGGTGCCGGACAGCCCGAAACTGATGACCGATCCGAACGACGGATCGTCCTGCACCCGGAAACCACAGCCGACGCCCTTGGTGGCCATGCGCTGAATGTGCACGGGATTGCCGGATATCTCGGCCAGATCGGTGAAACCGCGCCGCACCGCGTCCGGACGCCACAGATCCAGCCGGACGCCGGTGAGATCCGGGCGATTACGCCAGATCTCACCGGTCGCTTTGGCTGCCACCGGATAGCCGAGTTCCTCGGCGGCGGCCACGGCGGCATCGGCATCGCGCACCTCGCGGAATTCGACGACGCGAATCCCGTAGCAGCCCAGCAGTTCCGCGGCCTCCAGATCCGAAAGCCAGTGATCGGTCGCCGAGGCCATCCACGCGGCGACGAGTTCGCGCGCACGGGCGGTGTCGACGCCATCGGGGCGCGCGACCGGCGATACCGGGCGGGTCCGCCAATCGGCATAGCGCCGCACCCGGGCCAGCGCGCGGGCGGCGCGTTCCGGATCACCGTAGGACGGAATCGATCCGCGCTCGAGCATGCCGCCCGGGCCGCGCGTGGCGAGCAGATTCGACATGCCCTGATCGGCCACGAAGGTGGTGAGAACCGGTGTGTCCGGGTCGGATTGGGCACCGGAGCGAATGGCCTCGGCGAAGGCGGCGACCGCGGTGGGCACGGGCGGGGAGTAGATGACGATGACCGCGTCCACGGCGCTATCGGTGACGGCGGCCGCCACGGCGGTGAGATAGTCGGCGGGTCCGGCCTGCGGGCCGAGCTGGATCGGCTCCCCGACCGTGAGGCCCTCACCGCGCCCGGCATCGACCGCGAGCCAGTTCAGCGCGGCGCTGTTGCCCAGCACCGCAAGACGCGGTCCGGCGGGCAGCGGCTGATAGGCCAGCAGCATGGCGCAGTCGAAAAGCTCACTGATGGAATCGACCTGGACGATGCCCGCCTGCGCGAACAGATTCCGCACCAGGGAGCGATCCAGATCCGGCTCCCCGTCCACCCGCACGGCATTGCGGCCACTGCTCACGGCCACAATGGGTTTGGTGCGCGCCACCCGGCGCGCGATACGGGAGAACTTGCGCGGATTGCCGAAGGTCTCCAGATACAGCAGCACCACATCGGTGCTGGGATCGCTGTCCCAATATTGCAGCAGGTCATTACCGGAGACATCGGCGCGATTACCCGCCGAGACGAAGGTGGACAGGCCGAGCTGGCGGGCCGCCGCCTCACCGAGAATGGCAGCGCCCAAAGGGCCTGACTGACAGAAGAATCCGATGCGGCCGCGTCCCGGCAGCACCGATGCCAGCGTGGCGTTCAGCGAGACCGCGGGATCGGTATTGGCGATACCGAGCGCACTCGGACCCACCACGCGCATACCGTGCGAACGCACCGCGTCGACCAGTTCGCGTTCGGCGGCGTAACCGCGCGGCCCGGTTTCGGAGAATCCGGCGGTGAGCACCACCAGCCCCTTGACGCCCTTGGCCATGCAGTCGTCGAGCACCGAGCCGATTTCGGCTGCGGGAACCGCGATTACGGCCAGATCGACCTCATCCGGAATATCGCGCACGGTCGGATACGCGCGCACCCCGCGCACGGCGGTGCGATTGCGGTTCACCGGGAACACCGGCCCCTGGAAGCCGCCGGACAGCAGATTCGCCAGCACCGCACCGCCGACCCGGGTCGCCAGCGGCGTCGCGCCGATCACCGCGACCGAGCGCGGGGACAGCAGATTCCCGACACTGCGCGCCTCCGAGGCGCGTTCGCGCGAATCCCGCACCGATTGCAACGCCTCGCTGGGATCGATCGCGAATTCGAGGTGCAGCACCGATCCGTCGCGGCTGCGCTGCACCTGATATCCGGCATCGCGGAACACCTGCACCATGGCGTTGTTCTCGGCGAGCACTTCGGCCACGAAGGTTTCGATGTGATTCTCGGCCGCGGCCCCCGCCAAATGCTCGAGCAGTATCGACCCCAGGCCGCGACCCTGATGCTGATCGGCCACCACGAACGCCACCTCGGCGGACCGCGCACCCGCTCGCTCGGCGAGGTACTCGTACCGGCCCACCGCGATGATGTCGTCCCCGAGCTCGATCACCAGCCCGACCCGATCCCGGTAGTCCACATGCGTGGTCCGGTACAGATCCTTCGGCGTCATACGCGGATACGGCCCGAAGTACCGCAGGTACCGGGTCCGATCCGACAGCCGGGTGTGAAAGCGCTCCAGCTCCGCCGCATCATCGGGCGTGATCGGCCGCAATCGCACCACCCCGCCGTCGGAGGCGAGCACATCCGCGAACCAGTGTTCCGGGGGCGGCGGCGGAACCGCCGGGGTGCCGGGGGTATCGGCGGGCAGCAGCGGCACGACCGGTTGGGCGGCGGGGTCGGCGGAGTCAGTCACGGGGATCCTCCGGATCCAGGCCGAGCAGGCCGAAAGTCGCTCGGCGGGTTGCCAGAATAGAGGTGTCCAGGGCGCGGCGGGCGCGGTCCGCGCGCTCATCACCGGTTTCGCGGCCGCCGCCGGGACCGTCCCAGCGCGTGAAGGTGGTGTCCGCGCCGTCGCCCATGGTCTCGGGCGCGGCGACGGTCGGGGCGTACGCGCCGACCAATTCCTTCCACTGCGCGGGTATCGCGGTATCCGGATCGATGGTGCGGTCCAGGGCGGTGGCGAGCAGATGGGTCCAGGCGCGCGGGACCACGCGAATGAGGCCGTAGCCGCCGCCGCCGACCGCGAGCCAGCGGCCCTCGGCGTACTGATCCGCGAGATCGCGCATGGCGATGAAGGCCGCGCGCTGGCCGTCGACGCTCAATTCCAGATCGGCGAGCGGGTCTTCGCGGTGGGTGTCGACACCGCACTGACTGATAACGATCTGCGGGCGGAAGGCCGCGAGCGCACCGGGGGCGACGGCGTGAAAACCACGCAGCCACAGCTGATCCCGGGTGCCGGGCATGATCGGCAGATTGACGGCGGTGCCCTCGGCCTTGCCCGCCCCGGTCTCCTCGGGCCAGCCGGTATTGGGCCACAGCGTCGCGGGATGCTGGTGGATGGACACGGTCAGCACGCGCGGATCGCCATAGAACATGCGCTGCACGCCATCTCCGTGATGTACGTCGACGTCGAGATAGGCGATGCGGTCGAACCCGTTCTCCAGCAGCCACGAAATCGCCACCGCCACATCGTTGTACACACAGAACCCGGCCGCCGAATCCGGCATGGCGTGATGCATACCACCGCCGATGCTCACCGCGCGTTTGGTGCGCCCCGACGCGATCTCCTGTGCGGCGGCCAGTGTTCCGCCGACGATCACCGAAGCGGCCTCGTGCATATGCGGGAAGACCGGGTTATCGGTCGAGCCGAGACCGAACGGCGGCGCTGCGGGCGGTGCGCCCGGAGGTTGCCGCGCGTGCTTGACCGCCTCGACGTAATCGTGGGTGTGCACCCGCAGCAATTCGGACTCCCCCGCCGCCTCGGGTGTGATCGTCTCCACCCCCTCGAGCAGTCCGAGATTCTCGGCAAGCGCCATGGTGAACCGCAATCGCACCGGTCGCATGGGGTGTTCGGGCGTCCACGTGTAGTCGAGGAACCTATCGCTCCAGACAACGGTTCCATCTCCACGCGCACGGTCGGGCATACCTGCCACGCTAATGCGTCGCCGGACTTCGTAGGCTAGTGACACTGCTGCACCGCCATTCCGGACCTCTGCCCCGTCACCCCCCGAAACCCGTGGGGAACACGCAGGCCGTCCTGGGTGTTCTCCCGGCGTTCGCGAAATATGCTGTCGCCCGGTGTAGCCGCCGCGCATGGGTAGAATTCGTGCCGACGAAGGGGTTAACAGGTGAAGGATCTGGTCGACACCACGGAGATGTACCTCCGTACCATCTACGACCTCGAGGAGGAGGGCGTCACGCCCCTGCGCGCCCGCATTGCCGAGCGCCTCGAACAGAGCGGGCCCACGGTCAGCCAGACGGTGGCGCGGATGGAACGCGACGGTTTGCTGACCGTTGCCGGTGACCGCCACCTCGAATTGACCGATAAGGGCCGGGCCATGGCGGTCTCGGTCATGCGCAAGCACCGGCTCGCCGAACGACTGCTGGTCGACATCATCGGGCTGGACTGGGAGAACGTGCACGCCGAGGCGTGCCGCTGGGAGCACGTGATGAGCGAGGAGGTGGAGCGCCGCCTGGTGGAGGTGCTGAACAATCCCACCACCTCCCCGTACGGCAATCCCATTCCCGGACTGGACGAACTGGGCGTCACTCCGAGTTCGGGCAGCGAGGAGAAGCTCATCCGGCTCTCGGATCTGCCGTCCGGCCAGTCGGCCGCGGTGGTGGTGCGCCGCCTCTCGGAGCACATTCAGACCGATCCGGAGATCATCGGCCAGCTGCGTGAGGCCGGTGTGGTTCCGGACGCGCGCGTGAATGTGGAGACCAAGCCGGGCGCGGTCGTCATTCTGGTGCCGGGTCACGAAGGCTACGAATTGTCCGACGAGATGGCGCATGCCGTCCAGGTGAAGTTGGTCTGAGACTTGAAACTGCTGGTTACCGGAGGCGCGGGCTACGTCGGCGGCGGAGTCGCGCAGGTACTGCTCGAGGACGGCCACGAAGTGGTCATCGTCGATGATCTCTCCACCGGCAATGCCGATGGCGTCCCGGCCGGAGCGAAGTTCGTCGAGGGCGATATCGCCACCGCGGGCGTCGATCTGATCGCGGCCGAATCCTTCGACGGCGTCCTGCATTTCGCGGCGCAGTCGCTGGTCGGCGAATCGGTGACGCAGCCGGAGAAGTACTGGCACGGCAATGTGGTCAAGACGCTCGCGCTGCTGGAGGCCATGCGGGCCGCCGGTACCGAGCGTCTGGTCTTCTCCTCGACCGCGGCGGTGTACGGCGAGCCGGAGCAGGTGCCGATCGTCGAGGACGCCCCGAAGGCGCCGACCAATCCCTATGGCGCGTCGAAGCTCTCGATCGATTACGCCATCACCTCGTACGCGGCGGCGCATGGGCTGGCCGCGACCAGCCTGCGCTACTTCAACGTGGCCGGGGCGTATGCCGGGCTCGGTGAGAACCGGGTGGTGGAAACGCATTTGATCCCCCTGGTGCTGCAAACGGCGCTGGGACATCGGGATTCGATCTCGGTCTTCGGCACCGACTATCCGACCCCGGACGGCAGTGCCGTGCGCGACTACATCCACATCCTCGATCTGGCGCAGGCGCATTCGCTGGCGCTGGCCCAGTCGCAGCCGGGCGTGCACCGGATCTTCAATCTGGGCAGCGGTACCGGATTCTCGGTGCGCGAGGTCATTTCGGCCTGCCGCGAGGTGACGGGCCTGCCCATCGCCTCGATCGACGCCCCGCGCCGCGCGGGTGATCCGGCGGTGCTCATCGCCTCCAGCGATAAGGCGATGGCCGAACTCGGCTGGCGGCCCGAGCACACCGATCTGGTCGAGATCGTCTCGGACGCCTGGGAATTCCTGCGCTCGCTCGGCGATCGCGCGCACAGCGCTCGCAAGTAAGGCTCTCGATTCCGCCGCGGATTTCACGGGTGCTCCGATCGCAGATCGACCCCGAGGTCCGCGGCGGCTTCGCGTCCGGCCTCGGCCAGGCGATGCAGGCGCTCGGGCGGCATACCGGTCTGCAGGCCGATGTCGAGCAGATTCGCCATGCGATGTGATTCGTCGGAGGCCAGTGCGGCCTCCAGCGCCACCCCGGCCAGCGGTCCGTCCCCGCGCGCATAGGCGGCGTAGCCCAGCAGCATGGCCGCTTCGGCACGATCGGGATCGGGCAGGGCACGGGTCAATTCGAGCCAAAGCGTCTCGGCCGCGCGGGCGTGCGCGCCCGGTACGAGCCCGAACAGGATGTCGCGCACCTCCGGATCACGCAGGGCCACGGCCACTTCCGCCAGTTCGGCGACATTGGGCAGACTGCCCGCCTCGATATCCGCGATCCGTTCGAGCACCGTGCGCAGGGCGGCGCGACTGTAGAAATTCGGCTCGCCGCGGCGCACGGCCTGGGCGAGCCGGTCGGTGGCTACCTCGGTCGCGGCATCGAGCAGTTCCGGCATCTTGTCCCGCACAACGGCATTCACCGCCACCGCCGCGATCAACTCATCCCGCGATGCCCGCATCGGACGACCCTCGAGCACATGTTTGAGCGTCACCAGCGACGTCGCCGGATCCGGTTGACGACCCCTGCGATCGGGACCGAGCACACTCCACCAGGGCAACTCACCCCCGATCGCCCGCACCGCCCACGCCCCGGCGAGCGGAACCGCCTCGATATCGAGGCGATGTTCCAGCGCCCCGATCAAATCGCGATGCTTGCGGAATCGCACACCCCGATGCCGATCGGCAGGCGCGGTCGCCCGATCATCAACGATCAACGCCAGCACCGCGAGCGCCGCCCCGCGAGCACACATACTCGCCACCCGGTCCACCAACTCCCCGGTGGCGACCCGGCCAGGATTGTCCAAACCCATCCTTGCCACCACATCAATGGCGGCCCTACCGGATTCACCGGACGCGGCCCGCAACACGGTGATCACCAGCGACCTGGCCGGAACGAATCCGAGCATGGCGGGCACCGCCGCGATGAACTCCCCCGGATCTCGCAAATGCGAATCCGGCTCGGTCACCGCCCCTTCGGACAGTTCCGACGATCCTTCCCGCGGTACCCCCACAGACGAGCTCTTTGGCGGCGACTCCTCGGACGACGTTTGGGTCGGTCCCTCATGAGGCACGGCCTCCGGCAGCACCGGTCGGGGCGGGCCTTCCGACGGCAGACCCCGAGGCGGACCGTCTTCCGGAGACGAGGGTTGGCGGTGGACAGGTGGTTCGGCAGGTGTGGTCATGGCGTCGACGGTCGGCAGGGGCACCGACAGCTCCGCGGTCCCGGCCGGGCATCGGCCCCCACCTGTGGAATTTGATTCGCGCCGTGGACTATTCGGCGTGGCGCGATGCGGGACGGCGCGAATCTGTCGGTGAGTGCTGATAACACCGCTCGGCCACAACGTGAAATGGATTCGTTTCATTTTGCCCGAAAGCGCCGCCACATGCTGTTACAGTCCGCTCCAGCATGCTCCACGCGTGCCGGAAGGAGTGGCGTGCGCAATGCGAATCAGGCGGGTGCGCCCTACTCGGGCCGCAGCCGCGCGAGCATTTCGACGTAGTGCGGGTTGGACATGATGCCGAGGATATTGCCGAACGGATCGATGACCGCGGCGGTGACGAATCCGGTGCCCGCGCCACGCTCGGTGATGGGCTCGTACTCCTTGGCCCCCATGCTCAGCAGCCGTTCGAAGGTGGCGGAGAGGTCGTCGACGTGCCAGTTGACCACCTGACCGCCGGGCTGATCGGGCCGGCTGGGCGCGAACTTGCGATTGATGAGCCCCAACTCGGCCTGGTAATCGCCGATGCGGAACTCGTAGTACCCGCCGGGGACGGTGAAATACGGTGCGGTGCCGAGGAATTCGCTGTACCAGTCCTTGGCGGCCTCGAGGTCGTCGGCGTAATAGGTCACGGTGGCCATTCCACGCAGCATGTCGTTCTCCTTGGTCGTTCCGATGTCGATATAACAATCATCGGCGGCAAAGTGCTCACCGAATGAGCACTTTTATTGGCAAGATTCAAATATGCGAGCCGATCGATTGGTAGCCACCCTGTTGTTCATGCAGACCCGCGGCCGGGTCACCGCCGCCGAGGTGGCGACCGAACTGGAAGTGTCGGTGGCCACCGCGCGGCGCGATCTGGAGGCGCTGTCCACCGCCGGAATTCCGGTATATCCGCAGGCCGGACGCGGTGGCGGCTGGGCGCTCGTGGGTGGCGCGCGCACCGATCTGAGCGGTTTGACCGAGGGTGAGGCGCAATCGCTGTTCCTGCTGCTGGGCCCGATGACCACCGCGAGCCCGGCCACCCGCGCCGCACTGCGCAAGCTATTGCGCGCCCTGCCGCAATCCTTCCGCGCGGAGGCGGAGGCCGCGGCCGGTGCCATGATCGTCGACCCGGCGCGCTGGGGCGAGCGCGATGAACAGGCCCCGCCCGAGGTCGCGCGCCTACAGCGAGCGGTGGTGCGCCGTCGCAGGGTGCGTTTCGACTACGGCCGGTCGGGCAGCCGCACCGAGCGCACGGTCGATCCCTGGGGGCTGGTCGACAAGGACGCCATCTGGTACCTGATCGCCGGAACCGAACGCGGACAGCGCACTTTCCGCGTGGACCGCATGGCCGGAATCGAGATCACCGACGAAACAGCGCATCGCCCCGAGGATTTCGATCTGAACGCGGCCTGGTCCGAGGTGGTGGAGGCGATGGAGCAGCGCCGCTCGACCCTCGCCGCGACGGTCTTGGTGCCGGATCACCTGCTACCGGTGCTGGCCCATCAGCAGGGCAGGCACTGCGAGATCGACGGCCCGATCACCGAGGGCCGCACCAGGGTTCGCATCACCGCCCCGAGCCCGCTGATGATCGCCCAGCAGTTGGCGGGCTGGGGTACCGCGCTCGAGGTCACCGAACCGGAATCGGTGCGCGCCGAACTCGCCCGTCTCGGTTCGGAATTGGTGGCGCGCTATGCCACCTGACATACCGCTGCGCAGTCATGCATGATTCGAATCATGTTGCAGCACTTTTGATTTCACCAAAACGAAGCCTGCACGCTGTTACCGTACGGCCGGTGCCCGTCGGAGGCGCCGGAAGGAATTACGCAATGACGAGAACACTTTCCAAGGTGGGCGCGGCCGCCGCGTTCGCCACCCTCGCGGGGCCGATGCTGCTGGCCGGACCCGCCACCGCGGATATCGCCGATATCAGCGTGGTCGGCCTCATCCCGGGTAAGAACTGCACCGTCGCCGACGGCTGTTCGATCATCGTGGGCGTCTCCGGTGACAACAAGTTCAACCAGGTCGAGTTCCTGATCAACGGCACCAGCATCGGAACCGCCACGCCCGCCGCCAATTCCGGTGTGGTGACCGCTTCCATCGACTGGCACCCCACCGCCTCGGGCAGCTACACCATCGGCGTGAAGCAGGGCCTGTCCATGTCGACGATCGTCTACCCGGTCGGCGCACCGGGTTCGCTGTGCTCACTGCTGCCCAGCGGTTCCTCCAGCGGCTCCGGCGGCAGCGGTTCCGCGAGCGGTTCCGGCGGCAGCGGTTCGGCCGGAACCGGTTCGGCGGGCTCGGGTTCCGCGGGTTCGGGCTCGGGCACCGGTTCTGCCTGCTGATTCGGTGCTGGAGCCGGGCAGGCAGGGGTCGGCTCCTCTCCCGGATTTCTCAGCCCTTGCGCACCTTGCTCACCGCGGTGGTGAACAGTGAATCGAGGGCTTGCGCATCGGCTTTGGCGTCGGTGAAGGACATGTAGGTGACGTTGATCCGCACATCGCCGATCTGTCCGAGCAGCGTTTGCATATTCCGTGTCATGCCCGCGCTGCCGTTCTCGGAGCGGACGCTGCGGCGCAGCGCGAGGGTGTCATCGGCGTCCAGCGGCGGCGGCGGATCCATTTCGGTGGTGATGGTGGCGGTGGTGCCGCCGTGTCCCACCCGCACGGTTCCGCAGCGCTGCAATTGATCTCGCAGCACGCTCAGTTTCTGATCGGTGCGCACCAATTCCACGGTGAGGGTGGCGCGCGCGACGTCATCGGTGCCGACGACCACCACGGGTCCGGCGGTCGGGGCCTGCGGTGCGCAGGTGGCGGGATCGATCATGGCCCCGGGCAGTACGCCGTCGAGATCGCTCGCGGCCTGACCGGCCGCGTCGACGGGCAGGGTGACCGCGGCGTAGCGCGCGGGGAATTGTGATGAGTCCGGCAGCAGCCGGGCCAGTCCGCTATCGGTCTGCACGGCGGTGATCAAACCCTGCGAGGCTTGCGGGTGACCCGATACGGTGCCGCCGCAGCCCGCCAATACGATGGCCGATAACGCGATACCCACGGGGCGGAAGGGCATTCGGCACCATCTGCGGGCGGGCATGGGGCAGGGCGTGTAAGCCACCTGCCGACCCGGCGAATTCGGCACGGTCACCCGTCCACTATGCCGAATATCTGCTGTTCACACCGAATGCCACGCCGCGTGGCGACGCCTCGGGAATGCGTGTCCGGGTGCGGCGCGTTGCAGCACGGGTGCGGGCAATGCACGACCTGTCGGCGCATGAGAGAGAATGGGTAACGGGTCGCGCAGGTGGGCCACGCAGGAAGGAGTACGCGATGGACTCAGAGTCGCATATGTACGAGCTGGAGTTCCCGGCTCCGCAACTGTCGTCCGCCGACGGCGCCGGTCCGGTACTGGTGCACGGGCTGGAGGGTTTCACCGACGCCGGGCACGCCGTCAAGCTGGCTACCACGCATCTGCGCGAGAGCCTGGAGAGCGAACTGGTCGCCTCGTTCGATATGGATGAGCTGCTGGACTATCGCTCCCGCCGCCCGCTGATGATGTTCAAGACCGATCACTTCTCCGAGTACTCCGAGCCGGAGTTGAATCTCTGGGCGCTCAAGGACACCGCGGGGACCCCGTTCCTGCTGCTGTCCGGGCTGGAACCGGATCTGCGCTGGGAGAAGTTCACCACGGCCGTGCGTTTGCTGGCCGAACAGCTGGGCGTGCGCCGGACCATCGGCCTGAGCGCGATTCCCATGGCGATTCCGCACACCCGCCCGCTCGGGGTGACCGCGCACGCCAGTGATACCGATCTGATCGGTGATCACCAGCGCTGGCCCGGCGAACTCCAGGTGCCGGGTAGCGCCTCGTCGCTGCTGGAGTACCGGATGGCCCAGCACGGTCATGAATCGGTCGGGTTCTCGGTGCATGTGCCGCACTATCTGACCCAGACCGCGTACCCGGAGGCCGCGCAGACGCTGCTGGAGAACGTGGCCGAGAACGCGGGCCTGGAACTCCCCCTCGCCGCGTTGAGCGAATCGGCCGCGCGCGTCCGCGAACAGGTCAACGAGCACATCTCGGGCAATTCCGAGGTGGAGAACGTGGTCTCGGCGCTCGAGCAGCAGTACGACAGCTTCGTCACCGCGCAGGAACGCCAGTCGAGCCTGCTCGCCAGCGATGCCGAACTGCCCACCGGCGATGAACTGGGCGCGGAATTCGAACGCTTCCTGGCCGAACAGTCCGGCTTCACCGAGGACGGGGACGGCGAGCCGCGTCGCTAGTTCGCACATCCGCTCCGCCCGCCGTGGGCGGAGCCGGGCAGATCGCCCAGTAACGTAGGGCGCGTGCAGCTATCCGAACTCGTCCCCGACCAAGCCATACCCGATGTGGACCCGGACTGGCTGTACGAGACTTTCACCGACTGGACCACTTCCGAAGGGCTGACGCTGTATCCGGCCCAGGAAGAGGCGTTGCTCGAGCTCTTCACCGGGTCGAATGTCATTCTGGCGACGCCGACCGGGTCGGGTAAATCACTCGTGGCGATCGGCGCGCATTACGCGGCGCTCAATCGCGGGCAGCGCAGCTACTACACCGCGCCGATCAAGGCTCTGGTCAGTGAGAAGTTCTTCGCGCTGTGCGAGGTGTTCGGGGCGGATCGGGTCGGCATGGTGACCGGTGACGCTGCGGTGAATCCGGATGCGCCGATCATTTGCGCCACCGCGGAGATCCTGGCGAATCTGGCTTTGCGCGAGGGCGCGAAGGCCAATGTCGGCCAGGTGATCATGGATGAGTTCCACTACTACTCCGATCCCGATCGCGGCTGGGCATGGCAGGTGCCGCTGATCGAATTGCCGGGCGCGCAGTTCCTGCTCATGTCGGCGACGCTCGGTGAGGTCGACTTCTTCGCCGAGGATCTGAAGCGGCGCACCGGGAATGACACCGCGATCGTCTCGGGTGCGGAACGTCCTGTGCCACTGAGCTTTTCGTATGTGCGCACGCAGATCAGCGAGACGCTCGAGGATCTGGTCACCACCTCGCTCGCGCCGGTGTACGTCGTGCACTTCACCCAGGCCGCGGCCATCGAACGCGCGCAGGCGCTGATGAGCGTGAACTTCGCCTCCAAGGCCGAGAAGGACGCGATCGCCGAGGCGCTGGGCGAATTCCGGTTCGCCACCGGATTCGGCAAGACGCTGTCGCGGTTCATCCGGCACGGCATCGGCGTGCATCACGCGGGCATGCTGCCCAAGTACCGGCGGCTGGTGGAGAAGCTGGCGCAGGACGGACTGCTCAAAGTGGTCTGCGGCACAGACACTCTCGGCGTCGGCATCAATGTGCCGATTCGCACGGTGCTGCTGACCGGGCTCACCAAATACGACGGTGTGCGCACGCGCCGGCTCAATGCCCGTGAGTTCCATCAGATTTCGGGTCGCGCGGGGCGCGCGGGATTCGACACCATGGGCACCGTCGTGGTGCAGGCGCCCGAGCACGAGGTGGAGAACGCCCGGCTCATCGCGCGTGCCGGGGATGACCCCAAGAAGCTCAAGAAGGTCCAGAAGCGCAAGCCGCCGGAGGGTTTCGTCTCCTGGTCCGAGGAGACCTTCGACCGGCTGGTGGCGGCCTCGCCCGAACCGATGCTGTCGCGTTTCAACGTCACCAATGCGATGTTGCTGAATGTCATTGCGCGCAAGGGCAATTGCTTCTACGCCATGCGACATCTGCTGGAGGACAATCACGAACCGCGGGCGGCGCAGCGCAAACACATTCTCAAGGCGATCAAGCTGTATCGCGCACTGCGGGACGCGGGCGTGGTGCAGCAGCTGGACGAGCCGGACGAGTTCGGCAGGCATGCCCGGCTGATGGTGGATCTGCAACGCGATTTCGCGCTCGATCAGCCGCTGTCGCCGTTCGCGCTGGCCGCGTTCGAGCTGCTGGACAAGGAGTCCCCGACCTACACCCTCGATGTCATCACGCTCATCGAGGCGACGCTGGAGGATCCGCGGCAGCTGCTGATGGCGCAGCAGCACAAGGCGCGTGGGGTGGCGGTCGCGGAGATGAAGGCCGATGGGATCGAATACGAGGAGCGGATGGAGCTCCTGGAAGAGGTCACCTGGCCCAAGCCGCTGGCCGAGGAGCTGATTCTCCCGGCGTTCGAGACGTACAAGGCCGGGCATCCGTGGGTGTCCGAGTTCGAGCCCGCACCCAAGTCCGTAGTGCGTGAAATGGTCGAAAGGTCCATGACCTTCGCGGAATTGGTATCGGTGTACGAGCTGGCGCGCTCGGAGGGCGTGGTGCTGCGGTACCTGGCGGACGCGTACCGGGCGCTGCGGCGCACGGTGCCGGAGCAGGCGCGCACCGAGGAGCTCGATGACATCACCGAATGGCTGGGCGAGCTGATCCGGCAGGTGGACTCGAGCCTTTTGGACGAATGGGAGCAGCTCACCAATCCGGGCGCGGAGACCGATACCGAACAGGTCGCGTTCGGTGCGGAATCCGTACGCCCCATCTCCGCGAACGAACGCTCGTTCCGGGTATTGGTCCGCAATGCCCTGTTCCGCCGGGTCGACCTGGCATCCCTGCGGCGCTGGGACGCGCTCGACGAGTTCGAGGACGAGCTGGATTGGGAGGGCGAGCTCGAACCGTACTTCGCCGAGTACGACGAAATTCGCACCGGCCCGAACGCACGCGGTCCGAAGCTGTTCCAGGTGGAGAAGCGGGGCGAGTTCTGGCATGTGCGCCAGGTGCTCGACGATCCGGCCGGTGACCACGGCTGGAGTATCAACGCGGTCGTTGACCTGGCCGAATCCGATGCGGCGGGTGAAGTGGTGTTCGACGAGGTCACCATCTCGGCGGGCTGATCGGCCGCCTGGAACCGGCTGATCCGGTCACACTCTCGTAAGGTCTCGGGGCCGCCTTCGGGCGGCCTCGCGGCGTTAAGGTGACGTAGTCGTTGATCGCCAGTTCGTTTTCCGACGCCAAGCACTGCTATTCTCGCTGGCTGTTGCCCGAGGCCGTTTTGACGGCCCGAACAGTGGGGAGTTCCCTTAGATTGACCGTCTCAAACTCTCGCGAGTCACCCTGTCTCGTCGTCGACCTCGAGCTGGTGCGTGCCAACTACCGCGCCCTGCAAGCCGCGCTACCCACCGCGCGAATTCGCTTCGCCGTCAAGGCGAGTCCCCTACCGGAGATCATCCGGCTCCTCAACGTAGAAGGCGCTGAATTCGACGTAGCCAGCGTCGGGGAGATCGAGCTCTGCCTCGCGCAGGGGGTTGATCCGGCCGTCATGTGCTACGGCAATCCCATCAAGAAGGCCGCTCATATCGCCGCCGCGTTCGCCGCGGGTGTGCGCCGGTTCGCCTTCGATACCGAGGACGATCTCGAACGTATCGCCGAGCATGCGCCGGGATCCGAGGTCGAGTGCCGATTCCTCGCCTCCGCTCCGCAGTCGCAGACGCCGTTCGGAACCAAGTTCGGTTGTGCGCCCGAGGAAGCCGGGCAGTTGCTGGTGCGCGCGCACGATCTGGGCCTACGGGTCGGCGGACCATACTTCCACGTCGGTTCGCAGCAGCTGGATCCGATCGCCTGGCAGATCGGCATCGAACAGGCCGGAGCCATCGCGGAAGCGTTGGCGGTCAAGGACATTCCGGTCGCGGCGGTGAATATCGGTGGGGGACTGCCGATTTCGTACGCCGACGCGGCTCCCGGCGTGGCCGAGCTGGGCGCGGTGATCACCGCGGCCGCCGCCCGCCATCTCCCGGAACACATCGACCTCATCGTGGAACCCGGTCGCGCCCTTGTGGGTAACACCGGTGTGATTCACGCGGAGGTGGTGAATGTTCGCCAGGCGCCGGACGGGCGGCGCTGGATATACCTCGACATCGGCCGCTACAACGGCATGGCCGAAACCGAGAACGAGTACATCGCTTACCGTTTCCAGACCGATCGCGACGGCGATCCGGTGGCCGAGGCGGTGGTCGCGGGTCCGACCTGCGATGGCGACGATGTACTCTATCAGCGCACGAGGGTCCTTCTTCCGACCACGTTGCGAGCCGGTGATTCAGTGCGAATCCTCGAGACCGGTGCCTATACGGCGAGCTATTCGTCGGTGTCCTTCAACGGTTTTCCGCCTTTGACTGTTCATGTCACTGGCGCTGAGCGAGAGTGAGTTTAGCCATGACGGCAGAATTCACCGGCTGGCATGTGCTGGCCGAGTTCGGTGGTGTCGACGCGGCCCTCTGCGACGACCTCGAACGACTCGAAGCCGCACTTCGAAAATCGCTGGTCGCCGCGGGGGTGACCATCTGTGATGTCGTGCGCAAGCAGTTCGAGCCGCAGGGTGTCACCATCCTGGCTCTACTCGCCGAGTCGCACGCCTCGATCCACACCTACCCCGAATCCGGAGACATCTTCGTCGACGTATTCACCTGCGGCAGTATCGGTGCCGGGGCGACCAAGGCGGTTGAGCTGCTCCAGCAGGAGCTTTCGCCCGCGACGGTCAATATGGAGGTCATTCAGCGCGGGCACGCCTCGCGCCGGATCCACGAGCCGGTCGGCGACGGTCTGACCCGGGTGTGGAATATGACCGATGTCGTGGTGGACACCAATACCCCGTTCCAGCACATGGTGATCGCGCAGACCGAGCAGGGCCTGTCGCTGTTCTCCGACGACGATCGCCAGTCCACCGAGTTCTCCCAGCTCACCTACCACGAGGCCATGCTGGTCCCGGGTTACGCGCTGGCCGAGAAGCTGGACAAGGTGCTGATCATCGGTTCCGGTGAGGGCGTCGCCTCGCAGATGTCGGCCGCGGCGGGCGCTTCGCTCGTCGATCACGTGGACATCGATCAGCTGGAGGTGGAGCTGTGCGCCAAGCACCTCCCCTACGGTTACTCCGAGGCGGATCTGGCCGAGGCGGTCGCGCAGACCGGCCCGATCAAGATGCATTACGCCGACGGCTGGGACTTCCTGGCCAAGGCCGAGGCCGACGGCGTGCGCTACGACATGATCTGTATCGATCTGCCGGACGAGCGGGTCGAGGACGCGCAGCACAATCGCCTGTACGAGGACGATTTCCTGAACCGCTGCAAGGCGATTCTGGCCGAGGGCGGCGTGCTGGCCGCGCAGGCGGGCTGTCAGACCATGTGGCGCAACGAGACTCTCAAGCGTTCGTGGACCCGCTTCCACAACCTGTTCGAGACGGTCGTCCCGTACGTCAGCGATGAGCACGAGTGGACCTTCATCTTCGGTACCCCGAAGGCCATCGAGGATCCGGTCGCCAAGATGACCGCCACCCTGTCGACCCTGCCCTACAAGGCGGAGACCATCGACGAGCGCGCGATCGTCCGCGGCGCGATCGAGCCGCACGCCCTGCGCGTGGGCGCGACGGTCGGCTAGCTCACTCGCACCGGAGGCACAGTGCCCGTACAGATCTCGGATCTGTACGGGCATTTCTCGTATCCGAGACGGTTCACCCCCAGGCGCGCCGCGTCGCGGGCATCCCGGTATCGCCTGCGGGAGCGGGGATTACGCCCAGCACCTGATGCAATCCGAGGCCGCCGTCCTCGAAACCCAGTGCGGAAGCGGCCATGTAAAGCCGCCATACCCGGGCGCGTCCCTCACTCGTCAGCGAAACCGCTTCCTCCCACCGGGATTCGAGATTCGCCACCCAATTCCGCAGGGTGAGCGCGTAATGCTCGCGCAGGGATTCCACATCCCGGACCTCGAACCCGGCGCGCTCCATCGCCAGAATGGTCTCCCCCACATCCATGAGTTCCCCATCGGGAAACACATAGCGCCCCACGAACCCTCGCGAGTTCATCACCGAGCCACCGGGCGAGGAGATGGCATGGTTGAGCAGTCGCCCTTCATCCCGCAGCAGCCCGCGCAACGTGGTGAAGTACTCGGCGGCCCGCTTACTCCCCACATGCTCGAACATGCCGATCGAGGAGATGGCGTCGAACTGTTCACCGGGCAGATCGCGGTAATCCTGTAGTCGGATCTCGATGCGGGCGGACAAGCCCGCATCCGCTATCCGCTTGCGCGCCAGTTCGGCCTGGGCGGTGCTGATGGTGACCCCGACCACCTGTGCCTGATAGGTCCGCGCCGCATGCATTGCCATTGCGCCCCAACCACATCCGACATCCAGCAGGCGCATACCGGGCCGGGCGTCCAACCCCAGTTTGCGGCAGATCAGATCGTGCTTGGCGCTTTGCGCGTCCTGCAGCGAGACCGTCGCGTCGGCGGGCTGATGGCCGTCGTCCCCGGAACCGACGAACCGAGCGCACGAGTAGGTCATGCTCGGGCCGAGCACCAGTTCGTAGAAGTCATTGCCGACGTCATAGTGATGGCTGATCGCCGCCGCATCCCGCCGTTTGGTGTGCAGCCCGGTGCGCACGGGCAGGGCTTCCTCCGCCGGTCGCGGTGGCCGCCGCCCGAGTGCCCCGACGCGCCGCGCCGCGCCGAACGCCTCCCACACCGCGTCAACCCCCAGCCTGGCATCCCGCGGCGCGGTAGAACTCAACGCCCGCAACAGCACGAAGATATCGCCGTCCAGATCCACCGCACCGGAAACGAACGCCCGCCCCACCCCCAATTCCCCCGGAGCCCAAACCACATGCCGCAGTGCGTCTTTCGACCGCACCCGCATGGTCCCCGCACACTCCCCCACCGGCTCGATAACGCTCCCGTCCCAGAACTCGAATCGCACCGGTGAGGTCGTCCCCACCGCGGCATGCAACAGGGGTTCGAACGCTTCCGCGACTGTCTGGTTGCCCATCGTTCCACTATGGTCCGAAATCTCCCCTTTTCGTGGCGAAGTCGCCCCCGAGCGACCCTGGCGTGTCGCCGCGCGGCTGCCAGCCGGGTGGGCCGAAGAGGTAGCCTGCGCGGTTGCGCCAGGTGGTGGCGGTGCGGACATCTGTTATGAGGGAACGGATTTCGTGGGTGTAGACCTTCAGGGGGTTGTGGGTGGCTATTTGGTGGGTGAGGCCGAAGTCGACGCGTTCGAGTTCGGGGGCGTAGGTGCCGAAGAGGCGATCCCAGAGCATGAAGACGCCGCCGAAGTTCTTGTCCAGGTAGGGGTTGTTTGCGCCGTGGTGGACGCGGTGGTGGGAGGGGGTGTTGAAGAGGTATTCCAGGGGTGCCCAGAGGCGGTTGACGCGTTCGGTGTGCAAGGGGACCTGGTAGAGGATGGTCACCGCTTTGGCGAGCAGGATGGAGTAGACGGGGACGCCGAGCAGGGCCATGGGGATGTACCAGAGTTGGCCGAGCAGATCCATCGCGCCGATGAAGCCGAGGCGGTTGGCGGTGGTGAGGTTGAAGTGCTCGCTGGAGTGGTGGACGCTGTGCGTCGCCCAGAACAGCCGAACCCGGTGTGCGGTGCGATGTTCCCAGTAGTAGGCGAGGTCGGCCATCATGATGACGATCAGCCAGCCGAGACCGCCGGGCTGCCAATGCAGCGGGGTGATGGCGGCGGCCACCGCGACCATCGCCGCGCCGCCGAGCACCTCGGTGAACCGCAGGATGAAGCCGTTGGCCAGCCCGAGGGTCACATTCGTGACGGTGTCCTTGACCCCGTAGCCCCGCCGCTCCGGATGCCGCCCCCTGCGCCTGCTGATCAGAAACGCGCCGATATCGACCACGAGCAGGACGTATATCGCCCATTCCGAATTCGTGGCCACCGTCTCTACGATGTGCTCGAAGTCCATGTGCCAGACGGTAAGTCGGATACCGCGCGGCGCACATCGCCCTGAGGAGCTAGAGCGGTGTAGCGCCTCCGGGGGATTCCTCAGGGGCCAGACCCCTACGAACGGCCGCCCGTCACATCATTCCGAACCCACGACCGACGTCCTGTGTACCGGAAGGTAAGCACGGATTACCTGCTGCGGCATTTTCTCTACCGCACATCCCTGCGGGTATCGGCACGGAATCTCAACCGCCGGTGCGGTGCCGGACGGGCAGTCCCGCGACGGGCAGGGCCGCGAGTACCGGGTCGGGGAACAGGCCGCGCGGCAGTGTGAGGTACGCGCCGGAGGGGTAGCAGAGCAGGACGACGGAGCCGCGTACATCGACGCGGGTGAGATCGGAATAGCGCAGGCGCGAATAGCCTGCGGGAAGCGCGATATCGACAGATTCGGTGCCGAAACGGGCCGATAGCACCGAGCCGTCGGCAAAGTTCCCACTCGCGAACTGACGCTCGTACGCATCTCCGGTCTGGCGTACCTGACGCCAACGCAGGTACGCGAGAATCAGTACCCCGAACAGCGCGAGCAGTGCGGTGCCGCGCCCCCACGCCTTGGCGGCCAAACCGATGATCAGCGCGGCAAACGCTATCTCCCAAAGGATTTGGCTCGGCCGAAGCGTGCTGTTCCGGACCAGGGCGCGCGCCAGCAGGCCCGCGGTTTCCGGTCCGGCCTTCCACACGACAGTGGGCTCCGCGAGCGCTGGAAACGTCGGCGGCGGCCCCTCCGCCAGCACCGAATCCGGATCGGAATGTAGCGAATCGGACATACCCGAAAACCCTAGCCCGCAGCGGTTGAGAACGGGCGAGGTTTGGAGGTGAAGTGACGAGGTCAGTGGGCGCGGAGTTTGGCTACCTGGGCGGTGAGAACGCGGTCACCGAAGGCGATGCTGTCGGCGGGGACTTCGGCGGACATGAATTTGCCGGTGATGTAGACGATTGCGGTGCGGGAGCCGACCGTGGCGAATTTGATCAGGCCCGAGGACGGCATGGTTCCCGTTGCGCGGGAACCCAATTCGCGCATCAGTGGCATTTCCACGACCGGGCCGATACCGGCGATATCGCGGGTGACCGGGATTTCGAAGCCCGGATCCGCGGACTTGCCCGCACCATCCATGAAGACCATGCCGGTGCCGGTGCCGGCGCAGCCGTGCATGGCATCGGCCAGGGCCGTGGTGTCGATCGCCCGGTTGACCACCGCGATCTGAACGTCGTAGCGAGGCCGCCCGTCGGCGGTGTCGATGCGGGCCAGCGCACTCGCGTAGGGATCGCTGTTGATCACCTTGATCGCGGTATTGCGGGCCTGACATTCGGGAGTCTGCTGCGCCGAGGCGAATCCGATCATGCCCAGCGCCATCGCATCGGTCGCGGGCGGCACAACATAGGTCACCCCGGGCGTATCCCCCGTTGTCACCAGATAGTCCGTCATGGGCCGCGGCGGCACCGTCGTGGTGGGCGCGGTGGTCGTCGCTGGTGCGGCCGCTTCCTCGGATTTCCCGCATCCGCCGATCGCGATCACCGATACGGCGGCCAACCCCGCCAACACAATCCGACGCACCGACACAACCATCCCCTCCAGCTGAACAAGCGACCCGTATCGAGTCCCGGGCAGCCTAACCTCCCATCCGCAAGCAACCGAGAGGGGTATTGGTCGCAGGATTCTCTGCGGATCAGCGCGGCGGGTACCTCCTTGGCGAGTTGACGGGTTGACTTGGAGTGCGCTCCAAGTCGTAGGTTCGTTTTCGAGCGGGTTGAGGCCCGGATTCGAGGTTGATCGAGGAGGAGTTGGGCATGATCGCGACCAGGAAGCTCGGGGAATTGACGGTCGGGGCCGAGGGGCTCGGGTGCATGGGGATGAGTCAGGCGTATGGGGTTCGCGATAGTGATGCGGAGTCGATCGCGACCATTCATCGGGCGCTCGAACTCGGGGTGACGATGCTCGATACCGCGAATGTGTATGGGCCGGAGACCAATGAGGAGCTGGTGGGGCGGGCTATCGCGGATCGCCGGGATCAGGTGGTGCTGGCCACCAAGTTCGGGATCGTGTGGGGTGAGGGCGGCTCGATGGGAGCGCGCGGGGACGCCGCATACGTGCAGCAGAGTTGCGATGCCTCGCTGAAGCGGCTCGGCGTGGACTACATCGATCTGTACTACCAGCATCGAGTGGATCCGAATGTGCCGGTCGAGGAAACCTGGGGTGCGCTCTCGGAACTGGTGCAGGCGGGCAAGGTGCGGTACCTCGGGATTTCCGAGGCATCGGCGGAGACCATCCGCAAGGCGCACGCGGTGCATCCGGTGACGGCGCTGCAGAGCGAGTGGTCGCTGTGGACTCGCGATATCGAGGCCGAGATCCTGCCCACCGCACGGGAATTGGGGATCGGCATCGTGCCGTTCTCACCGCTGGGTCGCGGCTTCCTCACCGGCGCGATCACCTCCACCGCGGATCTGCCCGCCGATGACATGCGCCGCCGCCTCCCCCGCTTCGCGGACGGCAACCTCGACAGCAACCTCGCGATCGTCGCCGCCCTGCGCGAGCTGGCCGAGGAAAAGGGCGTCACCGCGGGGCAATTGGCGCTCGCGTGGGTGCTGAATCAGGGCGCGGACGTAGTGCCGATTCCGGGCACCAAGCGCCGCACCTATCTGGAGCAGAACGTCGCCGCGGCCGAGATCACCCTCAGCCCTGCGGATTTGGCGCGCATCGAGGCCGCCGCCCCGGCGAACGCTATCGCAGGAGCCCGCTACCCGGAGGAATTGGCCCGCGCGGCCGGGAAATAGGCGCGGCACGCCGCTCCCCCGAATCCCTGTCGGAGCCTCTGGTTACAGTCGCTGCGTCAAAACGCTCCACGATTCGGGGGATCATGCTCGACTCCGCTTACACCGCCACCGGTGCCCACCTTGATGAGGACCACTGGGTGGTGCCGGACGAGTGGTGGGCGCGGGCGCTGCCGGTGCGCGGCCACGGACCCCGGCGCGAGCCGCTGCCGGTGTCGGCGACGGCCATCGCCGACCAGGCCGAAAGGCTTGCCGCCCATCAGGATTCGGTACGAGACACACTGGGCAACTCACATCCCGATCCCGAGTTGGCGCAGGCCGGTGCGGCGGCGGTCACCGACTTCGCGACCTGTTCTCCGCTCGGCGCGGCGGCGCTGTCGCTCGCGCTCGAGATCGCGGAGTACGGCACACCGGCGGTCGCCGACGCCTGGGTGCTGCAGCACGGACTGGTTTTCGCGGCCGAAGCCGCGGTCCTGCACGCCGCGCTGATCCGCGATGGCGAATGGGACCGGTCCAACAACACCTACCACTACCGGATCGGCCGCAGCTCGTCCGGTGATCCGGGCAGGTCCGATGCGCCGGAGAATCTGCGCCGCGTCCGCGCGCTGCTCGCCGACGCGTCCGAACAGGATTACCGTGCGGCGGTGGCCGCGATCGACGCATTGCGTTCCGCGCCGGGCGGTTTGGCGATTCGCATCGCCGCGTCGTATCTACTCCCCACCGAACAGCATTGGGTGCGTGCCGATCTGGACGAACTCACAAACCACATCCTGGACTACAACAGCCGTTTCCTGCTCCTGATCGGATCCGTGCACGCCTATGCGGATTTCGAACGCCTCGTCGACGCGTTTCCCGCCAGCTCGTTCATCTACAGCTCACAGCACGGGCTGTGGGAGACCGCGCTGGCGCGTTTCGGTCCCGAATGCACCGGGGCGATCGATCGAATGCTGCGCGACCGTGAGCTCAGCGGTGATTACGTGGCGAAGCTGGCGGCCATTCTGGCCTGCTTGCCCAGCGATGCGGCGTTCTCGGCGCTCACATCGCGGGTCGAGCAGCGCTTCATCCCACCGGCGCTGCTCGAAGCATCGCTGCGCTATCCGCGGCGTGCGCTGCGCCTGCTGGGTCCGATCTCGCCCAAATCCGGTATGGCCCGCCATATCCTGCGCACACTGGCCGCGCTGCGCCCGGCACTGGTCGCCCGACTCCCGGAGGCCACCGGGTTCCTCGATACCGACCGGCTACGCACCGCCGCACCGGCCGAACTCCCCGAGGTGCTGCGCGTCCTGCCGTGGCGCGAGGTCCGTGCGAAATCCAAGGCGGTCAGCTTTCCCGAACTGACACAGTCGATTCCGGACGGGCTGGCCTGGCTTCCGGGTGAGCAAGCCGAGTGGGCGGCGACGGAGGTCACGGTCTATCGGCCGTACCACACCGATTGGGCGGCCAGCCTCGCCCGCGCGGTGGTGCAGAATCACGGCGATCTGATGCGCATGCTCGCCCTCGCCCCCGAGGAGCTGGCCCGGCCCTATCTGGCCACGGCCAAACTCGACCGGTACTACACGGTCGAGCACGCGCTGCGCCGCATTCTCGCCCGCTTCGGCGCGGACGCCCTGCCGTTCGTGCTGCGTGCGGTGCAACAGGATACGCAGGGACTTGCGTACCTGCTCGCCCCGATCACCGGTAGCGCGGTGACCCTGTCGACGATCCGCAGACTCGACGGGAAGAGGTCCCGCGCGACCGCGCTGGCCTGGCTGGACCGCAATCACGCCACGGCGCTCCCGGTCATCATCGGCATCGCGCTGGGCAAACCGGGTAAGGACCGACGCCACGCCGAGACGGCGCTGCGCCTGCTGGCCGAGCGGGGTCATCGCAACGCGGTGGACAGTGCCGCAATGGAATTCGGCGAGCCGGTGGCGAAGGCGATCACGGGTGTACTGGAGGCGAATCCGCTGCACCAGTTGCCGCCGAAGATCCCCGTGACACCCGATTGGCTGGTGCCCGAACACCTTCCCGCGCTGGCGCTGCGGCGCGGGGACGGGTCCGCGCCGCAGGATGCCATCACTTTCCTGTCCGCGCCCGATGCCCTGCACGTGTGCACCATGCTCGCCATGTCCGGTGCGAACGGCGATTACGCCGGGGTGGAGCAGGTGATCGCGGCCGCGGATCCGGAGTCGCTGGCCGAATTCGCCTGGGGCGTCTTCGAAGCGTGGCGTTTCGCCGGGTATCCGTCCAAGGATTCCTGGGCGCTGCACGCACTGGGCCTGCTCGGCAATGACGAGACCGCCCGCAGGCTCGGCCCCATGATCCGCAATTGGCCGGGTCAGTCCGCACATGCCCGCGCGGTGTCCGGGCTCGATATCCTCACCGCGCTGGGTACCGATGTGGCGCTCATGCAGTTGCACGGCATTGCGGAGAAGGCCAAGTTCAAGGGCCTCAAGACCAAGGCGCAGGAGAAGATCGCCGAGGTCGCCGAGACCTTGAATCTGACGCCGGAGCAGCTCTCGGACCGGCTCGTCCCGGATTTCGGACTGGACGCGCGCGGCACGCTCGCCCTGGACTACGGTCCGCGCGGTTTCCTCATCGGCTTCGATGAACAGCTCACCCCGACCGTGTCCGATGCGATTCGGGATGTGGACGGGACCTGGCAGGCCACCGCGCGGCGCAAGTCGCTGCCCAAACCCGGCGTCAAGGATGACGCCGAACCGGCCGCCGCGGCGTACAAATCCTTCGCCCAGTTGAAGAAGGATGTGAAATCCGCCGCCGCCGACCAGATCCGGCGTTTCGAACGCGCCATGGTGCTCGGCCGCCGCTGGAGCGCGGACGAGCATCGGCGTCTGTTCGTCGACCACCCGCTGCTGTGGCATCTCACCCGCCGGCTGGTATGGGCGACGTTCGACGAAACCGGCGCCGTCACAGGCTCATTCCGGATCGCCGAGGACCGCAGCTACGCCGATTCGGCAGATGACCCGGTAACCATCGCCGATGAAATGATCGTCGGCCTGGCGCACCCCCTGGATCTGGGCGACGCCCTCGGCGAGTGGGGTGAGGTGTTCGCCGATTACGAAATCCTGCAACCTTTCCCGCAATTGCAGCGCGAAGTCTTCACCCTCACCGCGGAGGAAACCGCACTCGGCGCTCTCCCTCGCTTCCACAATCTGGTGATACCCACCGGGAAGATCCTGGGCCTCAATCGTTTCGGCTGGGAGCGCGGTGAACCCGCGGACGGCGGCGTCTCCTGCGAATACTTCCGCGTCCTGGGCGCGGGGCTTTCGGTGGTGATCGACCTCGATCCGGGCATCATCGCGGGTATCGCGCTGGAATTCGACAAACAGCAGATCGCGGTGCGCCTCACCGATACGGGCAACGAACACTATTGGGGCAGAGGCGAATCCACGCACACCTTCGGTGAACTGTCGCCGATCGCCGCCTCCGAACTGCTGCGCGAACTCAACGCGCTCATCGCCTGATCCGGGAAACGCCATGAACACACTGCGACGTATCGACGAGAACGCCTGGATCGTGCCGGGCGAATGGCAGGACCGGGCCGCACCCTATCGGGGTCACGGTGCCGTCGCGCCGGTCCCCATCGATCCGAAAGCGCCTGCCACCCTTCGGAAATGGCTGACGGACGAGCTGGTGGCCAAGGCCGTGGAGGCCACCGCCATCAGCCGGAGCACGGACCTGGCCGAGGCCGCACGGGCCGCGATCGCCGAACCGGAGCACGCGACCCCGCTCGGTCACGCGGTGCTGGGCGGCCTGGCCGCCTATCTCGCCGATCGGACCGAGCCCAAACCCAAGACCCTGTACCGCCTGCTCGATGCGTGGATCGGCGAGCACGGGGTCGTGGTGGCCGCCGAGATCGCGGTGCACTGGGCCGGAATCACCTTCGCCAGAACGAAGGTCAATCGCGAGTACCAGCCCGCTGCCGCACGCATCGAGCCGGACGGCCCGTTCACCGATGTGGGTATGCAGTTGCTGTCGCGATTGCGCGCCCACCTGTGCACGGTTCCGGACGCCGAATACGACGCGACGGTCGAAGGTCTCGGGCGCTGCCGGGAATCGGCCACCCTGTCCGTGCGCAGTGCCACCTCGTATCTGATTCCGTCCCAGCGGGAGTGGCTCGAATCCGATCTGCGTTCGATCGGCCGCCACGACTTCATCTGGTACTGGTTCCTGCACCCGCTCGCCGTCGGGGCCGACACTCCGCCGGAACCGCTGCCGCCGGGCTTCTACGTCGGCGGTTTCACCGGCAAGGTCGAGGCGATGCGCGCACTCGTGCACACCGGTCCCGCCGCCGCGGGTTTTCTGGCCAACGCACTCGATGCCTACTACCTGCCCACCGATGATCAACGCCAACTCGGCGGCATGCTCGCCCAATTGCCCACGGACGCGGCCTATATCGCCCTGCTGGAGCGTGCCGATCGCCCGGTGCTGCGCAGCGCCCTCCTCGAGGCCACCCTGCGCTTCCCGAATCGGGCCCACCGCCTGCTCACCACGATATCCCCGCGACACCAGTTGGCGGACGCGTTGCTCCGACAGATAGCGCTCGTATATCCCTGCGCGGCAGTCCATTCCGACACGAACGGCGCATCGACGGACCCGTCGGGCGTCGCCGATCCCAGTGCAGAGGCAGAGTACGCCGCGACGGCAAGCCGGAGTGCCGCACCGGCGGAGCTACCGGAGCTCCTCCGCACGCCACCGTGGGAGCGCGGTACCGTCGCGACAACGCCTTTCGTGTTGAAGCGACCGCCCGCGCCGACCCCGGCCGCCCTGGCCTGGCTGCCCGGCGAGCAGCAGGAGTGGACGAATCTGCCCGCACCGCACTTCGTTCCGCATGAGGGATGGGAGGGCGCGCTCGCACAGGTGTTGTCCGACGAGGGCCGCGCGCGCTACAACCCGATCGACATCTTCGCACTGGCACCGCCCGAGCTCGTCACCCCGCACCTCGATGTGCTTCGCGCGCACTGCTATTCGGGTTGGACCGATCTCATGCGACGGGTGCTGGGCCGCTTCGGTGACGATATCGCCGCGGCGATGGTCGAAGCCGTCCAGCGGTACCCCTATGACAATGCGCACGTGCTGATGCTGGTCACCGGTACCGCGGTCACCACCCTCATGACCCCGCTCTACAGTTCCAAGCGCGGCCGACCGGCCGCACTGGCCTGGTTCGAACGCCATCTGGCCGTCGCGGCACCGGATCTGGTGGTCGCCGCGCTCGGCAAGCCGGGCAAGACGCGGGTGCTGGCGTGGAATGTGCTGCGCGCGTTCGACAATGGCGGTCACCGCGCGGTATTGCTGTCGGCGGCGGCCGGTCTGGGCGATGACGCCGCTCGGGCCCTGGAGGCCGAATTGTCTTCGGACCCGCTGCTGCATCTTCCACCGGAACTCCCGGCCCCGGCCGCCTGGCTCTCCCACGCCGCGCTGCCGCCGATCCTGTTGCGCGACAGCGGAAAAGCTTTGCCACCCGAGGCGGTGCACACGGTCTGTACCATGCTGGCGCTGTGCTCACCCGATGGCGACTACGCCGGGATCACCCAATTCACCGCATTGGCGGACCGCGCTTCGCTCGCGGCCTTCGCCTGGGGGTTGTTCGAAACCTGGCAGCTGGCCGGATATCCCCCGGCGCAGAGCTGGATCATGCACGCGCTGGGAATCTGGGGCGACGATGACATCGCCCGTGCGCTGACACCGTATATCCGGGCCTGGCCGGGCGAGAGCGGGCATGCCCGCGCGGTCGCCGGACTCGATGTGCTCGCCGCGATCGGCAGCGGGCTCGCGTTGCGCCAGCTCAGTGGCATTGCCGAAAAGGTGAAGTTCAAGGGTATTCGGGCGAAGGCGCAGGAGAAGATCACGCAGCTCGCCGCGGAACAGGGCATATCCGCCGATGAACTCGCGGATCGGCTGGTGCCCGAACTCGGGATCGACGCCGGTGGGGCGCTGCGGCTGGACTACGGCACGCGCGAGTTCCGGATCGCCGTCGATGAGCAGTTGCGGCCCTTGATCCTCGACGCGCAGGGCAAACCGTTGAAGGCGCTGCCGAAACCGGGTGTCAGGGACGATCCCGCGCTGGCGGCGGCCGCGTACAAGGAGTTCACCGACTTCCGCAAGGATCTCAAAACCATTGCCTCCGAGCAGATCCAGCGCCTCGAACGAGCGATGGTCGAGAGCCGCCGCTGGACCGTGGCGGCACATCGTGAGCTGTTCGTCGACCATCACCTGTCCACCCAGCTGGCCCGCCGCCTGGTCTGGATCGCCGTCGACGGCGAGGCGACACTGTCCTTCCGAATCGCCGAGGACGGCAGCCTCGCCGATGCCGAGGACAACCCGGTCACGCTCGCGGCGGATGCCGCCATCGGCATCGCACATCCGCTGCACCTGACCGACACCCTGGCGCAGTGGCATGAGCGATTCGCCGATTACGAACTGCTGCAACCGTTCCCGCAGCTCGCCCGCCCGGCGTTCCGGCTCACAGAGGAGGAGCGCGACGCACCGCGCATCGAACGGTTCACCGGCCGCATGGTGCATCCCGCCAAGCTGCTCGGTATGAGCAGATTCGGCTGGTATCGCCAGGAACCGCAGGACGCGGGCCAGTCCTGGTTCATCGCACGTCCGGTTCCGGGTGGTCGTTCGGCCGCGGTCCTGCTGGACCCCGGACTGTCCTCGATCGGCCTGCAGCACCAGCCGGACCAGCGCATCGTCGAGGTGGTGATCGCACCGCCGGGAGCCGAGATGGCGAATTGGCCGGGAGCCCCCGAGCGACACCGACCGGCCGACCTGGATCGGATCACCGCCTCGGAGCTGCTGCGGGAGCTGGATATTCTCACCGCCTAGAGGCTGGCAGTATTCGGACTTGTCGAGCCGCCGACGGCACGACAGGCCGCCCATCGGTCCCGCGAGGATCGATCCGTCCGCCGGTTCGAGCAGCGATTCCGACGGAAACCCACGCCATATAGAACGGTGTGCGCACGAAACCCGGGGAGGGACAGCATGACTGAGTTGCGACGTATGGACGAGGACACGTGGGTGGTGCCCGATGCCTGGTGGGCCAGGGCCGCCCGGTTCCGGGGACGCGGTCCGGAGCGGCCGATGCGGACGGCGAAGAAGTCCGGGGGCAGCGCCCGCGCGCTGGATCCGAAGGCCGTCCGCGCCACCCTCGAGGCCACCGCGGCCGACGGCCCGGATATCGCGGCGGCCGGGCTGGCGACACTGGACGAGACCGTGGTGACGCCGCTCGGGGTGGCGGCCGTCGCGATGAGCAGCCATCTCTACCTGAGCAGAACCTACAGCGGCTCAGCGCCGGACACCGCCATCGCGGACCAGTGGGTTTCGCGGTACGGCCCGGTATTCGCCGCCGAGGCAGCGGTGGCGGTGTCGGGCCTGGAGATTCACCACGGGCAAAACCGCCGCGCCCATCTGCGCTGGATCGCGCCGGACGAAATGCCGAAGGGCGGTGCGATGGGGGTCGTGCGCGGTGTGCGCGGACATCTGGCGAACCTGTCCAACGCCGATTACGCCGCGGCGGTGGCCGCGCTGGAACAGTGGCGCGGCAAAAGCGATGCGCTTTCGGTCCGGGTCGCCGCCTCGTATCTGGTTCCCACCGAACAGGAGTGGTTGGAACGGGATCTGGCGGCAGCGGCCGGAAAACGGACCAGGCACCACTACTACTGGCCGCTGCTCGCGAACTCGGTGACCACCGTGGAGCAGCTCGAATTGCTGGCGGCCGGGTCGATGAACGGCACACCATTCACGACCCCGGATGAGTCGCTGTACAGCGCGATCGTGCACGTCGGCCCGGGAACAGCGCGATTGGTCGCCGCGACAATCGATCTCGCGTGGATCGATATCGACAATCGGCGCTCACTGGCCGCTTTGCTCGCGCATTTCCCGACCGATGAGGCGTTCGGAATTCTGCTGGATCGAATCGCCGTCCCCGGCGTCCTGGGGCCGCTGATCGAGGCGGCGCGACGTTTCCCGCGCCGTGCGTTCCGCCTGCTCGCCGCGGATAACGCCGGTGACCGCAGGCGCACGGACCTGCTCGAAGCACTGGCACAGCTCTATCCGGAGCTGGCCGCAGCGGCCGGACAACCGGTACGGCCATTGTCGAGTTCGATTGCCTTCGAGGGTATTTGCGCCGCCGAGGAACTCCCGGAATTCCTGCGCACCCCGCCGTGGGAGCACGATGCGCGGGCGGCCGCCCCGGCGGTGGTGCCCGGCCTGCGCACGACAGGCGTTCGGCTGACCTGGCAGCCGGGCGAGCAGGAACGCTGGCTGGCCATTCCATCAGTGTGGGACGATCACGGCGCGGAATGGCCCGCCTACGTCGACAGGGTGCTCGGCAACCCGAATTCGATCGCCTGGCCCCGCGGCCACGTTTTCGCCGATGCCCCCGCGGCGCTGGTCGCACCGCGACTGGCCGAGTTGCGCGCCACCGATATCGGATCGAATGTCTCCGTCGCGCAACGCATTCTGGCTCGCTTCGGCACTGCGGTCGCCGACCGCGTGGTCGAGGCGGCGCAGGTGTATACCGCACTGTTGACGGACGCGCTGCAACCCCTGAGCGGACCCGATATCACCGACTCGATGGTGCGACTGCTCGCGGTGCGCAAACATCGCGACATGGCGCTGGGCTGGCTACGCCGCCATATCGACACGGCCGCACTCGATCTGGTGGCCGCCGCACTCGACAAGCCCGGCAAACAGCGCACGCTGACCTGGCAGGCGGTACACGCGCTCGACGAAAACGGTTATCGCGCAGCGCTGCTCGCGGCCGCCGCGACCTTCGGGGAACCGGCGGCAGCCGGATTCGAAGCCGAACTGTCAGCAGATCCGCTGTCCCGCCTGCCCTCTCGTATTCCAGCCCTCCCGACCTGGCTGCTGCCGACGGCACTGCCCGCCCTGGTACTGCGCGATAACCGTCGGGCGCTACCCCGCGATGCGGTCACCGCGGTCTGCGTCATGCTCGCCATGCACGGACCCAATGGTCATTACCCGGGCGCGGTGCGGGTCGCGGAAATCACCGATCCGCGCTCGCGGGCCGAGTTCGTCTGGGCACTCTTCGACGCTTGGCGCGTCGTCGGCTATCCGGCCGCCGACGGCTGGATACTGCACGCGCTCGGCCTGTTCGGGGATGACGACACCGCTCGCCGCCTCACCCCGCTCATCCGGACCTGGCCGGGCGAGTCCGCGCATCAGCGCGCGGTGACCGGGCTCGAGGTGCTGGCGGCCATCGGCACCGATTTCGCGCTCATGCAGCTCAACGGCATTGCCGAGAAGGTCAAGTTCAAGGGCATCCGGACGCGGGCGCAGGAGAAGATCCAGCAGATCGCCGAGGAACGCGAGCTGACCGCCGAACAGCTCGCCGATCGCCTGGTCCCGCGCCTCGGCCTCGCCGATGACGGGACACTGCGACTGGACTACGGGCCGCGCGCCTTCCTCATCGGTTTCGACGAGACGCTCGCACCGGTCGTCAGCGATGCCGACGGTACGCGCCGCAAGAGCCTGCCCAAGCCCGGCGCGAAGGACGATCCGGAGGCGAGCGCGCACGCCTACAAGGCGTTCACCACCCTCAAGAAGGATGCGAAAACCATTGCCAGCGAACAGGTCCGGCGCATGGAACGGGCAATGGTCGATGGCCGTCGCTGGACCGTCGCCGAACATCGGCAACTGTTCATCGACCATCCACTGCTGTGGCATCTGACCCGGCGACTGGTGTGGGCTGCCTTCGACGATGCGGGAGCGCTCACGCGGGCATTCCGCGTCGCCGAGGACCGCACCCTCGCCGATCTCCGGGACGAGGCTTTCGTCCCGGCCAATGACCTGCTGCTGGGCATCGCACATCCACTGCATGTGACCGAAGAACTGGCGGCCTGGAACGAACTGTTCGCCGATTACGAACTGCTGCAACCTTTCCCGCAGTTGGCCCGGGAAACCTACGCCCTCACCGACGCGGAACGCGATGGCACCGATCTCACCCGGTTCGCCGGAATCAAGGTGCCGCCCACCGCCGTTCAGGGTCTGACCGCGCGCGGCTGGGAACGCCAGTCACCGCAGGACGCCGGAAACTCGAACTGCTTCTACCGCCCGGTCTCGGAAGAGTTTTCGGTCGTGGTGGACATCTATCCCGGCTTGAGCGCCGGTATCCCACCCGCCGACCACGATCCGCAGGAGTTGCCGCATGTCCATATCAGCAGGCGCGGCCACGAGGACCGATTGCACTTCTCGACACCCCATCCGTTCAGCGCGATCGATCCGATAGCCGCCTCGGAGATGCTCCGCGATCTGGTCCGGCTCACCGGATAGACAGCGGGCGCTTGCGGGGAGGGATGTCACCGCCTCGCAGCTCCGGCGCGATGTTCGGCCGACCGCCGGTGCGGCACCGCCACCTTCGGGCGGACGACGGATGTCGGCGGGTGTGTTTACAGTCGATCTCGAATCGGCTCGAAGGATGGGGAGTTCATGGCAGAGGCACTTGGTCGCGCCGACGGGGAGGCCGTGGCGGCCGAGGATCGGTTCGCGCCGCCGGAGGCGCTGCGGGCGCTGGTGCGCATCCGCCGCGGTGGCCTGCTGGCGGCCGAGCCGCGAGCGGTTGACGCGTCGGCGGTGGCGGCGCGTGCCGAAGCCTTGACGATCGAGTCCTTCGAAGCCGCGCTGCTTCGCCTGCAATCCCGGGATCCCGCGCATTCGATCGAACCGGCCGCGACCCATGTCAGGAATCTGCTCGCGGCCTCCCCCGCCGAAGGCTCCACTCCCGGCGACGGATTCATCACCGCCACCTGGGAGATGACCGTCGAGATGGCGGCGGCCCTGATCACCGTACGGGTCGAGCGAGCCGTCCGGCCGACACCGAAGGATCGGCGCATCGCGGGCGAGGAAGTGACCGCGCTGCTGGATCACTGGATCGGGGTGCGCGGAATCGAGTTCGCGGCAGAGGCACTGGTGCGGGCGGTGACAGCGCCGCTGTGGCAGAAGCCGAACAGGTGGTCGGACGGGGATATCGAGGCGCTGCGCGGCACGCTGGGGCCATTGCGCGCCCGGCTGGCCGAATGCGCCGATATCGAAGGTGTCATCGCGGTGCTGACACGGTTTCGGGCACGGAATCGGCAGGGGCGGGTGGTTTCCTCCTATCTGCTTCCGACACAGCATGAGTGGGTGGCGGCCGATATCACCGAGGTGACCGCGGCCGGTAAGGCCGACGCGCATGCCCGGCTGCTGGTGGACGCCGCGCACACGCCCGGGCAAGTGCGTCAACTCGACACCGTGTTCACGCACTACTGGATGCCCGGACCGGGGGCGGCGGTCGACTCGGCGGGTTCGGCCATGACCGTCATCGACGGTGTCGGATTCGGGGTGCTGCCGGTGCTGGTGGACTGGCTCGAACATCCCGATGTGGCGGCCGCGCTCAAAGGGCAGGTGGCACAGGCCATTGCGACGATTCCCACCGATGACGCGTTCACCGCGCTCGCGACGCGCCACGGCCAACCGGCCGCTCGCAATGCGGTACGGCAAGCCGCGCAATGGTTTCCACACCGCGCGCTACGACTGCTGGATGCCCGGCGCGATGGCGATGTGCTGCGCGCGCTGGTGCACCTGTCACCTCGGCTCGTCACCGAGTCGATACACCAATTGCCAGCCGACACAGCCGAATTGGTCACCGCGGAATTGGCGGCGATGGCCGTCGCCGCCGCGAACGACCGGCACGCCGACATCCCGGGAATTCTGCGCACCCCGCCGTGGGAGCGCACCCGGCCCGCACCGGTGGTGATCGAGGGCCTGGCCGCACCCGCGACGGTGCGCTGCGCCTGGCAGCACGGCGAGCGCGAGGAATGGCGTACCGCCGCAGAGTTCACACGGCCCGAGAATCTCGGGAAGGAATTGCGGGAGCTCCGGCCGACCGCCCTGACCCCGTGGCAGCTGAACACCCTGCTCAATGCCGAACCCGATTATGTCCGACCGCTGTTGGCCGGGGCCCGGATGGACTACGCCTGGAACGTCCTCGGACGGCTGCGCGTTCTGACCGCACGGTACGAGGCGGACGCGTATCCCCTGATACTCGATATCGCACGCCGATCCGCGCGCGAGGTCGGCGAACTGCTCATGGCATTCGAGTCGGCGACGGCGGTACAACTGGCTACGCAGTGGCTGGAACGACGCACGCTGCGCCCGCTCGGTATCGACTACCTCGAAAGACACGCCGAGTTCGCTTCGCGCACACTGATTCCCGACGCGCTGTCCAAGGGTATGAAGGCGCGCCGGGAGGCCGGACGGACCCTGCGGCTGCTCGCCGACCTCGGCCACGGCGACACCGTTCGGGCCGCCGCCGCGACCTTCGACCCTCGGGTCGTCCTCGGCGTCGACGCGGTGCTGGCGACCGATCCGGTCGATGTGCTGCCCGCGCGCATGCCCGTCCTGCCCGACTGGGTGAATATCCCCGTGCTGCCCCCGATCTCGGCGGGCGCGTGCACCGCGCTGCCGGTCGGCCCGGTGCGCAATCTGCTCACCATGCTGCAGCTCTCGACGCCCGGCGCACCGTATGCCGGACTCCAGATCGTCCAACGCGATTGCGACGCGGCGGCATTGGCCGAATTCGCCTGGGCGGTATATCGGCAGTGGCAGCAGGCGGGCGCGCCGACCAAGCACTACTGGGTGTACGAGGCGCTAGGCGCGTTCGGCGATGACACCACGGTGGAACGGCTGCTGGCCGATGTACGCGGTATGCGTTCGGATCCGCGCTCGGTGGCGGCCTTGGACGCCTTCGTCACCATCGGCTCGGATGCGGCACTGCTGGCGCTGAAGACGATCAGCGAGAAGGTGAAGACCACGCGGGTGCGCGAGGGAGCGCGGGAGCGGATCACCGAGATCGCCGAGCGCATGGGGCTGTCGGCGGATCAATTGGCCGACCGACTGGTGCCCGATCTGGGCTTGCGCGCCGACGGCACCGGCGAACTGGATTTCGGCTCGCGCCGATTCACCGTCGGGTTCGACGAACAGTTGCGGCCCACGCTGACCACCGGGGACGGAAAGACGATCAAGACGCTGCCCAAGGCGGGCGTGAATGACGATCCCGAGCGAGCCGAGCAGGCGCACACGGTCTTCCGGAAGATGAAGAAGGACGCACGCGCCCTGGCCGCGGATCAGATCGCCCGGCTCGAGCGCGCCATGGTGACGCAGCGGCGATTCACCGTCGCCGAGCTGCGGGAGCTGTTCATCGCGCACCCGCTGCGCTGGCATATCACCCGCCGCGTGGTGTGGGGCGTGTACCGGGATGAGGTGCCGGTATCGACCTTCCGGATCGCGGAGGATCGTAGTTTCGCCGATCACTCCGACGAGACGGTGATAATCGCCGAGGACGCGGTCCTCGGCGTTGCCCACCCGCTGCACTTCCCGGAGGAGAACCGAGCCTGGGGCGAAGTGTTCGCCGATTACGAACTACTGCAACCCTTCCCGCAGTTGGCCCGGGAGACATTCACCCTCACGGCGGAGCTGCGCGGGGCGACCGGAATCGCGGACGACGGCGGCAAGATCGACGGCACCCGCTTCTTAGGACTCACCGCCCGCGGCTGGTCGCAGCCCGAGACCGGTGACGGCGGCTGCTTCTACGACTTCCGGAAACCGCTGCCCGACGGCCATTTCCTTCAGGTACTGACCTCACCCGGAATCGCGAGCTGGGATCCGCGCGGGGATCAGACCTTCGATGCCCGGCTCTACCGGGGTCGGCACGGCGGGGGCGAACTCGCCCTCGGCGAGCTGGATCCGGTCACCGCGTCGGAGGTGCTGCGCGATATCGCCTGGCTGCGGGAAGCCGCCGGATAGCTCCGAGTCCACCCGCGGTAATCACAGCTGTCGACCCGCATCGGTCACACCTGTCGACCCGCAGCCATCACACCTGTCGGCCCGGCTCGATACAGTCGGCTCGAAAGCCATACGTACCAGGGGATATCGTGACCAGCACCGAACATATGCAGCGCCCGCCCGCCGAATTGCGCTGGGCGGAGGATCTGGAGCGGCTGCGCGCGGCCGATACCGCGCCCAAGCCGCCCGGGTGGGCGCTGAGCGTGGATGCCGCCAAGCGGTTCATCGTCGGCGATCCCAAGCTCGGCATCGCCAATAAGTTCGTGGGCGACGCCTCGCTGGTGGACCGGGCGCTGGTGAGTCTGGCCACCACGCGCGGACTGTTGCTCACCGGTGAGCCGGGCACCGCGAAATCGCTGCTGTCGGAACTGCTTTCGGCGGCGATCTCCGGGGATTCCACGCTGACCATTCAGGGTGGTGCGGCCACCACCGAGGATCAGATCCGGTACGGCTGGAATTACGCGCTGCTGGTGTCCGAGGGTCCGTCGGAGCGGTCCATCGTGCCCGCGCCCATGATGCGGGGTATGCGCGGCGGCAAGGTGGTGCGGTTCGAGGAGATCACCCGCTGCCCGCTGGAGGTGCAGGACTCGATTCTGTCGCTGCTGTCCGATCGGGTGCTGGCGGTGCCGGAGCTCGGTGAGATGGTGTATGCCACGGCGGGTTTCAATGTCATCGCCACCGCCAATACCCGCGACCGCGGCGTGAACGATATGAGCGCGGCGCTCAAACGGCGGTTCAATTTCGAAACCGTCTTCCCCATCGGGGATTTCGCGGCGGAACTGGCATTGGTCGAGGCCGAGGCCGAAACCCTGTTGCGCAAATCCGGAGTGCCGCAGGCCCCGCCGCGTGATGTGCTGGAGGTGCTGGTCACCGCGTTCCGCGAATTGCGCACCGGGGCAACCGATTCGGGGACGCCGTTGGATCGGATGTCCTCGGTGATGAGCACCGCCGAGGCAGTGTCGGTGGCGCACGCGGTCGGGCTGCGCGGCTGGTATCTGCGCGGTGAGGCCGGGGACGGCGCGGATATCGTGCACTGCCTGGCCGGTACCGCCGCCAAGGACGATCCCGACGATCTGGCGCGGTTGCGCCGCTATCTGGAGCAGCAGGCCCCGCGCAAATCCGGTCCCGCGTGGAAAGCGCTGCACGACGCCCGATTCCAGCTGCCGGGCTGAACATGAGCCTGGAGACGACGGTGACCGCCGGATCGGTGCGCGTCACCTTCATCGGGGTGCGCCACCACAGTCCGGCCTGTGCGCGGCTGGTGCGCGACACCATTCGGGAGCTGCGGCCCGCGCACGTGCTCATCGAGGGACCGGCCGATATGAACGACCGGCTCGATGAACTGTTGCTCGGGCATGAACTGCCGATCGCGGTGTTCAGCAGCTACCGGGACAGCGAGACACGGCATATGTCGTGGGCTCCGCTGTGCGACTATTCGCCGGAGTGGCTGGCGCTCACCGAGGGGCGCGCGGCCGGAGCGCAGGTGCGCTTCATCGATCTGCCCGCCTGGCATCACGCCTTCGCGGGCCAGGAGAACCGCTACGCCGACGCCGAGCGGCGCTATGAGCGCGCGGTGGAACGACTCTGCCGCGAATTCGCCGTCGACAATATCGACGCGCTCTGGGATCACCTCTTCGAACTCGAGTCACCCGAGACACTCGCCGAACGCCTCGCCGCCTATTTCGAATTGGTGCGCGGAGATGACGACGCCTCCCCCGGCGATATCGCCCGCGAGGAATACATGAGCCGCTGGATCGACGCGGCCGTCGCCGACCTCACCGAGAGCGACGCGGCCGCGGCGAACATCGTGGTGGTTACCGGCGGCTTCCACCGGCCCGCACTGATACGCCGCCTCGTCGGCACCGCCGCGGATGCAGCCCACCTGCCCGCCCGAGGGGAGACCGGGCCGAGTCCCGCTGCCACCTCGAAAGGCGTTGATGGACAGACGGAATGGCCCGCGGTTCCACCGTTCCCGGGTGCGGGCATCGGCGGGAGTTATCTGGTGCCGTTCAGTTTTCAGCGGTTGGACGCGTTCGCTGGCTACCAGTCGGGGATGCCGTCACCCGCGTACTACCAGCGGCTGTGGGAGCACAGCGCGCGGGAGGCGGCCGAGAGCGTGACCGAAGCCGTGGTGCGGCGATTGCGGGAACGGGGACAACCGGTTTCCACCGCATCACTGATCGGGGCACGCACGCTCACCATCGGGTTGAGCCGCCTGCGCGGGCATGAATCACCCTCGCGCACAGATGTTCTCGACGGTCTGGCGGGCGCGCTCATCACCGAGGCGCTGGATCATCCACTGCCGTGGACGGGGCGCGGCCAATTGCGTGTGGGCACGGATCCCGTCGTGGTGGAAATGGTTGCGGCACTGTCGGGAACGCGGGTGGGACGCCTGCACCGCAGGACTCCGCATCCACCGCTCGTGCACGATGCCGAAGCCGAACTCGCGCGGTGCGGGGTGCCCGACACCGGCCGCTTCGACGTCGATCTCGCGACCGATTCCGGGATCGCGGCCAGTCGCCTGCTGCATCGGCTGCGTGTTCTCGGCATCCCCGGCTACGCCCGGACCACCGGTCCCGCGATCGGCAGGCCGCCGGAATTGACCGAAACCTGGAAGATCACCGCGACCGACCTGCGCCTGCCACAGCTGATCGAGGCGGGTTCGCTCGGCGCGACCTGCGCCGAGGCCGCGGCCGCCCGGCTCGGCGAGCGATTCGCGCACGCCGGTTCCGAGACAGGCGAACTCGCCACGGTGCTGTTCGACGCCACGCTGTGCGGGCTCTCCGAACTGACCGGGCGCATTGTCGACGCGGTGCGCGGGCATATTGCCGCGGCGAGCGCACCCGGCGGGCTCGGACGGCTGCTCGGCGTGACATTGGGCCTGTGGCGGCATGATCGGCTCTTCGGAACCTCCGACTCCCCCACCCTGGCCACCCTCATCGACGCGGCGGTATTGCGCCTGCTCTGGTTGATCGAGGGTATTCGCGGCGGTCCCGCACCCGCCGACGACGAACTGCTGAAAGCCATTGCGGCCGTGCGTGATGCGGCATTGCACGCCGGTCCGGTGCTGACCATCGCACGCTCGGATACGGTCGGGGTGTTCCAGCGGTGCACCGCCGCCGACCGGCCGCCGGCACTGCGCGGCGCGGCACTCGGCGCGGTGGTATCGCTGGCCCCGCACGAGAGCCTGGATATCGCCCGCGCCGTACGCCTTTCGGGCGCACCGGACGTGCTCGGCGATTTCCTCGCCGGACTCTTCGCCCTCGCCCGCGAACAACTCACGGAAGAGTCGGCGCACACGACCGCTTCCGGCACAGCGACCGCCGGAATGGTGGCCGACCCGGCCTCGGCCGTAACGGCCTCGGGCACAACGTCATTGCTCGCCGTGCTCGATGAGTTGGTGGCGCGGTTCGGCGCGGTGGAGTTCCTGGGCGCGCTGCCCGCGCTGCGGCTGGCCTTCGCGTGGTTCCCGCCGCGCGAACGCGCCGCCATCGCCACCAAGTTGCTCGAACTGCGCGGGCTCGACGGCTCGGGTTCGGCACTGCTGCGCCTGCCCGTCGATGCCGAACTGCTGGCCCGGGCGCGGGTGGTGGAGGAGCGGGTGGATCGGCAATTCGCCGAGCACGGGCTGTTCGGCGAATCATCCTTCGACGCAATGGAACCCAGCGGAGCCGCACATGACTGACATCGATCCGGCGCTGGAGCGCTGGCGGCTGATTCTGGGCGCGCCCGGCAATGGCGTCTGCGGTGGATCCGGGCTCGGCGCGGAGGCGGCGGGACAGGATGCCGCGCTCGACTGGCTGTACGAGCGCGATGACGATCTCGACCAGCGGGGCATACGCCGCACGGGCGGCGACAGCCCCTCGATCGTGCACGCGGTCGACTGGCTCGACGATATCCATCGCCTGTTCCCCAAGGCCACCATCGAGCGGCTGGAACGAGATGCCGTGCAGCGCTACGGCTTGCACGATGTGCTCACCGATCCCGGGGTGCTCGAACGCCTGGAACCCAATGCCGAATTGCTCGGCGCGGTGCTGCGCACCAAACACCTGATGAATCCGGAAGTGCTGCGCATGGCCCGCCGGATCGTCGAGCAGGTGGTGCGCGATCTCATGGAGCGCATGGCCGCCGAGATCCGAGTCTGCTTCACCGGCACCAGATCCCGCCGTCCGAGCCGGATTCCGCGTGCGGCCGACTTCGATTTCCCGAAGACGGTGCGCGCCAACCTCGCCCACTATCGGCCCGAGGAACAGCGGCTGTACGTGGAGACCGCGCACTTCCGCGCGCGCACCCGCAAGCATATGGACAATTGGCAGGTCATTCTGCTGGTCGACCAATCCGGATCGATGGCGAGTTCGGTCATCCACTCGGCCGTCACCGCGGCCTGCCTGTGGAATCTCCCCGGTATCAAAACCCATCTGGTGGCCTTCGACACCGATGTCGTCGACCTCACCCGCGATGCGGACGATCCGGTCGAGTTGCTGATGAAGGTACAGCTCGGCGGCGGTACCGATATCGCCCGCGCGGTCAGCTATGCCGCGCAGTTGGTGGAGCAGCCGCGCCGCACCATCATCGCGCTGATCAGCGACTTCTACGAGGGCGGTGATCCCGGTGCGCTCATTCGAACCTCGGCGGCACTCGTCGCGGAAGGCGTCATCATGCTCGGCCTCGCCGCCCTCGACGAACAATCGGACCCCGCGTACGACCGCGAAACCGGCCAGCGCCTGGCCGATGTCGGCGTGCACATGGGCGCGATGACACCCGGCGAGCTCGCCGGTTTCATCGCCGAAGCGATCGGATAACCCATGCGCGCGGACCTGCTCGCCCTCACCGACGATTCACTCATCACACTCGCGAATCGCGGCATCTTCAAACGCGCGGTCAAGGAGAATACCGCCACCCCGCCCGAGGTGACCGAATCCGCCGACGGCACAGTCGAAGCCGTCTTCCCCGACGGAACCCGCACCACCCTCACGCCCGGCATCACCCTCGAAGCCGCCCCCTGCACCTGCGGCTCCACCACCATCTGCCGTCACCGCATCATGGCGGTGCTCGCGTATCGCACGGTCGCCGCCGACAGCGGTGACAGCCACGGCACCAACGCCGATCTCGGAACGACGATCGCCGAGAGCGGTGCGGATACGGGCGACCAGGCCCCCGCTGCCAACATCATCGATTCGTCCGTCGAAATCGCCGCTGCGACAACCGGAACCGCCGATGACGCACCGAGCACCGTGTCCCCGCCCACCGCGCCGTGGTCCCCCGCCGCCTTCACCGATGACGAACTGCGCGAGCTGCTGGGCGCACGCGCCTTCACCGCCGCCAAGAAGGCGCTGCGCGCCGGGTACCGCGCGACCGTGCGCCGGGCGACCGATCGGGATCCCGTCCCGGCGGTCGAATTATCCGCCGTCACAGTGCGATTCCTGGTTCCCGGTGAGCTCGGCTACGCACGCGCCGACGCCTCGAAGGGTGCGCGCCCCGATGCCATCGCGCTCGCGGTGTGGGCGTTCCGGCTCGCCGACACCCTCGATCCGGCAGCCGACACCCTGGAGGTCACCGTCGGCGACTCCGCCGACGGCTCCACCGCCGTGGCGGCGGCCGCCACCGTGCTGACCCCACTGGCCGATCTGCTGAATGACGGTGTGGCCCACGCCGGTCCGGCACTGCCCGCGGTGTTCAGCGCCGCGTTGCGCACCCTGGATTCGGCCTCCGCGCGCTGGCCGCACGACGCCCTGACCGAACTGCTGGATCAGCTCACCGCGTATCGCGACCGCAGCGCCCGGCATGATCCGCTGCATACCGCCGCCCTCATCACCGAACTCGTCGCCCGCCATCGTGCGAGCGCGCGCGACTGGGTGCCGGTGCTCGGCACCGAGGAGGCCGCGCGCACACCGCTGCGGCATCTGCGACTCACCGGCCTGGGTGCGCGCATCACCGGTGACAGCGAATCCCGCACCGTGGAAACCTATCTCGCTCATCCCGAGGCCCGCATCGTGCTGACCCTGCCGGTCACCGCCGCCATCGCGGAGGGGGCGGCCGCGCCGACGGCCACCGCCCTGGCCGCCCGCCGTACCGGCACCGCACGGCTGGCCGATCTCGCGGCGGGCAATGTGGTGACCGAATCGGCCGTTCGCTCCGCCAATCGCACCGTGCGCCTGGCCAGCAGCCGGGTGGCCCGCACCTCGGTGCTCCCCTCCACCGGCGACTGGTCCACGCTCCCGCCCGAACTGCTCATCACCGATCTCGACGCCGAGGCGGCCCGCCTGACCACACTGGCCCCGGCCGTCATCCGCCCCCGCGTCCACGGTGCGTCACTGCGCGCGGTGGCGGTCGAGTCGATCGGTGAAATCCGTTACCTTCCAGGCGAACAACGGCTCGAAGCCACCCTGCACGCGCCCACCGGCACGGCCACGATCACCCAAACCCACAGTGCCGCAGCGCCGGGAGCCCTGGACGCGCTCGCCCACACGCTGTCCGGTGACGAGGGCGCACCGCGCTATATCGCGGGCTTCCTGCATCGCAGGCACGGCCGATTGCACCTGACGCCGACCGCGGTGGTGGCGGGCGCAACCGTGGTGGTCCCCTGTTTCGCCGATACCGCGCACGCCATCGGGAGCGCGGCCGCGGACATCCATCGGGACCCCCTGTCCGAGGCCGTCACCACCGCCCTGGCCCTGACCGCCGAAGTCCCGCACCGGGGCATTCGCCACCTGCCGCCGAGCTGGTTCACCAGGGCCGGGGAAACCGTCGCAGCCCTGCGCCGCGTCGGCCTCCGCACCGCCGCGACCGCCCTCGACACCCTCCGCCACGCGCTGGGTTCCGCACGCGGCCGTCCGGCCCTCGACCTGTGGGTCACCACCCACCTGCGGTTACAACTCACCGCCGACCAACTGTGAATCGCTGAATCGCGGCCGCCACACGGTTCACAATGGGCGTTATGCGTATTTCCGTAGCGGCGGACGAGAACACCGGGGTCGCGGCCGATGTGGTGTCGGAACTGCGGCGACGCGGGCATGAGGTGCAGGTGCACGGCGCACTCGAGCCCGACGAACGCGATGACTGGGCCTGGGGCAGCGCCGCGGCCGCCTGGGATGTCGCGGAGGGACGCGCCGAACAGGCGGTGGTGTGCTGCTGGACCGGAACGGGGGCCTCGATCGCCGCCAACAAGGTCCCCGGCATTCGAGCCGCACTATGCGTGGACAGCTACACCGCCGCGGGCGCACGGCGGTGGAACGATGCCAATGTGCTGGCGCTGAGCCTGCGTCTGACATCGCGGGCATTGCTCAGCGAAATCCTGGACGGCTGGTTCGGCGGGGCCGCCAGCGACGATCCGGACGATGTCGCCAATATCGAACACCTCGATCGGATCGCCGACTTCTGAACCGGCCGGATCGGATCAGCCCCGCGCGAGATGTGCGTGCGCGGTGCGCAATTCGCGTTTGAGAATCTTGCCGCTCGGGTTCTTGGGCAGTGCCGCAACGAAAGTCACGAACTTGGGCACCTTGAATCCGGCCAGCCGCTCCTTACAGTGCGCGATGACCGATTCGGCGGTGACGGTCTCGCCCGCGCGCACCACCACGATCGCGGTGACCGCTTCGATCCAATGCGGATGCGGGATGCCGACCACGGCGGCCTCGGAAATCCCCGGATGCTGGAAGAGCACCTCCTCGACCTCCCGGCTGGCCACGTTCTCACCGCCGGTCTTGATCATGTCCTTCTTGCGATCGACCACGCTGAGGTAGCCGTCGGCATCCAGCACGCCCAGATCGCCGCTGTGGAACCAGCCGTCGCGGAAGGCATCCGCGGTCTTGTCCGGATCGTTCCAGTAGCCGAGCATGGCCTGCGGGGAGCGGTGCACGATCTCACCGATGACCCCGACACCCACGGGAACGCCGTCGTCATCTACCACGCGGGTCTCCACATTCAATGCGGGGCGGCCCGCCGAACCCGGCTTGGTGAGCTGATCCTCCGGTGCGAGAACCGTTGCCAGCGGGGCGAGTTCGGTTTGACCGTAGAAATTCGCGAGCCCGACCCCGGGTAGGCGTTCGGCGAGTTCGTGCAGCACCTCGACCGGCATGATGCTCGCACCGTAGTAACCCTTGCGCAGTGACGACAGGTCGTAGCTGTCGAAATCGGGGTGGCGCAGCAGCGATAGCCAGACCGTGGGCGGGCAGAAGAGTTTGGTGGCGCGCTCGGTCTGCACGGTGCGCAGAATGGTGGCCGGATCCGGGCCTGGCAGCAGAATGCTGGTCGCGCCCAGGTAGATATCGGGCGTGAGGAAGCAGTGCAGCTGCGCGCAGTGGTAGAGCGGCAGCGCGTGCACCTCGATATCGTCGGCGCTCATGCGGCCGTCCACGATCGCGCTCACATACTGGGCGATCAGGCCGCGTCCGGACATGATCGCGCCCTTGGGCCGGGATTCGGTGCCGGAGGTGTACATGAGCTGCACCGGATCGTCGTCACCGATGTGCACATCGGGTTCGGAAGCGTCGGAATGGTTTTCCCACGCCGAGGCGTCCTCCCAGCCCGCCGCGACCGGCAGGCCGTTCAACCCGATCCACCCGAACAGCCGAATCTCATTATCGCCCAGCTGTTTCACCGCGGCTTCGGCCTCGGATCCGAGCGCGTCCTCGGCGATCAGACCGGTCGCGCCCGAATGCCGCAGGATGTACGCCACCTCATCGGCGGTGAGCATGAAATTGATCGGCACCGATATCGCGCCCAGGCGAGCCAGCGCGAAGTACAGCAGCACGAATTCGCGGCAGTTGTGCGAATACAGTGCGATCCGATCACCCTGCGCCACACCGCGATCGGCGAGACTGTGCGCCACCCGATTCACCGCCGCGTCGAGTTCGGCGAAGCTTTCGCGACGCTCCCGCCACACCAGGGCGGTCTTGTCCGGCACCCGGGCCGCGGTGCGCCGCAACAGTTCTCCGAGTCCCTGCCGCCGCGCACCCGCGACCACGCCATTACCGTCCGAAGCACCCGCTGCACTCATGCCAACACGTTCTACCGGACGAATGTGGCCCGCGTCATACAGTCCCGCTGAGCAGGACCAATTCCCGCCGCCAGGCCGCGCACTGCCGGACGTAGTCCGCCAGGTGATCAGCGGCGAAGTCGCGGGCCGACCAATCACCGGACTCGACCGCTTCGGTCCAGGCGTAGGTCCAGGCATAGCTCACCCGCTTGCCCGCGTGCACACAGACCGGGGACAGGTCGTATTCGTCGTCCTCGAATTCATCGAGCACCCACCACTGCGTGCGGGTGAGGCCGGTGAGCAGGAAACCCTGTGCCGCACCGGATTCGGCGTGGACGAGGCCGGGGTAGATCTTCCCGGGCAGCGCGGCCACTCGGCGACCGGGCACCGTCGCGGGCCGCAATTCCATTGTGCAGCCGATCAATTCGGTCAGCACCTCGGGGAAGCGCAGCGTGCCGTAGACGAACAGCGGGGCATCGCCGCTCGGCAGTCGGCGCGCCCAGGAGCCCTCACTCACCGCCCGGTCCAGCGGGCGAAGACCGCGGCATCGTGCGAATTGACGATGCTGATCTGATGGCCGTGCAGGCGCTTGAGTTCACGCAGACGCCGCTGATTCTCGCGATAGGCATCCCGCACGATCGCACCCTGTTCGAAAACCTGCACCAGGAACGGTGTATTCGGCTGTTCGGGATCGATGGTGCTCTCGGTCATGAACGCGTCACCGGCGTGCAGCAGCCAGCCGCGCCCGGTATCGACCGCCACACCGGCATGCCCGCGGGTATGACCCGCCAGCGGGACGGCCAGGATCTCCGGCGGCAGGCCGGGCAGATCCCGCACCGCGGTGAAACCGAACCAGTCCTGTCCGCCGTCGACCTCGTTGACCATCCACTTGGGGCCGTGCTCCCACTGCTGCGCGCGATAGCGCAGGCGCTCGGACAGCGTGGGCGTGGCGGTGGCGGCACGGAATTCGGGACCGTGCACATGGATGGTGGCCTCCGGGAAATCGGCCAGACCGCCGGAGTGATCGAGATCCAGATGCGTCAGGATGATGTGCCGCACATCGCGCGGGTCGTACCCCAGTTTCTGCACCTGGTAGATCGCGGTCTCGGTCTCGCGCAGCTTCGCGCCGAGGGTGAATCGGCTCGGCCCCACCATTTTCCCCGGCTCCCGCACGCATCCGAGCCCGAATCCGGTGTCGACCAGTACGAGTTCGGTCCGCGTCTCGATGAGTAGGCAGTGGTCGACCAGGCCGAAGGCCATGGTGCCGCAGTTCAGATGGTGAATCCGCATGGCCCCGAGCGTCCCAGACGCATCCGAACCGGTCAATTGGAACGCGGCGCGCCCGGTGTACGCCCCTGGTGACGGCGACGTTTCAGTGCGGGCGATGACTGCGGATGATCTCGGCCAGGCGTTCGTAATCCTCACCGCGCGCGGTGGAGGCGCGATAGGCCAGACCCAGCGTGCGCCCGGGCGCGGGCGCGGCGAAGTGCGCGATATCCAAAGTGCCGCGCGAGGTTTCGGCCGATACCGCCATCTCCGGAATCAGCGTGACACCGAGATCGCCTGCGACACACTGCACCACGGTGGCCAGCGAGGCGGCGCGGGTGTCCCCCACCCCGCCCGGATGCGCGTCATGGGTGCGGCACAGGTCGAGAGTTTGATCACGCAGACAGTGCCCCTCATCGAGCAGCAGCAGCGGTAGCGCGTCCATATCAGCGGGTTTCAGATCCCGCCGCCCCGCGAACTTGTGCCCGCGCGGGACGACCAGCACGAATTCCTCGGTATAGAGCGGAATCTCGACCAGTCCGGTGGCATCGGCGGGCAGCGCCAGCAGCGCGACGTCCAGCACTCCGGAGCGCAGCCCGTCCAGCAGGCGCGCGGTTTGATCTTCGATCACATGCGGAACCAGGTCCGGCAGCTCGCGGCGTAGCTCAGGTAGCAAGGTGGGCAGCACATATGGAGCAACCGTCGGAATGATGCCCATGCGCATGGTCCCGCCGAGCCCCGATCCGGCAGCGGATGCGACAAATCGGTCAGCCGCCTCGAGTGTCGCCATCGCTTGCGGCAGAAGCCTTTTACCTGCGGGTGTGACCAGTACGCGACGCGTACTGCGTTCGATCAATTGCAGACCGAGTCCGTTTTCCAGTGATGCCAGCGCCTGCGATAACGTGGGTTGGCTCACGTTCAGCCGAGCCGCCGCCGTACCGAAATGGCGGTATTCGGCAATCGCCACGAACGCACGCAGCTGCGACAGGGTTGGCTGATAAGTTTGATCAGTCACGCCTATCAGTATAGTGCGACCGATCACCTTTACCTTTTACCGAGGCTTGGGCAAGATCGGCTGCGGCAGTCACGACACGATCGATTCGACTACATACAAGGAGCACACATGGCCCTGCTGACCATCGGCGACCAGTTCCCCGCCTACAACCTGACGGCTGTCATCGGCGGTGACCTCTCGAAGGTGAACGCTCAGCAGCCCGACGACTACTTCACCCAGATCTCGAGCGACGATCACGCCGGCAAGTGGCGCATCGTCTTCTTCTGGCCGAAGGACTTCACCTTCGTCTGCCCGACCGAGATCGCCGCCTTCGGCAAGCTGAACGAGGAGTTCGCCGATCGTGACGCGCAGGTGCTCGGCGCGTCCGTCGACAACGAGTTCGTGCACTTCCAGTGGCGTGCCCAGCACGAAGAGCTCAAGACCCTGCCCTTCCCCATGCTGAGCGACCTCAAGCGTGAATTGGCCGCCGCCACCGGTGTTCTCAATGCCGACGGCGTCGCGGACCGCGCCACCTTCATCGTGGATCCGAACAATGAGATCCAGTTCGTTTCCGTCACCGCCGGTTCCGTCGGCCGCAATGTCGACGAGGTGCTGCGCGTGCTCGACGCACTGCAGTCCGATGAGCTCTGCGCCTGCAACTGGAAGAAGGGCGATCCGACCATCAAGGCCGGCGAGCTCATGACCGCTTCGGTCTGATTTCTTTCGAACCTGCTCTGACACAAAAGGATTGCGCGCTGTGACCATCGAGAACCTCAAGAACTCCCTGCCCGAGTACGCCAAGGACCTGAAGCTGAACCTGTCCTCGATCGCACGCACCACCGTGCTGACCGAACAGCAGCTGTGGGGCACCCTGCTCGCATCGGCGGCGGCCACCCGTTCGGCCACCACGCTGCGCGAGATCGCCGAGGAAGCCGCCGACATCCTGTCGGAGGAGGCGTACAACGCCGCACTGGGCGCCGCTTCGATCATGGGCATGAACAATGTCTTCTATCGGGGCAAGGCGTTCCTGGACGGTAAGTACGACGATCTGCGCGCGGGCCTGCGCATGCAGATCATCGGCAACCCGGGTGTGGCCAAGGCCGATTTCGAGCTGTGGTCGTTCGCGGTGTCCTCGATCAACGGTTGTGCCCACTGCCTCGAGGCGCATGAGCACACCCTGCGGGAAGAGGGCGCCTCGCGTGAGGTGATCTTCGAATCGCTGCGTGCAGCCGCGATCGTGGCCGGTGTCGGTCAGGCCGTGGCGTCGACCGAGGCGCTGGCCACCGCCGCCGTCTGATTCCGGTCGAATCCGGGTCGCATCCGGTCGAATCCGTAGTTCGAGAAGGCCGCACACCCCCGGGTGTGCGGCTTTTTCGTGTCTTCACCTCGGGTACACCGCGGTTATGCGTGGCGAGCCTTCGATGTGATATTTGCCAATGGTTTGCGGCAATCGGATCACCGGTCGGCAACATTGTCTGATTCATCCGGTTCAGCCACTTAGACTCCCCCGCATGCCCACGCGTCCCCGGACCACCGCACGACGCCGCTGGCGCAAGTTCCTCGCCACCACGGTGGTGCTCGCGGCCGTGGCCGCGATCGGATTCACGCTCTGGAGCAATCGCCAGGACGACCCGCGGCCGGACACCCCGGCGGCCGATCCCGGCGGGACGCCGCTCCCCGATACCCGGCAGGCGCGCGGGGATCTGGACGGGCTCACCATCGCCTGGAATCGCAATTGGGAATCCTATGACCGCACCGCCTTCGGCCCCGGCTGGTCGGGGCGCGGCGGGGAACCGGTGCTGACGGGCGGCTGCACCGCGCGCGAGACCGTGATGAAGCGGGATCTCACGGAAGTGCGCCTGGCGGACAGCAATTCATGCATGGCGCTCGCGGGGGTGCTGATCGATCCGTATACCGGCGAGCGGCTGCCGTACGACCGGTTCCAGGCTTCCGATATCGAGATAGACCATGTGGTCGCGCTCGGTGACGCCTGGCGCTCGGGCGCTTCGGAGTGGAGTCCGGAGCGGCGTGAGCAGTTCGCCAATGACATCGGCAATCTGCTCGCGGTGCAGAAGCAGGCCAACCAGGACAAAGGGTCCAAAACGCCGGATCAGTGGCGGCCGCGCACGGCCTACTGGTGCGATTACGCGCGGCGCTGGGTGGCGGTCAAATCCCGCTGGGCGCTCACCGTCCAAGCCACCGAGAAGAGCGCCCTGACGGAGATGCTGGGCACCTGCACACCTCCCGCATAGCGGTAACCGTGGGTATGCTCGGGACTCATGGGCATTCCGGAAAGTGATGGCGCACAGATCGAAGTGGTTCGCGTGTTCACCGACGCGGCGGGCCGATTCGGCAATCCGCTCGGCATCGCCCGCGCCGCCGATGTCGAAGGGGTCGATCATCAGGCCCTGGCCGCCCGGGTCGGATACAGCGAAACCGTCGTGGTGCAGGAACCCGAGCACGAGCGCACCAGTATGCGGATCTACACCCCGGCGGTCGAACTGCCGTTCGCCGGGCATCCCAGCGTCGGCACCGGCTGGTGGCTGTTCCTCAAGGGGCATCCGGTGTCGGTCATCGATGTGCCCGCCGGACCGGTGGACGTCTCGGTCAGCGATGGCATGACCTGGGTGCGCGCCCGCTCGGAATGGGCGCCCGCCTTCACCTTTCACCAATTCGAGAGCATCGAGGAGATCGCGACGCTCGACCCCGCCGACTTCCCCGAGGGCAAGCATTACGTCTGGGGCTGGAGCGATGAGGCGCGGGGTGCGGTGCGGACGCGAATGTTCGCCCCGGCCATGGGAATTCCCGAGGACGAGGCCACCGGCGCGGCGGCCATCGCACTGACCGCGAACCTGCGGCGCGGGCTCTACATCACCCAGGGCGAGGGGTCACAGCTGTTCACCGAATGGGATTCGGACGGCTGGGTGCGGCTGGGCGGCCGGGTCGTCGAGGACCACCCCGTAGTCATCTAGAGGCAGGGTCGCACCCCGTCATCCCGGCGTGTCTTTGGCCGGGATCCACACCGATCAGCGGATGCGCCGCAGGTGTGGATCCCGGCCAAAAGCGTGCCGGGATGACGAAGGGAGTGCTCAGCCCAGTGCGGCTGTGAAGCCCGCCGCCATTTCGGCGATCTGATCCTCGGTGATGACGAAGGACGGGGAGATCTGGAGTGCGCCCTGACCGGCGGCGCGGCCCGAGATGCCGTGCGCCCGCAGGGTTTTCACGAACGGCATGGCCTCGGCGGGATCGGCGAGCTGGACCGCGGCGACCGCGCCCAATCCGCTGCGCACCTCGGCGACCCGGGGGTGCTCGGCCAGCGGCGCGAAGTGCTTGTGCAGCAACCCTTCCAGGTTCTTGCTGGCATCGAGGAGGTTCTCGCGCTCCATGATGTCCAGGTTGGCCATGGCGGCGGCCGCGGCGGCGGCGTGACCGCCATAGGTGTAGCCGTGCCGGAACCAGGTGCCGCCCGCGAAGAACGGCTCGGCGATGTGCGGGGCGATGAAGACCGCGCCCATCGGGATGTAGCCGGAGGTCAGGCCCTTGGCGGTGGTCATGAGATCGGGCTGCAGGTCGAAACGCGAAGAGGCGAACCAGGATCCGCCGATGCGGCCGAAACCGGTGACGACCTCGTCCGCGACGAACAGGATGTCGTTCTCGCGGCAGATCTGACGCACCTCGGTGAGGTAGCCCTCGGGCGGCAGGTAGACCCCGCCCGCGCCGATGATCGGCTCGGCGAAGAAGGCGGCGATACGGTCCGCGCCGACCTCCTCGATCAGCGCCAGCAGCGCCTTGGCGTCATCCCAGCCGATGGTGCGGGCATCGGGCATGAATTCGCCGTAGCCCTCGTGGTTGACCGGGATGCCCGCGAGCGAGGTACCGGCCACGTGCATGCCGTGGTACGCGCGCTGACGGCCGACCACGATGGTCTTGCCCGGCTTGCCCTGCACGTTCCAGTAGCGCCGCGCGAGCTTGACGGCGGTATCGATGCCGTCGGACCCGCCGGAGGTGAAGAAGATCTTGCTGCCGGGGACCGGGGCGATGCCCGCGAGCCGCTCGGCGAGGTCGCGCAGCACCGGCGAGGCCAGGTCACCGAAGTTCGAGTAGTGCGCGATATCGGTCAGCTGCGCGGCGACCGCGTCGGCGATCTCCCGGCGGCCGTGGCCGACATTGGTGAACCACAGTCCGGCGGTGGCGTCCAGGTACCGGGTGCCACCCTCATCCCAGATGTAGGCGCCCTCACCGCGCGCCACCACGAACGCGCCACCGCTCTCGACGGCACCCATATCGGCGAAGCCATGCCACAGCGAACCCATCCCGCACCTCCGTCACACCGACACCGACGGCCCCTTCCCGGGCGCGCCGCACACCCCACCATCACACCATCACGACGGTGAGCAGCGCGAACGACCCCCGCCCAAGCGGTTGGCCCCGTGCGGCGCGCAACGCGGTGCCGGGCCACCACATCCGGCGGCCCGGCAGCGATCGATCAACCCGCGACCGCGAGGACGAGCATGTAGGCCGTCCCGATATCCATCACCAGATGCGGCACCACGGCCGTCGGGCCGCTGCCGACCGGATGCGGGAACACATGGCGTAGTGCCCGCCGGGACCACGGCACCGCCATCACCACCGCGTCGATCGTGAAGAGCGCAGCCAGGGTGAGCATGAGCCAGGGCGCGGGACCGCCCGCCATATGCATGCCGTGCGCACCATGCCCGCTCATCGCGTACAGCATCGCCCCGGCCGCCAGCACGTGATATCCCAGCGCTGCCACACTCGCGCTGCGCCACCGCACAATTCGCGCCGCCAGCAGCGTCGCGTACACCACCACCATGGCGGTCAACACACCCCGAAGTGCCTGGGGATCGGCCGCCGCCGGGAACACCAGCATGACCAGCATGACCATGCACATCATCAGGTGAGCCGCGTCCGACTCCTGATCCAGACTCCGAAACCCACTGCCAGACAGCATATTTCCCGCGCCCGGTAGGGTCTGCCACCCAGCCGTCGACACCCGGCCGGGCGTATTTCCCAAGTCCCGCATATACTCCCGGCCCGACGCGGCGCTTCCCCGCACCGTCGCGTTGCCGTCCTCGCCCCAACCCGTCGTAGCCGCACCGGCAGGCCGCACCGAGGCCAAACGCCTCAGCACAATCACCAGCGCAACACCGAACGCAGCCGCCACCACCCACCGCAGCGCCGCGTACCCCTGCACGAATTCCGCCACACCCCACCACCTCTCAGCGCGGAGCCCCGATCCCCTCCAATGGTGGCATCGAACCCCCCTCCCCGGCACTGCCTTTCCCCCGCCGAACCCCCGGCGCGTCACCGCCCCGGAAGTCCGAAGCACGAACGAGCGATCTCCCGCCCAGCGAGCGAGTCTCCGTCAGCCAACTGATTCCCTCGGCCATCGCCTTCGTCATCCCGGCATACTTTTGGCCGGGATGACCGGGGTACTCGCCGGAAGACGGGGATTCGCACCGGAAGACGGCGGTGGGGACTCACCCGGGGGTCGAGCCCCGGGTGGTGTCGCGAGCCACTCGCGCAAGATCCTCACATTTCCCCCACTGGCTCCCCGAAAACGACCGCTAGCGTGAGGCCATGCGGCAGGTGTGGGAGATGTGGGGCGGGGTGCTCACGGTGTGGGCGCTCGCGGTTCCGGTGCTGGTGGTGTGGATTCGGGTGGTGATGTGGCTGCGGCGGGAACAGCCGCATGCGCTCGCGCTCCGGAATACCCTGGCGGAGGCCGGAATTCTGATCGGGACGGCGCCGTGGATCTGGATGATCCTGACTCCGACCGGCGGACGGCGCGAGGTCGCGCTGGTGCCGATACGCGATCTGGTGGAGACGCTGACCGGCGACCCCGAGCAGGCGGTGGTGCAGGTCGGCGCGAATCTGATCGTCTTTCTGCCATTGGGACTGCTGCTACCACTGCGTCTGCCGCGTTTCGCGGGTGTGCTCCGCATGTTCCTGGTCGGCGCGGCGCTGTCGGCGCTGCTGGAAATCGCGCAGTACGCGTTCGACCTCGGCCGCGTCTCCTCGGTGGACGACGTGCTCATGAACGCGACGGGCGCGGCGATCGGTGCCGCGCTGACCGGGCCCGCGCACCGGCTCGTCATCCGAACTCAGCGCATGCGAAAGACCGGGCCGCGCGGGCGGAATGGGAGTGAGGCGCCCGCGGGGATGAGGTAGACGTGTTCGGTGCGGATGCGCAGGACGTCGCACATGCCGTCGGTGATGATCAGGATCGGGGCCTCGGAGGGGAAGTCCGCGGCCAGACCGACGAACACACAGTGGAGGCCGACGAAGCGCTTCGGGAGATAGTCCGGCGCATCTCGGCCGTCATCACCAGCGAACACGTCTTCATGACGCTGGCCGATGGCCGTCAGGAAGTGATCGTGTTCGAAGCCGCGCGCCGCTATCAACACGAGTGGACGATGTAGAGCCGGACAAAACCGACTCTGACCGGGAGATTGCTTGGCGTATTCCCAGGTTTGCATGTACTGTCGCCGGTGGCTGAGTCTCATGCAGTGCCCGGACACAGCCCGACCTCGTACCCCTCGGCTCCAATCCAGGGGGGGCCTTGTCCACCAGCCTGTTCAGGGGAGAGACGCGAGGCATAGCGGGCATTGGGCAGGTTTTGCACCCCTCAGCCCGGGACAGGTGGCCTGCTAACCAACACTTCGAGATTTGCGATTCACCCTTGGAAAACCGTAGTCCTTCACGGTGAAGAAGGACGCCAAGTTCCTCCTGGCTGGAGGTCGAATCTTGGCTCAGATCAAGCACGTCCACATGATGTGGGCGCGGCATTGGTCGAGCTGAGGTTCGCAGATGCCCTCTCTCGACCACAACCGAGAGAGGAAGAGCCCCAGTGGCATTGACCGATTACACCGAACCCGCGCTGGACGCCCTCGGTCTTCACGAATCTCAAGCGCTGACGGTCGGTCTTCTGCATGATCCTGATGTGGTCATGCTCGCTGCGACTGAAACCGCTACTTCACCCACCACATACCTGGTCCTTGTCGCGCCAGTAGTGACCGCCATCAGCATCGCCGTATCGGCCCATACAGCCAAGCTGGGCAGAGAGACCGAACTGCACCAGATGCACAAAGAGTTGGATGAGCTGGAGCAGAAAGCGAAGGCCGACAGGGAATATCGCGCATCGCGCGACACTGCGATCCGGCTCCTGAAGCAGAAAATCAAGGAGAAGGAAACGCTGGAAAGTCGCCGGAGGACAGTGCGTTCCGCGATTGGCGTGGGTCTGCGATTCGGGTGGTTGTTCGCCATAGTGTGCTGGGTTGTAGCGGGCTTCAGCGCGGTCTACCTTGGAGACTGGAACTGGGACGCTCTCCGGCATTCATACCCGTGGAGTTGGCTCGGTGCCGGTTTCGTGTTCGGATTCGGGTTTGGCTGGTGGTTTGAGACGAGTAGGTAGTTGTCGGCCACGGAGTCGCCCAGTCGATAGGGTGGCTCCGTGGCTGGACGCAAGGCGGACCCGAAGGCCGAGATGGCTTGGGTGCTGGAGCAGATCGAAGCCAAGGCAGCCAAGGGCGAAGACACTTCCGAGCTGGAGCAGTACGCGAACCAACTGTTGGACGAGCAAGCAGACGAGCAGCTTCGCCGCGGCCCGGAGGTCCGGGAAGAGATGCGCCAGCGGCCCCGGCCCGAGCCGGACGAGCACCACCCCGGCAAGCTGTTCTAGCGCCCTGTCATAGCCCGCTCTTTAGATAGAGTAGCGACCACTTCTTGGCCTGGTATTCACTCGTCATTAGCCCCAGTTCAACGTCATATTCCAAGGTAGCTCCAGTGATCTCGCCGCGCATGAACTGCTTCCCGAGTTTTGCCATCCTGGTATCTATCGCGAGCTTGGCCGGTCAATCTCCTCCTGAAGCTCCCTGGCCTGCTTGCTACGGAAGTCCGAGCTGCGCTTCCTCTCCTCACGGTCACGCATTGCCTGGGTCCACGATCGTTTAGCCATGCCTCCCCCAACATCGTTGAGCCGCAACAACATTCCCGTCCAGTATCTGATAGCCCGGCCGGTTCGACCAATACGCCAAAGGATACCGAACGGTTCGAACATAAGTTCGACTCGAGGTAGCCTCTCCCCATGCCTGAACTCTCGCCGCGCGATTTGGCCGCAATGAACCTGGAGCAGGTCCGGAGCCAGCTTCTCGACGCCGCGGCATTCGGCAAGTACCTCACCCCCGAACAGTTGGAGAATGCCGCCGGGAAGATCGGCGAAGGGCTCCGGGTCTTCCGCGCACTATCCGACTAACCCGCCGGGTCATAGCCATATGCGATGATTCCCCCGGCAGTTCCGAACTTCGATCGGGAGGGTGAAGTCATGGCCAGTCGTAAGGCGTATCTCACCGGCAAGTTGCTTCCCAACGGCCAGGTTCAGGTCCAATACGAAGACGGCACAATTGGTTCAATCCTGCTGCACGGCAAGCGTGTTCAGTACCTAAACAAAGATCCCGGGTTTGGACCGACCCGGTATATCGCAAGCTTCGAAGACGGGTCGGATGACGTAGTTGTCTATGAACTGGAGGTGGAGGACTGATAACCATAGGTTCAGTCACTAGAGCAGGCGTCGCCGCATTTGGCTGCGCCTGCCTTCTTGCCGCCTGCGGGTCTGGCGACGACGCGACCACGACGCAGGACGTGAAGTTTCTGGCGGCGATCAAACACGACGGCCTACCGCACGACGGTTCCATGGATGTCTGGGCAGCCGCGAAGAAGGTCTGTGAACAGATGGACCAGGGCAAGACTGCCGACTATGAGGCCGCGGTGGTTTCGCAGGCGAAGCGGGAACCAGCGATCGTCAATGACGTTGCGACCCCGTACTTTACGGCCGAGCAGTCGCGGGAGTTCGTCAACGAAGCGATTACGTTCTACTGCCCGACGTACAAGGATCAGCTGCTGAAGTAGCCCCTGGACATGCGGAAGCCCCCGGGCCGGTAGTCGACTACCCGGGGGCTTCCTCTATCCCCTTCCGGCTGCACATCGTGGACTAGGCACCGGGCGGGGAAGTTTTCAGGCGGGGCCGCTCCAGATGTTCCAAGAGCCCCTAAGCGGGACAACGTTGTTCGAGCTTCGGAGCGTCCGCGACTCACGGTCAAGACGGGCGAAACGCTTTTCGAAATACGCTCGGGCGGAACAGGCCTCGTCGCAATCGGCGTGAGCAGCTTGCCCCTTGCGCGCGACTTCCAGGCTCATGACCGGGTAGTCCGGCGGCTGATGGCTGATCACCATGACCTCACCGCCGCTCAGTTGGTCGCGGGTTCTGTTGCGCCGCATACATTCCCGCGATGGCCTTACGTGCGGCAATCAGTTTCGCGATGGCTTGACGCTTCTTCGGGCAAGCCAGGATCGAGCAGCATTGATGAACTCGTACGACACCCCGCGCGTAGCTGAGGGACATCGCCGTGACTGCTTCGTGGTTCTCGATTGGGATACCCAGCATTGGGCTGCCCCCTTCATGCGAGTTCGTTGACATTGCCTCATCGCCCCCGGTGCTGGCCCCGGTATAGCCAACCCACCCGTGCCCCCTGCGCGGTTGCGGTGATGTCCAGGTATCCGCCTTCGGTACTGGCAAATCGGAGGGACCGAACATCACCAGCCGGGGCGTCATCCTGGAGGTAGCCCGAGTAGCCCCAGGCAACGATTGCGAGCAAGAAAGTGATGAGCAGAGCGAGGAGTACCACTGCGTCCCAAGACATTTCAAATCCCCTTGATCAACCTATGGTGTGGATCTTGGCTTGAATGCCCAGCGGCGGCCCGTTCTCAGTCCCTTGTCGTCGCCAGGTGCGATGGGTCCAGTAGACACCTAAATCGTTGCGAATAACCCGACCCGGGCGGACTCGTCACGAAATACAATGGGTGTCCGCCAGGGACGTGTCCCCCACGGACTAGTCCCCAACGGGCACCGTCCGCGACAGACAATCCACAGATAGCGAGGCTAACGAAAATGGCCGAATTGACGGTCTCTCGCATGGATTTCGGCAAGTTCATGCAAGGGCTTCGACAGAAGGCACCGAAATCGTCAATGACCACCGCTGCACTTCATATCGAAGTGACCCGGCAGGTTCTTGACCGGCTGGAACGCGGTTCGCCAGTCAAGCTAGGCACCATGCACATCAACGGCCTTCTGGACCACTACGAGGCCACCCCCGAAGAGCGGTCGGCCGCGCTATCACTGTGGACAGAGATCAAAGAGCAGGACAAAGCGGCTAAGGCGCAAGGGAATTCGAAGGGCTTCTGGAAGGCATACTCCGACCAGGTCGGTCCAAACTTCGAACGCTTCCTCCGACTGGAGAAGGTCGCAATCGGAATCACAGCGCACCAGCCGGTCATCGTCCCCGGACTGTTGCAGACCCCCGACTACCGCCGTGCGATCCTTCGCATCAACGAAACCAAGAAACTGTCGGCCGTCGACCTTGAACGCCGCGTGGAACTCAACGAGAAGCGACAAGCCCGCCTCGGCGATCCAGACTTCCGGCTGGAGACGTACCTGTCCGAAGCTGTCCTACGGAATCGCGCTGGAGCGCCGCCGGTTATGGCCGGACAACTTCACTGGCTTGCGGAGGTGGGCGCGCGTGACAACGTACGCATTCGAGTGATCCCTTTCACGGCCGAACCCCACGCCGGCATGACGATGCAGACCTTCACCCTGCTCGAACTGCCGACCGGAACGAGCGGATCCGCCCTGCCGCCAGTGGTGTACGCGGAAGGAGCGATCGGGAGCGTTTTCCATGAGCACGACGAGGAGGTCTACCCGTATAGACAGGCCATCGACGGTCTGCGCGCGGTAGCGTTGAGCGAAGAGGACACCCGAGACTTTCTGTCTCAAGTTGCGAAGGAGTACGCGGCGTGAAGATGCCGGTAAGGGGCGAGTGGTACAAATCGAGCTGGTCGGACGCCAACAATCAGTGCGTGGAGATTTGCCACGACGAAGGCCGGACGGGCGTCCGCGACAGCAAGAACCCTGGCGGGCCTGAGCTGTACTTCACGTCCGACCAGTGGTCAAAGTTCGTCCAGTTCGTCAGCGAGTAACGCTCCAGCATAAAGCGAACTGCTATCTGTGCACGCGGGGAGTTCGACCAGCCCCGACCGATCGCGCCAATCAGCGGGGAGCCCTGAGTATTTCTCCCGGGCTCCCCATCCTGTTGCGTAGCAAGATGCTCGACCAGCCTCGTTAGGGCCTCTGATACCGGAAACCGTTGTGCCCCCGGTGTTCTCGCACAGATCCCCCGGATCCGACCCCGTTGGTCAGGGTTCAGGTCGAGTCAGGGTGGGTTGAGAGTGAGGATCCACGAGCCGTTGCAGCCTTGGTCTCTGTTGCCGCTCACGTCGTACCACCAACTGAAAGAGGTTGGTGGATCTATGTTGAGCTGGAATCCGTCACTTTTCAGCGGCTGATGATCGCCGTCGAGGAGGAGACCCCAATCCTCGGCCTGATATGTCCAGACACCGTGCCCGGGCGGATAGTTCGTCCGAATCTTCAGGCTGGTTCCCGAGTGGTTCTGTACAACTATGCAGGTGTTCGGATACTGGTCTTTGCCGGTGCTCGCGATCTCAGCCGCTTTGCTGTCCCGGTGCTGGACCCATATCGCGATCACGGCAACTATGACGCCGACAATGCCAACACCTACACCGATGATGGTCCAGCGATGTCCGGAGGACCAACCGCCCCCGGACCCCGAACTGCCGCTGCCCGAACCGGCGGGTGTTCCTGTGCCATGCGCCATAGCGGACTTTCTATGCGGAGCGCGGGTTCTGTAGCTGACTATTTTGCCCGCCAATCGCGCTGCGCGGCAGCGAATCACGCGCTGGAGGTCTGGCCAACCAGTCAGCGCATGCGAAAGACCGGGCCGCGCGGACGGAATGGGAGCGAGGCGCCCGCGGGGATGAGGTAGGCGTGTTCGGTGCGGATGCGCAGGACGTCGCACATGCCGTCGGTGATGATCAGGATCGGGGCCTCGGAGGGGAAGTCCTCGGCACGTTCGAGCAGGCGGATGCCGGGTTGCAGGACCGTGCCGCCGCGGCCGCGCACGCGGACCCGGGAGGCGATGTCGTCCACCGGGAGGTATCCGGCGTCGTGGGCGGCCGCGTCGCAGTAGATGACTCGGGCGCGCGGGACATCGCGGGCCCGGGAGTAGGCGGCGATCGCACCCAGGCCCTTGCCCATGAGTTCGGCGGACATGGAACCCGAGGTGTCCAGGACCACGCCGAAGGTGGGCAGGCGCACCGATTCCTCCGGGCGCGTCCACGCCGGGCGCGGGATGTCGGGGGTGGAGGATTGGCGGCGGGAGGCGCGGGCGTAGCTGCGGCGCTTCTCGACGGCGGGCACGAATTCGTCGAACCACTGCGCCAATTGGGCATCCCACGGCAGCGGCGGTTGATCCAGGGCGCGGATCTCCTGCTCCAGACCGGCGGGCAGCAGGCCGCGGCCGCTGGACAGGTGGTAGGCCAGACCGTTGGCCAGCGCGCCCCGGTAGTACTGATCCAGATCGACATACCGGCCGGGAGTAGTGCTGTGCGGCAACGGTTCTCCGAAGATGTCACCTTGTCCACGGCCGCGCAGGGTCGCCAGGCGGCGCATACGGCGTAGATCGCCCGCGATGCGATCGTAGATCTGTTCCGCCGAAAGACCTTTCAGCTCCGGGTCGTAGAGCAGTCCCTCGGGCAACTCACCCACGCCCATCTCCACCAGCCAGCCGTTGACCACGTAATCGCACGCGACATTGAACAGGTAGTGGTCACGCCAGGCCGCCCGCTCACCGTGTCGCAGTGCGGCGTGCAGCATTTCGTGCGCCAGTACGAATTTCCACTCCTCATCGCTGAGCGCGGCGAAGGGATTGATGTAGATCTCGGCGGCCTCCGCGTTCACCGCCGCGATCGAAATATCCCAGCCTCGAGCGATTTCCGCCTCGGCGACGATCTTCATTCCGGCGGCGAGCGCGCCCAGCAGCGGATAGGAGGAGACGAACCAGTTCAGCGCACGATCCCAGGAACGCTGCACCTGCTGTGCGCCGCGAGTGACATCGCGCCCGGCGGTATCGAGGGCCGCTCGCGCAGCATCGCTGATACCGATGGCGAACTGCGTGCCGTGATCGCAATCCTTGGCGGTCTCGGAACTGCCGATGAAGAAGTCCGGATAGTCGGGCTGCCCATAGCGCTCGGGAACCCCGGTGGGCCACCAGCGTTCGGCGAGCGCGAGCTCATCGGACCCACCCGGCGCGGGCGGCAGATCGACCGGTGTGCGCCCTACCTTGAGCGTCAACAGGTACTGATCCACCAGCGCGCAGCACGCGGCGCGATACACCGGATGCGGATGCCACGGATCACTCAGCCACGAATGTGCCAGCACATTCTCCGCGAGCACCCGGGTCGGCTTACCTCGCGGGTCGGCGTGCCCGAAACCCAAGTGCAGCAGCAGATGTGCGAACTGCCAGGCCCACTCCTCCGGCTCGGCCCGCCGTTTGGGATTGAAATGGATTGTGCCGTAACCGGATACCACCGCCCACACCTGCGGCGGCAGTTCCCCACGCGCCTCCTGCAAGCCGCGCCGCGCCCAGCGGAACAGCGGGTTGTCGCACACCAGCGCCCACCCGGCGAGCATATTCGCATGCCAGGGGTCCAAGGCCTTACGGCGCTTGCGCGCGGACTGTCCGGCCATCGACTACCGCCGCGCGGCCAGTCGCGGCAGATCCCGCGTGACCTCGATCAGGAACCAGGTGGGCAGCACCGGTACCCCGTCGTCATCAGCGGCGATCACCAGCTGCGCGCACTCCACCGAGATCTCGGCAAGTTCGGTGAGCATGCTCTTCGCCCGCAGCACAAAGCGTTTCAGCCCGGCCGAGGCGTGTTCGCGCGATTCCGGCAGCTCCTTGATCAGGCGAGCGCGGAATGCCTCGGACAGGAAGTACAGCAGATCGCGATCCGCGGGATCACGCGGCCAGCCCACGTCACCTTTGATGACCGCCTCCAGATCGAAGGCGTGCCGCACCGTCTTGACGAAGGCGCGGAACCCGGAAGCGTGTGCGGTGGTGAGGGTTCCGGAGGACAGCACCCACAGCGCGGTGTCCTCGATCTCATTTCCGTAGGAGTGCAACGCATCCGAGAGCATGTGCCAGCCGCGCGGGGTGGAGAACGGCTGCTCGGTCTTGGGCGGGGTGGCCCACAGATGATCGGGTCGCTGCGTCAGGTACTCCACCACCCAGGGGTGAATATCGTTGTGCGCGGCCCACTTCAGCCAGTCGTCGACATCGGCGCGCAGGTGTACGTGCACCATGCGGTTCACCAGCGCCGAGGCCATGGGCCGGGCCAGCGCGTTATCGGTGGCGCGGTTACCTGCCCCGATCACCACCGATCCGGCGGGCAGTTCGTAATTGCCGACGCGGCGATCGAGAATCAGCGAGTAGAAGGATTTCTGCACCTCGGCGGGCGCGGCATTCAACTCGTCGAGGAATAGGCAGTACGGCTGTTCGCGGGCGATCATCTCCGGCGGCGCGAAACGGCTGCGATCATTCACGATCTGCGGCACCCCGATGAGATCCTCCGGTGCGAGCTGGGTGCCGAGCAGGGTGACGCACTCCAGTCCGAGTGAATCGGCGAATGCCCGCACCAGCGAGCTCTTCCCGATTCCGGGCGCACCCCACAGGAATACCGGCCGCACCACCGCGACGTGCAGCAGCAACTCCGGCAACTGATCCGGGGTCACCGTGACAGTCGCTTCCATCGATCCCTTTCCTGGATTCGAACGAACTCCGAGGTTAGAACCGGGTCCATCGCGCTGGCCAGCGAATTTCCCGGCGGTCACCGGCCCGATCCTGCCGACCAACCGGTATCGATAGCCTGGACGCATGCGCATTGTGGTGGACGATCTGTCCGGATCCGAGGTGATCGGGCTACTGGAAGACCATGTGGCCGAGATGCTGGAGAACTCCCCCGAGGACAGCATGCACGCGCTGGACGTGGCCGCGCTGCGCAAGCCCGACATCACCTTCTGGTCGGTCTGGGAGGGCGATGAACTCGCGGGCTGCGGTGCGCTCAAGGAACACGATCCCGGCTTCGCGGAGATCAAGTCCATGCGCATGACCACTGCATTTCGCGGGCGCGGAGTGGCCTCGCTGCTGCTGCGGCACATCATGGACCAGGCCAGGGCGCGCGGATACACGCGACTGAGCCTGGAGACCGGATCCGGGGATTTCTACGCGCCGGCGGTGCGGCTGTACGAACGCCACGGGTTCGAGCACTGCGGGCCGTTCGCGGACTACACCGACGATCCGCACAGCGTATTCATGACGCGGGAACTCTGAATCAGCTGATGTGCGTGCGGCTTTCGCGCCAGAAGCGGGCGACCATGCCGTTCAGCGCGAGCACCGAGGCGGCCAGGAAAGCGAAGACGATCGCCAGCAGCACCAACTTGCCCGCCAGCTCCAGGTAGCCGGGGCCGCGCGGATCGATGAACGGATACGGGTACCAGTCCACGATCGCCCCGCGGATCAGCGTGTACACGCCGTACAGCAGCGGGTAGATGAGCAGTCCGCCGATCATGCGGACGGTCAGCTTCACCGCGGGCGCGACCACCAGCAGCCAATCGGCCAGCATCACGATCGGAATGATGCGGTGCAGGACCGAATTGGTCCACTGACCTTCCATCTGCACATCGATATTCGACAGCAGCAGCGCGTAGATGATGCCGGTGATCACCATGTACAGCACGGCTCCGCAGCGCAGCAGCTGCCAGCGCCGGTCGCCCGGATCGCGCACGGCCCCGACCAGCAGCACCACCATGGCCAGCAGGTTGGACTGAATGGTGAAGTAGCTGAAGTAGTTCGCGTACGAATACCCGGCGGTGTGGATATTGCGCAGCGGTCCGTCCAGCAGGGCGACCAGGGTGAGCACACCGAAGGCGAACCGCAACCCTCGAATCCACAAAGGCGTCCCAGCTGTGGTGTTCATTGCCCGATGGTCGCATGCGACGGACCGGAAACGCGGACGATACGCCGATACAGCACACATAGGGCAATCACCCCTCAGCGAAATGCGCCACCGCGCCGAGCGGTCCGGGCAATGACTTCGCTACGCTTGACGGTGCAATGACCAGGACTGCCGCCACTTCTCGCGAGCTGCGTTCCCGCCTGGCCGACCTCTCGATCCGCGACGAACATCGGTTGCGTCGGCGTCTCGACCAGGTCCGCGGCGGTGACCTCACTCAACTCGAAACAGATATCGACGCCGCTCAACGCCGCGTCGACGCCCGCCGCGCCGCCGTGCCCGAGATCCGGTACCCGGAACAGCTGCCGGTGTCCGCGCGCCGCGACGATATCGCCAAGGCCATCGCCGAGCATCAGGTCGTGATCGTGGCCGGTGAGACCGGCTCGGGTAAGACCACCCAGATTCCGAAGATCTGCCTCGAACTCGGGCGGGGCGTGCGCGGCACCATCGGGCATACCCAGCCGCGGCGGTTGGCCGCGCGCACCGTGGCCGAGCGCATTGCCGAGGAACTCGGCGGTGAACTGGGTGATGTGGTCGGCTATACCGTCCGCTTCACCGATCAGGCGTCGGATCGCACGCTGGTCAAGCTCATGACCGACGGCATTCTGCTTGCCGAGATCCAGCGGGATCGGCTACTTCGCCGCTACGACACCATCATTATCGATGAGGCGCATGAGCGGTCGCTGAATATCGACTTCCTGATGGGATATCTGAAGCAGCTGCTGCCCAAGCGGCCGGATCTCAAGCTCATCATCACCTCGGCCACCATCGATCCGGAGCTGTTCGCGCGGCACTTCAGCGATGAGAAGGGCACGCCCGCACCGATTGTGGAGGTGTCGGGGCGATCCTTCCCGGTGGAGATCCGGTATCAGCCGCTCTCGCTGGAGGTTCCGCTCACCTCGGATGATCCCGATGACGAGGACACGCAGGTGGTGGATCGCGATCCCACCGATGCCATCGGGGACGCGGTGCGCGAACTGCTCGCCGAGGGCGACGGGGACATTCTGGTGTTCCTGTCCGGTGAGCGCGAAATCCGCGATACCGCGGACACGCTGCGCGATATGCGATTGCCGCGCACCGAGATTCTGCCGCTGTACGCGCGGCTGTCGGCGGCCGAACAGCACAAGGTGTTCAGTTCACATGCCGGGCGGCGCGTGGTGCTGGCGACCAATGTCGCCGAGACCTCGCTGACCGTGCCGGGGATTCGCTATGTAGTGGACCCGGGTACGGCGCGCATTTCGCGGTACTCGATGCGCACCAAGGTGCAGCGGCTGCCCATCGAACCGATTTCGCAGGCGTCGGCGCGGCAGCGCTCGGGGCGTTGCGGTCGTGTCGCGGACGGCATCGCGATCCGGCTGTACTCCGAGGACGATTTCGAATCGCGCCCGCAGTTCACCGAACCCGAGATCCTGCGCACGAATCTGGCCGCGGTCATCCTGCAGATGACCGCGCTCGGGCTCGGCGATATCGAGAGCTTCCCGTTCGTGGAGGCCCCCGACAATCGCGCGATTCGCGATGGCATCGCACTGCTCGAGGAGTTGGGCGCGCTCGCCCGGCGCACCGAGGAGGCCGACCGGGCCGAAATACCGGACGCCGGACTGGTTCTCACGCCCATCGGCCGGGAAATGGCGCAGCTGCCGGTGGATCCGCGCATGGCGCGCATGCTGGTCGAGGCCAATCGCACCGGGTGTCTGGCCGAAGTGCTGATCATCGTCGCCGCGCTGTCGATTCAGGATGTGCGCGAGCGCCCGGTGGAATTCCAGCAGGCCGCCGACACCAAACACGCCCGCTTCAATGTGGACGGCTCGGACTTCCTGGCGTACCTCAAGCTCTGGGACTACCTCGGCGAGCAGCGTAAATCGCTGTCCTCCAACCAGTTCCGCCGCATGTGCCGCGACGAATTCCTGCACTACCTGCGCATCCGCGAATGGCAGGACCTGCACGGTCAGCTCCGCACCATCACCCGCGGCCTCGGCTGGTCCACCGATGGCGACCAATCCGCAAGCGGTGCACAGCGTTCCGGTGACGACACCGAACAGGCCGACGGCGGACCCCCCGAGGGCGGCCGCAGAAACCGCCGCGGCGGCGGACGCACCACCGCGAACAAGGCTGCGGGAGCGGAGAATTCCGCGAACTCGGGCAGGGGCGACCTTTCCATTCGGCTGGCGGCACAGGCGGCCGCGGCGGATGAGGCCATGCCGTGGGATGTGACGTCGATTCATCAGGCGTTGCTGGCGGGCATGCTGTCGCATATCGGGGTGCGGGAGGCCGAGAGCCGAGAGTTCCTGGGCGCGCGCAATGCGAAGTTCATGATCTTCCCGGGGTCGTCGCTGGCCAAGAAGGCACCGCGCTGGGTGATGGCGGCCGAGTTGGTGGAGACGTCGCGGCTGTGGGGCCGGACGGCGGCTCGGATCGAACCCGAATGGGCCGAACGGCTCGCCGGGGAGTTGGTGAAACGCACCTACTCCGAACCGCATTGGTCGTCCAAGCGGGGTGCGGCGCTGGCCTACGAGCGGGTGACGCTGTATGGGATTCCACTGGTCACGCAGCGGCGGGTGGATTTCGGGCGGATCGATCCGGAGCTCTCGCGCGAGCTGTTCATCCGGCACGCGCTGGTGCAGGGCGAATGGCAGACGCGGCACGAGTTCTTCGAGCGGAATCGCGAATTGCTCGACGATGTGGCCGATTTGGAGCATCGGGTGCGGCGGCGCGACATCCTGGTCGACGATCAGGTGCTGTTCGATTTCTACGACGGCCGCATTCCGGCCGATGTGGTGTCGGTGCGGCATTTCGACAGTTGGTGGCGCAAGGCGCAGCGGCAGGATCCGGCACTGCTGGATTTCACCGCCTCGACCGTGGTCAATGAGGATGCGGCACTGCTCGATCCGACCGCGTACCCGGACAGCTGGCGACAGGGTGAGCTGATCTTCCCGCTCACCTATCAATTCGAGCCCGGCAATGCCGATGACGGTGTGACGGTGCACATTCCGGTGCCGCAGTTGGCGCATGTGCGCGCGGTCGGCTTCGACTGGCTGGTGCCCGGTATGCGCGAGGAGCTCGCCACCGCGCTCATCAAGACACTGCCCAAACAGCTGCGCCGACTGGTCGTGCCCGCACCCGATTTCGCGAATGCCGCACTGGCGGCGCTGACTCCGCGCGCGGAACCGCTGCGCACCGGGCTGGCACGCGAGCTGTCCCGGCTCGGATCGGCCACCATCGCGCCCGCCGATATCGATCCGGCGGCGCTGCCCGATCATCTGCGCGTGACCTTCGCCGCCACCGACGGCGCGGGCACCATCGTCGATCGTGACAAGAGTCTCGCGGCGCTGAAAACCCGTCTCGCACCGCAGGTGTCGAAATCGGTGGCGCGGGCGACCGCCGCCGCCGAGCGCGCCCCGGCCGCGGTGTGGACCTCCGAATCGCTCGGCACGCTGGAGCCGACGGTGCGCCGTCAGGTCGGCGGGCAGACCATTACCGGTTATCCCGCACTGGTTTCCGAGGGTGACGGCGTCGCGGTGCGGGTGCTCAGCTCACCCAATGAGCAGGCCGCGGCCATGCGCACCGGTACCCGCACGCTGCTGCTCAACGCGCTGCCCACCTCGGCACGGTCGGTGACCGCGGCATTGCCGCCCACCGATCGCCTTGCGCTGAGCCAGAATCCGTACGGTTCACTGGACGGACTGCTGGAGGACTGCCGTGCCTGCGCCGCCGATGAACTGATCGCCAAGCACGGCGGTCCGGTGCGCAGCCCCGAGCAGTTCAAGGCGCTGGTGGACAAGGTGCGCCCGAATTTCACCGGAACCGTCGCCCAGACAGTGCGTTTGGTGGTCCCGGTCCTGGCGGAGGCGCATCGCGTACGTGCGGCGCTGGCCGACACCCGCGACCGCGAAGCCGCCCAGGACGTCACCCATCAACTCGACGATCTGGTCTTCCGCGGCTTCGTCTCCGAATGGGGCAGTACGCGTTTGCGCGAACTGCCCCGCTATCTGGAAGCAGCCCGGCTGCGTCTGGAAGCACTCCCCGCCTCGGCCAATCGCGATCGCGCGGGCATGGCCGAGTTGGACCGCGTGCACGCCGCTTACGATCGCCTGCTGGAACTGCTCCCCGAAGGCCGCCGCAATGGCCGCGACATCCTCGAAATCTGGTGGATGATCGAGGAACTCCGCGTCAGCCTCTTCGCGCAGCAGCTCGGCACTCCCTACGCCGTCTCCACCAAACGCATCGAAAAGGCCATCGACGCCGCCCGGCGGCCCCCGGCCAAGCGCTGACCAACGCCGTGGCGTATCCGGGCGCTCATCGGAACCCTGTACGGCGGCTCGCGCGGGCGCGGGCGATATCCAACCGGTCATGCCCACCCGCTTTCGAGCAGGTGGGCACGAATTCGTTTGGTGGCGGAGGGGTTATCCGTCAGTCGGAGGCGGTCGCGCCCACCGCGTGTTCGGCGCGGTGTTTGCGGAGCGAGGCGATCTCCTGCTCGAAATCCTCGGCGGAACTGAAGGATCGGTACACCGAGGCGAAGCGGAGGTAGGCGACCTCATCGAGATCGCGCAGCGGGCCGAGGATGGCCAGGCCGACCTCATGGCTGGGCACCTCGGGAGAGCCCTTGGCGCGCACCGCATCCTCGACCTGCTGTGCGAGCAGGTTGAGAGCGTCGTCATCGACCTCGCGGCCCTGGCAGGCGCGGCGGACACCGCGCACCACCTTCTCGCGGCTGAACGGTTCGCTCACGCCGCTGCGCTTGACCACCGACAGGATCGCGGTTTCGACCGTCGAGAACCTGCGCCCACACTCCGGACAGGCACGTCGCCTTCTGATGGCGCTGCCTTCTTCGGCCTCACGCGAGTCGACCACCCTCGAGTCTGGGTGACGACAGTACGGGCAATGCATCCGGGGGATCCTTCGTCGGGGCCTGGGCTCCTCAGCAACCTCGAGGATACCCGGACCGGCGAAGTCGGCGTGCGTCCGCCCGGGTGAGCGGCCGCAATCAGGTGGTCAGCTGCCATTGCGCGGTGAGATCACCGAGCAGATCCGGGAGCCTGCGGAGCAGTCGGCCGGATGCGAGTTTGTCCGTAAACGGTTCGGCCAGAATGGGTCTCGCGATGGGCTGGTTCGCGGAGAGCTCCAGATAGCGCGGCAGCAGGTCGTGGGTGATGTAGTTCCAGCGCGTGTCGCGATCGGCCCAGTTGAAATCGGGCAGCGGGGTGCGCAGGGACATACCGCCCGCGGTGATGGTGGTGGGCGCGAACACACCCGGGGCCAGGACGCCGGGTACGGCGGCCTTGCCCGCGACGGTGCTCACATAGGTCATGACCCGGCCCATCACCCCGCGCCCGGACGAGGTGACATCCCATTGATCGGCGATGATCTGGTTCTGTTCGCGGTCGGTCATGCGCAGCGCGGCATCGGCCAGACCGGCCGCGTCACCGTGGTCGATCTCACGCCAGGCGGTGACGGCGTTCTGGTCCAGCACGCCCGCGCGGTACATCTCCTCGACCCCGGCCAGGCCCGCGGCGGCGTAGGCCTCGTGCATGGGCACCTGGTCGATGAAGATGTGCTTCTGCATGATCATCAGCCGGGTCTGGTACCAGATCAGATCCTCGGCGGTGAGCCGCTCGCCCTCGGTGCCGAGCGTCTTGATATCGGCGGGCAGCAGATTCAGCAGTTCGGCCGGCGTGCCGCGCAGCAGATCGGCGACCGCGCCGCCCAACTGATGCACGCCCGGGACGCTCACGATATTGGCCACATCGCCCATATCGAAGAAGCCGGAGGCGAACGATCCGCCCGCCAGCCCGGCCAGCCCGACCCAGTAGAAGTCCGGATGCTCGTTATTGAGCCGCAGGTAATTCACGTACACCTGTACGAAGGTTCGCGAGTTCGCGGGCACGCCGCGCGCGGGATCCCAAGCGCCCAGGTCGATATCGGCATTGCGGGTGGCGACCGTCAGCCAATACTGATGCAGCAGAGTCGCATACCGCTGCGGCGCGACCCCGGCGGCCCGAGCCTGATCGAGCGCACCGCGCAATTCCTCCGGATCGAGCGGCAGCGCGGGATTCAACCCACCCCCGCCCGCACCGTCCCCATTGACGGACGGCAGATCCAGATATGCGGCGTACGCGGATTCGGCCTGCGCCGGAACCGCGACGAACCCGAAGACCAGCGCGATCAACGCGGCCAACAGCACACCCGGGCGAGGTGAACCGGTCCTGCCGATCGGCCCGGCCACCCGACGAGCGTGCATGTCATGCGCGATTCGCATATCTCCATCGGCATGGCCCACCGAATCGGCTCGACCGACTGCAACGATCCGCCCCGCACGATCGACGCGGCCGATCGCATCAACTCGATCCCCGCACTCGCCTCGACCATGATCACCCGCGTGCCCCGCTCGGGCACCGAGGGACGCTCGAACGAGATCCGACGTGCGTGAATACCGGTGGGCTCGTGCGGATTCGGAGTCCGGTCGGTGTGGTGCGTGCACGCCTGCCCGCGTGCGGGCGGTGCCCTGCGCCATGGTGTCCCCTTGCGATACACGCCGGTCCACCCGGGGCCGGCGTGACTGTAGCCTGTGTCACATCTGGGGCACCGTAGCAACGCGTTTCAGTTTTTAATCTGCATTTCCGGCCACACCGACTGGCCGGGCTTCCCTATCGATTACGGGGCAGCCGCCCGCCGGGCGGCTGGCTATCGCGGGGCGACCGCGCTCGCAATCTCGTGGCGACTGCACCGCCATCCCCTGTGGTGCAGGCCGGATCCGGAGCGCGGTGGCGCATCGGATCAGTGCGCGGGCGCGGGCGCCACATCGACGACCGAGGCCGTCTGCGAACCGAATTCGCCGGCGCGCAATTGCGCGAGGGCGATCAAGCCGACGACCGCCATCGCGGTCATCAGGGCGGTGAGCGCGAGCGCGGCGAAGCCGATCTGCGCGCGCTGGACGCGATTGAGCGGATGCATACCGCGGGATTGGCCGACGGGACGGCGCGTCACGATATGCGGGCGGCCGACGCGCGCATGGGCGCGGCCGACGGGCTGCACCCGGGCGCGGCATGGCCGCCGGTCCGCCGCGGGCAGACCGAGCCCCGCGGCGACGCGTTCGGGACCACGAGCGGCGCGCAGCTCCCAGGGGATGCTGTCGAAGCCGAAATCGCTTCCAACGGTGTCTAATTCGCTGATCAGAGTGCGCATCGAAGAAACCTCCCGGGTTGACCTGCCGTATAACTCTGGACGGTTGACTCGCTCATGTGTTCGAAGAACTGATGTTCGAATTTCTACCACGTTCGACCGACAATGTCGCGTATTCGCGCGACATGCGTCGAACAGATGTTTGATCAGCCGCGAGTCTCGGTCTACAGTCGAGGCACGAGATCTCCGGACGTGCGGCGCGAGTCGCCTCGGAGGCCAATTCCGGTGAGACACAGCGGTGAACGGAGGACTGCGGCGGTGAGCGAACACGGCGCTGTGGAGGGTGACAACGGTCCAGCCGACCAGATCGGGGATGGAGCCGAAACATCCGGCACGGGGACGGATCTCACCGTCCGCCAGCGCAAGGTGCTAGAGGTCATCCGAAGCTCGGTGAGCGACCGCGGTTATCCCCCCAGCATTCGGGAGATCGGTGACGCCGTCGGCCTCACTTCGACCTCCTCGGTGGCGCATCAGCTACGCGCCCTGGAACGCAAGGGCTATCTGCGCCGCGATCCGAACAGACCCCGGGCGGTAGACGTGCGCGGGCTGGACGAAACGGCATTGCGCGCCAGTTCCGGTGTGGCGCAGTTGCGTTCGGTCACCACCGAATCGGATGGCACGGGCGATCACCCGATCCCCACCTACGTGCCGGTACTGGGCCGGATCGCGGCCGGTGGTCCGATACTGGCCGAGCAGGCGGTGGAGGATGTGTTCCCGCTGCCGCGCGAATTGGTCGGTGAGGGTTCACTGTTCCTGCTGAAGGTCGTCGGCCAGTCCATGATCGAAGCCGCCATCTGCGATGGCGACTGGGTGGTCGTACGCCAGCAGAACGTGGCCGATAACGGCGATATCGTCGCCGCCATGATCGACGGCGAGGCCACCGTGAAGACCTTCAAGCGCACCGGTTCCCAGGTGTTGCTGATGCCGCACAACCCGCTGTTCGAGCCGATTCCGGGCAATGACGCCCAGATTCTCGGCAAAGTCGTCACGGTCATCCGCAAGGTCTGACCGTGCCGGGTTGCCGTGACCCGGCGCCCGCCCGCAGACCGGGCGCCGGGTCACGACAATCTCGGATGCGACGGATTCAACTTCCGACGCCGGTCCACACCGCGCGGGCTCCCGAGTCGCCGACCCGATAGGTCTGCACCATGGCCGCCGATCCGGCCGCCACCGTGAGCACCGCCACGAGTACGAGCAGCGCTCGTCCCAGCGGTTTGCCCCGTCCCTCGCGCACCTGCACCAGCACCAGCAGTGCCGCGGTGATCAGCAGGGGGACAACGAAATACAGCATCTGCCCGCCCAAGTGCGCGTGCTGATCGATCAGCGGTGGTGAACCGAGCCGCTGCTGCAACCACTCCCCCGCTTCGATGGTCAACGGCGTCAACGCCGTCACCAGTACCGCGAGCGCGGCGGTCGGCCAGATGAAACGCCTCCTGGCCGCGGGCCACACCCCGCATACGATCAACAGCACCGCGGTCAGCGGTACCAGGACGACAATGCCGTGCACGAGCAGTACGTGCACGGGCAGGCCGTGAAATGTCCACATATTCCGGCACCTTCGATTCGGCGATCCGCTGGTACCAGAACCACGGTGTGGGGCCGAAAGCGGTTCGGCCGCGACTCACCCCCGGACGCGCACGCCGAATCGCGCGGAATCAGAACTGTTCGCTGGGCGCGGATACGTCCTCGGCCGGGCGAATCGGCTCGCGAGTCATGCGCTCGGTCGGCGCGGAGGTCTCCACCCGCGAGATGAGCATGGTGGTTTCGAGGTCGGCGGGCCGTTCGGGAACGGCCGAGAGCAGAACGGTCTGCTCGGTGGCGCTCGGCGCGATCGCCTCCGGGGGCGGGACCGGTCGCAGGAAGCCCAGCATTTCGTACTGTGCGCCGATGGTCATGGCGGCCGAGGTCTTGTCCTGGGAGATGAAGCCCTGATTCGGGCCGATCACCCGGCGCAGCGATTCCAGCCAGCGGTGGTCCAGTACCCGGCAATCCGCCCAGGGGAAGTACTCGAGTCCGGTGCGCAGGAAGAAGCGATCGCCGATCCGGCCCAGGCGCAGCAACTCCAGCAACCAGGCGTCGATGCGATTGGGCTGGGCATTGCGGTAGATCCGGGTGAACGGCTCGACGGTGGCCGCGGCGAACTCCCCGAAGGAGTTCAGCAACTCTGCCGGAAACTCGTCGACCCTGACAAAACCGACCACATCAAGACCCTGCAACTGCTCCGGAAGTTGCGCGGCAAGCCTGCGCTCGTCATGCAGTTTGAACTTCCTGTTGATGTCCTCGGTGCGCATTTGTCTCCGATTTCCCGCCTGTACTGCCGGGAACCCTAGCATGAACCCAACCGTTTCAAACCAAGTTGGTCAGCTGGCCAATTCATGCTTTACTCGCACCTCCGCTATGTACCCGCAACCCATTTGCGCACTCCGCGGGACGGTGTTTGCGGTCAGCGGCGATCAGGGGCGATAGCGGCCCGCAATGATTTCGCCCTGCGTGCGCAATGCCGGATTCGCGGTATCCCAATAGTTGCCGTGCGCCCAGGGATCGATCGGGAGTTCGCGTAGTAGCGGCAGGTCGAGCGTCGCACCCGAGGAGCCGAAAACCGTTGCGCCGAAATCGGGATCGGTCGGATCCGTGCCGTGGATGAAATGCCCGAGTTTCGGGATCGGGTCGGCCGGATCGGCTGTGGCGAAGACGTGCGCGCGATTGTGCGCGGGATCGATGCCGTCCAAACGCAATTCGACGGCGCGATCGACTTCCACGCCCGGACTGCCCACGAAGATCAGATTGTCGGCCGCGATGGAATTGCCGTGACTGGCGGCCACACCAATTAACGTACTGCCGTAGCTGTGCCCGACAACGGTGTTATTGGACGGCATCGCGGCATGCGTCACACGCAAGCCGTTCTCGAATTGATCCAGCGCGGGCGCACCGTCCTCGGCATAGCCGTCGTCGAGCGCGCTGCCGAGTACGGGCGGCGCGGCATAGCCGTACCAGGCGATGACCGAAGTGCGCGCCGACCTGTCGGCTCGGCCCGCCGCCTCGAGCAGCGCTCGCGCCCGGCCCACCCCCGTGCCGATACCCGACAGCGGTGACGCGGTGCCGGGTACGAAGGTCGCGATATTGCTCGCGGCGTCGGGATTGTTCAGGGCTATCGCGCCCTGTCCGCGAGTGTCGACGCCGAGCAGAAACCTTGGCGGGCCGCCGGATTCGGTGTGCGCGGCGGCGACGGTCACCGCCGTGTAGTCCGCGAGCCGGGCGCGGACCAGCTGCCGTTGCTCCTCCCAGCGCCACAGCACATGCCAGTCGTGGGCGGTATCGGGAAGGTTCGTGCGGTCGGCCCAGCCCGGATGCAGGGCGTCGAGTGCGCTCAGTTCGGCCGTCGCGGCGGTGCGCAATCGGTCCAGATCGACGCGGTTGTAGAAATCGCGCGCCACCGCGGGCAGCCCGTCCCGATTCCCGATCAGCGGATCGAACGCGAACAGCGCGTCCTGGTCAGCGGGTGAGAGTGAATCCCACAGCTCCGCAAGGGCTTTCGGATTATCGGGCAGGAAAGCGTTCCCGTCGAGGATCGATCGCACCCGCTGATCCATCGGCCCGCCCTGCGGATCGGTGCCCAGCGCGACCAAAGCCGACACCGCGGCGGCGAGCCGAGCCCCGACCCGCGCATCGGTCTCCCCCGCCAGATCGAGCAATGGCGTCAGCCGAGCGTGCAGCGCCGCCGCCTTCGCCTCGAAGCACGCCTGCAAGACGAGATCCAACGCGGCATTACCGGTATCAGCCTTCGGCGCGATGACGCGTCCGTCCTCATCGACTACGCAGCCGTTGGCGACGGCATCGCTCTCGATCTCGCGAACCAGCGCGCAGACATGTGCGAGCGCGGCGGCGTCGGCGAGCGCATCGGCGATATCGGCGACGGCCGCACCGATATGATTCGCCGTCAGCTGCGCCCCGAGTGCGCGCAGCTCCCCCGCGGTGGCCGCCGCTCCCCGCCACCCGAGCACAGTCGCATCAACCTGTCGCCCGACCTCGCGCATGGCTGCGACGAACCGCAGATTCGCCTCGACCACGGCATCACTCGCCACCCCGGCAGCATCTGGCTGCCAACCCCGCACCTGCGACATCGTAGCTCGAACCAAGTCCCTCCCCTCCTCACCGCCACAGCGCCTGTCGGTGAACTCCGGCCGAATGGGCGAACTGGTTAGGACGACCCGCGCATATAGCTGTCGAGCTGAGCTCCTAGCGCGGCGTCCACCTCCTCGTAGGACTTCACGCCGTGTTCGACCACGCCCGATAGTGCGGTCAAGCGTTCGGCGAGTTCACGCAGCGCGGCCGCGATCGGCGCACCCGCTCCAGCGGCTGCCGTGCCGATAGCGGAATTCGGCATGGCCGGGCCGACTTTCGCGATCAGATCGACCGGATCGATCGCGGCGATGGTCTCGGCCTCCACCCGGACGGCGGCTGCCATGGCGCGCAGTGCGTCCAGGTCGGCGCGCAGTAGATCCCCCATGAGCTCCCCTTCGTCGAAGCTCAACACTAGGACTCGAACCGCATACGCGGACTCGCGAAACCGATTATGTGGATAACCAGTTCGCCATCCACAGGGCGCGGCGATGGAGGTTCTTCGGTCGAGAAGGTGATCGATGCGTGCGTGTGGATCCCGGCCAAAAGCATGCCGGGATGACGAGGGGGGAGATCGCGGGTCGGGTGACGCTAGACGGACTCGCGGGCGCGGCGGGCGGCTTCGCGGGCCAGGGAGCGGTCGCGCTGTTCTTCGAAGCGGAGGACGTCCTTGGCCAGTTGGTCGAGGTGGGCGGCCAGGTCGTCGCGAATGCGGTCGCCGCGGGGGGTGAAGTCGGTGCGGTCGAAGATGTTCCACTTGCGCAGGACCGGGAGGAGGACCTCGTCCAGGTGCTGGCGGAGGTCGTAGATGCCGTGTTTGGCGAGCAGAACGCTGTTGCGGCGGAAGTCGGGCATGCCCGCGCCGGGCATTTTGAAGTTGAGGATGACCGCCGAGATGGCTTCGAGGGCGTCGTCGGGGACCAGGTCCAGGGCCGCGGCGCAGATATTGCGGTAGAAGACCATGTGCAGGTTCTCATCGGTGGCGATGCGTGCGAGCAGGCGATCGGCGATGGGGTCATCGCAGACCTTGCCGGTATTGCGATGTGAGACCCGGGTGGCCAGCTCTTGGAAGGTCACATAGGCGACGCCGGGGAGGACACTGTGGTCACCGGTGCCGGTGGGGTCGTCGACGCCCTGACCCATGCAGATCATGCGGGCGTTCTCCAGGGCGACCGGGTCGACGCCGCGGGTGACGACCAGATAGTCGCGGATGGCGATGCCGTGCCGGTTCTCCTCGGCGGTCCAGCGATCCACCCAGGTGCGCCAGGCGCGGTCGCGGGAGAAGGAATCGGAGATCAACCGGTGGTAGGAGGGCAGATTGTCCTCGGTGAGCAGGTTGGTGATCATGGCGGCGCGTGCGAGCGGGCTCAGCTTGGATTGGTCGGGATCCCAATCGATTCCGCCCATGGCGGCGAAATTACGGCCTTCGTCCCACGGCACGAAATCGTGGGGATGCCAGGGTTTGGCCACCGATAGGTGCCGGTTCAGATTGTCCTCCGCCACCGGCTCGAGTTCGCGCAATAGATCCTGAGGTGTCATGGATTTGCCCACGGTCGTGGTCCTGTCTTTTCCCGTTGACGGCCGAATCCCTTGTCCGCGAGCCTACCCGGATCGGGCGGGCGCGCCAGGTGCGGCGAACAAGACGACCGTTATGTAGCCATACGGCGTCGAAGTATCCGATCGCGCAGGCGCGGTCGCGGGGCGAGCCAGGCGGATACCTCACCGTGCACGACGCGCTGATTGAATTCGCCGATCTCGCGGATCGCGGCGCGGGCGTCGGGGAGAATATCGGCGGCCGCGTGGAATACGTGAATAGCTTTGTCCCACACTTGAACCCGGCATTCCACGCCCGCATCGGCACAGCATTGCGCGAGTTGATCGGCGTCGGCGCGCAATACCTCGGTGGAACCGACCTGGATGAGCACCGGCGGCAGTCCGGTGAAATCGCGATTCACCGGTGACAGCATCGGGTCCAGTTTGCCGTCCACCGCGATACCCCAGGCGGCGGGAATCGCCAGCGCCTCGGCCGAAAGCAACGGGTCGATCGCATTATTCGGGTGCGTGAGCTTATCGGTGGAGTCCAGATTCGCCCACGGGGCGATGGCGACGATGCCGCCCGGGATGGGCAGCCCGCGATTGCGCGCCTCCAGCGCGGTGGTGAAGGCCAGCCCGCCGCCGGCGGAATCCCCGGCGAAGATAATGCGTTCGGGCTCGAATCCTTCGTCGAGTAGGTACTGGTACGCGCGGACCGCGTCCTCGATGGTCTCGGTCAGGTGCGCCCACGGCATCTGCCGGTAATCCACATTCAGCAGCGGCATACCGCTCTCGCGGGCAATGCGCGCCACGATCCGGCGATGGGAATTGAGCCCGCCCGCGATGAAGACGCCGCCGTGGAAGTAGAGGATGGCGGCGTCCTGAACACGCTGCGGGTCAACGGTATTGGCATTCCACACCCATTCGGCGCGGAATCGGTCGAACGCGACAGCCCGCCGCCGGGTCCCGCGTGGCGGAACCAGCACCCGCGCCAGCGGATCGGCGAGCTCGACGGGTGCGAAAATCGCGGTCCGCCCGTGCACCGGCCGCAGGCGGCTCAACCACACGAGCCCGTTCACTCCACGCCGAAGTGTGTTGTAGGACAGCGGATGTGCGATGCGCAACGGCAGACTCGCGGGCCCGCGCAATTCTATGGTGACCGAATCAGAGGTGTGATCGCCTCCGGCGTTCCTGGTCTGCGCGGTCATCAATAACTCCTCCACGATGAACGCACCCGGCGGAGCCGGACACTGCCGCCAGAGTACATTGTCTGAGACAGTTGGTCGAGGAGCTGGAGAAATATTTGCCAGCGGCATTTCATCGAACGCCGCTCGCGTAGCTCCTACTTGGCCGGACCCGGCTGCACAGCGGGCAGCCCGGCCAGCGCACCGTCCTGACCCGCACCGGCCTTACTGCCGATGTCCTTGTACCCGAACACCTTCCATTGGCCGCCCACCTTCATCAGGTCGACGTACTCGGTGACGGACCCGGTGGTGGGAGCGTCCTGCCCGGGCGCTTTGCCGGTCAGCTTCACCACCGCGAGCATCCGGATCAGGGTGTCGTTCTGGCTGATCACCGCCGCATCGGACACCACCCCGGTCATGCTCGCATCGGACTCCGCGAGCAGACTCAACAGCGCCTTGGTCTGCCGCACCTGCTCCTTCAGAGTGTCGGTGGTGGCACCGGTCATGGCCGCATTCCATTTGGCCATCCCCTTATCGTTCACCGCGTCCACCGTGTAGGCCGTGGCCAGGAAATCACCGCCGACCTTCAGCGCCGCAGCCCGATCCGCCGCCTGCCCATCCGCCGCGGCGACACCATGCCGCAGCCCATCGCGCGCATCGGCGAAATGCCATGCGCCGAAACCCAATCCACCGCTCAATAGCAGCACCGCCACCGCGACACCGACGACGGCGGGGAAACCAACCCGATCTCCGATGCGAATCCGCGCACGCCCGGATAGAGCGCGCCCCGCCGCCTCCACGGACACTGCACCGCTGCCAACCTCGGCAGCATCCTCAACTGACGCCGCGCGCCCGGAATCATCATGCGGCGCAGCCGATACCCCCGAAACCAGGCCGGACTTCTCGGCGGCGGTGACGTCGTCGGCATGCCCAGCCGCACCCGCCGGATCGGCAGCAACCTCCAACTCGCCCGCCGGAGTCGGCTCGGCCTGAACGGCGAGTTCGCCAGGGACCACCGGTGTGTCCTTCTTCTCTGCGCTCATGGAATTCGTTCCTTCGCCTCAGCGCGGCTTCTGGTCAGGGGTGGGGGCCGGTGGTGTCGGGGCCGCGGGTGGGAGGCCGCCTGCGGGGCCGTAGCCGGAGATCTTCCAGGTGTTGTCGATTTTGCGGAGGTCGATCAGGGCCGAGCTGTAGGTGGTGCCGGGTTCCTTGACGTCCGGGTCGGTGCGGCCGGTGGATTCGATGACCGCGAGCAGGGTCAGTGCGTCGCCGTTCTGGGAGACGACGCCGATATCCTTTACGGTGCTTGCCATTTCGAGGTGGGCCTTGACCAGTTTGTCGAGCACGGTGCGCCATTGGCCGAGTTGGTCGTGCATGGAGTCGGTGGTGGTCGCCAGTACCGCGCTGTCCCAGCGACCCAGGCTGCCGTCGTTGACGGTGAACATGGTGGTGAGGAAGTCCGATCCGGCTTTGGTGGCGGCATCGCGATCGGTGGTGTGCGCCTGGGCGGCGCTGACCTGATCGGCGGCGTCATCGCGCGCGAGCGCGAAGTAGCCGCAGGTCGCCGCGCTGCCGCCCAGCGTGATGGCCGCGGCGGCGAGGGCGGTGAGCACGCGCCGTTCGGTCAGGGCTATGCGCCGGTCGCGCCAGGATCGTTGCCGGACCGGCTTCTTCGTTGTCGCGCACATGGTGTCGGTCTCCTATCTCGGCTGTGCGGTGGTGGGGGCGACCGGTGGCTGGGTGGCGGCCAGATCCCCGCGCAGCGCCTGATCCCCGCGCCCGGAATCGACGGCCTTCCAGCTGCCGCTGTCGCGCGAAAGCTGCACCCATACGGCGGAAGTCGTCTTCACCGGATCGGGTGTCTGGAAATTCTGCGTGCTCTCGTCGATCTGCGCGATCACCCGTACCGCGCCGCCCTGCTGCGCCGTGCAGGCCGCATCGGAGACGGTGGCGGTCTTGCGCAGTTTTCCGGCCTTGATCAAGTCGGTATTGTCCTGCGCCACTTTGGGAGTGGCGAAATAGTCGTGCACCGGACCGGCGGTGAGGGCAGCCATCTTCGCGGTCCATTCATCGGGCTTGCGGTAGTCGAAGTTATTGGCCGCCAGCAGGAAATCGGTGCCGGCCTTGATGGCGGCGGTGCAGTCGGCTTCCTTGCGCCGATAGTCGGCGAGCGTGCTCTCGAGCGCATCGTTCCGGCCGGACAGATCCCAGTTCCGGTACGACATCACCCCCACCGTGGTGGCCACCGCCAGCAGTGCGGCCACCAGTCCGAGGATCGGGATCGGAATTCCCCTGTCGCTCCATAGTTTCCAGCGTGAACGCATCGGCACCCCCTAGTGCGGTATATCGACGAGCACCCGGAAGCCCTTGCCGTCCGGGAAGGCGGCGAGTAGCCCGTCCATGGTCTTGCCCAGATCCACGTACGAGTCCTGCACCGGGTCGAACAGATAGGGCCGCAATACCTCGAGCGCCGGTCCGCCCTTGCCGATGAGCGTGGTCAGATACGCCATCAGCCGCTGTCCGAGTGGAATGAACTGAATCACCTGCCGCCCACCGCTTTCCTCGGTGATGCTGATCAGCTGATCGAGCAGTACCGGCAGCTCCGGCAGCAGCGTGTGGGCCAGCCGGTCCGCGCTCGACCGCAGCAATTCCAGCTTCTCCCCGGAGGATTCGTCGGCCGCCCCGGCCAGGAATCCGACCAGCCGCTGGATGAGTTCGCGATTCTGCCGCAGCGTGGTGGCGAACATGCTGCCCGAGTCGACCAGCTTCTCGATACTGGGCCCGACATCGCGAATGGCCACATCGGCGCCCTGGAGGATGGTGTTGATGGTGGCCGGATCGATCTGCGCCATCACCGATTGCACGCCGCCCAGCGCCCGCGCGATGGTGAGCGGTTGCACCACCTGCGCCGCGGGCACCACGCCGCCATCCGGAAAGTACGGTCCCCGTTCGGATTTGGGCGCGAAGTTGATGTACTGCTCACCGACGGCGGACAGGTTCGCCACCGTCACCACGGAGTCCATGGCGATGGAATAGTCGGCTTTCACCGAAAGCCGCGCCAGCACACCGCCTTCGGCCTTGGCGAGGGTGACGACCTTGCCGACCTGGAGTCCGTTCAGGGTCACCGGCGAGGTCTGCATGAGCCCACCGGAACTCGGCAGCAGCACCGAGAGCGAATAGGTCCGCGCACCCGGGCGGAATCCGAAGACCCCGTAGGTGAGATACAGCGTGGCACTGACCGCCAGCAGCACCATGGCCAGCGCCGACACCAGCACTTTGCGCGTCATCGCACCAACCCCACCAATTTCAGGACCGGGTTCACCCGGTCGCGGAAGCCCTGTTCATTGGCCGCGATAATGCGCGCGTCGGCTTCGGGATCCCCGGTGAGCAGTTCCGGCGCGGTGCGCGGCGCGATATCGGTGATCACCAGCGACGGCAGTCCGCGCGCCGACAGAAACGGGACGATCTTATTGTTCAGCAGCGCGTCCACGGCGGCGAGCGTGCGCGGCACCTCATTGGGCGTGGCGATCACCGCCTGCGCCAGCGGCGTCCACACATCGAGGAAGCGATCGATGCGCCGCACCCGATTGTCGACGGCGGGATTGGATTTGTCGACGAGGATATCGCCCGCGTACGCCGCCAGATCGCGCAGCGATTCGATGAAGCTCATGATGTCGGGCACCACCTTCTGCACCACGGCAAGCAGTACCGGCGCTTGGTCGAAGACGAAGCGCCACACGTCTTCCGCCTGCCGGAAGGTGTCCAGCGCCGTGGTGGCGTTATTGAGGATCGCGCTGAGCTGCGCGGTACTCGAACCGGCGCGTTCGATGGTCACCGAGAACTTCGACATGAACTCCCGGAAGTCCCCGGAATCGGCCGGGAAAGCCTGATTCACACTGGATACGAAGCTCTGCACGAATGGGATATTGCCGCCGGTGACCCAGCCGACCACCGCGGTCATGTACTGCTCGACGCTGGTGGTCTGTTTGGTCTGGGTGATCGGGATGACACCGCCCTGACCCAGCATTCGTCCCGAATTGTGTTCCGGGATACTGAGTTTGACGAAGGTATCGCCGAGCAGCGTCTGCTGCGCCATCTCCACCCGGGTTTCCAAGGGCAGCAGCACATTCCGATCGATGGCCAGCACCGCGGTGGGCTGGTAGTACGGCTGCTGATCAGCGGGCAGTTCCGGCACCTGGGCGTCGGGACGCGGTCGCACGGTGACGGATTCGACGATGCCGACCTGCGCGCCGTTCAATTCCACCTTGGTCTTGAGCGGCAGCGACAGCACATTGCCGAATTCGACCCGCACCTGATAGGTCGGCTTACCGTAGCGCGTTCCCGGCAGCGGCATATCCAGCGGGCGAACCGCACAACCGGTCACCGCCAGCATCGTGAGTACCCCGAGAATGACCGCACGCCAATACTTTCCGCGCATCGCGCTCACCTCCCACCGGCCGCGGACAGCACCAGCTGCACCAGCCCCAGATCGACGGTCTCCCCCGGCGCGAAGGCCCGATCACACGGTGCGTACCAGGGTTTGGCCACGGTGCAGATATCGCGCGCCATATCCGAATCGATGCGCAGACTCGGCGGCACATATTGCAGCCGTCCCGCGCCCAGGTTCTGGTCGAACAGCTTCGCCGCGCCCTGTAGCGCCGGTGGCACATCCTTCAGCAGATCCACGAAATTCTGTGTGTGGCCGAGGATTTGGAATATGACCGGCATGACACCATCCAGTCCGAGCATGATCACCTTGAGCCATTTGTAGACCAGCAGGTTGGCCAGCGGCGGCACCCACACCGCGATATCGGAGATGATGCGCACCAGATCGGGCCCGATGCGATTGACGATATTGACGACATCGGTGGTCGCGTCGAGGACGAAGGTGCCATCGCTGACGCCCTGGTCGAGATTCTCACCGACCTTGCGGAACTCCTTGAGAATCGCGCCCATCATGTAGTTCGCCCCGGCCGCGGAATCGCCGAGGATATCGGAGATATTGCGAATGGCCCCGTTCAAGGGCACGGCGCTGTCCTGCACCTGCTGGGCGATCTTCCCGAGCGAATCACCCAGCACATTGGGTTCCTTCTCCTGTTGCGGAGCGTCGTGCGGTTTCCCGGTGAGATCCTCGGACAGGTTCGCCACCGCCCGCATCGCCTCGGTGAATCCGACCGGAGTCTTGGTGCGCTCGACGGGAATACAGCCGCGATAGTCGAAAGTGCCGCCGCCGCTGTAGGCCGGTCCGAGCTCGACGCGACGATCGGTGACGATCGAATTTGCGATGGTGACCGCGCCCAGCTGCTGCGGCAATCGCAGCTTGCGATCCACCGTCATCCGCACCCGCACGCCCTCGGCCCGCGGTTCGATATCGGTGATGGTGCCGACCTGGATACCGAGCATGGTGACCTTATTGCCCTTGTAGAGCCCGACCGCGTCCCGGAAATCCGCGCAGATGGCGAGCGGGGCACGCGTGCTGTCGTAGTACTGCTTCCCGGTAACCGCCACCACCAGACCCATGACCAGCGCGACCACGAGCACCCCGGCCCCGATGCGTGCCCTGCGGGTGCGCGGTACATAGCGACCGTGCAAGAGCCCCAGTGGATTTCGCATGGTCAGCACCCCGGCTTTCCGGCCGGGCACAGCGGCGTATCGGTGATGGTGGCCCCCGACTGATCGACGCGGACGTACGGGTTGTCGCTGTTCTTGGCGAACCACTCCAGCAGTCGCGCCAGGTTCTGGTTCATGCCCGCGAGCGCGTCCTTGTTGTGCACCAGGTCCGCGACGCTCTTGTCGATGGAGTCGTAGAGCGGTTCGAGGGCCGGTCCCAGTTGATCATTCGCGAATCCGAAGACCGGCGTGACGAGGTCGAAGGCACGCCGGATCTGTGCCACCAGATTCACCAGCCCGTCCCGGTTGGCCGCGACCACCCGGTACAGGTCGAGCAGATGGGTACCGGCGAGCTGGAGGCGATCCACCTTGTTCATCAGCGTTTCGAGGTATTCCTTGGCCACGTCCAGAGCCCGGGAGAATTCGGTGCGCCGCTGTACGACAATGGCCGACAGCTTGTTGACGTTGTTCAGAATGCCGTTGAGCGCCTGGGGTTGCTGTTCGAAGGCGCCGGAGAGTTTGGCGATGGTCTCGCGCAGTTTGCCGACATCCAGGGCGGCCAGCGAGGGCGTGACCTCCTCCATGGCGGCGGTCAGATCGTAGGGCGTCCGGGTGTGCTCGCGCGGAATGATCTTGCCCGCCGCAGTGCCCGGTCCGGCCGGTTCCACCGAGACGTATCGCCCGCCGATCGGGGTGAGCAGTTTGACCGCGATCCGGGTATCGAGGCCGACCCGCACCTTGCTGTCCAGGCCGAAGGCGATCTCGGCGTGATCGCCGACCAGGGTCACCGAGCGCACCTTGCCCAGTGAGATGCCCGCGACGCGGACATCGTCACCGCTGCGCACATCACCGGAACTCTTGAACTCCGCGCGATACACGGTCTCCCCGAAGGGAATCACGAAGGCTCCGACGGCGGCGACGAGCGCGCCGACCGTCACCAGAATGGCGGCGACGCCGATCCGGAATTCGAACTTGGACTGCGCGTCGGCACTGCGAACGATCAAGCGCGGCAGCCTGATTCGCGGTACGGACAGTCGCGTCAGCGCCGCCGGGAGGGATGGCCGATTCATTTGCAGCCCGCCATTCGATCGATGCCCATGAGGATGGTGGCCGGAATCGGCAGCCCGCTCAGGCAACTCCAGGTGTCCCCCGATGTCGGTTCCAGCGTCAGGCTGTTGAGCGTCTGCGCCGCTAGCGGTACCGCGGCCAGCGTCTGCCGGATGAAGCTGACCATGTCCGGCCCAAGCAGGGTGTTGTAGAGCCGATCCATACCCGGAAAGTTGTCGTAGTAGATCCCGGCGAACCGATCGAGCAGCGGCACCGCCGCGTTCAGGCCCGGAATAGCGCGGTCTATCAGGCTTTTCAAGGTGTCCAGCCGGGCGTAGAGCTGATCGACCACATCGAGCACCTGGTCGATCATCGAATCGATTTTGGGCGATTGGCCCGCAAAGCGATTCAGCAGTCCGGACAGATTGTCCGCGAGCAGCGTCACCACCGGTTCCTGATCGGCCGCCACCGCGATGACCTGGTTCAGGCTGTCCATGACCGGTCCCAGCCCGCGCCCGTCACCGGACACCACCAGCAGCAGGTTCTCCAGGAATTTGTCGACCGAACCGGAGGACAGGGTGTCGAAGATCGGCCGGACCGCGTCGAAAAGCTCCGAGATATCGAAGGATCCGTGCGTGCGCGCGATGGGAATCAGCGAGCCCGGCGCAATCCTGTTGCCGGGCGCGACTTTCTGCTGCACCGCCAGATACCGGTCACCGACGAGGGAGGCGAACAGCACGGCGACCTCGGTGTTGTCGTACACCTGCTGTCCGTCGGCGACGGTGAATTCCACGTAGGCGACCGTGCCGTCGAGCGCGATATCGGTGACCTTGCCGACCTGCACCCCCGCCATCCGCACATCGGACCCCTTCTTGAGCCCTGAGACATCGGAGATGTGCGCGGCATAACTGTGCACCTGCGCTTTGACCGGTGTCTGCAATGCGGTCCAGATCATCGCGCCCATGACCGCGATGACCAGTCCGACGATGATGAGCCGAATGCTCGCCGAGCGAACCGATTTCATCGATCACCGCCCGGAGCAGGCGTGCCGAACAGACCCGGCGGAATCGGCAGTCCGGGAATCTGCGGCAGACCCGGAATGAGCGATGGCCCGGCGGGCACGGTCTGCGGACCGGCCGCCACCACCTTGGGGTCGCCGCCGAGATACGGCAGCCCGGCGAGCAAGAGTTGCACCTGAAGTGAGACCGTCCCATCCGGATTGGCGACGAAGGCCCTGTCGACCTGCTCGAGCAACTGCGGAAGCCGGGTATAGAAGCTGGTGAGTCCGCCCGCGGCATTGGAGATCGGGCTCAGCACGCTCACAATGGCGTCGATGACCTGGGTGAGACCCGGCTGCGGGAAGATCCTGATGAGATCGCCGATCACCTTCCCGATGAAACTGGAGATCGCCTCGAGATCCTCATGCCGTTCGGTCAGAAAGGCCAGGCGGTCGGACTGCGCCCGGAAGATCTCCAGCGCACCGCGCGCCACGTTCGTCAAATCCTTTGTGCCGCTTGCGGCATCGCGCAGCGCCGGCCGCGGATCGACGCCGATGAGAATGTCATCGCCGACCTTGATGCGCCCGATATCGATGGCGGTGGCGATCATCTTGCCGATGCCCTCGGCGCTGCCGTCGAAATCGAGCACGCTCCCGATCCGCCCGACCGGACCGGAATCGACCTTGCTGATCTCATCGCCCACGAGCCGGACCACCGAGGTGACGGTGACCGTCTGCGAATCCTTCGGCAGTGTGATGGTCGCGCCGTCGCGCAGCGGTTTACCGCGCGGGCCGAGGTAGTACAGCTCGAGCGCGGTCATGCCCAGCGAATTGGAGGAGACGAACCGGGCTCGCACATTGTCGGCGAGGAACTTCGCGTTCTCCGGCGTCACCGACAGTTTGACGAATTGGCTTTCCGCACCGCGACTTTCGATCTGCGCGACCTGACCGATGCGCAGCCCGTCCATCTTCACGTCCGAGCCCTCGACAATGCCCTCGCCGACCTGCTGTGCCTCGATATTGACGGTGAAGGCCGGGGTGAATCCGCCCTTGATGTAGGTGGTGAAGAGGAGTGAGATCACGACCAGCACCGCACCGCCCACCAGTCCGGTGAGCAGTAGCTGCCAGGTCTTGGGACCGCGGCCGTTGATGGCCTGAAACCTAGCTGTTCCCATGGACTATCCCGTAATTCGAATATCGCTGACGAACATGCCCCACAGCGCCGTGGTGAGCATCAGATCCAGCACGATGATGAGCACCAGGCTGGCGCGAATGGCCCGCCCGGAGGCGACCCCGACGCCCTCCGGTCCGCCCGAGGCGTAGAAGCCGTAGTAGGAGTGCACCAGGATGACCACGACGACGAAAACGATTGCCTTGAACAGCGATAGGAAGATGTCCTTCGGGTTCAGGAACGCCTGGAAGTAGTGGTCGTAGGTGCCGCCCGCCTGACCGTGCACCACCTTGATGAAGAAGGCCGTCGCGAAGTAGCTCGCCGCCAGCGACGCCAGATACACCGGGACGACGATCAGCACCCCGGCGATGACCCGGGTGGTGACCACGAAGGGAATCGGTTCCACCGCGGTGGCTTCCAGCGCGTCGATCTCCTCCGAGATTCGCATGGAACCGATTTCGGCGGTGATGCGGCAACCCGCCTGTGCCGCAAAGGCAATGGCGGCGATGAGCGGTGCGAGTTCACGGGTGTTGGCGAACGAGGAGATGAAACCGGTGAGCGGTCCCATGGCCAGCATATCCAGCAGCCGGAACGCCTCGATGCCGATGACCGCGCCGGACATCATGCCCATGAAGAGCACCACCCCGACGGTGCCGCCGCCCACGATGACCCGCCCATTGCCCCAGCCGATATCCATGAAGACCACGCCGATCTGACGGCGATACCGATGCAGGGTGCGCGGAACGGCCTTGAGCACGTGAAAGGCGAACGCGAATTGATGTCCCAGGCCCACGATCGGGGTGAGGGTATCGCCCGCGCGGCGGAACGAACGTTCGCCCAGTGCACGGTATTTCGACGGAAGCACCATTCAGATCCCCAAATTCTCCGGAAACCAGATCGTCAGCAGCTGGGTGATGAGCACATTCGCCGCGAATGTGGTCATGACGCCGAGCACGACGGTGGCATTGACGCAATCGGCCACACCCTTGGGACCGCCGGAGGCCTCGAATCCGCGCTGGCTCGCCACCAGCACCACGAGAATTCCGAAAATGACTGTTTTGATAATCGCGATGATGAGATCGGTGGTGCTGGCGAAGGCCGCGAAGGAATTGAAGAAGGCCCCGGGCACACCGCCCTGTATCAAGGTCATCATGTAGATGGTCGACATGCCGACGAACACCACGAGAATGCACATCAGCGGGCCGACGATGAACATCGCCGCGAGCCGCGGCGCGACCAGGCGGTGATTGGGATTGATACCCAGGGTGCGAATCGCGTCGATCTCCTCGCGAATCTTGCGCGCACCCAGATCGGCGGCGACCGCGGCCCCCACCGCACCGCCCATGAGAATTCCCGAAATCATCGGCGCCGCTTGCCGAATCACGCCGAGGCCACCCGCGGCTCCGGCTTGCGAGGTGGCCCCGACCTGCGCGGCGAGCGATCCGGCTTGAATCTGGATGATCGCGCCGAGCGGTACCGAGATGAGAATGGCGGGCCAGCCGGCCACGCTCATCATGAACCACGCCTGGGTAAGGGTTTCGCGCCAGGGATGATTGAGTTTGAGCACGTCGCGCACCAGGCCGTAACACGAATCCACGGCCAGCAGCACCAGTCTGCCGAAGGTGCCGATCGAGCCGAGCAGCGTATTCCACGCCCACAGCACCAAATTCACTATGGGTCGCAGTACGGGTGGAACCGATTCCCGGAATGAGGGTTCCGGCACCGATTCCTCTTCGTCCGCCTGCTCCGCACTTTGCACAGTCCGCATAGGTGAAACCTCCCCGCCACCGTCTGAGACAATATAGTCAGAACGGACCACGCTGTCCGCGATTTGCGAAATTCGGTGGCGCGCTACGGCATCCACCACTCGACCATCGGCTGAACAGCGGGATTTCCGCCGTCGCGCACAATGGTGAGCACACTCTGGGTCAGATCGATGGATATGCCGGGACCGGAGCCGGACCAGCCACCCGAGCGCGCGACGACCCCGAGGCGAATCGGCGTACCGGTCGCCAATTCGAATGCCTTGAACAGAGATCCGCACACCACGAACAGCGTGTCCGCCGTACTGCCCACCGCGGTGGCCCGGGTCCACTCGTCGCAGCGCGCGGAGACGCCGTCACCGCTGTACCAGCCGTAGTGATCGGCACTGCGATTGACGAAGTTCGGCAGTGCGCTCGACGGCGCCGCGGTATAGGCAGCGGCATCGGGGAGCTGCGGAGGAATCGCCTCGGGCGGTGCGACAGGCTTGGGCGTGGTGGTCACCGCGCGCGTGCCGGGCACGATCGAGGTGGTGGTCACCGGCGTGGTTCCGGCCACCACGACAATCGGCGGCGGTGCGCCCAGATGGCTCCGGAACCACAGTGCCGCACCGCTTCCGGCGGCGATGAGCACCGCCGCCACCATCAAGCCCGAGGCATATGCGACTGCCGATTCGCGCGGCCTGCGCAATCTGCCCACGGGCCCCTCCTCACAAAATCATCACTACCGACTGAGACAGTTGTTAGCATACTGTGACTAACGACGCATCGAAGTGCAAGATGCGAGCACGGTCACAGTGGAGGGGACATGAAAATCACTATGGCAAAGGCAAACTCACCGGCGGTGATCCTGTTCGCACTGTCCGTGACACTTGCCGGATGCGGTTCCGGAAACGTGCGCAGCAGCGATGTCACCATTACCGTCGCGCCCACCGGCACGGCCGCCACCACCGCCAAGGGCAAGATCCCGGATCCACTCACCGCTGATCAGCTCGACACCCGCCTGCAGGACCTGTTCGGCAAAGGCCGCCAGGTCACCGACGATCAACGGCTCTCGATCGTGGCGGGCGGTGAGAAATTCCGCAATGACCTGCCCGAATTGCAGAAGGCCATGTCCGAGAACCCGAATGCGAAATTCGGTGTGGTGACCGGTTCGGTGGTACTCAACGGCGATGTGCTCGAGGCCGAGTTCTGGCTGGACAAGGACGGCAATGGCAATCGCCGCTCCGCACCGCTGAATCTGTCGCCGGCCAACGGCGAGTGGAAGATTCCGGTCAGCGAGATCTGCGGAATCCTGGCCCAGACCGATTACAAGTCACCCGCCTGCGCCTCCTGAGCGCGAGCACCGGAGGGGAGATCCACTCGTGTTCGGATGGCTGGGGCGCTGGACTTACCACGCTCGATACACCGTGATCGCGATATTCGTTGTGCTGATGGGGATTTCGGGGCTGTACGGGTTCGGATACCAGGATCGGCTGACCGCCAAGGGCTTCTTCGACGATTCCAGTGAATCGGTGGCGGGCACCGAATTGGCCGATGACACCTTCGGCCGCGATTTCGACGGCGATGTCATCGCGCTCTACACCGCACCGCCCGGCAGACATATCACCGATCCGGATCTCGAGGCCGCGGGCCGGGACCTGACCCGGAAGCTGTTGAACGACTATCGAACTCAGATCAAGGATGTCAGCGGCTACTGGAACGGCAGTCTGGGCAAGACGCGCTTCATCGACGAATCCAAGACGCGGGCCTTCCTGAGTATCGGGCTACAGGGCACCGGCGATCAGGACAGCGTCGACTTCTACCACCGGATCAAGGACGAACTCGCGATTCCCGGACTCCAGGTGCGGATCGCCGGACGGGTGGCGGTGGCCGACGCCGTCGGCCTGACCATGCAGGCCGATATCGCGCGCATGCATCTGATCGCACTGCCATTGGTCGCGGTCGTGCTGTTCTTCGTCTTCGGCGGCGCGGTCGCGGCGGCACTGCCGCTCATTATCGGCGGGCTCACCATCGCGGGGGCCTGGGGCGTGATGAAGCTGCTCACGCTGTTCATGCCGGTGCACCAATTCGCCGATGCGGTCATCTCATTGATCGGGCTCGGGTTGGCGATCGACTACGGATTGTTCATGGTGAGCAGGTTCCGGGAGGAGATCGCGCAGGGTAGATCCGCCGAATCCGCTGTGCGCATGGCGGTTTCGACGGCGGGGCGGACGATCATGTTCTCGGCGACCATCATCGTGGTGTGCGTGGCCGGGGTGCTCATCTTCCCGATGATATTCCTGCGCTCGGTCGCGCTCGGGGCGCTGACCGCCGTCATTCTGGCTGCGTTGCTGTCGATTACGGTGCTACCGGCCCTACTCGGCGTGCTCGGCAAGCGCGTGGACGCCTTCGGACCGCGGCGCTTGTCGCGTACCAGGACCACCGCGCAGATCGACGCCTCGTTCTGGTCGCGATTGGCCACCTGGGCGATGCGGCGGCCCGCCGTGCTGGCCTATCCGATCATGCTGGTGCTGCTCGGACTGATGCTGCCGTTCCTGCACGCCCAATACGCCGGGCTGAGCGAGAAGTATCTCCCGCCGGGCAATGAAATCCGTTCCGCGCAGCAGAGTTTCGACGCCCTCTTCCCGACCGAACGGGTATCGCCGATCAAACTGGTGATCGAGGGCGCGGATCGGGCGACGCTCACCGCGATCGTCGCGGCGGCGAACAGGGTGCCCGGGCGCACCGCGGATTTCGAGAAGCCGTTCTCCAATGGCGTCGCCAAGGACGGCGTGAACGTCAAGGTCTATACCTCGGGCCTGGTCGATCCGAGTGACGCCGACGCCGTGATCGCCGGACTGCGGGGCATCACACCGCCGCCCGGGGTGACCATGTACGTGACGGGTCTGCCGGTGCTGGAACGGGATTCGATCCACGGCGTGATCGACCGGCTGCCCTGGCTGCTGGCCATTCTGGTGCTGGCCTCGTTCGTCATGATGTTCCTGGCCTTCGGATCCTTCGTACTCCCGCTCAAGGCGATAGTGGTGAGCGCGTTGAGCCTGACCGCGACCCTCGGCTTCCTGTCCTTCGTGTTCTACGACGGGCACGGCGCGACCCTGCTGAACTTCACCCCGCAACCGCTCAGCTTCCCGGTGCTGGTGGTCATCATCGCGATCATCTTCGGGCTCTCCACCGACTACGAGATCTTCCTGATGTCGCGTATGGCCGAAGCGCGCGAGCGCGGCGCGTCCACCACCGAATCCATTCGGTACGGCACCGCGCACACCGGCGGCATCATCACCGCGGCGGCCCTGGTGCTGATCGTGGTCACCGGCGCGTTCGGGCTCTCGGATCTGGTGCTGATGAAGTACATCGCCTACGGCATGATCGTGGCGCTCATCCTGGACGCCACCGTGATTCGCCTGCTGCTGGTGCCCGCGATCATGGCGCTGCTCGGCGATCGCTGCTGGTGGGCGCCCGCCTGGGCGAAGCGACTGCACGAGCGCATCGGCCTGGTCGAGCACGGGGTCGCCGCCCTGCCGGTCCGCCCGAACCCGAGCGAGGAGATGACGGTATGAGGCATGCGATGACGGCCGTGCTGACGGGTGGGCTGCTGCTGGCGGTGCCGACCGGGCAGAGCATGGCACAACCGAGGGCGGCGGAGATCGACTGCTCCGCCAGCCACAAGGACGGTCGAATCCTGGAAGTGAGCTGCTACAACGAGGATTCGGCGGCGGGCACGGTCGACCTGGTCTACGTCTGCACCACGCCCTTGGACTGGGATCGCCGAATCGTCGTCAACGAGCCCGGATTCACCGTCGGCGGTGGCGGTGTACTGCACCTGACCCGGGACTGCGGGGACGATCAGGTCGTGTTCACGTATCAGGTGACCGCGCTGACACAGCGCCAGTTCGATGACCAGACCGCTCGACAGGATCAGATTCGCGCGCGGCGGGATCGGGCCGCCGGACGCTAGCCCGTGCCCCGCTTCCTTTTGCGGTGCGAATCACCGTCTGAGACAATCCAATTCGACAGCGCACGAGGCCGCCGCATGCGGGCGGGAATGGGGATTGTTCAATGGCACAGGACACGGCGGAGCTACTGCTCGACGCGGCGGTCGCCTACATACTGGATCAGGTCAGCGGCGAAACCCTGGTGGCGCATTCGGATTCGATTCTGCGCGATGCCTTCGAGGTCGCCGAGACCATGAAGGTCGGCGAGATACTCGAGCGCGCCTCGGTACAGCAGACCGCGCTCTCGATCATCGAACTGCTCAACAGCAGTGCGCTGAACCGGAATCTGTTCGAGGCGCTGGCGGACGCCATCTACGAATTGGCGGCGAATGACGAATTCCGGCTCGGCGATGTCGTCGATCGCGACGGCGTGGTCCGGCTGGTCGCCACCGTGCTCGGTATGCACACCATGTTCGAGCGCGGCCTGGACCGTTTCGCGCAGAGCCCGCTGGTCGGCACCGTGGCCGCCACCTTCGTCAATCGCATCGTCTCGGGCGCGGCCGATGCCGCGCGCAGCCGGGCGGAGCGGATACCGGTGGTGAAATCAGCTCTCTCCCTTGGCGATCGGACTGTCGGGCGGGTGCTCAGCGCGGGCGACAAAGCCTTCGGTGAGCGCCTGGGCGAAGCGGGCGCGGCGGCGGCACAGTTCGCGGTCAAGCGCACCAATCACGCGATCCTGACCGTCATCAAGGAGACCCCGCTGACCGATGCCGCCATGGAGGTCTACGACCTGTTCGCCGGTGAACCGGTCAGCGATCTGCGGGAATTCATCGAATTGGAGGAGCTGCGCGCGCTGATCGGGGCGATCTTCGATCTGGTCACCACGGTCGAGAATCACGAATATCTGACCGAACTGATCGGCGACGCCACCGATATCCTGCTGAACCACTACGGCGATTACACGGTGGCGGGCCTGTGGCAGGAGGTCGGATTGACGCCGGAATTGCTCCGCGATGAATTCGTCCGCTACGCACCGCCCATTATCGATCTGGCCAAAGCCGATGGTGTACTGGCCGGACTGGTGCGGCAGCGGGTGGAACCGTTCTTCCGATCCGCGGCCGTCACCGAAATCCTCGCCGGCGCCTGACAATTGATTGCACATTGTCCCAGACACGTTTAGGCTGAGCGCGACCCACGATCCTTCGATGCGTACCCCACCGGAGGATCACCGGTGTCCCGGGAGCGACCCGCTACGATCAGCACGGTCCGGCAGTGCCCACTCATGTGCCGGATTGCGGGTCGCTCCCTTCTCCGGCGCGTTAATGTCGAGCATCGGATCTGCGATTCACAGCACGATTACGGCATCGTCGACATCACGAGGAGAGCCGATGGCTCTGGCCATTCCCGCTACCGCGAGAAAGGCGCTCCCGACCGTTATCTGCGCGGTGGTGGTCGTCGCCGCCGCGCTCTGGCAGCACGAGACGGTCGCCGCGGGTATGCGCGCGCTGCTCGCCGCCGATCCGCGCTGGCTGGCGGTGGCACTGGTCGCCACGCTCGGACTCTGGCCCACCTCGGTGTGGATGCTGCGCGGTTCGATTCCCGCACAACCCTCTTCGGCCCGGTTGTTCGCACTGCAACTCGCGGTGCCCGCCATCGGGCTCATCCCGGCGGCCTCACTGCTCATCCGGCTGCGCTTCCTGCGCCGCGAGGGCCTGAGCCACAGCGCCGCCGTCGCCTCGATGACCCTGTTCGGTTTCGCCGCGCTGGTGGTGCGCATACCGCTGGTGATCGTGGCGATCCTGGCCACGCCCAGCCTGATCGACCGCACCAAGGGACAGCCGCCCTGGCATGACCTGGGCGCGCGCACCGCCGCCTGGTGGCACGGCGCGACCGGAAACGCCTGGCATACAACGCTGATCGTCGGCACCGCGGTGCTCGTCACCGGTGCGCTGGGCACTGTCGCGACCATCGCGCTGCGCCGCTGGCTCACGGGCCGCGGCGGCTGGCGCGGACTGCTGCATCGCGCCCGCACCGGGCGCACCGATGCCGAATTCGCCTGGAAGTCGGTGGCCGCCACCGCCTTGCGCCCGCGCCGGGCCGCCCTGCTGTGGCTCTGCGCCCTGGCGCAGCCGCTGCTCATGGTGGTCGCGCTATGGGCGGTGCTGCACGCGGTGGGCGCGAATCTCAGTTTCGCGGACACCTTCGTGGTGCAGCTGGTGACGGTCGCGCTCGCGCCGCTACTGCCCTCCCCCAGCGGCGTGGCCGCCAAGGAGGTGACCCTGGCCGCGGGCCTGACCGCCATCGCGGGCCTGACCGGCGGGGTCGCGGTCGGCGCGGCACTGGGCTTCCGCCTGCTGACCTTCTGGTTCCAAATCCCGCTCGGCCTGGGGTCTTTCGCCTATCTCAATCACCGCCGCGCCATCTGAGCACGGCGGTCCGGACTCCCCGAAGTCCGGTACTCAGCACATCAGAGCGGCGTGCACTCGATGGTCGAGAACTTCGCCACCCCGCGCCACGAGGTCTGCGCCTGTCCCTTGGCCGCCCGCACACCCTGGCGCGCGGTGACGGTCACCGTCGGCAATTGCGCGCCCGCGTAGTCCTGACCGGTGCACGAATAGTCGTACGCGACACCGGGTCCATGCGGACTCGCCTGCGCCGGGGCGGCCCCGACCACGGCGAACACCGGCGCCACCGCCATTACCGCGACGGGCACACCCATCCACAGCCTCGAGCTCACAAGCATCTCCTCACGCATTTTCGGGGTAAGCCGGTAAACAGCAGCCGAATTCTCGCACGGCGGGATGGTGTGCGCCGGGTGGTCGAATGATCTCGTGGCGGCCGCCCAATACGGTGAACCGTGGTCAGGCGGGCCAGGGGTAGGTGACGCCGGTCAACTTCTCGCTCAGTCGCCAGAGCGCGCGGGCCTGGGTTCGGCTGTACGCGAGCGGATTCCGCAGGGTGCGGCGCGGATACCCGAAGGTCTCCAGACCGGGACCGAGGTAGGCGTTACCGGGCAGGCCGGGCATGGTGGCGGCGTAGAGCTGGGGCAGCGCGCCCATGCGATCGGACTGCGCCATGGCGACCAGCGCCTGCTGCTGGAGCGCGGCGAGCCGGGCCGATACGCCCTTCTCCGCGCCGGAGTCGTAGAGATTGGTGGCGGACAGACCCGGGTGGGCGGCCACGGCGGTCAGCGCGGTGCCGCTGGCGCGCCGGTCCAGCTCCGCGGTGAAGAGCAGATTGGCGAGTTTGGATTGGCTGTACGCGAGCCAGCGCATGTACACCACACGCCAATTGGGGTCCGGCCAATTGATGACCCCGCCCCAGGCCGCGATGGAGGACACCGTCACCACGCGCGGTGCGGGCGCGCGCAGCAGTGCGGGGAGCAACAATCCGGTGAGCGCGTAGTGACCCAGATGATTGGTGCCGAACTGCGCGTCGAAACCCTCGGCGGTGCGGACATTGCGCGGCAACGCCATGACCCCGGCATTGTTCACCAGGATGTCGATGGCGCCCTCGCGCACATCGAGATGGTCGGCGGCGCGGCGGATCGAGGTCAGATCGGCCAGATCCAGCGGCAGCACTTCGGGTTTCGGGCCCGTCGCGGCGGCAGCCACCGATTCCAGCGCGGTGGCGGCCTTGAGTTCATTGCGGCAGGCCATGATCACCTGCGCGCCCTTGGCGGCCAGGGCCTCGGCGGTGCGCAGTCCGAGTCCGCTGTTCGCGCCGGTGACCACCGCGGTCTTACCGGTCAGGTCGGGAATATCGTCCGCGGTCCAGGGGCGCGGTAGTAGCGGCAGCCGCGCCGTGGTCGTCCGGGCCGAGAGCACTTTGGCCATTCCGTTCACCCTCCTGAGGGAAATTCGCCGTCTGAGACAATCTAGCCGACCGTGTTAGGATGCGACAGTTCGGGCGGCCGGCGGTCGCCGATGAGGATGCTGATTCGAGGGGGCCGCAGATGGCGGGCGACCAAACCAGTTACCGCACAGCGATCGCGACGCGACCGAGCGAACCCGAGCGGATCCTGCGGCTGCTGCTCGCCGAATTCACCGCCTGGGCCGGGCCCACACTGTATCGCGCCGGCAAGTTCGCGCTCGCCGAGTTGGCGCGCGGCGTAATCGCCTTGGCCGCATTGGGTTTCGCCGTCGTCGCGGCCGCCTACGGCATCGTCTACTTCTTCCGGTTCCTCACCGAACTGCTGTCGAACTGGATGCCGCACTGGGCCGCGCTGCTCACCACCTCGACCCTGATGCTGATTCCGGCCGGTCTCGCCGCGCTCTTCGGACTCTGGCAGATCTACCGGATGCGCAGCGTCCGCGCCACCGTCACGGCCGCCGTGCGCGCCGGTGACGCCGTGCGGGGCCACACACCGCGAGGACCGGCGTCACGTCGCTAGGGCTCCAGCTTGCGCGCCAGATAGTCGTCGATGCGGGACAGCACCGCACGGCGGAGGAATCGGGAGCGCAGCCCGGTCGTACTGTCCCGCTTGCCGATTCGCGCGGCCAGGCGCGCACCGGCGGGCGAGACCCGGCTGCCCAGATATTGCGCCCGCGCCTCGAAGGGCGTCGGCACCACCGCCGGATTGCGGGCGGCCACCCGGACGATGGTGCGCGCGATGTCCTCGGTCGGCTCCGGGGCCGGGCAGACCGCCGTGACGCCCACGCCGGTGCCCGCGAACTCCAATCGCAGTCCCTCGGTGAGCATTTGGGCCGCGGCACGGGTGGCGCAGTACGGGGCGCTGAGCGGAATCGGGGTGAAGGCCGCCACCGAGGTGACATTGATGATGCGCCCGCCGCGCCCGGATTCCATCATCTGCCTGCCGAAGTGGGTGCAGCCGTGCACCAGTCCCCAGACGTTCACCCCGAGCAGCCGCTCCCACTCCTCGAGCGTGTGCTCCAGAAATGGTCCGGCCGTGGTGTATCCGGCACTGTTGACCAGTACCCGGGGCGTGCCGAATTCGGTCTGGACATCCTCGGCGAAGGATTCCATGGCGATCGCATCGGCCACATCGACCGCGTACGGAGTCGCGTCGCCGCCGAACGCCTCGATGGACTCCACGGTCCGCACCGCGCACGCCTTGTCGATATCGGCGACGACGACCATGGCCTTCTTACGCGCGAAACGTTGCGCCACCGCGCGTCCGATGCCGCTGCCCGCACCGGTGATCACGACGATCTGGTGCTCGAACCCTGTCATGTGTGGTCCCCTGATTCCGCGGCTGCGGAGCTGCGTTCAGATTCATTTACTGTCCCAGACAGTGTACACTTCAACTTCCAGCGCAGGAGCGGGACCAGCAGATGAAATCCTTCCAGCCGCGGCTCGCCGTGGTGACCGGTGCGGGCAGCGGTATCGGCCGCGGCACCGCCAAGGCCCTGGCCGACCGCGGGGCCACCGTCATCGTCGCCGATATCAATTTCGCCACCGCGAAAGATACTGCGGCACTGATCCATTCCCACGGTGGGCAAGCCCTGCCCTATGCCCTCGACGTGGCCGATCCGGTCTCCATGGAAGGTCTGGCCGAGTACGTGCGCGCCGCGCACGGCGTACCCGATGTGGTGGTCAACAATGCCGGAATAGTGGTCGGCGGACCATTCTTCGACATCCGACCGGCCGACCTGCAACGAATCGTGGATGTGAATCTGACCGCCGTCGTACACGGATGCTGCCTCTTCGGCGCGCAGATGGCCGAACGCGGCGCGGGCGGGCAACTGGTGAACATCTCCTCGGTCGCGGCCTTCGCGGCCATGCGACTGGGCACGCCCTACGCCTTCACCGCCGCGGGGGTGAAGCATCTGAGCGATACGCTCCGAGTTGAAATGGCACCGCTCGGTATTGGAGTCACCGTGGTCTGCCCCGGGCTGATCGCCACCAATCTGGCGGCCACCGCCTCCCTGGCCACCCTCAGCACCGAACAGGTCGCCATCACCCGGCAGATCGTGGTGAAGGGGATGACCCTGCTCGGCATGCATCCGGACAAGGCCGGGCGCAAGATCGTCGAGGCCGCCGCCGCCAACCGCGCCATGCTGCCATTACGCCTGGAATCACGGCTGATTCACCTGTTCACCCGCGCCTTCCCCAACTTCACCCGGGCGCTCATGCGGGCGGGCACCGGACCCGAGGTGGAACGCGCGGTGCGCTTCGTCATCGACCATCCCGGATTCGTCGGCATCGCCCGCGAGGCGGCCGAACTCATGCCGCAGCGACCGGGTCTGCAAACCTATTGGGAACCACCGGAATACGATGATCCGCCACCGCCGCCCATTCCACTGAGGAGATGAAGCATGGAAGAACGTCCGTCCACCCCGGCCGAACCGCCCACCCGCAGAAACCTGGTGATCGTGGTAGCCATGGCGCTCACCGTGATCGCCGCGCTGGTCACGGTGAGCGCGCTGGTCGGAGCCTGAGGCCGGCTCAGGCCGCTTCACCCTCGATGACGTAGCCCGGCAGCCAGCGTTCGACCAGTCCGAGATACGGCCCCTCGGCGTCGAGTTGGGCGCAGACGGCGATGATGCCTGCCAGTACCCGGCCGAGCATCACCAGATCCGGCAATTCGGGCGGGGTGCGGACGGCCACGGTGTTGTTCATCGACAGATTCCGCATGTCCATGGCGCGCAACATATGTCCCTGCAGCAGTTCCCTGGTGATGCGCAGGCGCTCACCCTGGAATTCGGCGACCACCGGAGCCACCACGCGCAGGATCGGATCGGCGTCCAGATGATGACCGGGGCGCACGAAACCGTTGGTGTGCAATGCGGCCAGCAGGGCGTCGTAATCCTCGGCGACGGCCAGGCGGGCCAGTTCGCCCACCACCGGCGGCAGACCGTCCGGCAGTGCGATGGTCGCACCGAAATCGATGATGCCCAGACGCCCGTCCGCGAGCAGCTGATAATTGCCCGGATGCGGATCGCAGTGCAGGTGACCGACGAGTTTCGGTGAGCTCAAACCGAATTCGACCAGTAGCTGACCGGCGCGATCACGCTGCGCCGGGGTGCCCTCGGCGATGATCTTCGACAGCGGGACGGCATCCATCCACTCGGTGATCATGACCTTCGGCGCGCTCGCGATCACCCGGGGTATGAAGAAGTTCGGATCATCGGCATACGCCTTGGCGAAACGCCGCTGATGATCGGCCTCGATGCGATAGTCGAGCTCATCGGCGGTGCGCGAGACGAATTCCTCGATCAGCGCCTTCACATCCACGCCCGGCATGAAGACGCCGAAGGTGCCCGAAAGCATCTGCAGCAGTTTGAGATCGGACATGAGCGCGACATCCGCGCCCGGGTACTGGATCTTCACCGCGACCGTGCGCCCGTCCCGCCAGACCGCGCGATGCACCTGCCCGATACTGGCCGCGGCCACCGGAGCGTCCTCGAAACTGGTGAAGCGTTCGCGCCAGCGGGTGCCCAATTGTTCGTCCAGCATGCGGTGCGCCTGGGCGGTCGGCATGGGCGGAGCCTGATTCTGCAGGCGCGCCAGCGCTTCCCGATACCGGTCGGCGAACCGCGGCGGTACCGCGGCCTCGGCGACGCTGAGCGCCTGGCCCAGTTTCATCGCGCCGCCCTTGAGTTCGCCGAGGACCCGGAAGACCTCGTCGGCGGCCTTCTCGATCAGGGCCTCGTCGATGGCCCCGCGGTCGGCGCCGGTCATGATCGCCTTACCGGTGGCGGTCATGCGCCGGGCCACGATGCCCATCGGCAGTGCCGCGATCTTGGCCGATCGTGCCAGACCGGTTCTTCTCTTGCCCGCCATCGGGTGCCTCGATTCGTATCGCCGGTACACGCTTGCGCGAGTGAGATAGCAATGTGCCCGGGGGCACGAATCGAAGATTAGAGTGTCTCAGACGGTTGGTCAAACGGCGTGCCGCGCAGCGCTTTCGGCGCTCTCGGCATCGAGGCCGACCTGTTCCTCGAAATGCGCGACCACCTTCTCGTGGAACATGGCGAACAGATCCTCGAACAGCGCCAGCTGCGCCTCGGACGGACCACTGCCGGACTCCCACACCGCCAGCAACGCGCGCCAGACCAGCACGTGCAGATCCGCCGAGGCCGCGAAGTACGCCTGCACCGCCTCGGGCACCTCGAACAGCATCTCGCCGACCGAATTCAGCACGGCGCGTTGCATACTGTGGCCGAGTTCGGTGAGCAGGTCACGGACCAGGCCGATCTCGATCTCCAGCATGCGAACCGCATCGGGATCGTCGGCGCGCGCCTCGATTTCGAGCTCGTCGATCGCCGCACGCAGCAGGCTCGGATCGAGCTCGCTCTCCGCCTCGGTGTAGTCGAGCAGCGCCTCGAGCACGATGACCCGTTCGGTGGCGACGATATTGCGGAAGATATCGGCCGCCAGCTCCGGTTCGTGCATGGAGAGCCGGAACAAGCGGCGGTAGACGTCCAGGCCACCGGTGTGCCGCACATCCCGCACGGTGAAACCGCGGCCCCGGTGCGCATCGACGAAACCGTAGGACTCCAGCCTGCCCAACACCAATTGCGCGGTGGCCCGGTTCATCTCGAACTCATCGGCGACCTGGCGGACCGAAGGCATCAGATCACCCGGTGCGTACACCCCCGTGGCGACCCGGCGAGCGAGTTCGTCGGCGACATCGGCGACGACCGTCTGGGCACCCATCCTGTCACCTTTCGACAACTATCGGATACGTCCCAGACAGTTTATGCTGCTATGTGCCAAACTGCACGTGCGCGCACCTCGACAGTCGCGCGCCGCGCACACAATGAGGTGAGCATATGACGGAGCGGCGAACCAGCAGTCGTTCAAGGGGTACCGGCGGCACGCCGCCGGTTCGGACCGCGGTTCGCAATGCCAAAATCGCGTCGCTGCCCATCGCGTACGCCGGTCGCCAGGCGGCCGGGGTCGCCAAACGCGCCCGGGGCAAATCCGCGGCCGAGGTCAATCAGGACATCCAGATGCGCACGGCGCAGCACATTTTCGAGGTGCTGGGCGAGTTGAAGGGTTGCGCGACCAAACTCGGGCAGCTGCTCGCGCTCTATGAGCTGGCACTACCACCGGAATTGGCGGAACCGTACCGGACCGCGCTGGCGCAGCTACAGGATTCCGCGCCCGCCATGCTGCCCGCGACCGTGCACGCCGCCATGGCGGACGAGCTGGGCGAGAGCTGGCGGTGGAACTTCCTGGAATTCGATGACCGGCGCGCCGCCGGTGCCTCGATCGGGCAGGTGCATCGCGCGGTGTGGCGGGACGGACGCCAGGTCGCGGTGAAGGTCATGTACCCGGGCGCGCATCAGGCGGTGCTCGGGGATCTGGAACAGCTGCGGCGACTGTCCATTCTGGCCACCGTCTTCGCACCGGGGGCCGATGTGCCCGCGGTGACCGAGGCCATCTGCACCAGTGTGGCGGGCGAACTCGATTACGCCGCCGAGGCCGAACATCAGCGGATCTTCGCCGAAGTCTTCGCCGATGACCCGGATATCGTTGTGCCCAAGGTGATTACGCAGCGCGGCAATGTGGTGGTCAGCGAATGGCTGCACGGGACGCCGGTCACCAGGATCATCGAATCCGGTGCGCCGCAGGAGCGCAGCCGGGTCGGCATGCTGATTCTGCGCTTCCTGCTCTCGTCCTGGGTGCGCACAGGACTGCTGTACTGCGATCCGCATCCCGGGAATTTCCGGGTGCTGCCGGACGGGCGGCTCGGCGTGGTCGATTTCGGGGCGTGTGTGTCCTGGCCGCAGGACGGGTTCACCGAATTGGTCGGTGAACTGGTCGATTCGGCGTTGAACGGGACCATCGCCGATCTCGATGTGGCGCTGCGGCGGCACGGATTCGTCGAGCCGAATCGGGCCTACGATGTGGCGGCAATCGCCGAGGGCATCGCGGTGGTCAGTGAACCGCTGGCGGAGAGCAGTTTCCGGTTCACCACCGAATGGCTGCGGCATCGGGTGCGGCATGTGATGGATCCGCGGCTGAGCAACGCGCATCGGCAGATGACGATTCCGGCGTATGTGACACCGTTCGCCCGCGCCCTGCTCACGGCCATGGGCGTGCTCGCCCAACTCGAGGCAGAGGGTCCGGTGCGGGCGGAGTTCGCGCGCTGGTCACCCGAGCTCGCGGCGGCGTTCGAACGCTTCGACAACCACCACGCGCAGCCGACCGACCTGGGCCTGGTCCGGCAATTGCGCGCCAATCCGCCGGCCCGCCGGTTCTCCGTCGTCAGCTGATCGGTGTGCGGGCATAGGCCCGTCCGATATCGGTCATAGAACCGTTCTATGCATCCATCGGATTGCGGGCGGTACCGGGGAGTTTGATGCTCGCCGATGCTGAATGCATGACCACATTGACCTTCCGCACCGGTACCGACGCCAAGTCAGCTGCTGCGGAGGCGTCCGCTCCGGCGCGCACCACCGCCGAGCGCGCGAATGCGGTCGAACACCAGCCGGGCGACGCGCTGCGCGCCCTGGCCCCCAACTGGTTCGCCGTGGTGATGGGCACCGGCATCATCGCCAATGCCGCCGCCACCCTCCCCTTGCAATTCCCGGGCCTGCGCGGGGCCGCCACCATGATCTGGGCGCTGGCCGCCGGACTGCTGGTGGTGCTGTCGGCCGCCTGGATCGCGCATTGGCGACGCCACCCCGAGATCGCCCGCTCGCACGGTGCGAATCCGGTCATGATGCAGTTCTACGGCGCACCTCCCATGGCGCTGATGACCATCGGCCTGGGCACCCTGCTACTCGGTGGCGATCTGATCGGCATGTCCGCCGCCGTTGCCATCGACTGGGTGCTGTGGAGCGCGGGCACCGCACTGGGCCTGATCTCGGCCTGCGCCATCCCGTTCCGCATGATCACCCGGCACAGCTTCGACGGCGACGCCGCGTTCGGCGGCTGGCTCATGCCCGTGGTGCCCCCCATGGTTTCGGCCGCCACCGGCGCACTGCTCATCCCGCACACTCCCGCCGGGCAGCCCCGGATGACTCTGCTGTTCGCCTGCCTGGCCATGTTCGGGCTGAGCCTGATCGCCGCCTTCGTCACCATCACCATGATCTGGTCGCGTCTGCTGCATCACGGCCTGCCCGCCGCGAGCATGGTCGCCACCGTCTGGATCGTGCTCGGCCCGCTCGGCCAATCCGTCACCGCCGCAGGCCAACTCGCCACCGTCGCCCCCACCGCCCTGCCCGCCCGCGAGGCCGCCGGACTGGATGTCTTCGCACTGCTGTTCGGCGTTCCCACCTGGGGCTTCGCCATGCTGTGGCTGGGCCTGGCCATCGCCGTCACCTGGCACGCCCGAAAGTCCATGTCCTTCAACATGACCTGGTGGGGTTTCACCTTCCCCCTGGGCACCTGCGTCACCGGCAGCACCGTCCTGTACGCCCACACCGGCGCCGTCCTGTTCGGCGTGGTCGCGGTGGCGCTGTTCGCGCTGCTGGTCACCGCCTGGGCCGTGGTGGCGGGCCGCACCGTCCACGACGCCCTGTACGGCACACTCCTGCACCCCGCACGCTGACAGTCCCGATCAGCGCGCTCCCATATCCACCGGCGCGTCGGGCGGAATGATCCACCGCGCGAACGTCTGCTCCGGGCTCACGATAATCACATCGACCCGCGCCACCAGCGATTCCGGCACTCGCCCAGCCTCGAAATGAGCTGGCGCGGGGGCGATTACGGCTTCGGCGTCGAGCCGGGTCACCAGTGACCGCAACCGAGCCAGCGGCGGCCGCCCGCTCCGCGGATCGAAGAGCACCATCCCGGCGAAGTCGTATCCGAGCCGCTCCGCGGTCCGCCGAATCAGGCTCTCATCCCACAGTTGCGCAGCCCCGGACACATCGGTCCGCAAATACCCCAGCGCCGTCGGCCGAAACCGCATAACACTTCCCCTGTCATCAGAGCAAACACGCAGGAAACACGCTAGAGAGCCGCGCACCGAATCCGGAAGGTTGTTGCGATTAGTTGCGATCTTCGAGCCTTCCGGCATCGCAATGAATTTCACCCTCGACCGTGGGAGATAGCGGCCGGTCGCGGGCTTCCACGGGCGTCAATGACGCTCGACGAACAGGCTTGACCGCCAGATCCCCACGCGCAAACATGAAGTGGCTCGGCGCAACAGTTCGCAACCTCGAGAAGCGGGTGGATCGTCATGCGTCTTACATTCATCGCCAAGGATCCCAACTCCAACCCGACCGGTTCGCCCACGCTGTATCGGACCGACCGCGACTCCTGGGTGGTGCAGGGCTGGGTGGTCACCGATCCCGCCGTACTGGCGCAGATGGGCATCCCGGAAGGTGAGTCCTGCGTGGAGATTCCGGACAGGTTGGTTCCGTTCTTCGATCAGGGAGACAGGTGATCTCGATTACCGGCCGCGAATTCGACCGCCTACTGGCCGAATTCGCGCACGAGGCGATCCACCTGGAGACGCGTGACGCCTATGGCACGGTGGTGGAACTGCCGCATTTCGCCCGATGGGCGGCGGGAGAATCCGACGACCTCGAATGGCTGCGGGGATGGTGTTCGACATTGCGCGAACACGCCGCGGCCGAACGTTCGGTGCGGCGCGCCCGCATCGTGTCCGAACCGCTGAGCGACTACCAACGGTGGTCGCACAGCATCGCGTGGCCGATGGTGGACGCCGGTGAGGACATCCGGTGGGTGCCCCGCGTGCTGGTTTCGTCAATTGCCTTACCCGGCAACGATTTCTACCTGTTCGACCAGCGGCACGTGGTGTTCCTGCACTATGCCGGGAATGGGCTGGCCACCGGATACTCGCTCTCGACCGACGCCGATGACATCCAGCTGTGCCGCAGGGCATTCGATACGGTTTGGAAGTTGGCTATCCCGCACCGTGAATACCAGCCCGTCTAGTTCGGCGCAGGCGGCACGGCGTGCGCTCGGTGAACGATTGCGTGAGTTGCGGATGGACGCCGGACTCAGCGCCCGACAACTCGCTGCCGCGACCGATCAGCACTACACGCGCATATCCAAGATCGAGAACGGCGTCCAGGCCCCGACCGATGAGGATCTGCGCGGCTGGTGCCGAGTGTGCCACGCGGAGGATCAGGTGGCCGATCTGGTCGCCACCCTGCGAACGGTCGATTCCGCGTATCTGGAATTCAGGCGACAAAGCCGGGCCGGACTCAAGCGGGTGGTGGGCGCGCACACTCCGCAGCGCTACGAGCAGACGAACGTATTTCGCATCTACGAACACAACGTCATCCCCGGACTGTTTCAGACGCCGGAGTACGCGGCGGCCATGCTGGCGTTCTGGATTCGCTTCCTCGACACACCGAATGATGTGGATGACGCGGTCGCGGTGCGCATGCAGCGGCAGCGGGTACTGCGGCGGGGCGGTAAGCGATTCGTGGCGGTACTCGAGGAGCAGGCGCTGCGAACCTGGTTCGGGGATGCCCGCGTACAGGCCGGTCAGCTCGGGCGGCTGCTCGAACTGATGTCGATGCCGAACATCTCACTCGGCATCATTCCGCTCATGACCGAGCGGGAAGCCGTTGCGTCCGCAGGGTTCTGGATCTTCGATGACGATCTGGTCGCGCTCGAAACACCGACCGCGAGCATTCACGTCACGCAACCGGCCGAGTGTCAGCTGTACGCGCGCATGTTCGAAGCGCTCAAGAGCGCCGCCGTCTACGGCCCGCAGGCGCGCCGGATCATTCTCGCCGCGCTCTCCGAGCTGGATCGCTAGCGGGAATCGGGAAAACGGGTGCCGCTGTAACCCGCGACGCTATCTACTGGAAGGCGTGGTTATGCGTCGTTGGCGGAGCCTGGGAGTGGCTGTTCATGATGCGGCGGACGACTGCTGGACGCGATCGGGGGGCAGACGGTGCGCCGAGCGCACCCGGCCGGGGGTTGCGGCTCGTGGACGGTGAGCACTACTCGGGCTGGGAGGCCCTGTACCGCGACAATGTGGGCTGGGTGTATTCGCTCATGTTCGGCAAGGTCGGCAATCGGCCCGATGCGGAGGATCTGACGGCGGAGGTGTTCAGCACCGCGCTCAAGCCATTGCGGATCGAGGCTTCGGTGCCCGAGGTGCGGGCGTATCTGCGGGCCACGGCCCGGACCGTGCTGGCCGGATATTGGAAGGCCCGGATGGGGCGGGAGATCACCACCATCGATATCGACATCGTGGATGATGCACCGCAGCAGGCCGCCGGTGACGGGCGGGCGGAGGCGCAGGCCCGCAAGGTGCTGGACCGGCTGCCGGAGAACTATCGGCGGATCCTGGAGTTGCGGTTTCTGCAAGGGTTGTCGGTACGGGATGCGGCGAATGATCTCGGGGTGAGTGTGGCGAATGCGAAAGTGTTGCAGCATCGGGCTTTACAGCTGGCTGCGCGGCTGGACGAGGGAGGTGCGCGATGAGCGGGCGGGATGTGCGGCGGTATATGGAGGAGCTGCTGGCCGGGCGGCCGCCCCGGGCATTCCGGCCCGATGACCAGGAGGCCGAGGAAATGCGGGCCGCGATCGAATTGCGCGCCGCGCGGCACGGGAGCGATACCCCGAGCGAGGATTTCCTGGCGAGCCTGCAACGTCGGCTGGCGGCGGAAATCGATGGGGAGGAACAGGATTCGCCGCCCGAGACCGGGACGCGGCGGCGGCAGGTATTGATCGGCACCACGGCGGCGGCCGCGGCCGCCGCCGTGGGAGCCGCAGGGGCCGTGGTGGATCGGACCCTGCTGAACCCCGCGGAGCCGGAACAGCCTGCGGCACAGACGACCCTGGAGCCCAATAACGGGTCGTGGCGGCCGATCGCGGCGGGTGCGGATCTGCCCGAGGGCGGCACCATCGCCTTCGATATCGGCACCGTGAGCGGATTCGTGCGGCGCGCCAACGGGATTCCGGTGGCGGTATCGGGGGTGTGCACACATCAGGGCTGCAAACTGTGGCTGGACGCGCCCGCCGACCGGCTGCGCTGCCCCTGCCACTCCACCTCGTTCTCCACCGACGGCGTGGTGCTCACCCATCAGCTGCGGGTCGCACCCACACCGCTGCCACACCTGCAGGTTCGCGAAAACAACGGCGCCATAGAGATTTTCGGTCCGACCGTGTAACCCGCCGCCCTATCTGTAGATGACCGATCCCGCACCCGCGGGTGACGAATCCGATAGGGAGGCCCGGACCCATGAGACTTATCCGCAGCCGTCGGCGCACGGCCCTGGCCGTCGCCGCCGTCGCGACCGCGCTCACGCTGAGCGCATGCGGCGGCGGAGGCGACAAGGCCACGGACAATCCCGCTCCCACACCGGTTTTCGCTTCCGGCACCGATACTCCCGGGATGGTGCCGGGTGGCAGCGGACCGGCCATGCCCGGCATGCAGGGCACGTCCAGCACGGCAACGGCGCCGGCGGACGCGAAGGCCGGTCCGAACGCCGTCACCATCGATAATTTCGCCTTCGCCCCGGCCACCCTGACCGTTCCGGTCGGCACCACGGTGACCTGGACCAACCGCGATGAGGAACCGCACAATGTGGCGGCGAGCGACGGCGGCTTCCATTCACCGAATCTCGGTGCGGGAGCGACGTATACCTTCACCTTCACCAAGGCGGGCACCTTCGCCTACATCTGCGCGATCCACCCGTTCATGCACGCGACGGTGGTGGTGACGCCGTGACCGAGGACGATCCGCAGGGGATGACCCGCCGCCAATTGCTGCGGCACAGCGCCTGGTTCGGTTCGGCGGTGAGCCTGGCGGTGGTGGGCGGTGAGGTGGTCTCGCATATCGCGGGCACCGCGCAGGCCGCCACCGGACGCCCGACGCTGCGCTTCGCCCAGGTCAGCGACAGCCACATCGGATTCACCGGCACGGCCAACGCCAATGTCACCGATACCTTCAATGAGGCCATCGGACAGGTGAATTCGCTCGGCTACACCCCGGACTTCGTGATCCACACCGGCGATCTCACCCATCTGGCCACGCCCGAACAGTTCGATCAGGTGCATCAGATGCTGGGCGGACTGAGCACCCCGCACGTGTTCACCGTTCCCGGCGAACACGATTCGAGCGATGACGGCGGGCAGCGGTATCGCGACACCTTCGGCCGGGGCACCCGGGGCGACGGCTGGTACAGCTTCGATATCGCGGGCGTGCATGTGATCGGGCTGGTCAACACGCTGAATCTGCAGGCGCTCGGCCACCTCGGCGTCGATCAGCTGGAGTTCATCCGCAAGGATGTGGCCGGATTGTCCAGTGACACACCGATCATCGTGTTCAGCCATATCCCGCTGTTCGCCATGTACCCCCAATGGGGCTGGGGCACAGACGATGCCACCCAGGCGCTGAGCTATCTGCGCCGGTTCAGCTCGGTCACCTGCCTCAACGGTCATGTGCACCAGCTGTTCACCAAGACCGAGGGCAACATCACCTTCTACAGCGGCACCACCACCGCCTATCCGCTGCCCAAACCGGGTGACGGTCCCGCCCCGAAACCGGTGACCCTGCCCGCGGGCAAGCTGCACGATGCGCTGGGAATCAGAGAGGTCACCTATCAAAAGGGTCAGCAAATGCTGGCGATCAAGGACCAAACGCTGAAGTGAGGTAACAAGTCGATGACTTTGTGCCGTTCCGCGTCTCGCCGGGGCGCTACGGAACGAATGCAAACGCAAGATGGTCTACTAGGCTGAGCAGTAACAAGATGGAGGGAGTCCCATGCCACTCCACCGTTTTCGATCTTCCGCCGCCACCTGCATCCTGGCGGTCCTGATCGTGGTGATAGCAGCATGTTCGTCGTCCTCCACACCGAATGGCACGCCCGGGCCGGATTCGCCGGTGACGCAGGCCATCACGCTCACTCCCGCGGAGGGCACCGGCAATGTCGACCCCTCCGTACCGGTCGAGGCGAGCACGTCCCGGGGAGTGCTCACCGCGGTCACGCTGACCAATGACGAGGGCCGGACCATCGACGGCACCTTCACGCCCGATCAGACGGCGTGGAAGCCCAATGTGCAGCTCGGCTACGGGCGCACGTACACGCTCAAGGCAGAGGGTATGGGTCTCACCGGTTCGACCGGGCCGGTGACCTCGACGTTCACCACGATTCAGCCCGCGAATCAGACCAAGGTGTACCTGAACACCACCGGCGGGGAGGCGCTCGCCGAGGGCGGCACCTACGGCGTGGGCACCGTGATCGTCGCGCATTTCGACGAGGACATCACCGATCGCGCCGCCGCGCAGAAGCGCCTGATCGTCACCACGACGCCCAAGGTCGACGGCGTCTGGTACTGGATGGACAACCGCAACGCGCACTGGCGGCCCAAGGATTACTACGCGCCCGGCACCAAGATCAGCGTGGCCGCGAACATCTATGGCGTCCAGGTCGGACCCGGACTCTTCGGACAGGAAGACAGCAAGGTCAACTTCGTCATCGGGGCCGCGCACGTCTCCATCGCCGATGACAACACCCATATGGTCGACGTGTTCGAGAACGGCAATCTGATCCGCTCCATGCCCACCTCCATGGGTCGCGGCGGCAGTGAGACCATCGCCGGGCACACCATCACCTTCTGGACCCAGCCCGGGGTCTACACCGTGATGGACAAGGCCAATCCGGTGATCATGGACTCCTCCACCTACGGCCTGCCGATCAATTCCCGGCTCGGCTACAAGGAGGCCATCGGCTGGGCCACCCGGATCAGTACGGACGGCATCTATCTGCACGCGCTGGACTCCACCGTCTGGGCGCAGGGCAGTCAGGACGTCTCGCACGGCTGCCTGAACCTCAGCTCCGAGAACGCACGCTGGTTCTTCGACTACGCGCTCCCCGGCGATGTGGTGGAGGTACGCAATACCGGCGGCGCACCGCTCGAGGTCTGGCAGAACGGTGACTGGGGCATGCCCTGGGACGAATGGGTCGCGGGCAGCGCCAAATAGCCGGAACCGCCTATGCCGCAGTCGTTCGCAGCCTGCGGGCGTGAGCGACCAGATCCATGGCATCGGGTCCGGTGATGCGGCGTTCGAGCGCGTCGGCGAAGGGCCGCACCGTGAACACCCGCGCGGCCGGACGGGTCAGGCGCAGCGAGAGATCCAGCAATGGATCCAAAACCGCTGGGACACCGAGGTTCCGGCGGGCCGGGCGGGGCAGCATGGCGATCAACTGCGGGGTGACCGCGCCCGCCAGGGCCAGGGGTGCGAGCTCGGGCAGATGCGCGGGTGTTAATCCGCGCAGCATGGCGAGGAATGGACCCACCACGAGGTCCGGTCCGAAACCGTCGATGACGCCGTAGGTGTCGGCGATGCCCGCGTAGTACTCCGCGACCGCGCGGCAGGTGGTGGGGACCTCCTCGGGGTTCGCGCCCATGAGCACGCCGAATTGCTTTGCCTCCAGCCAGAATTGATCGCGATCACGCGGAGTGAGCCGATGCGGGCGGCGCAATCCCTCGAAGGCGGCGTTCTCGTAGACCAGCAGCGCCGCCTGCATGATCGTCACATGCGCGAACAGCACCAGTTCGGGGCCCTGCGCGGCATACGGCTGATCGGTGCCGGGGATGGTGCCGGTCATCGGCGCGTGATAGCGGCGCAGATGCGCGGCCACTCGATCGGCGGTTTCCCTGTCGCCCAGGATGATCGGGACCGGGACGCCCACCGTGCGCTGGGCGCGGCGCACCGCCATGAGCGGGCTCATACTGCGGCTGCGCCGCCCCGCGACGGCCAGCGGATCATGGTCGTGGATCACCGCTTGCAATGGGATGTGCGGTAATTCGAGCAGCGCCGTGACGGGGGCCAGGAACGCGGTGACGGCCGGATGCAGCACCACCCGCCACACCTGTGATCCCGGACCGAAATAGCCGTAGTCGTGCTCGCCCGATCCGGCCGGGGTGGGGATGGGACCGCGCCGCCAGATGCGGGCGTTCTGATGTGCCCTGGCACGTTTCTTCCCGGCGCGGATATTCGCGGATGTCATGGCCGACCACCTCTTCGTGCTCATATCGGCTGTGCCACAAGCGTATTGACCAGTCGCCCGACTTGACAAGTCGCGTGACTTGTTCGTATCCCGACCGGTATCGTGGGCGGGTGTCGGTCACGGCGGGAAAAACCAAACGCACCCGGGCGGAACAGCGCGAGGACACCCGCACCGCGATTCTGGACGCCACCATCGCCAGCCTCGTCGAGCACGGGCAGGCCGCCACCACCACGCGCGGGGTCGCGGAACGCGCCGGAGTGAGTCAGGGCGCGGTACAGCACCACTTCCCCACCCGGGGTGAATTGCTCGACGCCGCGGTGCGCCGGATGGCGGATCAGAGCGCCCGGGCCGTTGTCGAAACCTATTCCGCCGTACAGGGATCCGATCGGGAGCGGGTCGCCGAACTGGTGGACGAACTCTGGTCGCTGGCGCGACTCGCGCCCATCGGCGTCGGGCTGGAACTGCTCACCACCGCCCGCACCGATCCCGAAATGGCCGATACCGTCGCACATTTGGTGGAGCACATCGAGACCACCATTTTCGCGGTCGCACGGCAGGTGCTCGGTGAGCTGGCCGATCAGCCCGGCGCGCGCGATTGGATGCGCATCACGGTCATCACCATCGCGGGCGTGCTGCTGACATCCGCGGTCCCCGCCGCCGCGAGCCTGGTGCCGGAGTGGTCCACCGTGCGGCACCACATCATGACGAGTTTCGACACCTGGCGCGCAGAGTACCGCTGATTCGCTGAGTCGATATTCAGTTTTTCGACGCATTCTTCGATTCTCATGGCATCTAGATGGGGACTTGACTGACTGAGTTTTCAGTTACAGACTGGCCGCATGAGTCAGCACGATTTCGTCCTCACGACCGCCCTCACCCCGCCGCCGTCCTACGCCCGGATGAGCGATACCGATCGCGCACCGCTGCGCGTCGGCCTGGTTCAGCACCGCTGGCTGGCCGATCCCGCCGAATTGCGGGCCCAGCTCGACGCGGGCATCGGGCTCGCGGCGGCGCAGGGCGCTCGCGCGGTATTCCTGCCCGAGCTCACGCTCTCGCGCTATCCGGCCGATGTGCCCGCCGCCGAGAATCCGGGCGCGACCGCCGAGGACCTGCTGACCGGACCGACCTTCGAATTCGCCGCGGCCGCCGCCCGCGAACACGGCGTACTGGTGCACGCCTCGCTCTACGAGCGCGCCGAGGGCGCGGACGGACTCGGCTTCAACACCGCCATCCTGGTCTCGCCCGAGGGCGAATTGCTCGGGCGCACAAGGAAACTGCATATTCCGATCAGCGCCGGATACTACGAGGACACCTACTTCCGGCAGGGCCCGCCCGAGGGCGATCCGCATCCGGTGTACCGGCCCGCCGCCCTCGACGGTGCGGCGCTGGGCCTGCCGACCTGCTGGGATCAGTGGTTCCCGGAACTGGCCCGCAATTACTCGCTCGGCGGTGCGGAGATCCTGGTGTACCCCACCGCCATCGGGTCCGAACCGTCCATGCCGAGTTTCGACACCCAGCCCATCTGGCAGCACGTGATCGTCGGCAACGGCATCACCGCGGGCACATTCATGGTGGTGCCCAACCGATTCGGCGATGAGGGCGGTGTGAACTTCTACGGCTCCTCGTTCATCTCCGATCCGTACGGCCGCATCCTGGCGCAGGCCCCGCGCGATGCCGCCGCCGTCCTGGTCGCCGATCTGGACCTGGCCCAGCGCGCCGACTGGCTGGACCTGTTCCCCTTCCTGACCACACGCCGCCCCGACACCTACACCCGGCTCACCGCACCGGTCGACACCGATCGCCCGTACGGCCTTGTCGTGTCCTGACCTTGGATACCGGGAGTGGGAGCCCGGGGCGGCGGTCGCCCGGGGCTCGGGGCTAGCATGGCCGCACATTCGGAGGGTGAGGTTGAAACGGTGAAGGACAGCAGCGGGCCGAACCGCCGGGAGGCGATCCTGCAAGCCAGTGCCACCGCGATCGCCTCACGCGGGGTGCGCGGTCTGCGGGTCAGCGATGTGGCGGAGGTGGCCGGGGTGTCCCCCGGACTGCTCTACTACCACTTCAAGGATCGGGACGGTCTGCTCGCGGCGGCGCTGACCTACATCAATGACCGCGCCCGCACCTACCGCACCGCCGCCGGGGCGGGTGAGTCCGCGCGCGAGCGGCTCATCCACCAGATCCTCGACGAGATCCAGGACCGCGCCGAAGTCCGGGAGAACTCGCTGGCCTGGAACGAGTTACGCGCCTGCGCCGTCTACGAGGAAGCGCTGCGCGAACCGCTCACCCGCACCTCGCGCCGCTGGAGCGGGGAAATCTCCGACACCATTCGCGTCGCCCAGGCCCTCGGCGAAATCTCCGGCGCGGTGGACGCCGACCACCTCGGCGGTATCGCCACCGCCCTCACCGAGGGCCTGTCCTCGCGCTGGCTCTCCGGCGAACTCGATACCGACGAGGCCCGCGCCCAACTCCGCCAGGCTTTGGAAGCCCTTCTGCCGCAGCCGGTCCCGCAGAGCCGGGGTCGCCGGGGAGCGGCGACCACCCGCCGCTGACGCGGCCCGGTGACCGGGACGCCTCCCTGAATCGAGGATGATCGGGGCGTCCGTGTTTCAGAATGGGGCGTCGCCCAGCGAAAGGTCGTGCCGATGAAGAGCACCCGTATCGTGCTGGCTTCCCGTCCGACGGGAATGCCGCAGCCGGAGAACTTCCGTACCGAGACGGTGGAGTTGGAGCCGCCCGCGCCGGGGCAGGCGCTGTTGCAGACGCTGTATCTCTCGCTCGATCCGTATATGCGCGGGCGCATGAGTGATGCGCCGTCGTACGCGCCGCCGGTCGAGGTCGGCGAGACCATGTGCGGGGCAACGGTTTCCCGGGTCGTGGAGTCGAGCGATCCGGCCTTGCAGCCCGGTGACGTGGTGCTGGGTTACGGCGGGTGGCAGACGCATTCGATCGAGTACACGCAGTATCTGCGCAAGCTCGATCCGGCCGCCGCACCGCTCACCACCGCGCTCGGCGTGCTCGGAATGCCCGGATTCACCGCCTATTCCGGGCTGCTCACCATCGGACAGCCCAAGCCCGGTGAGACCGTGGTGGTGGCCGCGGCCACCGGGCCGGTCGGAGCGACGGTCGGGCAGATCGCCAAGATCAAGGGCGCTCGCGCGGTCGGTATCGCGGGCGGCCCGCAGAAGGTCGCGCTGCTGCGGGAGAAGTTCGGCTTCGACGCCGCCATCGACCATCGCGCACCGGATTTCGCCGAACAGCTGGCCGCCGCCACCCCGGACGGTATCGACGTCTACTTCGAGAATGTCGGCGGCGCGGTATTCGACGCGGTGCTGCCCCGGCTCAACAAGTTCGCACGCATCCCGGTGTGCGGCCTGATCGCCTCGTACAACGACACCGAACTGCCGCCCGGACCGGATCGCATGGGTCTGCTCATGGGGCATATCCTGCGCAAGAGTCTGCTGCTGCGCGGCTTCATCCAGACCGAATTCCTGGATCAGTTCGACGAGTTCTATCCCGATGCCACCGGTTGGCTCGCGGACGGCAAGCTCACCTATCTCGAGGATGTGGTGGACGGCCTCGATAACGCGGTCGCCGCGTTCCAGGGGCTGCTCACCGGGAAGAATCTCGGCAAGTTGAGCATCAAGGTCGCGGATTAGGCTGCGCCGGAGCAGCTTTCACTGCATGGCGGTGATGTAGGGCCGCAGGCCGAGTGTGATGTCCACGCATGCCCCGAGCAGGACATCACGCTCGGTGGGGTCCGGTGCGCGCTGCAAGAGCAGCCGGGTGCCCAGAATCGGGGTGGGCAGCGGCTGTCCGGCCCGATCCCACCAGATATAGGTGTCGTACAGATCGTTCGCGATCCGGCCCAGCGTCCAGCCGCCCGCGGTGCGCACCACATCGAGGCGGCCGAACTCCGCGCCCATGCGATCCAGAATGCGCAGCCGGAACAGCTCAGGCGATTTCGGATCGTCGGCGGGCACGAAATGCAGCAGCGTCCCCGCCGTCGAACCCACGGCCGTGGAGGTGTCGGCCCGGTTGATGGTGCCGATGGAGCTGCCGTCCGCGCGGCTCAGCACGGTCGGCGCGGCATCCTTGGACTGCACCCAGACGACCGACCCGTCGGCGTAGGTGATGCGATGCCGGCCGGTGCCGCCGTTCTTGAAACCGAAGAGCATGGCCATCTTGCCGCCGAAACCGTCACCCGCCCCCTGCACACCGTCGGCCAGCGGGTCCCCCGGCCCGGACTGGAAGGTGATCTTCAGGGCATTGGAGAGTTTGTGGACGACCCGACCTTCGATCATCATCGAGCCGCCCCGCGGGGCTGACATCCGTCGATGGTAGGCCCGGATACGACCGCGCAGACCCGAATTCGCAGTTCAGTTGCCGTTCGGATGACCGACCACGGTGAGCGCGGTGGTCCAGTCGGTGGCGATGGCCCCCTGCGCGTCGGTGAGCGCGACCTTGCCGGTGCAGACCAGACTGTGCAGCTGGTTCTCCACCTTGTCCTTCGGATTGGCGATGCCGGCCCCCGGCTTGTGATCCGGTGACGGCGGTTCCACCCAGAGATTGCGTGGATCGTTCGGATCGCCGCCGAGCTCCAGCGAGATGAGATGGTCGTATTCGGCGTCCTTCGGATCACCGGTGAAGGCATAGGACTTGATATTGGCTTCCTTCTCACGGCCGGTGATATTCGAATTCGGCCGAATCGAGGCGGTATAGCCGGATTTACAGATGGTGTCGGCCAGATTCGCGGCGGTCACCTTCGGATTGGTCGCGCCGGGCGTGCACGCGGGATCCGGAAGTGGTTGTCCGTCAGTGGTTTTGCCGAAGTGGCAGGTACCGGGCGCGGGCTGGGCCTGCACCGTGTACTGCACCGGGCCGGGACCGACCGGTACGGTCACATTCTGCTGTTTGGCGGGCGGCCCCGAAACCACCTGGGCCACATGGTTTGCCGGATGTGTGGCACAGCCCGCCGCGACCCCGAGGGCCAGCAGAGCGATGGACAGGCCCTTGTACGCGTTCATAACAATCCTCGAATCCCGCCGCGAAGCATCCCAATTGTGCGCTATGCCTTGGGAACACGCGCAGTGACGACATGCGGGAGGGAAATTCCGGTCCTGTGGTCCTACCAATCAGCACTCCGGCACACCGATTGTTCCCACGACCGGGAACTGTGCCCGCGCACAGCTGAATTGGCTCAACCATGCCCGAGCACGCTCGAATACCTCACTAATCGGGCCGATTCGATCGTTCGACTCTCGCGGTACTGTGCACGGCAACAATTCTGGACGGTACGATCAATTGCCATGAACACCTCGAACACCCTGCCCGGAGGGTTCGTGGCACGCGCCAGCACCACACTGCTGGAGCGCATCGACGATGTGGTCGACCGGGTAGCAGCGGAAATCGAACGAGCCGAACCGGTTTACGGAAATCTGCGCGCGGTGACGCCGGAGGACCTGCGGCGCGCCAACCGCGCCAACCTCGAAGCCATCCTGGGACATCTGGCCGGACGCCGCGAAATCGGCATCGCCGCACCGCGCAGCACCGGCCACCGCCGCGCGGAGACCGGAGTACCGCTACCCGCGGTGCTGCGCGCCTACCGCATCGGCTCCGGTGTGGTGTGGGACGAACTGCTCGCCATGGCCGGGGACGATCCCGAGGCCAGTCGCGAACTGCTCGGAATCGCCTCGCACGTCTGGAAATTGGTCGACGACTACTCGCAGGCGCTCACCGACGGGTATCAGGAGACCGTGGCCGAACAGCTGCGCCGCGATGCCCGCGCCCATGACGCGGCGCTGGAGGCACTGCTCACCGGGCAGGTCGACGGCGCTCGACTATGGGAGTGCGCACGCGCGCTCGGACTACCCGCGCAGGGGTCGTACGTGGTGGTGGCGGCCACCACCGGCACCGCCGCGGCCGAGGCGCTGCCCGGGGTGGACCGCGGGCTGTCCATGCTGGGCGTGGCCTCGGCATGGCGGGTGCGCGCCCACAGTCATATCGGAATCATCAGTCTCACAGCACGTTTCACCGAACCTCGACTGCGCGCGCTATTGGCCGAACGCAGTATCGGGCGGGCCGGGATCAGCTCGGTGTTCACCGCGCTCACCGAAGCCGCGGCCGCCCTGCGCCAGGCCGAATTGGCCTGTGCCGCGGCGCAGCCCGGTTCCCACCAGGTGCTGCGCTACGACGACGCGCTGATCCCGGTACTGCTCGCGGGTTCACCGGAGGCGGCGAGCGCACTGGCGCGCACCGTGCTCGGGCCGATTCTGGCGCTGCCCGAACACGATCGCGAGGTACTGCTGGAGACCATGCGCACCTGGTTCGACCAGGACGGCGAGGTCTCCGCGGTGGCCGCGGCACTGTTCTGCCACCGCAATACGGTCCGCTTCCGCATCAACCGGGTGGCCGAGTTGACCGGGCGCAGGCTCACCGAACCGCGCGCCGCCACCGAGATCCAGCTGGCCCTGGAGGCCCGCCGCATCCTCGGTGACGCCGCACCGGATAAGTGAGATCCGGATTCGGTCACCGGTCACGAAGTCCTCGAAGGTCGGGGGTGGCAGTTCGAGCTGGGCGCGGCTATCCGCGCCCAGCGCCTGCGCCGGTGTGCCGCGCCGAGCAGGGATTGCCGTCCACCGCCGCGGTGTTCGCGTCAGCTGTCCAGCTTCGCGGTGATCGCAGCGGGGACCTGGATACCGCGGCGCAGTACCGCCGCGGTGAAGGCGCGTACCAGCACATCGCCGGGAGTCCCTTGTAGACAGACGATTTCGCGACTGACGGTGGGGCGGACGTGACGCAGAGCCGCCGGGAGGCCGGTGGGAAGCGCGGTGGTGGGGACCAGGGCCACACCTACACCGGCGGCGGCCAGTTGTGCAGCGGTGGCGGCCTGGCGGGTGCGCATGGCCACGGTGAATTCCACTTCCTGACGGGCGGCCTGTGCGTCCAGCCAGCCCGCGAGGCCGTTATCCGGGTGATAGTGGATGAGGGGCTCATCGCGCAGGTGCCGCAGGGTGAGGTGCGGGCGATCTGCCAGGGGATGGCCCGGCGGGAGTACCGCGATGATCTCCTCGGTGCCGATGACCTCGGTAGCGCCGGTCCAGCGGCTGGGCCGGGGGCCGATGGCCAGATCCGCAGCGCCCGAATCGACCAGGCGGGCAAGCTCATCCGCGCTGGTGGCCTCGGTGAGCGCCAGGCGCACCAGCGGATTGCGGCGCAGCCAGCCGCGCAGCACGGGTGCGAGAAGTCCGGCGGTCATGCTCTCCGCACAGGCCAGGCGCAGCGATCCGCCTTCACCGCGCGCGGTCGCGCGACCGCCGTTCATGGCGCGATCGACGGCGGCAACGGCCAGGCGCGCCTCCCCGATCACGCTGTCCCCCACCGCCGTCGGGCGCACACCCCGGGGTAGCCGCTCCACCACGGGCGCGCCGATCTCACGTTCCAGCGCGGCCAGTTGATGGGACAGCGCGGGTTGTGACATATGCAGTCGCGCCGCCGCCTCGGTGATCGATCCGGCGTCCACGACCGCGATCAGACATTCCAGTGCGCGCAGCGTAGGCATTCGCGAATTCTATGGCAGTGATCGAAAACCTTCAGATCGCGATGGGATTATCGGCCGGGCGGGAGACGCTGATCGGGATATGACAACACTCGAGAACAAGACCCTGGTGATCATCGGCGCGAGCTCCGGCATCGCCGCCCGCATCGCCGCCGATGCGACCGAACAAGGCGCACAGGTGATTTCGACCGGCCGCCCGGAGGTCGACCTCGCCGATGAATCATCGATTCGGGCCCTGGCCGAACGCGTCGGCGAACTCGACTACCTGATCACCCTCGCCGCCGACCACGCCAACGGGCCCGTCACCGAACTGGATCGCGCGGCCGTGCACCGCGCGTTCGACGCCAAGGTCATCGGCCCGATCCTGCTGGCCAAACACTTCGCCCCGCGCTTCCGCCCCGGCGGTGCGATGCTGCTCTTCTCCGGCGTGGCCGCCTGGCGACCCGCGCCGGGCCGCAGCGTCATGGCGAGCACCAATGCCGCCGCGGCCACCCTCGCCGAGGCGCTGGCGGTCGAACTCGCACCGCTGCGCGTCAACGCCCTCTCCCCCGGCATCATCGATTCCGGAGCCTGGGACGGACCGGCCAAGGATGCCTTCTTCGAATCGGTGGCGGCCCGGAACCCGGCCCGCCGCATCGGCACTCCCGCCGATATCTCCGCAGCCGCACTGCTGGCCCTGACCAATCCGTTCCTCACCGGAACGACCCTGCATGTGGACGGCGGCGGCCGCCTGGCTTGATATCGCGTCGGCCGAATCACCCTGACGCCGTGCGGTTTCGGCGTTCGGGCGAGCCTCGGACCAGCACCTTCAGAATCTCCAACCAAACGGTTGCAAATGCGTCGCGAAAGTGATCTACTCACATCTGCAACCAAACGGTTGGAGTTTCGAACGGAGTCTGAAATGACTGTCACAGCCCCCACCACCGCCCCCTCGGTGCACGTTCGCGCCGCGATCACCTGGCTCGCCATCTTCCCGATGGTCGCCCTCGGCATGACCCTGATGGCCCCGTTCACCGCGACCTGGCCGCCCGCCCTGCGGGCCCTGGCCCTGACCGCGGTCGTGGTGCCCACTGCGGTGTACGTGGTGGTGCCCCGCCTGATGGCGGCACACCAGCGGATCACCCACCGGCACAACTGAACTCGAAGGCGGCCGATCGATGACCTCGGCGCACCGATCGGCCGCTGAATAGGCGTGGCGAACCATCGCCTTGCACCGGGACCGAGCCCGGGCGGGATTTTCCCGGGCAGTACCGCTACGGCGTCGACACCCCTTGCGCGACAGCCTCATTCACGCCCAGTCCGCGTCGCAGCGCGGCCAGCTGATCGGCGGCCGCGCGCACGCTGACCGCGGCACCGGCCACCAAGCCCGAACCGTGGAAGGTGCCCGGGTACAGATGCAATTCGACCGGCACACCCGCGTGCGCCAGGCGCTGGGCGTAGTCGATGCCGTCATCTCGCACCGGGTCGAACTGGCTGGTCGAGATGTACGCCGGGGGCAGACCGGAGAGGTCGGTGGCGCGGGCGACGGCGGCGTAGGGCGATACGTCCGCACCGCCGGGTGCCACACCGAGATAGTGCTCCCAGATCACCCGCAGGCTGGGGCCGTCGAAATTCGGGGTGTCGTCATAGGCGGTGGCGGACAGGGTCCGCAACCTGTCGTCCGTCGCGGGAAAATCCAGGAGCTGGAAGCTCACCCCGGGTCCGCCGCGATCACGCGCGAGGAGTGCGAGACCGGCGGCGATGGCTCCGCCCGCACTGTCACCGGCCACCCCGATGCGGGTGCTGTCGACGGCCAGTTCACCGGCGCGGTCCACCACCCAGCGCAGGGCGGCGAAGCAATCGTGCAGTCCGGCCGGGAAGGGGTGCTCGGGCGCGAGGCGGTAGTCCACCGACACCACCACGATGCCGAGTTCGGCGAAGCGAATCATCTTGGCGTGCACCATCTCCAGGTCACCAAGGACGAATCCGCCACCGTGGACGTAGAGCAGCGCCGGGAACGGTCCGGGACGATCCGCGGGAGCGTAAACACGCACCGGCACATCGACTTCGGCGTCCTCGGTGCGCGCGATCAGATCACGGATATGCACGGACTCGGGAACCGCCACCGGCGGGCGAGCCGAGAACAGCGCGCTCATCTGCGCCCGCGCGGCGGGGACGTCTCGGTAATCGGCGGGTCTGAGCTGGTCAACCCACGGCTCCAGCTCCGGATCGAACGCGTGTGCCATGTAGGCGGTGAACCCGGCCCGTCGACCGCCTATTCCCCGATCGGACAACATTTTCGGACTCGCCCGCCCCGCGAAGAGTCCGCAACCACGCGATTGCGCCTGGGCGGTGCGGCTCGGCCCGCTCGGATCCGCACCGCCGCGCGCCCGTGATCAGGTCAGGGCGAAGGTCAGCAGCGCCGCGGCACCACCGGCCCCGCGCGACCAGGAGTAGCCGAACCAGACGCCCGGGGTGATCTCGCGGATCTCGTCGTAGATCTGCGGGGTGGGCGAGGGCGCGTAGTTCAGCGCCCAGGTCGGGCGGCCGTCCAGAATGGCGGGCGCGCTGTACACATCCGCGCGCCACCCCTCGATGCCGGCGCCGGTGATGCGGTTCTCCAGATAGCCGCCGTTGGGTCCGGTGTAGAAGGTCTTACCGATCCACACCAGCGGAGTCCACGCCTGCATATCCACCGGCCGGATCACCCAGCCGTTCTTGACGCCCATCGGGACCGCGCCCTGATCGGCATCGCGGAAGATATCGTCCTGCTGCGCGGGCGAACACCGAAAACGCAGTGAGTCAATGGTTGCCGCGCGATCGCCGTTGTACAGGACGCAACCGCCGCCATAATCGGCATCCGCGGCGGCTATCGGCGCGGTGAAGGGATTGAGCGCGAACGCGGTACCTAATCCGGCAAGGGCGAGCAACCTCACCAGGGCATATCTCAGTGTTTCGCGGCGTGAGTGCATCACTGCCTCCAACGGTCGACCCCGACCTAACAGCGATGCTAGTTCGCTATGAGATAGCTACGAACAAGTGCAATACAAACGAGACCAAATGGTCTTCTACCTGCGGCGTCGTATCCGCACATTGACAGCCAACTGCCAGCTGGTTCACGAAACCCGCGCAGCTTCGCGGCGATTAATTGACCATGGCTCGGAAAATTTCTCGATCGCCGCGGACGCGGTGGGTATGGCTCGCCCTCGGCTGCCTGGTCGCCGTGATCGCCGTGGCACTGAGCGTGCCGAGCGCGGTCGCCGCGGCGCGCGATACCGGCGCCCCGGGACAGCACCCCGTCACCACCACCCAACCGGTGGAGACACCGGTACAGGTGGCCCCGCCGACGACTCCCCAGCAGACGCCCGCCATGATCGCGCAGCAGATGCAGACCGCGATCCAGGCAGCCTCGCCCGGCAGCACCGTCGGCATCGACGTCGTCGATATCGGTTCGGGCGCGGTCCTGGCCGACCTCAATGCCGATCAGCAGTTCTACACCGCCTCGGTGGTGAAACTGCTCATCGCGCTCGACGAGCTGAAAACCCAGAATTGGCAGGCGGATTCGGATACCGCGGCCGAACTCACCCAGATGCTCGCCACCAGCGATGACGATATCGCCGATACGCTCTGGGACGCCGACGGTGGCGGCGAAATCGTCACCCGCATGGCCGATCTCATCGGACTGCCCGGCACCCAGGCGCCCGAGGACAACGCGCAGTGGGGCGAAACCCTCACCACCCCACAGGATGTGGTGAAACTGCTCGACTACCTGAACGACACCGTGCCGCTGCCCGCGCGCACGCTCATACTCTCCGCGATGCGCGGGGCCACCCAGATCTCCGCCGACGGCACCGATCAATACTTCGGCATCCCGGACGGACTCACCGGCGACGCCTGGGCCGTCAAACAGGGCTGGATGTCACTGGACGACTCCACCACCCTCGACACCACCGGACTGGTCGCCGCCACACCGGGCGGACCGCTGCGCTACGCCGTGGTGGTGCTGACCACCCAACCGGCCGATATGAGCTGGTCGGCAGCGGGCGCGGCACTCACCGCGGGCGTGACGCTGCTGCGCACCGTTATCGCCTGAGAGCCGTAATCGCCTGGGCGACAGGGCGATACGGGAAAGGCCCGCACGCAGCGCGGCGTGCGGGCCGATACCGAGACCGAGACGGCGGGTCTAGTCCAATGGGAGCACCGCGGCCGTACCGGTGATGACGGTATCGCTCTTGTCGACCAGGGCGGCGCGCACCTGGACCGATTGGCCCGAGGCCAGCGCCGCCGCCCCCGGGGCGGGGGTGATCGTGACGGTGGCCTTCTGCGAGCTCCCGTCGCAAGTGGGGGCGCTCAGGGTGCCCTGCGCGGACGGACGGTCGGCATTGGGGTCGCCGACCAGGACTTTGAGCCCCGCGACCCCGGCATCGGCGTCGCAGGAGTACAGGACCCCGACAACCGTGGCGTCGGCCCCCTTGACCTCGATGGAGTTGGCCGCCAACGCGGCGGGGGCGGTGGAAATCAGGCCCGCGCCCAGAGCGGCGAGGGCGAATGCGGTGCAGGCGGAACGCTGACGAATCCGATTAGTCACCATCACTCCATGGTGGCAGCACCCGTCCCGGGCCCGGCGGGAGGCCCGGTCCGCACGGCGCGTCCCGGCCGCGGACCCGAACGGGACCGCGGCGCGAGCGGCAACCGTCCGAATCAGTGCGGCTGGGACTGGCGGGTTGCCAGCTCATCCACGAAAACCTTTGCGCACTGCGCCAATTGGGCAGGGGTGAGGCCACCGAGATCCTTGGCGCAGTCGGCATTCGGTGCGGCGACCGGATTCGGCGTGGCCTCGGCGGCCGCGGCACCCGTATCGTCCAGTTTCACCAGCTGGACCGGGGTCTTGTGACTGGCACTGATATCCATCCGGTAGACGACCCGGCCGTTGAACTCCACGAATCCGCGCCAGGTATCACCGTCGATCGGGGTGAACTCGACCAGTTTGCCGCCATTGGACATGACGGTCCCGGCATTGGTGGCCAGCCAGGCGCGGGCATCGGCATCGAGATTGTCGATATTGATGCGGCGCGGGTCGCTGTCGTCGAGCACATAGACCGATTGCGCGTTGAGGTTGCCGCGATGCACTTCATCGGCGGACGTGACCGAGTACGCCACGAAGAGTTCGGAAGTGCTGCCCCGCAAGGTCATCGGGGTGACCCATTGCAGGCGGCCGGTCGCCTTATCGCGCAGCAGATACTCCGAGACATTGCCGCTCTGCGCCCCGGAATTCGCCGGATCGAACCCGAAGTGGTTGCGGTTCATGTTCTCTCGGCCCGCGGCCCATTTGGTCTCGGTGCGCTGTTGCGCGGTAAGGGATTTCGGATAGACCGGGCCCGGCAGCGCACCCGCCGCCACCTCCTGCCGGTAGTCGAGCGCGATATGTCCGTGATCACCGCGCACCACTATCACCCCGGCGGGCGCGGTCACGGTGCGATGGGTCCACGGCATGGGCGTGGTGACCGGGATGACGACGATCGGCTCCTTGCCATCGCAGTACCCCCACACATCGCTCATGTCATAGCCGATGAGCGGGTATTTCTCCTTCAGCAGATTGTTCAGGCTGTTCATCCGCGCACCGCCGAACGCCTTGTCGATGGCGTAGTCGCCGATGAAGTTGCATTCGGTGGCATTGCCCTGCCCCGTCCACTCCGCGACCCCGCCCAGCGGCACATTGATACCGCTGCCGTCCAGCACGCCGCTCCACGCGCCGTTCTTGCCGTTGAGATAGGTGATGGTATCGGTCAGCAGACTCACCGCCTGTACATCTCCCGTCGCCCGCGAGAGCGCGATCCGGGCGCCGTCCAGCGATCCCGCGCGCGGATCCCATCCCGCCGCCGACAGCTCCCCCTGTTTGATGCAACCGCGCACATCATGCCGCCCCAGAATCGCGCATCCGTCCGAATCGCGTTGTCCGCCATCACCGAGCAGATGCACCGAGCCGGGAACATGGTTGGCATCGCGGATGTAGAACGTGGTCGCCCCCGAATAGAACCGGCCCTCGTTCTTGTCCAGTGCGACCAGGAAATACCCCGCACCCACGATCGCCGTGACCAACAGCAGCGAACCTGCGATGGTGGCCGCGTTCGAATACGCGTACACGCCATAGGCGATGACCCCGGCCGCCGCGTACCCGATCAGCCACCACAGTCCGCCGCCGTGCGCGAAAACATTGAACCACCAGGCGCGCAACCCGTTCTGCCGCCCGAACCCCGGCGCCGCCACGGCCCAGAACAACCAGTACAGGCCCACCACCCCCGGTAGTACCAGCCACCAAGCGAAAACCCGTGCCCCATCCGGCATGACGACCTCCCCGCCGCACTGTGGCAGGCGATGAAACTACCTGCTCAAATGCACTGTAGCGGTGCCGATCCGGCCGCGCATCACCCCGAAAACACGGGGGCCGCGGCAGATTCGGCCGATCAGTTCGGCTGATCCAGCAGGACCCGGACCGTAACCCGGCCCCGGTCATCCCGGCGGGCGGTGGCATGCCCGCCGCGATCCGCGCCGTCCAGGTGCAGCGAGATCGGGCCGCCCTCGCCCAGGAAGTTGCGCCACCATTTCTTGTTGTCCGGCATGGCGACACCGATGGTGATCGTGTCGCCCTTGCGCGAATAGAACACCGGCGTCTTGAACGTCCGCCCGGAGCGCCGCCCGACGTAGGTGAGCTCGACGAATCCGCGCCGCATGAGCGTCCCGATGACCGGTGCTTCGGTCAGCGCGACGACCGCGCTGTTGACGCCGCGGGTGATCGATCCCAAGGTGAGTGCCATACCGGTCACCCTACCGACCGGCCGGTGCCGAAGCAGTGTCGGCCGGTGACTGTCACGTCACCGGCCGAAAATTCGAAAGCCGTTGGAATCAGGCCAGTTTCAGGGAACGGCCGATGATCTCCTTCATGATCTCGGTGGTGCCGCCGTAGATGGTCTGCACGCGAGCGTCCATGTACGCCTTGGCGATCGGGTATTCGCGCATGTAGCCGTAGCCGCCGTGCAGCTGCAGGCATTTGGTGATGAGGTCGAGCTGCTCCTCGGTGCTCCAGTACTTGGCCATGGCGGCCTCCTCCACCGTGAGCTTCTCCTGGTTCAGGAGTTCGATGCAGCGGTCGACGAAGACGCGGACGGCGGTGGTCTTGGTGGCCAGCTCGGCCAGGACGAAACGGGTGTTCTGTTGTGCGCCAATCGGTTTGCCGAACGCCTTGCGATCACGCACGTACTGGATGGTGTTCTTCAGCGAGCCTTCCATGGCGGCGGCGGCCATGACGGCGATGGACAGACGCTCCTGCGGCAGGTTCTGCATCAGGTGGATGAAGCCCTGGCCCTCGGTGCCGAGCAGGTTCTTGCCCGGGACGCGGACGTCCTGGAAGGAGAGCTCGGCGGTGTCCTGCGCCTTGAGGCCGATCTTGTCGAGATTGCGGCCGCGTTCGAAACCGGGCATACCGCGCTCGACCACCAGGAGCGAGAAGCCCATCGCGCCCTTCTCCGGATCGGTCTGGGCGACCACGATGACGATATCGGCGTTGATGCCATTGGTGATGAAGGTCTTGGAGCCGTTGAGGATCCAGTCGTCGCCGTCCTTGACCGCGCGGGTCTTGATGCCCTGCAGATCCGAACCGGTGCCGGGTTCGGTCATGGCGATGGCGGTGATGATCTCGCCGGAGCAGAAACCGGGCAGCCAGCGCTGCTTCTGCTCCTCGTTCGCCAACTCCAGCAGATAGGGGGCGATCACGTCATTGTGCAGGCCGAAACCCAGGCCCGAATACTGCGCGTAGGTGACCTCTTCGGTGACCACGGCGTTATAGCGGAAATCCTTCACGCCACCGCCGCCGTACTCCTCCGGCACCGCCATACCGAGGAAGCCCTGCTTGCCCGCCTCCAGCCAGACCGCGCGATCGACGATGCCGTCGTGCTCCCACTGCTCGTGGTGCGCGGCCACATGCTGATCCAGAAACTTTCGGAACGACTCCCGGAACAGATCGTGCTCGGGTTCGAAAATAGTGCGTTCCACGCCAACCTCCTGAGTGACCACATCGGCACATCGCCTCTGCCCATACGGTACTCGAAAGTCGAATCAGGGTTAACTTCGAACCCCGAAAAAGTGGTCCGAACTGCGCCTGTCGCCATTGACAGTGCAGATCGAAGCAGCTGAACCCCGGTAAACCTACGGGGTCAGAGACCGACCGCGGAGAGGGTCCGGCCCAGCAGTGAACGGCCGCGATCGCGGTCCCGTTCGGCGAGCAGGAAACCGAGTTCCTCCTCGAGCGCCTTACGGGTCACCGTCTGCAATTCCAGGGCGGCGGCCTCGGCATCGGTGGCATCACGCCACGGACTGGTATCGATCGGGGTGCCGAGCGAGAAATAGAAGCGCTCGGGCTTGGGCACCAGCGTCGGGCCCAGACCGCGAATCAGCGGCGGCGTCAGATTCGCGCGCAGTCCCAGACCGGTGACCGCCTTGCGCAGCGGCAACATGACCGGATGATCGCCGTCGAAGACGATGTCGTAGATGTCATCGCCGCCGACCATGGCGATCGGCACGATCGGAGCCCCGGTCGCAATCGCCATGTGCGCGAAGCCAGTTCGGCCCTCCCACAGCAGCTGATACTTCTGGCCCTTGCCGCGCATGGCTTCCCGGCCCCCGCCGGGGAACACCGCGACCGCCTCGCCCTGCTCCAGCAGCGCGGTGCAGTTACGGCGGTTACCGCGCACAACTCCCAAGCGGTGCAAGCCATCTCGCAAGATCGGAACATCGATGAGGATGTTCTCGGCCAGACCCCGCACAAGGCGGTCATGCTTGGCCAGGATCTCCGCCGCCAGCAGCGGGGCATCGGTTCCGCCCGCGAGCGTGTGATTGCCGACCAGCAGCACCGGGCCGTCCAGCGGGAAATTCTCCAGCCCGTAGAAACGCGGACTGAACCAGGCGCGCGACGGCGCGGTGATCAGTTCTATGACCCGACGATCGATGTCGGTCAACTCGACGTGCAACGGAGCACCGTCGGTGAGCCCCCGTGACTCGGTCGATTGATTGTCATTCGACGACAAGATATCCCTCCCTGCAGAGATTCCGATAGCGAGATGCTAACGAAATACCCTGCAGGGGGCCGAATTCACCCCGCTCCCGGGTGACCCTCGGGGGCTTCGCCCCCAAACCCCCGAAAACCCGCGCGACCCGCACGAACCTTCGCCGAGGTGAGCGCGACTATTCCGTCGAGGCGCTGACGTCCACGCCCGCGTGGGCGAATTCACTCAGAATGCCCGCGAGGGAGGCCGGGACCTTGGCGCGGACCAGGGTGCCGTCGGCCACGTGATCCGAGGTGAGGATGCGGCCGTCCGCGTGAATGCGGGCGAGCAGATCACCGCGGGTGTAGGGCAGCAGCACGCTGACCTCGACCAGTCCGCCGAGCACCTTGTCCAGGCGTTCGCGCAGTACATCCAGACCCTGGCCGGTGGCGGCCGAGACGAAGACCGCCTCCGGGAGCCAGCCGCGCAGCTGGGTCAGCTCCATCGGGTCGAGGGCGTCGATCTTGTTGACCACCAGCAACTCCGGCGGGGCCGGGGTCTTGGTTTCGCGCAGCACATCGGTGACGACCTCGCGAACCGCCTTGATCTGCTCATCCGGGAACGGGTCCGAACCATCCACCACGTGCAGCAGCAGATCCGCGCCGGTGACCTCTTCCAAGGTGGAGCGGAAGGCCTCGACCAACTGGGTCGGCAGATGCCGGACGAAACCGACGGTGTCGGTGAAGACGACCTCGCGGCCATCCTCGAGCGCGGCCTTGCGGGTGGTCGGATCCAGGGTCGCGAACAGCGCGTCCTGCACCAGAATCCCCGCGCCGGTAAGCGCGTTCATCAGGCTCGACTTGCCCGCGTTCGTGTAGCCGACGATCGCCACCTGCGGAATACCGCTGGAGACCCGCCGATGCCGCTTGGTATCGCGGGCGGTCTTCATCTCCCGGATCTCGCGGCGCAGCTTGGCCATTCGCTCACGAATGCGCTGGCGATCGGTCTCGATCTTGGTCTCACCGGGACCACGCGTACCCACGCCACCGTTCGCGCCCGCACGACCACCGGCCTGCCGGGACATGGACTCACCCCAGCCGCGCAGTCGCGGCATCATGTACTGCATCTGCGCGAGCGCGACCTGAGCCTTGCCCTCACGGGAGGTCGCGTGCTGGGCGAAGATATCCAGAATCAGCGCGGTGCGGTCGATGACCTTCACCTTGACGATCTTCTCCAGCGCGGTCAGCTGCGCGGGGCTCAGCTCACCGTCGAGGATGACCGTATCCGCACCGGTCTCGAGGACCATGGTGCGCAGCTCCTCGGTCTTGCCCGAGCCGATGTAGGTGGCCTTATCGGGTTTGTCGCGGCGCTGGATCAGCGTGTCCAGCACCTCGGAACCGGCGGTCTCGGCGAGGGCGGCCAATTCGGCCATTCGCGCGTCGACCTGTTCGGTGGTGCCCTCAGTCCAGACGCCGACCAGCACCACGCGCTCCAGGCGCAGCTGCCGGTACTCGACCTCGGTGACATCCTCGAGCTCGGTGGACAGGCCGGCCGTGCGGCGCAGGGCGGCGCGGTCATCGAGCTGCAATTCACCGACGGTGGGCGATCCGGAATCGTTTCCGGTCGGCGACGCGGACCAGCCGGTCGCGGCGTCGTCGGTGTTCTCCTCAGCGGGAGTGAACTCGTACGTCTCTTGTTTACTCATACGCCTCCATGATCCCACGGACCAACCGAACAGCGCATTCGGTTATTTCCGGGCGACAGGACAGGCGTGTCCTAGGCGTCCTGCCACCACTTGGCGGCGATCCTGCCGGTGGCCAGCAGCACCGACGGGCCGCGCAGGGTCGCGGTGCCGTGATCGATGCCGACCGTGACGGTGCCGCCGGGGATGTGGACCTGGACGTGGCCGGTGTCGGCGGCCAGATCGAAGCCGTCGCGGGCGAGTGCCGCGGCGGCCGCTGCCACGGTTCCCGTTCCGCAGGAACGGGTTTCGCCGACGCCGCGTTCGTAGACGCGCATATCGACGCCGCGATTGCCGTCGGAGGCGACACCGAGGGCGGTCAGGATTTCGACGTTCACGCCGTTCGGGAAGACCGTGTGGTCGAACGACGGGGCGTGGGTCAGGTCCAGTTCGGCCAGATCCTGATGGGTGAGGGCGGGATCCACGCAGGCCAGGTGCGGGTTGCCGACGTCGATGCCGAGGCCGGTGAATTCACGACCGGCGAGGGTGGCGGTGGACTCGCCCAGGGTGCGGACCCGGCCCATGGCGACGGTGACCTCACCGTGCACCGGATCGGCGTGGTGCACGATCACCGGACGGGCTCCGGCGCGACTGCCGACCACGAATTCATCGGCGGTCTCGAGACCGGTGGCGACCAGGTAGTGGGCGAACACGCGCACGCCGTTACCGCACATCTCGGCGATGGAACCGTCGGCATTGCGGTAGTCCATGAACCAGTCTTCCGGGCTCACGCCCTCGGGAAGCACCGGGAGAGTGCCGTTTTCGATGAGGGCACCCGCGCGAGCCACGCGCAGCACACCGTCCGCACCGGTACCGCGCTGGCGATCGCACAGTGCGGCCACGCGGGATTCGGTCAGCTCCAGCCAGGCATCGGGATCCGGCAGCACGACGAAATCGTTCTGCGTGCCGTGTCCTTTACTGAAGTCGATATCAGCCGCGTTCTCGTTCACCATTCGTCCTCACCCACACCCGAGTTGTCAGCGCAACGCCCGGCGCTGCCGGGAAATTTCGTACAGGGCCACCGCCGCCGCCGACGGGGCCCCGAGGGAACCGTCGGACGGGACGCACACCAGCTCATCGCACACCTGCCGCCAGGCGGGGGCGAGCGTCTCGCTTTCATCACCTATGACCAGCACGGTGGCGGCGCCGAACTCGAATTCGTCGAGGGCGATACCGCCGTGATCGTCACTGCCGACGATACGGGTGCCGATCCCCCGGGCCAGTTGCCGGTCCCGGAACGCGGTCAACTGGGCCGGACCGGAGGCGCGCAGGACCGGAACCGCGAAGAGCGCGCCATCGGAGGCGGTCACGCTCTGCGGGTCGTAATGGTCCGCGCCGGAACCGGTCACGATCACCCCGCTCGCACCGAAGGCCGCGGCCGAGCGGATCAGCGCACCCAGTCGGACCGGTGAACCCGGGCGATCGATGACCACGACGGTGGGCGGCTGTTCCGGTGTGCCCGGGGCGAAATCGTCGAGTTCCATTCGGCGCGAGACCGCCACCGCGACCAACTCCGGCACCGATTCGGAGGGTTCGGCCAGTTCGGCCATCACCTCCGGCACCAATCCGATACTCGGCACACCGCTGGATTCGAGCACCTGGCGCGCCCAGCCGGACGGTTCCGGCGCACCCAGTCGATAGACGAGAGTCTCCAGGGGCCAATGACATTCGAGTGCGCGGGCAATGGGGCGCTGACCGTGCACCAGGAATCTATTGTCGCGCAGGCGACTGGCCCGGGAGTTCAGATATGCCTGCCACACCTGGACCGAGGCATTGCGGGCATTCGCGCGACGCGTCACTCAGCTGACTTCCTGTTCGTCCTTCGTCGTCGAGGAGCGAATGAGCGTCAGCGCCGTCTCCGCCAGCCGCGGATCCGCGCCGTCCACCCAGTGCACCCGCTGATCGCGGCGGAACCAGGACCGCTGTCTCCGGACATAGCGCCTGGTGCCGATGAAGGTGCGCTCCTGCGCTTCGTTCAGGTCGTATTCGTTGTCCAGGTAGTCCAGGACTTGTGCGTATCCGATTGCGCGGCGGGCGGTCTGGCCATCGCGCAAGCCCTGGCCGATCAGCGTGTGCACCTCGTCCACCAGACCGGAGTCGAACATCTTCGCGGTGCGCAGTTCGATACGGGCGTCCAATGCCGCGGTTTCCCGGTCGACGCCGATTATGACTGTGCCCCAGCGGGGTTCGCCGATCTGCGGGGCGGAGGCGGCGAACGGCTTACCGGTCAGCTCGACCACTTCGAGGGCGCGCACCATGCGGCGGCCGTCGGTGGGCAGGATGGTGTCGGCGGCCACCGGATCGGCGGCACGCAGCGCCTCGTGCACGATGACCACGCCGCGCTCCTCCAGCAGGGTCTCCCATTTGGCGCGGACCACCGGGTCGGTGGCAGGGAAATCCCAATCGTCCAGCAGCGCTTGGACATACATCATCGAACCGCCGACGATGACCGGGGTGTGACCGCGCGCCATGATGTCTTCCACATCGGCGCGAGCCGCGGTTTGATACACGGCGACGGTCGCGGTTTCGGTGACGTCGAGAACATCGAGCTGATGATGCGGAATACCGCGGCGCTCGGCGAGCGAGAGTTTCGCGGTGCCGACATCCATGCCGCGATAGAGCTGCATGGCGTCGATATTCACGATCTCGCCGTGTAGTCGTTCGGCCAAATCCAGGGCCAGATCGGACTTTCCGGTGGCGGTGGGGCCGACGACGGCAATGGGCCGGATCATGCGGCACCGCCGGGAAGCCAGCTGCTCGCGTGGTAGGCGACGCCGAACGGGGCTGCGGCATAGAAGGTTTCGACGCGGGGGTCGGCGGCGTCGGCGGCGAAGAGTCCGGCCAGCACCTGGAAGGCCGGGCGGCCCGCGACATCGAGTTCGGCGCACAGCCGCTCATCCAGTGCCGCCAAGGCGGTCCGGTCCCCCGCCGCCAGGGCGCGATCGATCTCGGCCTGTACCGCTTCGGCGCGCGGATCGAGATAGCGCGGGGCCTTGAGCGACAGGGTTGCCGCACCGTCGCCGACGACCAGCACGCCGTACCGGTCGGTCGCTGAATCCAGCTCGGCGCGCAACTTCCGGCCATACGCCAGGCACTCCGCGGCCGGTGTGTCCGATGCCACCAGACGAGCCACCGCGATCGCGTCCGGGGCCACCCGCTCGCGCAACCAGCCGCCGATCAACACCGGCAGCGGCAAATCGGGATCCGGATTCTCGGTATTCGCGGTCGCCGACAAACCGGCCCGGATATCCACCCCGTATCCCCGGAACGTGCCCGCGGTTTCCGAGTCGTACACGCTGTCCGAATCCGCCACGCCGACGACTATCCACCGTTTTGCCTGGCCAGCCAGCTCTCCGGCCGCCTCGAACACCGCGCCGCGCAGCCGCGCGAGATCACCGTCCGCCGCCGCGCCTGCCGCGCCACCCAGCTCGGGTATCAGGGCGGGTGGTGAGGGGACCAGCGACGCAACACAGAACACGCGGTCAACCGTAGCGCTACCGCGCCTCACCAGCCCCACCCCACCTGATCGCCGCGCCACGGAGGTGGCCTCAAAGACAGCATTTCGCATCTCAGCCTGGTTGAATGGGGAGAGTTGGACAATGAGCTAGGGCGTAACCAGGCAGCCGTGACGCGCGGCAGGGACGAGGAGCAATGAGCGACAACAGCGGAAACGAGAAGGCTACCCAGTCGGAACCGACCTCGACGCCCCAGCCCGGCGCCGCCCAGCGTCCGTCTCCGGCCACCGCCGCCGGTCCCCGCCCGGGCCCGGCGCCGCGTAAACCGGAAGCCCCGAAGCCACACGCCGTCAAGCCCACTCCCGGCCCGGCGACCCCGCATCCGCATCCCGTCGTGGTGCCGAGCGTGAGCGACCCCAGCCAGTGGGGCCGCGTCGACGAGGACGGCACCGCCTGGGTGAAGACCACCGACGGCGAACGCGTCATCGGGTCTTGGCAGGCCGGTGACACCGCCGAGGGCCTGGCCCACTTCGGCCGCCGCTTCGACGATCTGGCCACCGAGGTTGCCCTGCTCGAGGCCCGCCTGGCCGCCGGCACCGACGCCCGCAAGACCAAGACCGCCGCCACCGCGCTTGCCGAGACATTGCCCAGCGCCGCGGTCATCGGCGATATCGACGGGCTCACCCAGCGCCTGCGCGCCATCATCGAACACTCCGACGAGGCGGCCGCGCACGCCAAGGAGGAGAAGGAACGCTCCCGGCACGAACAGACCGAGCGCAAGGAAGCCCTGGCCGCCGAGGCCGAGCAGATCGCCGCGGATTCCACCCAGTGGAAGGTCGCGGGCGATCGGCTGCGCGAAATCCTGGACGAGTGGAAGACCATTCGCGGGGTCGATCGCAAGGTCGACGACGCACTGTGGCGGCGCTTCTCCAAGGCGCGCGAGGCCTTCAACCGCAGGCGCGGCGCGCACTTCGCGGAATTGGATCGTGAACGCGCCTCGGCCAAGACGCATAAGGAAGAGCTCTGCGTGCGGGCCGAGGAATTGGCCAATTCCACCGATTGGGCGGGCACCGCCGCGGTCTTCCGCGATCTGCTCGCCGAATGGAAAGCCGCGGGGCGCGCTCCGCGCGAAGCCGATGAGCAGCTGTGGAAGCGCTTCAAATCCGCGCAGGACGTGTTCTTCGCGGCCCGCAATTCGGCCGCTTCGGAGCGGGATGCCGAATTCGAGCAGAACGCGCACTCCAAGGAAGAGCTGCTGCTGCACTACGAGAACCTGAATCCGGAGACCAATCTCGATGCCGCTCGCGCCGCGCTGCGCGATCTGCAGGAGAAGTGGGACGCCATCGGCAAGGTGCCGCGCGAGCGCATCCACGATCTGGAGGCGCGCCTGCGCGCGGTCGAGAAGCGGGTCCGCGACGCCGTCGACGCGCAGTGGCGGCGCAGCGATCCCGAGGCCATGGCCCGGGCGGCCCAATTCCGTGAGCGGGTCGCGCAGTTCGAGGAGCAGGCCGCCAAGGCACAGGCCGCCGGTAAGACCCGCGATGCGGAGAAGGCGCTCGAACAGGCCAAGCAGTGGCAGGAATGGGCCGAAGCCGCCGAAGGCGCGGTCAGCCAGCGCTGAGCGTGTTTGTCAACCCGCGCTGAGGCTTTCGCGTGAACGGTCCGAGGGCAGTCGATCCTGTTGCCCCCGGGCCGTTTTCGTTTCACCGTGCAGCCACGCGGCCGCGACGGCGAACAATGCGAGGGTGAGCCAGATGTAGGCATTGTGGGACAGGAACGCGTAGCGGCCGTGCTCGGGCAGATCGAAGACGCTGCCCAAACGCATTCCCAGCAGGTCGAATACGCCGCCCGAGGAGACCGCGAACACCACCAGCAGTACGGTCGGCGCGATCATGCCGCCGCGGCGCAGGGCGAGATCGGCCAGGTAGATCAGCAGCGGTGCCAGCCACACCCAGTGATGGATCCAGCTGAACGGCGATACGGCGGTGCTGGTCAACCCGCACAACAGCACGGCGGGCAGTTCCCGGCCGCTCGCCGAGAACCGGCGCGCCAGCCACAGGCAGATCGCGACAATCGCGAGAGCGCCTGCGAGCCACAGCAATTGGAGCCCCGTGCCCGCACCGAGGGAGCGCGCGATCATGCCGCGCAATGTCTCGTTCTGCGGGTTCGCCGGTACGCCCACCCGCGCCGGATCGGCGAACGCACCGCTCCAGAACGTCCACGAATCCTTGGGCAGCACAGCCAAACCCACGATCACGGTGGCGATCAGAGCCCCGATCGCGGTGGCGGCGGCCCGGAATCGGCGAGTCACCAGCAGGTAGAGCACGAAAAACAGTGGGGTGAGCTTGATTCCGGCCGCGATACCGGTCAGCACGCCCTTCCAGCGCGAGGAATCGGGCAGGCTCATATCCACCAGCACGATGAGCAGCAGCAGGATATTGATCTGGCCGAACGCCATGGATTCGCGAATCGGCTCACACCACAGCAGAATCGCCGCGCTCGACAGCGCCAGCAGCGCCATCCGGCGATCACGCCGATAGCCCAGCATCGACAGCGCCACCCATCCCGATGCGGCGAGGATGGCGAAATTGCCGAGCTGGCCGACCCAGGTGAACACGGTGCCGTGCATGGCAACCAGCGGTACGAACAGCAGGGCCGAGAACGGCGTATAGACGAATTCCCACACCCCGCGGGTGCTCCCCCGCAGCGGACTGTCGTAGACCGACACCCCGTCCACCACGCGTTGCGCCGCGATCTGGTAGGTGCCCAGGTCCATCAGATGCGTCATCATCTGCGTATTGACGGCCACCTGCTCGAGGTAGCGCCACCCCGCCAGCACCCCCACCACCGCGAAGGCCCACACCACCGCGGCGGGAATCGTGCGCCGCTCCGGCACCACGTGATTCGTGTCCGCGAGCCGCTCGATCCCCACTGACATGCTGCCTCCACCGCTACCTTGGTCTCCGCTTGCCCGAACCACCGTAGTGACGGATGCCCGGGCGCGCACACCGCAAACCGGTTCGTTTGTGTCGCGCACACCGGCCCGCCCGGACTCGCGTGGAGTTCGGGCGATTGCGGCGGCTCGGCGGATTACCTTGGGGCTCAAATAGATCGAGGTGAGGACCGGGGTCCGGTTAGGCTCGGGGCTATGGGACCGACGCGGGAAACGCTGGTCGCGCATTTGATGGCGACCGGAATGGCGGGGCAGGTAGCAACGCCGCGGGAGAACAATCTGGATCACTATCAGCGGCTGGCCTACCGGGATCCGGACTATATGTTCGGGTTGAATCCGGGGCCGCGCTGGGAGGATCCGGCCGAGATCCTGGAATTGATGGCGCGCAAGGTGGGGGTGGATCCGCGACCACAGTTCCGCCGGGGCGTGGACACCATCGATCCCGAACTCACCGCATCGGCGCTGGACCGATATGCGGAGCGGTTCCAGCAGGCGCTGCGGGAACAGCAGCGCGTGTTGTTCGCCACCGGGCATCCGCGCACCCTGGCCCGGCTCTATCAGCAATTGGCGGCGGCCCTGACCGATGCGGGCGGGACGATAGTCCGGGCTGGTGCGGGTGCGGGATACGACGGCTACACCCGGCGCGGATGGCAGCGGCTGGAAGTCGACTACTTCCTCGGCGTCGCGACCATCGGCGACCCGATCGGTGCGGTGCACACGCATTCGGATCGGCCGATCCGGCTGGTGCTGGCGGCGCTCGAGAAGGCGGGTGAGGCGCGCCCGGATCTCGTTGTCGCCGACCACGGTTGGTGCGGCGGTGCGGCCTACGCCGGAATCGACGCCATCGGCTTCGCGGACTGCAATGACCCGGCGCTCTTCGTCGGCGAGGAGGAGGGCACCGTCGCGGTCGCGGTACCGCTCGACGACGGCATCGATGAAGAGGAATACGACCTGCTCGGCGAATACATCCTCACCAGCCGGACATAGCGGGCGGCCGGTCAGCCGGTGATGATCTCGTGGCGGGTGACGCGGTGGGAGCGGCGGTATTCGCTCGGGGAGATGCCGACCTCGCGGCCGAAATGAGTGCGGAGGTTGGCGGCCGTGCCGAGTCCGCAGCGGTCGGCCACCACGTCCACCGGTAAATCGGTGCACTCCAATAGCTCTCGGGCGCGAATGACGCGCTGGGTGAGCAGCCATTGCAGCGGGGTGCCGCCGATTTCGGCGTGGAAGCGGCGGGCCAGGGTGCGTTCGCTGGTATTCGCGTGCCGAGCCAGATCGGTGACGGTGAGCGGCTGATCCAGGTGATGAATGGCCCACTGCAACGTCGCGGACAGGCCGGAGTCGGCGGGATAGGCGGGGACCGGGGATTGCAGATATTGGGCCTGACCCCCGGCCCGATGCGGTGACACCACCAGATGCCGGGCGGCGGCATTGGCCGCGCCGGAGCCCAGATCCTTGCGAATCAGGTGGATGCACAGGTCCATTCCGGCCATGGTGCCCGCGCTGGTGAGGATGCGGCCGTCATCGATATAGAGGACGGCCGGATCGATCTCCAGGTGCGGGAAGCGTTCGCGCATGACGGCGATATGCCGCCAGTGCGTGGTCATGCGGCGGCCGTCCAGCAGGCCCGCCTCGGCGAGGATGAACGCGCCGGTGCAGAGCGAGACGATGCGCGCGCCCGCCTCGTAGGCGGCGCGGACGGCGTCGACCAGATCGCGGGGCGGGTGCTCGCGCACGTTCGGGGTGGACGGGATGACCACCGTATCGGCGCGGATCAGATCGTCGTAGTCATGAGCGGTCAAGGCCACGAACGGATCCCGCAGTGCGGCGGATACGGCGTCGCGGGGTCCGCACAGTTGGAAGCGATACCAGCGGTCCGGGTCCACGCCCAGCGGCGGTTCGGAAAAGACCTGGTACGGGATGGCGACCTCGAAGATCGGCATACCGGGGGCGACGGCCACGGCGAGGGTTCCGGGATCGATACCCGTTCCCGGGCTGTTCGGCTCCATGAATTCACGGTAGCCCTCGGCCCTGTCAGAAATCTAGCGCATCGTGGCATTCCTGCCACTGTCGGCGCGAATGCCGGGCTCGGATAGTCGAACCCATGACAACGACGACCGAAGACGAAGCAGCTCAGCGGGTCGAGACAGTATCGGCGGGGCGCTATCGCGTACTCGCCATCGCCGGTATCGCCCAATTCCTCGCCATACTCGATCTTTTCGCGGTCACCGTCGCGTTTCCGGCGCTGCGGGAATCGTTCGACAGCTCGACCGGTGCGGTGTCGTGGACCTTGAACGCGTACACGATCGTGATGGCGGCACTGCTGGTACCTGCCGGGCGGCTGGCCGACGATACCGGGCGCAAGCGCGGATTCCTCATCGGCATAGCGCTTTTCGGGCTGGCGTCGCTCGCGTGCGGGACCGCGCCGAATCTGGCCGTACTGATCGTCGCGCGCATCACACAGGCGGCAGCGGCGGCGCTGCTGGTGCCGACCGGACTGGGACTGGTGCTGCCCAGCTTCCCGCGCCGGGAACATGCGATGGTCATGGGCATCTGGACCGCCATCGCGGCCGCCGGCGGGGCCAGCGCGCCAGTGCTGGGTGGACTGCTGTTGCAGGCGGGGTGGCGGTGGATCTTCTTGCTGAACGTGCCGTTCACGGTGGTGGCGTTCGTCCTGGGGCTGCGGGTGCTGCCCGATATCGCACCGGGTGTGCGACGGCGGCTGGATCCCCTTGGTGCACTGCTCATTCTGGGCGCGACGGCGGGATTCACCACGGTGTTCGTGCAGGCGGACACCTGGGGTTACACGGGGGTGGCGACCCTCGGCATGCTCATCGCCGCGATCGGCCTGGCCGTGTGGTTCGCCGTGCATATCCGACAGCACCCCGATCCGGTGGTGAGCCCGGTTGTTCTGCGGCACAAGCTATTCCGGACCGCACTGCTCGGGGTGTTCTGCTACTACCTGGCTTTCGCGGCCATGATCCTGGAAATCACGCTGTTCCTCACCGAACGGCTGCACTATTCGGTGCTCGCGGCCAGCCTCGGTGTGGCTCCGCTGCCGATCAGTTGTCTACTGCTGTCACCGTTCTCGGGCAGATTCATCGCCCGCTTCGGTGCTCGCGCCTCGGCCGCTCTCGGTGGCGCGTGCCTGGCGGCAGGTGCCGGGTGGTGGGTGCTGGCCAGCGGACTCACCGATTCCTACGCGCTGATCATCCTGCCCGGCGGCATACTCGCCGGAGCCAGTACCGCACTGTTGCAGCCGCCGCTGTTCGGTTCGGCCGCGCTACTGCCCGCCGCCGAGACCTCGCTCGGTTCCGGCACGCTCATGATGGCGCGGCAGACCAGTTCCGCACTGGGCGTTGCCATTCTGACCGCAATCCTGGGTGCGGGCGCGCACCACACCCTCGGCGAATTCCGCGTGGGCTGGCTCTTCATGGCCGTCGCGGGCATCACTGCGACATTCGCGGGCCTGGCCTACCGACCGGATCGGTAGGGCTACTTATCGCCGAACAGGCGGCGGTGGTCGCGTTCCTCGGCTTCGGCGGCGGCGATGCGGCGCTGTTCCTCGGCGGCCAGGTGCACGGTGGTGCGGCTCCAGACCACGCGAATCCAGTGGAAGGTCAGCACCATGATCACGATGGTGGACAGGATCAGGCCGATGCCCGGGCCCGCGCCGTGATAGTTGCCCAGGCCCGGGGTGTTGCGGTGCCAGATGGAGAACACGCCGAACACGCTGCCGATGGCCGAGCCCGCGACCGCGATCCACGCCAGCGCCCAGCGCCGGGTGGCCAGCGCCAGCAGGGAGAAGCCGATGCCGAAGACCACCACGAACCATTCGAAGACCCGCGACGGCAGGCCGATGTGCTCGGCCTTCGCCGCGGCGTCGTACAGGATCACATCGAAGCCGCGCGCCTGCCCGGCATGCGGCAGCACCAGCGAGAACAGCAGCAGGAATACCGCGCCCGCGACGACCATCGCGCGCACGCCCGGGTCGATCTCCCCCGCGATCTTGCGCTCGACGGCCTCGAGATCCGCGCGGAACTGCTCGAAGTCCTGACTGTTCTCCGCCGACTTCATGGTCTCCTCGTTCGCCTCGGGCGCATCCGCACGCGCCGAATCTGATTGTGCCGCTGACTCTTCCGCCTGCTGTGGGTCCTGCGCGGAACCGTCGTCGGGGCCGTTCGGCTGCTGCTCGGTCATCTGTGGTGATCCTGAGTCATGCGGGAGTGGGGTCGACCCATCATGCCCCGCCCCGAATTCCGACTACTACGCGGTGTCGGAATCAGGACGCGATCAGGCACCGCATTCGGAGCCGCAGCCTGCGGCGGCGGCCGCGACGACGAGCGGCTTGCCGATGCTGGGCAGGCCGAGACCGACGCCGATGGGGGCGGTTTTCGGGGTGATGCCGCGTTCGTGGGCATCGCCTGCGGCCGTACGGCGGTGCGACTGGATCGGGGCATCGGCGATGAGGTGATGCGGGGCCGCTTCGGTGACCGCCACCGTGACGATATCGCCGGGGCGGATTTCCGAGCCCGCGGGCAGATCGGCGGTCGGCCGGAAGTGGACCAGGCGGCCGTCCCGGGCACGGCCGCTCATGCGGGCGGTGGCGGCGTTCTTCTTGCCCGCGCCCTCGGCGACCAGCAGTTCGACCGTGGTGCCGATGAGCTCCTGATTGGCTTCGAGGGAGACCTGCTCCTGCAGCGCGATGAGTCGCATATAGCGCTCCTGCACCACCTCTTTGGGGAGCTGATCGGGCATATCCGCGGCGGGCGTGCCCGGGCGGATGGAGTACTGGAAGGTGTAGGCGCTGGTGAACCGCGCCTTGCGCACCACATCCAGGGTGGCCTGGAAATCCTCCTCGGTCTCGCCCGGGAAGCCGACGATGATGTCGGTGGTGATGGCCGCGTGCGGCATGGCCGCACGAACCTTCTCGATGATGCCGAGGAATTTGGCGCTGCGGTACGACCGCTTCATGGCCTTGAGCACGCGATCCGAACCCGACTGCAGCGGCATATGCAGCTGCGGGCAGACATTCGGGGTCTCGGCCATCGCCTCGATGACGTCATCGGTGAATTCGGCCGGGTGCGGGGAGGTGAAGCGCACCCGCTCCAGGCCCTCGATGCTGCCGCAGGCGCGCAGCAGTTTCGCGAACGCGCCGCGATCGCGCTCCTCGGTCGGATCGGCGAAGGAGACGCCGTAGGCGTTCACGTTCTGTCCGAGCAGCGTCACCTCCATGACGCCCTGATCGACCAGCGCCTGCACCTCGGCGAGCACATCGCCTGGACGGCGGTCGACCTCTTTACCGCGCAGCGCGGGCACGATGCAGAACGTGCAGGTGTTGTTGCAGCCCACCGAGATCGACACCCAGCCGGCGTACGCGGATTCGCGCTTGGCGGGCAGCGTGGACGGGAACGCCTCCAGCGATTCGATGATCTCGACCTGGGCCTGCGCATTGTGGCGGGCCCGCTCCAGCAGCACCGGCAGCGAGCCGATGTTGTGCGTGCCGAACACCACGTCCACGTACGGCGCCTTCTTGACCACGGTGTCGCGGTCCTTCTGCGCGAGACAACCGCCGACCGCGATCTGCATGCCCGGCCGCTCGGCCTTGATCGGCGCGAGGTGGCTCAGGGTGCCGTACAGCTTGTTGTCGGCGTTCTCGCGGACCGCGCAGGTATTGAAGACCACCAGGTCGGCGGTATCGCCGGTGGCGGCCCTGACGTATCCGGCATCTTCGAGCAGGCCCGAAAGTCGTTCGGAGTCGTGCACATTCATCTGGCAGCCGTAGGTGCGCACCTCGTAGGTGCGCGCATCCTGCTCGGCAACCGCGTCATGTGCTGAAACCTGCGCCAACGAATTCACCCAATCAGGGTAATGGCTGGGCTCTCGGGGCCATAAACCCCGTCCGATGGTGGTGACCTGCGTCTCCGCGATCACCGCGGTATCAATCGCCGGTTACGGGAGGGTGTCGAGTCGAGGCACAGTACCGGTGTTCCCACCGAAGACGAGCATTTCGGGCACAGTGCCTCTAAGGTCACAGGTCATGACCGACGCGCCTGTTTCCATCAGCAAGTCCGCGCCGATGATCTCGATGCGGAGTGTGGACAAGCACTTCGGCTCGCTGCACGTGCTGCGTGACATCAATCTCGAGGTGCCCTCCGGGCAGGTCGTGATCGTGGTGGGACCTTCGGGTTCCGGCAAGTCGACCCTGTGCCGCACCATCAACCGGCTCGAGACCATCGACTCCGGTGAGATCGCCATCGACGGGGTGAATCTGCCCGATGAGGGTAAAGCGCTGGCCAAACTCCGTGCCGATGTCGGCATGGTGTTCCAGTCCTTCAACCTGTTCGCGCACAAGACGATTCTGGAGAACGTCATGCTCGCGCCCGTGAAGGTGCGCGGTACCGATAAGGCGCAGGCTCGCACGCACGCCATGGAATTGCTCGAACGGGTCGGCATCGCCAATCAGGCGGACAAGTATCCGGCGCAGCTGTCCGGCGGACAGCAGCAGCGCGTGGCGATCGCGCGGGCGCTCGCCATGAATCCCAAGGTGATGCTGTTCGACGAGCCCACCTCCGCGCTGGACCCGGAAATGGTGTCCGAGGTGCTCGAGGTGATGGTGCAGCTGGCCAAGGACGGTATGACCATGGTCGTGGTCACGCACGAGATGGGGTTCGCGCGCCGCGCGGGCAATCGCGTGCTGTTCATGGCCGACGGGCAGATCGTCGAGGACACCGATCCGGACTCGTTCTTCACCGCACCCAAATCCGATCGCGCCAAGGATTTCCTCGGCAAGATCCTGAGCCACTGACGTTTCCCTACAGACGTTTCCCTACAGAGAAGGACTCTCGATGAGGTTCAACCAGGTACTCAAGGTCGCAGTCGGGGCACTGGCCCTAACCGTCGTGGCCGCCGGTTGTGGTGGCGGCAGCGATAAGTCCGCCCAGCAGAACGCGGCGAGCGGCAAGCTGACCGTGGGCATCAAGTACGACCAGCCGGGTCTGGGCCTGCACAACAAGGATGGCTCGTTCAGCGGTTTCGATGTGGATGTGGCCAAGTTCGTGGCCGATAAGCTCGGCGTGAAGCCGGAGAACATCACCTTCAAGGAAGCGCCGTCGGCGCAGCGCGAAACGCTGATCCAGAACGGTCAGGTCGATTTCATCGCCGCGACCTACTCGATCACCGATAAGCGCAAGGAGAAGGTCGATTTCGCGGGGCCGTACTACCTGACCGGGCAGTCGCTGCTGGTGCGTTCGGACAATACCGATATCACCGGTGCGGATTCGCTCAACGGCAATAAGAAGCTGTGCTCGGTGAAGGGTTCCACCCCGGCGCAGAACGTGAAGGACAAGTACGCCAAGGACGTTCAGCTGCAGGAGTACGACACGTACTCGCTGTGCGTGGAGGCGCTCAAGTCCGGTTCAGTTGACGCGGTCACCACCGATGACATCATTCTGCGCGGTTACGCGGCGCAGTCCCCGGGTGCGCTGAAGGTCGTCGGCGCGCCGTTCACCACCGAGAAGTACGGCATCGGCGTCAAGAAGGGCGATGCCGAATTCCGCGGCAAGGTCAATGACGCCATCGAGGCCATGATCACCAGCGGCGCCTGGAAGGCGGCACTGGAGAAGAACTTCGCCGGAACGGGTTTCGAGATTCCCGCGCCGCCGCAGGTCGACCGGTACTGAGTTGAGCAGGCGTGCCGGGCGGTGGATCCGCCCGGCACGCTTTCTATTTCGAACGGAGGGGCTCGGGCGCCGTGTTCAACTTGATCTCGGACTACCACACCCAGCTGCTGGACGCGTTCTGGGTGACCATCAAACTGACGCTGTATTCGGCTGTGCTGGCACTGGTTCTGGGCACGATCGTGGCCGGGATGCGAGTGGCGCCGGTGCCGATCGCGCGGTTACTCGGCACGGCATACGTCAATGTCTTTCGCAATACGCCACTTACGCTGATCGTCATCTTCTGCTCGATCGGGTTGTATTCCACGCTCGGCGTCAAACTCGCCGCATCGGGACCGAATGATCTGGCGGAGAACAATTTCCGCTTCGCGGTGCTCGGATTGGGTGTGTACACGGCGGCTTTCGTCTGCGAATCGCTGCGGGCGGGCATCAATACCGTGCCGCTGGGGCAATCCGAGGCGGGCCGCTCACTGGGCCTGACATTTTTGCAGAATTTGCGACTCGTGGTGCTGCCGCAGGCATTTCGCGCCATCATCGGCCCGCTCGGCAGTGTGTTCATCGCGCTGACCAAGAATTCCACCGTCGCCTCGGTGATCGGTGTCGGCGAGGCCGCGCTGCTGATGGACACCATGAACGAGAACGAGGCCGCCCCACTGGCCATCGGCGCGATCTTCGCGCTCGGCTTCGTGGTGCTGACCCTGCCGGCCGGTCTGCTGTTCGGCTGGCTGGCCAAACGATATGAGGTGGCGCGATGAGCTCGGCATCGGTTCTCTACGACGCACCGGGCCCCCGCGCGCGGCTGCGCTACCGGATCTACAGCGTCGTGGTCGTGGTGATCGCGGCGGCGCTGCTGTGGTTCGTCTACGACGCGTTCAACAGCAAGGGCCAGTTCGAGGCGGCGAAGTGGAAGCCGTTCCTGGAAGGGGACATCTGGTCCACGTATCTGCTGCCGGGTCTGCGCGGAACCATCGAGGCGGCCGGGCTGTCGATCGTGTTCGCGCTGGTGATCGGCATGGTGTTCGGCATCCTGCGGCTGTCCGATCATCGCAGTGTGCGGATCTTCGCGGGAACGGTCGTGGAGGTGGCCCGGGCGATCCCGGTGCTGATCCTGATGATCTTCCTGTTCGCGATGTTCTCGCAGAACAATGTGTTCCCGTCGGATCAGCTGGCGCTCGCCGCCGTGGTGACCGCGCTGACCGTCTACAACGGATCGGTCATCGCGGAGATCGTGCGCTCGGGCATTCGCTCGCTGCCGCGCGGGCAATCCGAAGCGGCGGTGGCCCTCGGCCTGCGCAAGAACCAGGTCATGCGCCTGGTCCTGCTTCCCCAGGCCATCACCGCCATGCTGCCCGCCCTGGTCTCGCAAATGGTCGTGGCGCTGAAGGATTCGGCCCTCGGCTACCAGATCACCTACGTCGAGGTGGTCCGCGCCGGTAAGCAACTCGGTGCGGCCGAACAGAACACCATCCCCGCCCTCCTGGTGATCGCGGTGATCATGATCGCCCTCAACTACACCCTCAGCGTGATCGCCACCCGCCTGGAACGCTGGCTCCGCACCCGCAAACGCGGCAGCCGAACAGCCCTGCCCGCCAACGCCAGCACCGCGGCCCCGGGCATGAGCCTCACCTGACAACCGCCCCGGCTCGGCGGACCGCCGCAATGGCCGTCCCCCGAGCCGGGCCGAATCCCGACTTCAGGCCAATGTGCCCGAGCCTCGGACAACAACCGCCCCTACCTCGCATACTGCTGTAATGAGCGAAGCCGACAGCGCCCGAAGACAATTCCGTCTCGGCCTGCTCCTGCTCGCCCTCGCCACCCCCCTGGCCGCAGCCTGCACCGCCCTGGCCGCCGCCCTAGGCGCCCTCCTCCTCTCAGACGCCCGCAAACGCCTGAACCCACCCGCACCCCTCCCCACCCCCAAAACCCTCCCCCGCGTTGCCAGCCCCCGCCCCACCCCCCGAGCCGACTCCCGCCGCCCCCGCCGCGGCCCCCGCCAACACGGCCGAGTCCTCAACTGACCAGCATCGCCGCCAGATCGTAGGCTTGCGCGAACTCTCCGCCCCATGCGGCGGCATGGTCCCTCTCGAAGGCCCGAAACAGCCTGTCCCGCACCTCATCCCGCCGCAACCACGCGGTCACGCGATCCATCCGATCGGGACGATAGACCGCTTCCCGCACGAGTTCCGCGAGGTGCCGATCGGCGGAAACGCCCACGGTCGATTCCCACGCCCGCAGATAAGGCGCGGGGTCGAGCCCGATCGCTGCGATTGCGCGCAAGAATTCCGCCGGGCTGGTGAATGCCCCGGTCTCGGACGGAAATTCGGTCAGCACCGCACCCCATACGCTGTCGAGAAAACCCTCGATCGTCGATTGTTCGGTACTCGGCCAACTCCGCCAGTTCGCCTGTGCCAGCTTCCCCAGCACGATCTCCGGATCGAGCTCATCGGAGGCGACCAGCCGTGCCAGCAAGAGCGGCAGCAGTGCCTTCACATCTTCGCGGTCACCGACGGTATTGCCGAGTTTGATTGCCAGCCAATACAGATCCGCGTCGTCGACCCTGACCGGCGGCCCGCAATGCGGGCAGCGCTCCAGCACCGCTCTACGCGGATACACCTCGAATGCCTTGGCGACCGTAGCCAAGGCAACCTCTACCGAATCCGCCACTCACCGATCCTCGCACCAACAGCGAGCCAAAAACCAAGACATAAAAGGCAGGACGTCAGGACGAGAAGGGCCGCACCGGGGGTTCGCCACTAAAGGCTCCGGGACCTTGGCGTCAGGGGCGGTTCAGGTCGGCGGCGGCCAATTCGGCTTTGACGATGGTGTAGGCGGTGGATTGGTTGTAGCCGCGGCGGGCGAGCATGCCTACGAGGCGGGTTATTGCCTTTTGGCGGTCCAGGTTCGGGGGGAAGGTGCGGAGTTTGCGGCGGACCAGGTCGGCGGCGGGGTCGGAGTCTTGTTCGGGCGATTCGGAATCCGCGGGATCGTCGGTGACGATGGCTTTGCCGAATTTGTACATCGGGCGATTGGTGGCGGGCGCGGGTTTGGCCGACCTGGGTGCCTTCGAGGTGCGGAGTGAGGTCGATTCATTCCGGGCGGGTTCCGAATCCGCCTCGGAGGTCGCGCCGCTTCCGGCGCGGGAGCGGGTGAGGCCGCCGTTCGATTCGTGCGAACCGGCGTCCGACTGATCGGGCGGGGTGCGGCGGGAGGACTGCGGTGGGGGTTTGCGGGTGTCGGTGAGACCGGCGGCCGCAACCTCGGGGGCTACCACCGCGAAGGCGGTGCCGGGGTCGTAGCCGCGGCGGGCGAGCATGCCCACCAGGCGGGTGATCGCCTTCTGGCGTTCTATGCCCTCCGGGAAGGTGCGGAGTTTGCGGCGGACCAGGTCGGCGGCGCGGGACAGTTCATCATCGGAGGTGATGGTGGACAGGGCTTCGTCGGCGACTTCCGGCGCTATGCCCTTGCGGCGGAGTTCCTCCGCGAGCGCCTTCTTACCCTTGCCGGAGTAGGTGTGGCGCGAGTAGACCCACTGCTGGGCGAAGGCCGCGTCATCGATGAGGCCGACTTCGGTGAGGCGATCCAGCACCTGATCGGACACCGCGGTCGAGAAGCCGCGGGCGGCAAGCTTATCCGCCAATTCGAATCGGCTGCGCGCACGATCGGTGAGCAACCGCAGGCAGATCTCCTTGGCCTGCGCCGGTTTACCGCCGTCGGGCAGCGGCTCCACCGGCTGCCCCGGACGACGCGCCCGCTGCGAACGCCGCCCCCGACCGGATCCCCCATCCGAGGATGAGTCGGTCCCGGACCGCCTCGAATCCGACTCGCCCCCAACCGATTCCCCGTCACCCCGGCGTCGACGACGCCGACCGTTGGATTCGCCGTCGGCGGAGTCGGCATCACGCGAACGGGCAAGGCGGCCACTCGACTCGCCATCGGCGGAGTCAGGGTCGGCATTGTCGCGCCGGGGGCGGCGGCTGTTCGGCTCGTCGTCAGAGGGGTCTGTGTTGTCACGGCGGGCGCGGGTGGAAGTGGTGCGGCGGGTGGAGGATTGGGTCCAGCCGCCGGTGCCGGAATCGGATTCGGACCAGAGTTGTGACGTGTCTGCGGCACCGGACCACGGGTCACTCGAGGCGGATTCTTCCCAGCGGGAGGGGGCGGCGGAGGCGCCGCTGTCATCCCATTTGCTGGGGGCATCCCATGCGCCACGGCCGGAGGAAGCGCCTGTGCCGGAGCCGTTTCGAGTCCTGGCACCTCCCGAACCGGAGCCGCCGCCCGCTCGCGCCGCGCGCTTGGCGCTGCGGGACTCGATGGCGTCGAGTTGGCGGCGGAGGCGTTCTACGGCGTCGAGGCGGGAGTCCTCGGGCCCCGGCCGAGTGGGCCGGGGCTCGGGGGTGGACCGGTCTGTCATGCGAGGTTAGAAGTCGGCGGGAGCCTCTTCGGCGGTGACATCCGCGCCGATGCCGAGCTTCTCCTTGATCTTCTTCTCGATCTCGTCGCGGACATCGGTGTTCTCCAGCAGGAACTTACGGGCGTTCTCCTTGCCCTGGCCGAGCTGGTCACCCTCGTAGGTGTACCAGGAGCCGGACTTGCGGATGAAGCCGTGCTCGACACCCATATCGATGATCGAGCCTTCCTTGGAGATGCCGACGCCGTAGAGGATGTCGAACTCGGCCTGCTTGAACGGCGGCGAGACCTTGTTCTTGACGACCTTGACGCGGGTGCGGTTACCGACCGCGTCGGAACCGTCCTTGAGGGTTTCGATACGACGCACATCCAGGCGCACCGAGGCGTAGAACTTGAGCGCCTTACCACCGGTGGTGGTCTCCGGCGAGCCGAACATGACGCCGATCTTCTCGCGCAGCTGGTTGATGAAGATGGCGGTGGTGCCCGAATTGTTCAGGGCGCCCGTCATCTTGCGCAGCGCCTGGCTCATCAGGCGGGCCTGCAGACCGACGTGGCTGTCACCCATCTCGCCTTCGATTTCGGCGCGCGGCACCAGGGCGGCGACGGAGTCGATGACGATGATGTCGATGGCGCCGGAACGCACCAGCATGTCGGCGATTTCCAGGGCCTGCTCACCGGTGTCGGGCTGCGAGACCAGCAGTGCGTCGGTGTCGACGCCGAGCTTGCGGGCGTAATCGGGATCGAGCGCGTGCTCCGCGTCGATGAACGCGGCGACGCCGCCCAGGGCCTGTGCGTTGGCGACCGCGTGCAGGGCAACGGTGGTCTTACCGGAGGATTCCGGACCGTAGATCTCGACGACGCGACCACGCGGCAGACCGCCGATGCCGAGCGCGACGTCCAGCGCGATGGAACCCGTCGGAATCACCGAAATGGGCTGGCGCACCTCTTCGCCGAGGCGCATGACCGCGCCCTTGCCGAAGCCCTTCTCGATCTGGGCAAGCGCCAGCTCCAGCGCCTTATCGCGGTCAAAAGCCTGTGGTGCCATCGTCTGGTTCCCCTTTTCGGCGGGTTGTCTTTACGTGCTGTGGTTGGCGCTCACGTTAGAGGGCGGCACCGACAAGTTCCGACGACGAGCTTAAACGAACACCTGTTCGAGGCAAACACCACACCCGCCGACACGCGGGACGGATATTTTCCGGTGGCCGAATCAGCGGATCAGCGAGATTCGGTCGGTGTCCATCAGCGCCTGCGCCTGCTTGAACGTCCGCAGCGACGGTGTCACCTCCACATCCACGATCCCGTCGAGCGCGCCCAGCCGCTCGGTGACGAACCGGTACAGATGCGCGATATCGCGGCAGACCAGCGCCGCGGTCAGCGTGGTCGGCCCGGTGGTCGCCCCGACGTAGGTGACCTCGGCATAGGTGGCCAGCGCCGACCCGACCGCGGCGAGATCGGCGGGCCGCACCCGCATCCAGATCGCCGCGCGCACCGCGTAACCCATGCGTTCCAGCGCGAAATCCAGATCGAAATACAGCACACCGGATTCGACGAGTTCGCTCATGCGCCGTGCGACGCGCGGTGCGCTCCAGCCGGTGGCGGTCGCGAGTTGCGCGTAGGGCGCGCGCCCGTCACGGGCCAGGATCGCCAGCATCGCCTCGTCCTCGCGGGTCAGCGCGAACGGTTCGTCGAATACCGCCGCGTCCTGCACCGGTTTGCCGGGACCCAGCATCCGCAGTTGATCGGCGGTGAACAATCGGCTGAAGCGCGGCCAGTCCTCATCCTGTTCGAAGCCGTGCATGACCTCGTACGCGGTCAATCCGGTGACCTGTGGCGCATTCGGAATTATCTTCAGCAGCAGGGCATCTCGTCGTTCCGCGGTGCGCGCGCGGCTCACGCACATGATCTCCGAACCGGTGGAGAGCAGCGAGACCCAGCTCAGTTCGGGCAGTCGCGCCAGCGCCTCGCCGAGCCGCAATGCCGCGCTCGGCGTGGAGCGGATGCGCAGGATCCAGCGCGCGTAACCGAGGGGTACGACATTGACCTGCCCGGAGACGTGAATGATGCCGCGCTGCAACAGCGATCGATACCGCCGGGCCACGGTCTGCTCCGAAACATCCAGTACCGCCGCGAGTTTGGCGAAGGGGATGCGGGCGTCCACCACCAGCCCGTGGATGATTCGCTTATCGAGGTCATCGAGGATGGCGGATTCCTGGACGGATTCGTCAACCATAGGAAGAATCTAACGCAGATGCCGCTGTGGGTGTGTGAAATCTGGGCCACAAGCCACGCTGAACGCACAAATCGTTCATTCTTTCCGTGGAGGCTCCCTCATGCGAAAATGGCTCCCCCTTTTCGCCGCGTGCCTGGGCACGCTCATGCTTCTCATCGACGTCACCATCGTGAACGTCGCCCTGCCCGATATGGCCGCCGACCTCGGCACCGGACTGTCGGGCCTGCAGTGGATCGTGGACGGCTACGCGCTCGCCCTGGCCGCGCTGCTGCTGGTACTCGGCTCGCTCGCGGACCGGATCGGCGCGAAACCCGTCTATCTGGCCGGACTCACGCTCTTCGCCGTCTCGTCACTGGTGTGCGGAATGGCCGGGGACACTTCGCTTCTCGTGCTCGCCCGGGTGTTCCAGGGCATCGGCGGCGCGGCCATGTTCGCGACCACGCTGTCACTGCTGCACGCCACCTATACCGGCCGCGATCGCGGTATCGCATTCGGCGCCTGGGGTGCGGTGAGCGGTGCGGCGGCCGCGCTCGGCGTGGTGCTGGGCGGTGTGCTCACCGATCTGCTGTCGTGGCGGTGGATCTTCTTCGTGAACCTGCCGATCGCGGCGGTCACCATCGCGCTCTCGGTCGTCGTTTTCCCCGCCTCGCAACGCAATTCGGGTCATCGGGTGGATCTGCCGGGCATGCTGGCGTTCACGGTGGCGGCGACCGGGATCACCTTCGGCATCATCCGGGGCGGTGAGCACGGCTGGGATGACGGCGGAGCGCTGACCGCGCTGCTGTTCGGCATCGTCGCCGCGGCACTGTTCGTGTTCATCGAATCCCGCAGTGCGGCACCGATGTTGCCGCTGCGACTGCTGCGCAACCGCACCTTCGCCGGAACCCTGCTCGGCGCGTCCGGGCAGACCTTCGCGGCTTTCGCCGCCTCACCGCTGATCTCACTGTGGTTGCAGCAGCAGCTGCATATGAGCCCGCTGCGCACCGGTCTGGCATTGCTGCCCATGGCCGTAACGGCTTTCGTGGTGGCCGGTGCGACCGGTCGCTTCCTGCACGATGCCGCGGCGCAGTGGACGATCGGGGCGGGCCTGATCGTGATCGGCATCGGGGCGGGGTTGCTCACCCTGGTCGACAGCGGATCCTCCTGGACCGCTTTGATTCCCGGCCTGGTGGTGATTGGCGCGGGAGCGGGCATCAACGCCCCGGCGCTGGTGTCCACCGGCATGGCGGCCGTCCCGCCGCAGCAGAGCGGCACCGCGGCCGGTGCGGTGAACACCGCCCGCCAGCTCGGGCTCGCATTGGGAGTCGCGGTGCTGGGCACCGTTTTCCGCGGCGCGGCCGGTGACGCGCGTCCGACTCCGATCGGGCAGTTCGTGGACGGACTGGATACGGCTTTCACCGTGGCAGGCGTGGTCGGACTGGTATTCGGCGCGGTGGCCTTCGCGCTGTTGCGCCGGGCGCGGGTGCAGTCGCCGCCGGTGACTCCCGCCGCCGTACCGGTCGGCTGAGCGGTCACGCCCGGGACGTCTCCGCACCATCGGTGCGGGGGCGTCCCGGAATCGGTTGTGCGGGAACGGTTGCCGTCACCCGCGTGCCCTCCCCCGGTGCCGAGGCAACGATCAGGGTGCCGCCGATCACCGCGAGTCGATCCTGCATATTCGTAAGTCCCACGCCCGCCGGGTTTTCCGATTGTTCGAATCCGCACCCGTTGTCCGACACCGTAATCGTCAAGGTGCCGTCGTCCTGATGCGCGGAAATGGTGGCGGTGACACCGTTCCCACCGTGTTTGGCGGTGTTCTGCAACGCTTCGAGACAGCAGAAGTAGAGGGCGGTCTCGATCTCGCTGCGATACCTGCCCAGATCGGCGATATTCAGCAGCACCGGCACGACGGAGCGATGCGTGACACCCGCCAGCGCGGCCCGCAATCCGCCCGAGGCGAGCAGGGTCGGATAGATGCCGTGCGCGAGCCGGCGGATCTCCCCGATCGCGGTTTGCAGCAGATCGCTTGCCTCGGTGAGCATTCGGGCGCACTCGTCATCGTTCGACCCCACCAGCTGCCGGGCCAGCTGCACCGTCACCGCGACCGCGACCAGATCCTGTTGCGCGCCGTCGTGCAGATCGCGTTCGAGCCTGCGCCGCTCGGCGTCGATGGCCGCGACCAGCCGGGCGCGCGAGGCCGCGAGCTGTTCGGCGCGCCGCGCCAGCAGCTGCTGTGACAGGGCCAATGCGTCCGCGCTGCGCCGGGCAGCGGTCGCGATGTCCTGCAATGTGGTCGCGGTATGCCACACCACCAGCAGGATCAGCGTGGACATCACCGGCAGTCCGACGATGGCGGCGGCGGAGATGCCCGGTGAGCGCGGCACCGAACTCAGCAGCGGCGCGGCCAGTACCCCGCACACCACGATGCTGGCGATGGTGACGATGGAGAAGCCCGGCAGTCGTCGCCGATCCACGTACGGGACAACGAAAATGGCGGGCAGGATCGCCGCGACCACATGAATCGGAAGCGTGAACGGCGACAGATACGAGGCGACCATGGCGCTCACCCACAGCTCGATCGAGATCACGGTGACCGCGAAGGCCAGCGCACCGCGCTCCACCAGCCGCAACACCCCGATATCGATGAGGGCGTTGAACGCCAGCACCGCGGCCAGCGCGATATTCCAGATCGAAGGCCGCAGCAGCTGCGCGACCAGGCACAGCCCGAGCAGTACCGCGATGGTCCCGAAGGCGGCGAACAGGAACTGCCGCAGCCGAATCCGGCTCACGGCGGCGGTGTCGTCCCAGTCGTGCGCCAGCGGTTCAGTCGGGTCCAGACCGTCGCGATCAGCTCCGGGCTCAGGTTTTCCTTGTGCACGTATCCGGCTGCGCCACACTGCGATACCTCGTCCGGGAGATCAGATGTGTCATAGGTCGACATCAACAGCACCCGCACACCGGGGTGCGCGCCGCTGATCCGGCGGGTCGCCTCGATACCGCCGATACCGGGCATATTGATATCCATCAGCACCAGCCCGGCCGCCGCCCGCGTGAGCAGTTCCAGGGCCGCCTCACCGGTGGCGGCCTCACCCGCGACGGTGAAACCCGCGCTGGCCGCGATCGTGGCGGCCAGGGCACGCCGGAAGGCCGCGCGATCATCGACGATCCACACCGGCACTTCGGCATTCATGCTGTCATGGTGCCGCGCGGGGCCGGGCATCGAAAGGGTGCACACACCCCTAACGGTCGTTCGCGGACAGGAATACCAGCACCGCCGCCACCCGCTGATCCAGTGCCGGATCCGCGGTCAGCCCGAGCTTGGCGAAGATCGAATTGATGTGCTTCTCCACCGCTCGCTGCGAGAGCGCCAGCCGTTCGGCGACGACCCGATTGCTGCCGCCGAGCGCGATCTCCCCGAGCACCTGATGTTCGCGCGTGGTGAGGCGGTCGACCAGCTCCCGCTGTGGTCGTTGTGCCAGTAGCGCTTCCATGATCATCGGATCGAGAATCGAACCGCCGCCCGCGATCACGTGCACCGCGTTGAGCAGCTGATCGAAATGCGCGATGCGTTCCTTGAGCAGGTAGCCGCGCCCCACCGAGCCGCCGTCGAGAAGTCCTGCGGCATAGGCGGGTTCGGCATAGTGCGAGAGCACCAGCACCCCCGTGCCCGGATGCGTCTCGCGCAGCAGTTTGGCCAGCCGCACCCCCTCATCGGTGCCGGTGGGCGGCATCCGCACATCGGTGATGAGCACATCCGGCCGCGCCGAACGCACCACCTCGAGCGTCGAGGCGAAATCGGTGCCCGCCCCGACCACTTCGATCCCCGAATCCGTTGCCAGCACCCGCAATACGCTCTCGCGAATCAGTATCGAGTCCTCGGCGACGACAACCTTCACCCGGCCGGTGTTCACATCTGCGAGGATCCTCCACCCCGCGCCGGCGCGCACCCGTACCGCACTACCTCAATTCCCGGGGCGCACCGCTCGCACGGTGGTGCCAGCACCCCGTCCACGAGTGGTGCGTACAGGCTGCCACCCCGGACCCCGATCGCCGACTATTTAGAGGCCGACGCAATCCCGCATCGGCAACCACCCGCCCCATAAGGCCATCGCGGCACTGCCCGCCGCGATGGCCGAGCGGGAGCACAACTTTCGGCCCGAGCGCAGCTGGCGTGCGAATCCGCCACGAGCTCGCCCACCCACCACTTCCGGTGATACTCCGGGGCGGCGCGGCGGAGGGGTCCGCACCGCCCCGGAGGCACACCGGGTGCAGCGGCCGGAGAGGACCTCCGCACGCAGCGAATCACGGACGGCCTCCGGACTATTGGAGCGGCAGGTCCCAGTTGTCGTCCGCCTCGGTGCGCGGCCCGAAGATGCGGCGGGCGGATTCATCGATGCGGGTGTCGTTGATGCTGGCTTCGCGACGGGACATCAGGCCCTCCGCGGAGAATTCCCAGAGCTCATTGCCGTAGCTGCGCCACCATTGGCCGGAATCGTCATGCCATTCGTATTGGAAGCGCACGGCGATGCGGTTCCCGTCGAAGCTCCAGAGCTGTTTGCGCAGCGCATAGCCGTTCTCGGCGGACCATTTGCGCTTCAGGAAGTCGACGATCTCGGCGCGGCCGGTCAGGAATTCATCGCGATTGCGCCAGACCGAATCCTCGGTGTACGCCTGCGCGACCTTCTCGGGATCGCGGGTGTTCCAGGCGTTTTCGGCGGCACGGACCTTCAGTTTGGCCGATTCCAGGTCGAAGGGCGGCAGTGGGGGTCGCATGGTGCGGTCCTTTCACGGAAGAAATAACCATACTGAGGCGTTTCACTGGTTAGAAACCTAGGGTCGAGCACCCGTGGTGTCAACCTTCATTGTCGACAGCACCGGTTAGTGAGGAGGTGTTCCACCGATGACGAGCTCGCGACAGTTAGTCTCAGGCGTGCCCGATGCCCGCCCCCACCTCGGCGAACCGCTTGCGCTGGATCTGCTGAACACCCGCTGGATCGATGCGGAGGGTCCGCAGGATCTGCTCACCGACCTCGCCGGATTGCGGCGGTGGCTGGCGGATAACGACCTCTCGGTCGCGGTCGACGCCGCCACGCTGCGCGCGGTCGTGGCCACGCGCGAGGCGATCCTGCTCACTGTGCGCGGCGGCTCCGCCGATGAGCTCAACCGGGTGCTGGACCACGGCCGCATTCGCCGCGTCCTCACCCCCGACGGTCCGGTCGCCGAACCCGATGTCCGGCAGGCCGAATGGTTCCCGGCCTGGCTGGCCGCCGAAAACCTATTGGAGCTATTGGGCGCGGCCCCCGACCGCATCAAACAGTGCGCACACCCCAACTGCGTGCTCTGGTTCCACGACACCTCGAAGAACGGCGCTCGCCGCTGGCATTCCATGGCGACCTGTGGCAATCGCGCCAAGGCCACCCGGCACTACGCCAAGAAGACACATCCGGACGAGTGAGCCTGCGGACCCGGCGACTGGTCGACGATCGGTGGCCAGGCTAGCTACCAGCGCGTCTTGGGTACGTCGAACTCCGCGCAGAGCGCGCGCCACACATCGCGCGGATCGATGCCCGAATCGATGGCCTGCGCACCCGTCTTCCCGATCCGCGGCAGCACATGGTCGGTGAGCAGCGCGTCCCCGCGCGCCGTGCCGAACTCGGTATGCAACAGCTCCTGGAATTCCGTCAATCGCACGGCCGCGAGCCTACGCCACGGCCAAGACCCGCGCGCACCGCTCCGCTTTCCGCGAAATCCACGTGCGGCACCCATCCGGCGACGTCAGGTGTTGGCGACGTCATGACAGATCTGGACGGGGTCGGAGACCACCGCCGCTCCGGCCGCGGCCGATCGGGCGGCGGCGGTGTAGGCCGGATCGTCGAGGATCTGTTTCACCGCGTCGCGCACCGATTCCGGTGTGAGCGGGCGTACGAGGATCGAACTGCCTTGGCGGACAACGCGATTCGCAAGCTCCCATTGGTCGCCGCCGCCGGGGACGGTGACCACGGGCACACCCGCCAGCAAGGATTTCGCGAGCAGACCGTGCCCGCCGCCGCCGATGACCACCGACGCGTGGCGGAGCAATTCGTCCTGGCGACCCAAACCGGCTGTGGCCCAGGCGGGCAACTCGGCCGGTGGGGTATCCAGGGTGGAGACCGCGACGCGCACGCCCGCACCGCGCAGACCCTCGAGCACGGTGTCGACCATGTCGGCGACACCCGTGTGCGCGGTCGAGGGCGCGACCATGATCAACGGTTCATCGCCGGGCGGCAGTTCCAGAATGTGATCGGTCGGCTCCCACAGCAGCGGGCCGACCAGGTGCGCGTTGTCCGGCCAGTCCGGTCGCGGCACCTCGAGCGCGGGCAGGGTGGCGATCAGGCGCGCGGCCGGTCCCGGATCCTGTTCGGGCAGGCCGATACTCACTCGCGCCAGTCCGCGCTGCGCCTCGCCCCGGCGGATATCGCGGGCGGTCAGCGTGCGCAGCACCGAATCCCGGGCGCGACCGCGCATCCCCTCCCCCGGCGTGAGCCCACTTCCGATGGGCGGCAACCCCTTCGACGGCAGGTACAGCGGATGCGGTGACAACTCCACCCAGGGCAGCCCCAACCGCTCGGCCGCCATCCCGCCGCCGGCGGTGAGCACATCCGATACCACCAGTTCGGGGAGCATGGCGCTCAGATCCGGCAGGATCTCGGTCGAAATATGCGCCGCCCGTTGATGGATGCGGGCACCCGCGTCGGCATCGTCATCTTCGGCGCGCGGGGCCAGCCCCTTCAACCGCCGCACCCCGATACCGGCCGCCAGCGCCGCGTCGAACCACCGCGGGCTGGTGAACAGCACCGGATCGTCGCCCGCCGCCAGCATTCGCAGGCATAACGCGATCGCCGGAAAGGCATGTCCCGGATCAGGCCCGGCCACCACCGCTACTCGCACACGCGTAGCCTCCCACACCGCCCCGCCCCCACCCGCACCTCGCCCAACAACACCCGCCGGTATTGCCCCCCGACGGGCGAATTGACGGGGTTACCCGGCGAAGTAGTAGAGCTCGAAGGAGACCGCTCGGGCGGCCGGGAAGCCCTCCTTGGGACCGGCGGTCATATCGATGACCGCGCGCGCCTGATCGACCACGGGGTCGGAGCTCAGCGCGGCGAGGTAGCGGTGGTGCGCGGCGAGGGATTCCACGGCCGTTTCGATGGTGTCGGTGACGTCCACGCCGTGGCTGCCGTCGGCGACACCGCAGACCGCGGCCCAGCGCGGGGAGTGCGGGGGCAGGTCCAGGTCCGTGTGAATCCATTCGTTACCCGCATCGGATACCGCGTCCAGGCCGGAGCGGCCGACGGCGCGGTGGTCGGCGCTATTGGCGTAGCCGCGCGCCCAGACATCGCCGAAGTTGAAGAGCACCACCATATCCGGCTGATGCCGTCGAATGGCGGCCGCCAGATCGCGGCGCAGCGCGAGACCCTCCTCGATGCGGCCGTCCGGATAGCCGAGGAATTCGACCTGGCTGACGCCGACGATCTGCGCGCTGGCGCGCTCCTCGTCCTCGCGCAGCGGACCGGCCTCGGCGGGCGTCAGTCCCGCGATGCCCGCTTCGCCGCTGGTGACCAGGACGTACCGAATGTCCTTGCCCTGCCGGGTCCATCGCGCGACGGCCGCGGCCGCACCGTATTCGATGTCATCGGGGTGCGCGACGATCACCAGTCCGCGCTGCCAGTCCTCGGGAAGCTGCTCCATGGGTGAATTCAATACCAGACCCGGGCCAACGGACGCCGACTCGTACGATTCGATGCCGCGCGTTATCCGCGCATCCACTCACCTACTGCTACAGCGCGGCGAGAACTCCGTCGAAGGCGGCTTCGGCCGCACCCAGCAATTTCAGATCGGCTCCCAGCCGGGACTTTTCGATGCGCACCCCGCCGAGCGCGCGACTGACCATGCTGCGACGGCGCACCTCATCGGCGACCTTGGCGACCGTCGCATCGGGCAGCGCGGTGAACAGGTCGCCGAGCACCACCAGTTCCGGGCCGAGGATATTCACGACATTGACCAGCCCGAGCACCAGCCAGTTCAGATAGTCGGCGAGGCGGGCATCGCAATCCTCGTGCAGCTCACGGAGTTCGGCGACGATCGCCCCGCGCGGCCCGTGCTCGGGCAGCCCGAGCGCACGGCACAGCGCCGCTTCGCCGACCTCGGTTTCCCAGCAGCCCTCATTGCCGCAGTGGCAGGGCAGGCCGCCGGGGCGCACCATCATATGGCCGATTTCGCCGAGATAGCCCGCCGAGCCGCGCAATAGCGCACCCTGCGCGATCAATCCGCCGCCGACCCCGACATCGGCGGAGACGAACACGGCATCGCTCGCGCCCTTGCCCGCACCGCGCACATGTTCCGCCAGCGCACCGAATTCGGCATCGTTGCCGACCACGACCGGCAATTCCAGCACCGCACCCAGGCGCTGCCCCAGCGCCACCTCGGCCCAGCGCAGATTCTCCGAACTGCGCACCAGGCCGTCGGAACGCCGCACCACCCCCGGCACGGACACCCCCGCCGAGAGCGGCCGCACCCCGAGATCATCGGCCAGCAGCGCGGCGGATTCGGCGACGTGGGTGATCACCTCATCCGGTTCCCGTTGCCGCCCATGCAGATTCCAGCTGTTGCGCCCGAGTACCTGCCCGCCGAAGCCGACCAGCGCGATCCCGGCGTGCTCGGCGCGCACATCCACCGCCAGCACCGCCGCGGACTGCGGTTGCGGCAGCACCAGCAGCGATGGGCGGCCCGCGCCGCTGGCCAGCCGCGGCACCCGCTCCTCCACCAATCCGGCTTCGGCGAGTCCGTCGACCAGCATTTTGATGGTGGATCGATTGAGCCCCAACGCGGTGGCGAGCGCTGCCCGGGTGGTGGGTCCTCCGGTATGCAGCAGCCTCAAGAGGCTGGACCGGTTATAGCGGCGCACCTCGTCCGGGCGGGCGACGGTCATGGACTTAGCAATACCATTGCCGCCCCGAGCGCCCTTCTCGCGCCTTGCGTGTTCCGCGCAACGCCGCGCGAATTCGCGCCACCCGCAGCCACGTTGAGCGTGGCTGCGAGCGAATTGCGCGGCCTCATCGCTGCGCCGTCGCCGAGCGCCGCCGGGACAGCGCGTCGACGGTCGCGGCGAGCAGCAGCACCAGACCGGTGACGATGGAGACCACCGCCGCCGGCTGTTGCAGCAGACCCAGACCGTTGGATACGACCGCCAGCACCGCACCACCGATCACGGCATCGGCCACCCGGCCGCGGCCGCCGAACAGCGAGGTGCCGCCGATCACGGCCGCGCCGACGGCGAACAGCAGGGTGTTGAGCCCGCCCGCCTGCGGATCGACCGAACCGACCTTGGACGAGTAGACGATCGCGCCCACCGCCGCACAGGACGAGGAGATGACGAAAACGCTTGCGCGCAACTGGGTTACGTTGATGCCCGCGCGGCGCGCGGCTTCGGCGTTACCGCCGACGGCATAGATGTGGCGACCGTATCGAGTCCGATTGAGCACGAAGGTGCCCGCGACCAACAGCGCCAGCACGATCGGAACCACATACGGCACACCGGAGATGACGATCAAATTGCTCGGCGAACGATTCACGGTCAGCAGCGCGGTCGCCACGGCCGCCAATACGGTGAGCGCCGATACTTTCGCGGCGACCAGCGGCGTCGGCTGGGTCACCAGGCCGCGTTGCCGCCGCCGCAGATGCCCGCCGAGGGTGACCACCGCGTATCCGCCCGCGCCCACCACGAACAGTGCCCAACTGCCGGCGGTGGACAGATTCCCGTTCGCCACCTGATCGAGCACATGCGAGGAGCTGATGCCCAGGACGCCGCCCTCACCGATCAATTGCAGGATCACGCCCTGCCAGGTCAGGAACAGCGCCAGAGTCACCACGAACGACGGCATGCCGATCTTGGCGATCAGGAATCCGGTGATGCAGCCGATGGCCGCGCCCACGCACACCGCGAGCAGCATCTCGATCCACGGATTGGCCTTGAAGCCGATGACGGTGATCAGCACACCGAGCAGCGACATGGCCACGCCCGGCCAAATGCGCAGCAGCCCGGCCAGAATCGCCGCCAGCACCAGCAGGCCGTTGAAGAGGAAGAACACGGTGGAACCCATGCCGGTGAGCAGGTTCCCGTCGTGCACGTAATGCATGGCCAGCACCGCGCCCGCCACCCCGGACGCGGTACCCGCCGACAGGTCGATCTCCCCGATCAGCAGCACATAGACGATGCCGATCGCGATGATCGTCTGCCCCGCGCCCTGCGCGAGCAGATTGGCGATGTTGTTGAGCGAGAAGAACACATCGGACTGCACCGAGAACAGCACCACCAGTGCGAGCAGCCCCAAAAGGGCCGGGAGCGAACCGATCTCGCCTCCCCTCAAACGGGCGAGATACTCTCCCAGCGCCTCTCGGGTGGATCTGGTGGTGGTGTCGATCCCGAAATCGGTGATCGCGGCGGTATCGGATTTCTCCGAAACCTTGTTCATGTCAACAGCTTTCTCGCTCACAACGCCACCGCTTCCGGACGGGCCAGCCCGAGCTCACCCGAGCGACCGGCGGTGATCAACTCCACCACCTGACTGTGCGTGACATCGGCGGTGCGTACCTGGGCCGCCATCCGGCCCAGGTACAGCACCGCGATGCGGTCCGCGACCTCGAAGACATCGGCCAGGTTGTGGCTGATCAGCACCACGCCCAGACCCTGTTCGGCCAAGCGCCGCACCAGATCCAGCACCTGCCGGGTCTGCGCCACGCCGAGCGCCGCGGTGGGTTCGTCCAGCAGCACCAGATTGCTGTTCCAGAGCACCGCTTTGGCGATGGCCACGGTCTGCCGTTGCCCGCCCGAGAGCGAAGCCACCGGTGTGCGAACGGATTTCACCGTCCGCACCCCGAGGGAGGCCAGCGTGGTGCGCGCCGCCTCCTCCATGCTCGCCTCGTCCAGCAGCCACGGTTTCCCGCGTTCGCGGCCGAGGAACATATTGGCCACGATGTCGAGATTGTCGGCCAGGGCCAGGTCCTGGTAGACCACCTCGATACCGAGCGCCGCCGCGTCCTTGGGCCCGCGCAGGTGTGCGGGCTCACCCCGGAATCGCACCTCGCCGGAGTCCGAAGGATGTATTCCGGCAACGCATTTCACCAATGTGGTCTTGCCCGCGCCGTTATCGCCGACCAGGGCAGTGACCTCGCCGGCAGGCACGGTCAGATCCACATCGTGCAGTACGTGCACCGGGCCGAAACTCTTGTTCAGTCCGGTGATCTGGAGCAGCGGCTCGCTCATCACATAGTTCTCCGGCTAGTTACGACGGCGTCAGGAAATGCCGAGTTCGGTGCAGGCGGCCTTGAGATCGCCACCGCAGATATCGCTCGCCTTGACGAATCCGGCGTCGGTCACCACTTTGACGTCCGCGCGGGTGATCGTCTGCGGGGTCAGCAGTACCGATTTCACATCCCGCTTGCCCTTGGGATCCTGGCTCACGGCCGTCGCCAGCGCATCCGCTGCGGCTTTATCACCCTTGGCCAGTGCCACGGCGAGTTTCGCGGCGGATTCGGCCTCATCCTTGATGGGCTTGAAGACCGTCATGTACTGATCGCCGCGCAGCACGGCCTTGAGGCCGTCGGCGGTGGCGTCCTGGCCGGTCACCGGGACCTTGCCATTGAGACCGTTCTTCTTCAGCACGGTGATGACCGCGCCCGCGAGGCCGTCATTGGCGGCGACCACGCCGTCGACCTTGCCGCCGTTGCCGGTGAGGATCTGCTCGAAGGTGCTGCCGCCCTTCTGGTTATCCCAGCCGTCGATGGCCTGGCTGCGCACCAGCTTCAATACGCCCGAATCATAAAGCGGCTGAAGGGCTTTGAGCTGACCCTGATGGAACAGGGTGGCGTTGTTATCGGTGGGCGCGCCCTCGATCTCGACGACCTGTGCGCCCGGCTTGTCCTTGAGCGCGGTGATCAGGGCCTGGCCCTGGAGTTCGCCGACGCGCACATTGTCGAAGGAGACGTAGTAGTCCGAGGATCCGCCCAGATTGAGGCGGTCGTAATCGATGGTCGGGATTCCGGCCTTCTTGGCCTTGGCGGCGACCGCGCTGCCGACCTCGCTGTTGATCGAGGCGACGATGAGCACCTTGACGCCCTTGGCGATCATGCCGTCGGCGAGGGTGGTGAACTTCTGCACATCACCCTGGGCGTTCTGCACGTCGGCGTCGAATCCCTGTGCGCGCAGGGCCTGCTGGAGCATCGGCTTGTCGAATGATTCCCAGCGCGCCGAGGTCGCGGTCTCGGGGAGGATGACCCCGACCGTGCCATTGCCGCCGCCACCCGAAGGGGCGGAGGAGGATTCGGTGCTGCTGGTGGAGTTGGATCCGCACGCGGTGAGCGTGAGCAGACCCGTTAGCGCCACGGCCATGGCAACGGTCGCGGACCGCAGGCGGCGCTTCGGCGAGTTCTTCGTCCTCATCAGGGTGACCCTTTCGAGCGGCGGCCACCGGATTGTGGCCGCACACCGATATGTTGTGGGCAACAACATATGCGAAGGGGATCACCCAGACGGGACGATTCGCCGAAATCAGGGCAGCAAAACAACCTTTCCGCCCGCATGGCCGTCAAGGACGAACTCGTGCGCGGCGGCGGCCTCGGTCAGCGGATAGGTCTTGGCGATCGGCAGATCCAGTTTCCCGGAGGCCACCAGCGGCAGCAGTTCCCGCCAGGCCGCACCGCGAATCTCGGTGCCCGGATCCGCGCCCGGACCGCCGCCGAGCACCTGGAAACCATCCTGAGCCGCTCGCCCGAAGGCCACGATCGAGGCGATGCGCTGCCGATTCGGGACCAGCTCCAGCGAAACATCCACCGCCTCATCGGTTCCCACGGTGTCGATCGCGACGTCCACGCCCTGCGGGGCCAAAGCCTTTACCCGCTCGGCCAATCCGGGACCGTACTCGACGGGTTCGATGCCGTAGGCCCGCAGCCGCTCATGCCGCGCGGGTGCGGCCGTACCGATCACGCGCGCGCCGCGCGCCACCGCGAGCTGTGCGGCCAGCGCGCCCACACTGCCCGCCGCACCGTGCACCAGCACAGTGTCACCGGCGTCGACACCGGTCGCGGTCACCAGATGTACCGCGGTGCCGCCGACCGCCAGCAGTCCGGCGGCCACCTCCCAGGACACCTCGGCGGGTTTGGGCACCACCGTCGCTGCGGGCACGGTGAGCGCGGTGGCGTACGCGCCGCCGCGCACGATCACCTCTTCACCCACGGCGACCGGACCGGCCGGGCCGATCGCGTCCGGGCCGACGGCGGTCACCACACCCGCCGACTCCAGCCCCAGCCGGATCGGCAGCGCGGCCGGATCGGTGCCGAACGCACCGCTGTAGCGCTTGTAATCGAAGGGATTCACCCCGGCGGCGCGGACCTCGACGGTCACCTCGCCCGGACCGGGATCGGGCAGCTCCACCTCGAGCGGAGCGAGAACCTCGGGACCACCGTAATTGGTGGCGACGATCGCAGTAGCAGCCATAGCGCGGACAACGTACCGCCCGCGCGACCGATTCCCATTCGGCGATACCGGATGGGTCCGGATATGGCTGTGGGCCGTTCGGAGTGTCTCCGAACGGCCCACCCGCGGGGTTCCGATACCGCTACAGCTTGCTCATCGGGTTCTTGTTCGAGCCCGACATCGCCTTGTACACCAGGTACAGACCGAAAACGACCAGGCTGATCATGAGGATCGGGAACAGCCCCTTGATCAACGCGCCGATGATGGCGAGCGCGATCCAGACAACCGCGACTATGCCGATGATCTTCCAAAGCATTCCGTGCCTCCCGTAGTTCCCGAACCGCGATCAGCGCGATCCGATGCCTCAATACTGCAGTGCCCGGAATGGAAAATCACCAGGTCAGCAGCAATATCGGGGAAAGTTCAGGGTTGTCCCCGAGGGTACGCCCCGGGCACGGACCCGGACTTCCCGCGCGTGAAGGCGGGCCACCGGACAACAGTCGCAGGTGAGGCGCTCGGCCGGTCTAGGGGTTCGCGCGATAGCGATCGTCGGCCAGGTCGGTCAGGGCCTGTGCCCAGCCGTCGAGGCGGTCGGCGGCATCGCGGAGGCCGACCATGGCCCAGCCGAGGTCATCGGTGATCGCGGCGCTCTCCGGGACGGCGAGCACGCGCGCGGCGGCGGCGACCATGCCCTCGAATTCGGCCACACCGCCGTCCAAGCGGATGGTGATGGCCTGGACATGTTCCGCGAGAGGCGAATTGCGCGGGCCGAGCACATTCGCGGCCTGCTCCATGGCGACCATATCGGCGGCCAGGGCGTGCAGCGCGGCAGCGCCCGAGGACGCCGTTTCCAAAGTGTCGCTGAGGTCTTCGGCCGGTAACCGGCCCGATCGTTCGATCTGCGCGCTCAACCCGTGCAGGGCCCGCTCGGCGCGCACGAGTCGCGAAATCGACGCCCGCGCCGCCGACCGGATCGGCGGCAGCTTGCGCGGTGCGAACGCCGCCTGCGGCAGCGGCTCCTTGCGCAATTGCAGATACCGCTTGGCCGTGACAGCGGTTCCGGTGACCAGCGCCACCGCGCCACCACCGACCACGATCACCGCCCACGCGGGAGCCGAGATGAGCACCAGCCCAACGGTTCCCGCGGTGGTCAACCCGCCCGCGGTCCCCAACCGCAAACTCCGTCGCCGCGTCCGCCGCCGCTTACGCAACTCCCGCTCGCGCGGATCAGCCCACTTGCGCACGGCAACCAGCGCCTGCTCCCCCACCCCGCGCAAAGTATCCGGCAGCCGCTGCGCCAACTCCTCGGGCCCAACCCCGGTGGGCGCCAACATCTCCCGCGCCACCCGAGCGGCCCGGCCGCGCTTGCGGCCGGAAGTCTCCGGTGCCGGATCGGGCGGCGCGGCGGCCGAACGGCTCTGATCGAATGTCGCCCCGGCGCCACCGAACCCGAACTGCGCCTGCGCATCCGGCCCCGGTGGCACCCAGGCCACCCGTGGCTCCGATGCCGCCTCGGGAACAGTCGGTTCGGGCGTGCGCGCTCCGGGCCGTGCGAACCGCTTCCGGGAAGTGCGCGCACCGGTATCGGAATCCGCTCGCGCCGTACGGCCCGAGGATTCCGAGGAACCGGGGGTCGGTGCCGAATCGGCCCCGCCCGAGCCTGATTCGGGCCGGAATTCGGGGTAGTCACCGGTTCCGTACGCGCGAGTCCGAGCGGTGGGCGGCACGGAATCGGGTATCGGGGAGCCTGTTTCGGGGCGGTGCAGCGGCTTGGTGGAGTGCCTTGCCGTGGTCTGATCCGACTGCGGATCCACCTGCCACCCCTGCGTATTCGGAGGCCGGGGGTGGAAGTCGTTGGCGGATGCGGGATCCGGGGCGGGTTGACCGAAGGGGGAAGGGAAGCCGGGGAGGGGGACGGTGGGGTCCGCGGGGCGGGATTTACGGCGGAAACGGGCAGGGGAGGTCGCGGGGGTGTTGTCCGCCCGCGATCTCCCCATCGGTGTAATGCCTTTCGCTACCGCTCGAATTACTGCTGGGCGGCCTGGCCCTTGTTGGTGTTGATCTGCGGCGTGGCCGCGGGATTCGGGACGGCGGCCTGCTGGTTGTTACCGCCGGCGGGCAGGGCGTCGCCGCGCATGGAGGCGCGGATCTGCTCGAGGCGGGAGTGGCCTGCCATCTGGATGCTGGCCTGCTGGACCTCCATCATGCGACCCTGCACCGTGTTCTGGGCCAGCTCGGCCGCGCCGAGGGCATTGGCGTAGCGGCGCTCGATCTTCTCGCGCACCGCGTCCAGGCTGGGGGTGGTGCCGGGGGCGGACAGGGTGGAGTCCATCTGCTGCAGCGAGGCCGAAACCTGCTCCTGCATCTTGGCCTGCTCCAGCTGGGACAGCAGCTTGGTGCGCTCGGCGACCTTCTGCTGCAACAGCATGGCGTTCTGCTCGACGGCCTTCTTGGCCTGAGCGGCGGCCTGCAGCGACTGGTCGTGCAGCACCTTCAGGTCCTCGACGGCCTGTTCGGCGGTGACCAGCTGGGCGGCGAAAGCCTCAGCCGCATTGGTGTATTGGATCGCCTTCTCGGTGTCGCCCGCACCGGCGGCCTGATCGGCCAGCATGACCGCCTGGCGCGCATTGGCATTGAGCTTCTCGACCTCGTCGAGCGAACGGTTCAGCTTCATCTCCAGCTGACGCTGGTTGCCGATCACCGACGCCGCCTGCTGCGACAGCGCCTGGTGCTGCCGCTGGGCCTCCTCGATGGCCTGCTGGATCTGGACCTTCGGATCCGCATGCTCTTCGATCTTGGAATCGAAGAGGGCCATCATGTATTTCCAGGCCTTCACGAACGGATTAGCCATCGATTGATCCCGCCTCCATCTGACGTGCCGCGCGCCTTCGCGCGACATAGTGCGCGACCGTCACGCACCCGGTTGTCCCATATCCTCCACTGCGCGGCAGCGGCCGGAAAACCCGTACCTGGCACGGCGCCTCCGGCACGAAGCCTACAGAGAATTTATCCCTTTCGGCTGCCACGCACAGTAATCACGGTGTGCTCGACACCGTAATCACATGCGCGCAGCGGGCGATCACTTGGCCGCGACCAGAACCAGGCGATCCGATTTGGGGGCCGGAATGACGATCCGCGGCCCGAAACCGGCATCGCCGGCCCGTGCCACATCGCCGTCCCCACCCCTGGGCCGTACTCCCGCACCGGCCGGGGCCAGCGAGGCGTTCGCCGTGGCCACGGCCTTTTTCGCGGCCAGCCGATCGGCATCGGCCATGGCCGCGCCGACATCGACGAGGACCTGCGCCAGCGGCACGTCCAGGGCCTGGCAGATGGCGGCGAGCAGTTCGCTCGACGCCTCCTTGCGGCCCCGTTCGACCTCCGATAGATAACCCAGGCTCACTCGTGCCGAGGTCGAGACCTCACGCAGCGTCCGGCTCTGGGCGACCCGAGCGCGCCGCAGACTCTCCCCGATCGCTTCTCGCAGCAGCGTCATCCCGTTCTCCTCACACTCGTCTCGCCGGACCCAGCGTTTGACTGGACAACGTCCGGCGTCGGTCTCGCGTTCCCGGAAGCTTCACCCGCCTCGAACAGTACGGACGAGTTCGGCGACCGCGGCGCGGACCGCGCCCACCCTGATCGTCCACCGGTCTCCCGACAGTTTCAACCGGATGACCTCCGTGCCCTGGACACCGGCGATGCCGAGGAACACGGTTCCGACCTCGCGGCCGTCCTGTGGATCGGGTCCGGCGACACCGGTCAGGCCGATTCCCCAGTCCGCTCCGCATGTCCTCCGCGCCCCGACAGCAAGCTGTTCGGCGGTGCTCGCGGCGACCGGGCCGTCGGTAGCGAGGGTGTCCGCGCTCACACCGGCCAAATCGTGCTTGAGCTCGGTGGCGTAGACGATCAGTCCACCCCGCAACACGGCACTCGCGCCGGGAATTCCCGCGATGGTCGCGGCGAGCAGGCCCGCGGTCAGGGATTCCGCGGTGGCTACCGTCTGACCTGCGCCTTTCAGCGCGTGGACGAGTTCCGCGGCGGGCACGAGCGAGGTGAGTGGATCGGATGATCCGGGGGTTTGGGTCGAGTCGAGCTCAGGCGGCACGGCTGCCGCCGGGCGAACCGAACCACAGCCTGCCCGCCTGCACCACGTAGTCGAGACCGGTCACCACGGTGAGCACCACGGCCACGTACATCAATGCCATTCCGGCACTGGCGAATCCGCCGGAAAGCGGCAGCAATAGCACCGCAATCGCCACCGACTGCACCAGGGTCTTGAGTTTGCCGCCCCGGCCCGCGGGGATCACCCCGCGCCGCACCACCGCCAGGCGCAGCAGGGTCACGCCGAGTTCACGGGCCACGATCACGATCGTCATCCACCACGGCAGATCGCCCAGCATGGACAGGCCGATCAGCGCGGCGCCGATCAGCGCCTTGTCCGCGATCGGATCGGCGAGTTTGCCGAAGTCGGTGACCAGGCCGTACTTCCGGGCCAGCTGACCGTCGATGCGATCGGTGATCGCCGCGATGCCGAACAGCGCCGCCGCACCCCAGCGCCACTGCGGATCATGACCGTCGCCCGCGAACAACGCGGCCAGGAACAGCGGCACGATCGCGATGCGCAGCACGGTCAGCACATTGGCGATATTCATCAGCGGCACGGCCGCCGGTTCCACCACACCCGGGGTCGCGGGGGCGAAACCCGATCGCGCCGGACCGGCATCTGCCCAGCGACCTTCCACCTCATCACGCTGCACGGTCACCAGCGCCCCCAACAGCCGCGACACCGGCCATGGTTCCCGGACCATTCCGGTATGAGGGGAGGCTGGATGTGCGACACACCCCAAGCCTATCGGTACCGGGGCCGACTACTGTGCACCCCATGACAACACGGGCACCCCACAGCGGTTCGGTAGACGGTATGACGGCCACGGCGCCGATCATCCGTCGTGCCCGAACCTCTGATGTGCCCTCGATAAAACGCCTCATCGATTTCTACGCCGGCAAGATCCTGCTGGAGAAGAACCTGGTCACGCTGTACGAGTCGATCCAGGAATTCTGGGTCGCCGAACGCGACGGGGAACTCGTGGGCTGCGGGGCGCTGCATGTGCTGTGGGCGGACCTCGGTGAGATCCGCACGGTCGCGGTGCACCCGGAGATCAAGGGGACCGGGGCCGGGCATCTGCTGGTGCAGCAGCTCATCACCGTGGCGCGCGAGCTCTCGCTCGGGCGGGTGTTCGTGCTGACCTTCGAGGTGGACTTCTTCGCGCGGCACGGATTCGTGGAGATCGAGGGCACGCCCGTCACCGCCGAGGTGTACGCCGAGATGTGCCGGTCCTACGACACCGGCGTCGCCGAATTCCTCGACCTGAGCTATGTGAAGCCCAATACCCTCGGGAATACCCGAATGCTGTTGACGCTCTAGCTTCTTCGAAGCCCATTCGACCAGAAAGCGGATACCGTGCCGATCTTCGCCGTCCACTACACCTACTCCGAGGCGACCGTTCCCGGTCGCGATGAGATCCGTCCCGTGCACCGCGAGTACCTCGCCGGGCTCGCGAAGCAGGGCACCCTGCTGGCGCGCGGCCCGTACCCGGACGGGTCCGGCGCACTGCTCATCTTCGACGCCGATTCCGCCGAGACCGTGGGCAAGCTGCTCGCCGAGGATCCGTTCCAGGTCTCGAATCTGGTGGACGGCACGCGCGTGGTGGAATGGCTGCCGACCGACGGATTCCCTTCCGCCGCTCCGGCGTAGCGGCCGGGCGAGGACGCGCTAACGCGCCGACCCCGCCTGCCAGGTGGCGGCGACGATCTCGTCGATATCGGAATGCCGCGGCCGCCAGCCGAGTTCGGCGATCGCCTTGGCGGGATCGCCGATCAGGGTCGGCGGTTCGGCGGCGGCCGGACCGTGCACCCGGGCCACCGTGCGTCCGGTGACTCGTTCGACCGCCGCCATCACATCGAGAATGCTTGTGCCGCAACCGCTGCCGATGTTGTAGCGGGTGCCGGCGCCCGGTGCGGGGCAGTGCTCGACGCAGGCCGCGAAGGCTGCGGCCGCGTCCGCGATGTGCAGGTAATCGCGCACCGCGCCGCCATCGCCGTTGATACGCAATACCTCTCCGTCGCGTGCCGCGGCCAGCACTCGGGGGATCAACCGGGTGGCTTCCGGATCGGCTCCTCCGGCAACATTCAGCAATCTGACCACCACCGCGCCCAGCGCACCTGTCCGAGCTTGTGCTTCCACGGCGAATTCGGCCGCCAGCTTGCTGGCCGCGTAGGGATGCGGCGGCGCGTCCGGGGTGTGCTCCCCCATCGGCTGCATTTCCGGTGAGCCGTAAATCGCTCCGGTGGAAGCGAATACGATGCGCGGTACACCTTCCGCTGCCATCGCCTCGACCAGTGCCACCGTCCCGCCGGTGTTCACCCGGAAATACGGCAGTGGATCCGTCACCGATTCTCGTGCACGTCCCAACCCTGCCAGGTGGCACACGGCGTCCATCCCGGACACCGCGCGCCGCAATCCATCGGCATCCAGTAGTTCGGCCATCCGGACCTCGGCCGCATCGGCGATCTCGACCCGCGCGCCCGGCCGCACCATGGCCACCGGCTCATGCCCCCTCGCATGCAGCGCCTGGACCACTGCTCGCCCGACGTACCCCGCCGCCCCGGTAACCAGCACCTTCATGACCACACTCTCCCAATCGACTGTCGGTGCCGGAGATTAGGGTCCCGGACATGCAAGCCGCCACGGCCGCTGTCGCCGATATCGTGCGCACTCTGACCCCCTGGGATGCCCTGGAACGCGGGCATATCGCCGAAACCCTGCGCTGGTTGTCCGAATCCGATGACATCTTCCGCAGAGTCAAACCGGCCACGCCGCCGCGACATCTGGTCAGCTATGTGGTGCTGGTCGATCCGGGCTCCCGTGCGGTGTTGCTGGGCCTGCACCGCAAAGCGGGACTCTGGCTGCCGACGGGCGGCCATGTCGATCCGGGCGAGCACCCGCTGGCCACGGCACGCCGCGAGACCGTCGAAGAGATCGCCATCGAGGCGGACTTCACCGTCATCGGCGACGCACCGCTGTTCCTGACGATCACGACAACCGTCGGAATCGGGCTCAGCCACGAGGACGTATCGCTCTGGTACGTCATCCGGGGCAGCCGCGATCGCGAATACGCTTTGGACCCGGCCGAATTCGCCGATCAGCGCTGGTTTCCCCTGGACGCGCCGGAATTGCCTGCGGCCGATCCGCATTTCGAACGGTTCCTCGCCAAACTGACGGCGGCCCTGTCCGTTTGATTATCGCGATGCGGCCATTGGGGCGAGGCCGAGCGCCGCGAGGGCGGCCTCGCCCTGTGCCGCGTGGTCGCCACCGGCGAGTACTTTGGTTCGGGCGGACTGGTATCGGCACTCGGCGGTGTCGAATACGGTGACCGTGGCCAGAATTCGATCCGGATCTCGGGCCAGGATGGCTTCGGCGCGGTCGACCAGGGCGGTGGCGATCGGATTGCCCGCCACGACGGCCCGGGCCTCGGCTATGCGGTCGGTCGCGGCCGGATCACCGTCGAGGGCAAAGGTTTCGGCGCGCAGGGCCACGTACCAGTGCAGCCAGGGGGATGGGGAATCCCGCCACAGGTCGGCGGGTGCCGCGTCCACGTGATCGAACGCCTCATCGATCCGGCCGTGGTGCAGCAGCCGGAGCGTGCTGAAAACCGCGCGGTCGCCGTCACCAGGTGCGGCACCCAGCCGGTCCGATACCGCCTGCCATTCCGCGCGGTCGCCGTCACCAGGTGCGGCACCCAGCCGGTCCGATACCGCCTGCCATTCCGCGCGGGCGGCGTCGTCACCGCGCAGGCCGTGAATCATCGCCACGCCCGTCGCGGCCGCACCGAGGCCGGGGGCGCTCGGCGAGCCTTCGCGCTGCCACGCTTCCAGGAACCGGACACTGCGGGTGAGCACATCTTCGACATTGCCCGCCAGCGCATCCACCACCAATAGGCGGCCGGTGGCCCGGTGCCCCACCTCGGCCAGCATCGGATGATCGGCCAGGCGGCGGGCCGCCCGGCGCGCACCGCGCAGATCTCCCACGCCCACACCGGCTTCGGCGGCCTGGCCGAGCGCCTCGATCAACTCGTGCGTACCGTCCGGCGTCGTCGGCGCGGACGCCAGCAACGCGACCCGGCGACGTGCCGTGGCCGATGCCGCCAGCGCGTCACCGACCCGGCCCTGCGCGCCGGTGAGCGCGTCCAGTGCCGCGGATTCAGCCAGCGGATCGCCGGTACGGTGCGCGAATTCGACTGCCCGCTCGGCGTGCCGCAGCACCTCCGGAATGGAGTGAGACGATGCGGGTGCCACCGGTGGGATTCGCGAACCGTGCGTACCGTGCCCGTTCGCGTCGGATACTCCGGAAGTACTGCCGGGCAGTGCATCCGGTGCGCCGAAGGCGTTGGCGAGGACTGCGGCCTCGGCAAGAGCGATGGCAGCTTGGGCGGATGCATTGCCGGAGGCGAGGTTTCGCGCCTCGGCGATCAAAGCGGTCAGTTCATCGCGTGGCGGGTGCTGCTGGAAGGTATTCCAGAAGCGGTAGGCGCTGGTGGCGGCGGTAGCCAGGTCGGCGGCGGCACCGGCGGGGTCGTCCGCCTGCTGGGCGGCCACGGCGGCGGCGCGGTGCAGGCGGTACATATTGTCGCCGCTGAGTTGGCAACCCGCGGCCGCGGCGGCTTGGCGGAGGAGGGCGGCCGTGTCGGCCGGGTTGTCGGCGAAGGCGGCGGCTTGTTCGTAGCGCCATTGGGATTCGCCGGTGAGGTGCCGGGTGAAGGCGAGGTTCGCGAAGTCGCGGGTCAGGCGGTAGGCGTCGGCGCGCCGGTCGGGCTGTTCACAGACCCAGGCCAGGGCCACTCGCAGGTCATCGGCCGCCGCGTCGAAGCGAGGACGCCAATCGGGTTGCGCCACAGTCAGGTTGGTGGCCTCGGTGAGGCACCAGGCGAGGTGGCGGGCGCGGGCGTCATCGAGTTCGCTCGCGTCGGTGAGCTGTTCCATGCCGTACTGACGGATGGTCTCCAGCGCGCGGTATTCGGTGCCGGTGGCGGTCGGGGTGACCATGAGCAGGCTCTGCTCCACCAGACGCGCCAATCCGGTTGCGACCGAACCCTTCTCGGATCCGGTGACCTGTGCGGCCGCCGCGATGGTGAACGACTTCATGAAGACCGCTATGCGGCGCAACAGGACTCGGTCTCCGGGCTCGAGCAGCGCATGACTCCAATCCAGAGCCGCGCGCACCGAGCGATGCCGGTCATCGGCGCGCGCGCCGCCCGCGAGCATGCGCAGCTGGTCCGACAGACCCTCGCCGAGACCGTCCAGGCCGAGCGTGGTCCAGCGCGCGGCGGCCAATTCGATGGCGAGCGCCACACCGTCCAGGCGCTCGACGAACGCGGAAACCTGTTCGCGCAACGCCTGATTCGGTGGCCAGCCGCCCGCCGCCGCGCGGTCCATGAACAACTCGACCGCATCGGATTCGCCCGCGCCCGCCAGCGACATGGGCGGCACGGTGTAGACGCGTTCGAAGGGCACCATGAGCCGGGCGCGACTGGTGGCCAGCACCGTCACGCCGGGGCAGCTCGCGAGCAGCCGTTCGATGAAGGGCGCGACCCCGTCGCGCACGTGCTCGCAATTGTCCAGCACCAGTAGGGCATTGCGATCGGCGAGCGCCGCCAGTACGGATTCGTCCATGGCGCGGCCGGGCTGTTCGCCGAGTCCCAGTGCGAGCGCGGCGGTTCCGGCGACCACGCAGATATCCGGGCTGGTGATGGGCACCAGATCGACGAACCACACGCCGTCCGGGAATTCATCGGCGAGTTCGGCGGCGACGGTGAGCGCGAGCCGGGTCTTGCCGACGCCGCCCGGACCCACGGCGGTCACCTGGCGCTGGGACTTCAACAGTTCGGTGAGTTCGGCTCGCTCCCCGGCGCGGCCGATGAACGAGGTCAGCGGGGTCGGCAGCACCGGGGCGGCGGCGGGTTGCGGGCGATCGGCCGGTGCGGAGTGGGCGGCGTGCTGGGCGAGCGCCCGCCGATCGGCTACCTCGAGCTTGCGCAGCAGTGAGGAGACGTGGCTTTCGACCGTCCGCACCGAGATGAACAGTCGCGCGCCGATTTCCGCATTGCTGAGGTGCTCACCGACCAGCGCGAGCACCTCGGCTTCCCGCGCCGAGATGTCCACTGTCGCAACCATGCGCCCCATTCTGCCGTACCCGGGCCGCACCCGGATTGTTCGATCGTCTCGGTACGGAGCACCGAAACGGCACTCGGTGGTGGATTCCGTGGTGAGCACGGATGTGGCTCACCCCCTCCGAGAGCGAAGCTTTAGTCACGTCCGGAGCACACCACACCGGCACCGAGAATCCCCACGTCAGGAGCGAAAATGACCACCACGCAGGGCATCAAAACCGTACTGCATCCCGTCACCGATCTGGCCGCCGCCAAGGCCGTCTACACCGCCCTGCTGGGTGTCGCCCCGCAGACCGACTCCCCGTACTACGTCGGATTCGACGCCGAAGGCCAGCACATCGGCCTCGTCCCGGACAACGGCAAGCAGCAGCTCACCAACCCCGTCGCCTACTGGCACGTCCCGGATATCGAGGCCAAGATCGCCGACATGACCGCGGCCGGAGCCACCGTGCGACAGGCCGCCGATGAGGTCGGCGGCGGCCGCCTGGTCGCCACCCTCGTCGATACCGACGGCAATGTGCTCGGCCTCATCCAGGATCGCTGAAACCCGCTCGCACCAGCAACTTTCACCTCATTCACGTAAGGACAAGCACATGACCACCAGCACCAAGTCCGCCGTCTCCTTCTCCGCCGAAGAGCGCGCCGCCATGAAAGCCCATGCGCAGGAACTGAAGACGACCGCGCGCCGCAATCCGAAGAACGCCAAGGCCGATGGTGAGCGCGATGTGCTCGCCAAGATCGCCGAGATGGACGAGTCCGATCGTGTTCTGGGCGAGCGCATTCACACCATCGTCAAGGCCAATGCCCCCGAGCTGACCCCGAAGCTCTGGTATGGCATGCCCGCCTACGCCCGCGACGGGAAGATCGTGGTGCATTTCCAGTGCGCCGCGAAATTCAAGTCCCGGTACGCCACACTCGGTTTCAGCGATCCGGCGCGGCTCGATGACGGCACCGTATGGCCGGTGGCCTTCGCATTGACTTCCCTGACCGCCGAGGACGAAGCTCGCATCGGTGAGCTGGTGGCGCGGGCCGCGGGCTGAATTCCACCGGGTTGGCGCGTTTGCCCGATCCTGACGCGTTCCGCACTGGTCCGGCAGCGACTACGAGGCAACACTGGATACCCGCACCACACCCATGGTGCGGGTATGCGTTCGACATCCCGAACGCCCTTGGCTGCCGATCTGATCCAGAGCGGACATCCCCATCGAACTGCCCGTGAGGAGACGTCGTGCAACATTCCCGAGAACGCGCCACCGCCTATGTGATCGAAGCGTTGGAGGCCAAAGGCACCGCGACCCGGGATGACTTCGACGTACCGGGCATCGTCGACACCTCGCACGCGATCACCGAAGGCTGGGACTTCTCGGAAATGGAACGGTCGCTGTTCTGGAATATCGCCGCGAGCTATCTGAAGGCTTGACGGAAACCCTCATGGCGCGTTCGGATGCGAGCGGGTGACCACCGCCCAGCGCAGGGCCGCCCGGCGCATGGACGCGGTATCGGAGTAGCCGAGCAACTGCGCCTGTCTGCCTCGGCTCACCGGCCCGCCGATCGAGGCCGCGGCCAGCCGGGCCGAGCGCGCCCGGTCCAGTTCCCGTCGCCAGGTCGTACCCGCTTCGGCGAGACGGCGTTGTAGCGTGCGCGGACTTGTCGCGAGACTGCGCGCCACCCGTTCCAGTGAGATATCGCCCGCGTCGAGTGCCTCGGCCACCGCGACCGCAACCCGTTCGGGCCACGCCGATTCCAGTGGCGGGGGCGGCGGCAGCGCCTCCGCCAAAGGTTTCAGCACGGCCGCGAGCACCGGATCGGCACTGGTGAGCGGCATATCCAGATCGGACGCGCGGAATGTCATGGCATCGGTGTCCGCACCGAATTCGATGATGGCGGAACCGAATACCTCGCGGTACACCTCGATTCGGCGCGGCGCGGGGCGGCGCAGCGAGACCCGAATCGGATCCAGCGGGGCGTCGACAACACGGCGCGCTCGGGTCAGCACCGCGGTCAAACCCCACAGCTGGGTGTAGTCCCGCGTCGCGTCACCACCGTCGACCATATCGAGCCGCAACGCCGGACCGCCGTCACCCTCCACCAGGTCGAACCGGTGATTGGTGGTGACAGCACTGACATACGGCCCGCACGTCGCCAATCCCGCGCGCAGCGTCGGCGCACTGGTGAACAGATAGTCGTACAGCCGAGTCGCCTTGAGCTCATACCGGCTCGCCACCCGCAGCGCCACATCCGGATCCCCGAGCGCCCGCGCCCCGACTTCCCATAGCCGCCAGAAGGTTTCACTGGGCACGTGCACGCCATTACCGGTCAATGTCCAGCTCGGCACCCCGGATTCCCGGATCAGCCGTGCTCGATCCAACCCCATCGCCGTCAACTGCGAGATCACGAACCGGTGCAGCAGAGTCTGATCGGTGCCCAACGCCCCTCCCTCAACCGCTCACATGGTCGACGGCCAGGACAGTACCGCACCCGGCAGGTGCTCCGGAGCGAGAATTCGCCCGTCGCCCGAAAGCAGTTCCACCGGATGCGCTGTCGTGCTGGATCGAGCCGGTGTCACGCGGCCAATTGCAGGGCGACGGTCGCCGCGGCGGGCACCAGATACAACACCGGGAAGATGGCCGATCCCGCGTGACCGGCACGGATCGAGGTCGCCGACGCCAGCAGGAAATAGAGGATGAGGCAGAGCGCGGCCGCGATACCGATCGGCGGGAGGAAGAAGCCGGCGATCAGGCCGAGCGCGCCCGCGGATTTGGCCAGCGCCAACCAATTCCACCAGGGCGCGGGGACGCCGTACTGTTCGAGCGGTTCGACGACGAACTGCTTCCGGGTGAACAGGGAGAACCCGGAGAAGCCGATCCAGAGCGCGGCGACGATGGCGACAATGTGATAAGCGGTGGTCATTGTTCGAGATCCTTTGTGCGTGAAGCTGTTTCGGTGACGGTCAGGCGGTGGGCGCGAGCCGCCGGGCCCGCGCGGTGAGTAGCGAGCGCACGAACTCGAGATGGTTGGGCAGGACGCGCTCCCAGATAGCCCGGGCGGCCGGATCGATGAATCGGACGAAAGTCGCCAGCAGCACGCCGGTGTCATCGCGGCGGAAGAGCAGCTGACCTTCGAAGCCACGGGTGGATTCCGCCTGCAGCAGCAGGTATTCGGGTGCGGAGTACGCGATGGGCCAGCCCGCGATCGTCCCCTCGGAGCCGACGGGGGCGAGCTGGAGCGCGATCCTCCGCCAGCCCCGCTGAAGCGCCGTCGCGACGTCCGGGGCCACCTCCTCCAGAATCTCCCGAGCCCACTGTTCGGCCGGACGCGTACCGGATGCGCTGGTGCGCAACAGGTGCGCGTCGTAATGCCCGAAGCCGGTCAGGGTGGTGAGGGCGAGTGTGTCGGCATCGAGGCCCACCTCCTCGACGATCAGCGGTTCGGTGTCGGCATACCGCTCGTTCGAGTCACGGTGCGTCATGTGGATTCCCTATCGATCAGTGTCGTCGGTGGCGGTGTGTCGTCCGCCATCGATAGATACAGAACAGTACTGTATCTATCGCGGATGATTGAATCAACAGCACCGACTACTGATTGGTTGACATCGATGGCCCCACCGGTGCGCACTCCCCGACAAGCCTGGATCGACGCCGCCCTGGCGATCCTGGCCGAGGCGGGTGCCGAGGCCATCCGGGTCGAAACGCTCGCCGCCCGGCTCGGCGTCACCCGGGGCGGGTTCTACCGGCAGTTCGCGAGCCGCCAGGAATTGCTCGACGCCGTACTGGACAGCTGGGAACTTCGCACCGTCGACGAGGTGCGCGAGCGCGTTGAACGCGAGGGCGGGGACGCCAAAGCCAAGGTGCGCAAGGCCGGTGCGCTCACCTTCTCCCCCAGACTGCTGCCCATCGATCTCGCGGTCCGCGAATGGGCGCGACGCGATCCCGCCGTCGCCGATCGGCTGCGGCGGGTCGATAACGAGCGCATGGAATACCTGCGCGATCTGATCGGCACGATCAGCGACGATCCGCGCGAGGTCGAGGCCCGGGCCATGCTCGCGTTCTCACTGGTGATCGCCAACTATCTGATCACCGCCGAACACGGCACCGGGTCTCGTGCCGAAATCATCGACAGTGCAATCCAATTCGTGTTGAAGTAGCCCTTACCGCGCGGCCGCGATGCTCCGGCAGATGCGGGGTACCGCCGTGCCGATCGGCTCCCGGATCACCTCGACCGCCATATCGTCGTACGGGGTGGGGGCATTGTTGACGATGACCAGGTTCGCGCCGCCGCCGACCGCGAGCGCGCACAGCGAGGCCGCGGGTTCGACCTGCAACGATGTGCCGATCGCGAGGAAAAGCTGACTGGCCGCGGCGATTACGCGCGCCTTGTTCAGCACATCGCTGTCGAGCTGCTCACCGAACATGACGATGGACGGTTTCAGGATTCCGCCGCACGCACAGCGCGGATCGTCCTCGCCCGCAGCGACTTTCGCCAGGGCGTCCGCGGTCGTGCCACGCTGTCCGCATTGCCGGCAATCGACGTTCGTGAAGCTGCCGTGCAATTCGAGCACCTTGCGATCCGGTGATCCGGCGCGCTGATGCAATCCGTCGACATTCTGCGTCAGCACGCGCATGGCGATACCGGTGCGATCGAGTTCCGCCAACGCCCGGTGTGCGGCATTGGGTTCCGCATCAGCCCGGTGCAGGGCGTTGAACTCGCGCCAGAATTGGCGGCGCATATCGGCCGAGGCCAGGAACTCGCGCTCGGTGAAAGCACCGGCGAGCGACGGGTTCCTGGTCCACGTCCCTTGCGGCCCACGGTAATCGGGCAGTCCGGAATCGGTGGAGATCCCCGCGCCCGTCAGCACCGCCACCCGGGTCACACCGCTTGCCCAGCCCATCTCTTCCATTCCGGGGAAGGTAGGCGAGCCGGGCAGCCGCGCGCGACCGAATTTCGGAGCTCTACCGATCCTGTTGATTCCGGAACAACCGATCCACCCGGACGCCCGCGCGTGCTTCGGGGGTGCTGATATCGAAATACTGCGCGGGCGACACATGATGGCGCCTGGCCACCATCGAGGCGGGGATCGATTCGATTTTCGTGTTCAGAGCGCGGACGTTCGCGTTGTAGAGGCGCCGGGCCGCGGCGATTCGATCCTCGACATCGCTCAGTTCGCGTTGCAGTGCCGCGTAGTTCTTGACCGATCCGAGGTCGGGATACTGTTCGGCGAGCGCCGACAGATGTGACAGCGCCGAGGTGAGGGCGTTTTCGGCGGTCGCGACGCCGGTGATCTCACCGTGGGTTTCGACCGGGTCGGCGGCGAGTGCGCGCGCACTGTTGCGCGCCGAGACCACGGCCTCCAGGGTTCCACGCTCGAATTCGGCGGCGCGTTCGACCGTTGCCACCAGATTCGGCACCAGCTCGTGACGGCGTTGCAGTTCGACATCGACCTGCCGCCAGGATTCGGCGACCAGATTCCGCAATCGAACGAAATCGTTGTACGCGGCGAAGTACCACAGCATCGCCACCAGTGCGATGACGATGAGCACTACGACGATGAGGGTCATGCGTGTTCCCTTTCAGCGGGGGATCCGTAATCGGTCCAGACGAATCGTGGGATGCCATCGGCGATTACGCGCATCGCGTCGAAGACCGCCCCGATCTCACGGGGCCGATTGCCCAGGGTGGTAGTGCCGACCAACAGGTTTCCGACGATTTCGAATTTGGTCAACATGACCGCGCCGCCGTGCCGACCGGCGATGTCCAGCAGTTCGCCGATCGTGCGCGGTGTGAGCACCGCGTGCGCGAACCCCGGGTTCGCGGAATACACCGAGAATTTGTCGTTGAAGTCCGCCGATTCGAACTCCACTCGAGCACCGGTGGTCATATCCAGCGTCACCCCGAGGGTCAGTCTGGGCAGTGCCGCGGGCAGCGTCAGTACGAAGACGTTCCGATAGTGGGTGCTGACATTGATCCGGTTATTGTGCAGCCAGGTCAGGTGGAAGAAGATCGCCGGATAGTCGCCGGCTCTCCCCTGCATGGTGTCCCGGATCCGATAGCGCCGCGCCCGGCCGATATTGAACGGCGGAAAATCCCAGGTCGGCACCGGCCACTCGGATGAGCGCCGGTATTCGAAGCCGTTCTCTCCCGCCCACCGCGCCGTCCACCGCTTGCGGAACGATTTCACGATAATTCCGGACGGCAGGAAAGCCAGGAATGGCGTGAGCGGCAGCAGTACCCATGCGAGCGGGCGGCCGTGATCATGCCACCACCGATACTGGAAGATCACCAGCGCAACGAAAGTCGCCAGCGACAAAGTATTGAGAAACCACGGCCGAGACCACACCGGACCGCCGTCACCGCGCGCTTCCCGCTCGGTCACATCACTCATCGTGCCCACCCCCACGCCGCCCACCCTGAGCGACCGCACCGATTGTCTCAGGCACCCGCAACCGGTTAAACACCTGGTCCCGGCCCGGCGAGCCCCCGGGTGATCACCCGGCCGATAATTCGGTTTCGCCCCCGGCGACCGGCTGCTACCTTCGATACAACGATCCGATACGAGAAAAGGGAAGGCGGAGAACATGTTCGGACAATCGCTCCGCCGCCGTATTCGCAGCGGTCCCTAGGTCTACCGGTAGACCGCAGGGCCGCTCTGGCGAATCAGCCACGGAGCGGCCCTTTTTCATTCCCGAACACTCACACCCGCACACCTCGATGGCGAGTAGATGTCAATGCGGACATCCGTGCGGGGCATGTGCCCGTAGCTCAAACGGACAGAGCGTCTCGCTACGAACGAGAAGGCTGGAGGTTCAATTCCTCCCGGGCACTCCATATTTCAATGAAGCGTGGTGTAATCGGCAGCATGGCGGATTCTGATTCCGCCGGTTCAGGTTCGAATCCTGGCGCTTCAGCTCCACGGATCATTCCGGCAGGCCGAGGCCACGTGCCAGCACCGGCCACGAATTGATCAGCGCGTCATGCCAGTAACCCCAGGAATGGGTTCCGGTGGGCGGGAAGTCATAGGTGGCGGGAATTCCGAGCGCGGTCAGACGTGTCTGGAGATTGTGGCTGCAATAGTCGGTGGCGGCTTCGAGCACGCCGCCGACCGTGATCTGATTGGCCAGACCGGGAATGCCCGGCAGCGTGTAGGGACCGTCCAGGGTGTCATGCGGGCCGGGCAGGCCGGAGCCGCTGGAGATGAACAGGTTCAGGCCGCGCAGTTGATCCGCGTGCACGTACGGATCATTATCGGCCCACATCGGATCGCCCTGCGGGCCGTACATATTCGCGGTGTCACCGCGCCCCTGCTGGACAACCAGATTCACGAATTGATAGCCGAGCGGGTCGCTGATCTGCGCACATCCGCTGTAGGCGGCCACCGAGCCGTAGAGGCCGGGCTTCGCGATCGCCAGTTGCAGCACCGAGGTGCCCGAGGTCGACAGTCCCGCGATCGCGTTCTGCCCGCTGGTATTCAGTGCCCGGTCGATCAGTGGCGGGAGCTCCTCGGTGAGAATTGACGTCCTTGCCCGCCAGGAAATCCAGCGCCTCGGGTGCGCGATGATCCCAATTCGCGGTGCCCTCACCACCGTCCGCGCCATTGAGCAGGTACAGCACCGGTCGCGGCCGGGTGTTATCGGCGGGAAGTTGGACTTCGACGGTGATAGTGCGGCCCATCGCGGCCGAATAGACGTCGAGGTTCAGGTGGCGGTCGTCCACGACGGTGGAATTGGCGATGCTGGAATCATCGGGACTTTCGGCATGGGCGGGCCCGAGACCGGGTAGCGCCGTCGCGAGCAACAGACATACGCCGAGGGTCGTCCGTCGGGTGTTCAGGTGCCGGATCACTCGCGCTCCTCGCGTAACGGGGTTGTGCCGCAGTGTGTTCGGAAATGGTCGAGCGGGTAGCCGGCTCTGACGAGGGGTAAGGAGTCGGCTACCCGCCGGATCAGTGAATCAACGGGGTGTTGTCAGCGGCCGAAGGAGCCGGTCCAGAGGGTGTTGACAATGCCGCCGAGCGCGGCTCCCAGGGTGTGGAAAAGACCGCCGAAGGCGGCGCTACCGGTGTCGATGATGACTGGAATCAATTGACTGCCTTTCCTTTTCGGTGCTGCCGGAATGAAGTGTCCGGCGATCGCCAGCGTAGAGACCGCTCGGGATAATTACTAGCGTTTCGCTAGTATGATGACAATCACAGCAATCATCCAGTAACACTCCATGATTGGCCTTCGATAAAGCGCGGCCGCCACCATGGGGCAAGATCTGCGATATGGACGAGCCGACCACGCCCCGGCCGCGCAAGAAACGCGATCGCGCGCGCACCGAATCGGATCTGTTCGACGCCGTCGAACGGCTGCTGGAACGCGACGGCATACTGGCCGGGCTCAATCTCAACGAGGTTGCGGCCGAAGCGAATGTGAACCGGGGCCAGATCTATCAGCTCTTCGGCAGCCGCCAGGAACTCCTGCGCGCGGCACTGGCGGATCGACTCGCCGGGCTGGCCTCGCAGTCACCGGATCACTGGAATGTGCCGTTTGCCGAGCGCCGCCGACGGCTGATGCAGGCGTCCCTGTCCGGCAAATGGATGGCATTCATGGCGATGCTCGCCCTCGACGGCGATGAACAGCTCTCCATCTTCAGCGAACCCGATGAGATGACCGCCGCCCTGCAACGCGATAAGGCATACGGCGCGCTGCCCCCGGACGTGGACGCGGAAGCCCTGCACGTGCTGACGGCGGCGACCGTCGCCGGATACGCCATCTTCCGCCGGGTCGTGGCGAGCGATATCGGCGTGCCCCTGGCGGAACTCGATGAGCGGGTGGTCGCCGCCTACGACTACCTCCTCTCGCGGGTAACCGAAAAGGACTGAGACGCAGGAGAAATCGCCGCTATCGCGATGCGCCGCTCGCGGTGAAGAACCGCCAGAGCGCGGGAGTCATGGTCGCGGCGGGATATTCGTGACCCATCTTCCCGAACACCCAGTGGTCCACGCCGATTCGGCCGTCGATGTCGTAATGCGAAACGGTGCGGGCGTATTCGCCATCACCGGCGGGGTAGGTATCGACCGAGTCCGGCGTCGGCGGCACGATCGCAGCGGCGACGGCGGCGAGGATATCCACCCGCCCGGCACTCGCGGCCAGACCCGCACTCCGCCACTCCCCCGCGACCAGCCCCTGCACCCACGGCGGTGATACCGGGTCCGCGCTGCCGGTGACCACCGTGACCGGCAACGACCGCACCCCGCGCTCGATCATCCGGGAGCCCGCGATGGTGCCGAGTGAGTCCAGGCCGGTCACGGCCGGAAATCCGGCGCTGATCCCGAGCGCGGCGAACCGTTCTGGATGCACCGCGCCCAGGACGGCCGTCATCGCGCCGCCCGCCGAATGCCCGGCCAGATATACCCGCTTCGGATCGGCGCGCAGCTCATCCACCGCCTCGGAGACCATGCCCGCGAGCGTGGCGACCTCACCCCGCTCGCACCACTGCTGCACCGGATCGAACCAGTTCCAGCACTCATCGGAGTTGGCCGAGCGGGATTGCTGCGGGAAGACGACCGCGAACCCCTGCGCCGCCGCCAGCGCCGGGAATCCGGTCGCGATCGCATCCCGCTCCCGGTCCGCGTCCGACGGGTCGGTGCCGCGAAACCAGCACCCGTGCAACCACATCACGACCGGACTGCCTGCCGCGAGTTGCGGCGGCCGGTACAGCAGGTAGCGCCGAGCCGCAGCGCCGGAGCCGTACTCGTGCCAGCTCAGATCGGTGGTCTGCGCCGCCGCGGTGACATCGGCGATCGACGGCACCGCGACCACCAGCGATAACACCATCCCCGCCAGTACGCCGCGCACTGTCCTGGTCAGCATTCGAGTTCCCCTCCGGCGATCACTGCGAGCGAGCTCGGACAAGACGGTCAGCGTACCGGCGGCAACCGAAAATTACTAGCGTTCTGACAGTAGAGCTCCCGCCGCACTCTCTGATTACGAAATTCCGGAAACGATAATGCGTATTTGTCATGTCTGGTACGCATGAATCAGCTACCTGGCAGCAGAAATTGATTCACAATAGTCCGCTTTTTTCGACACGGAAGAAGGAGCTATGAGAATCAAACGATTCACTGCAACCGCCGTGCTCGCAATAGGAGTCACGGTATTCACGGCAACTGGTGTGGCGGGCGCGGACCCGTCCGTGGAAGGCCCGAATCCCGATGTCGGGCAGAGTATTTCGATTCCCGTGGAAGACGCGCCGCCGCCGGCCGCGGGCACTGTCGATGATCCCGATGTGACGATGCACCAGTGCAATGCCATTCTCGGCGCACTGACCGGCGGTCTCATCGGCGGCACCTTCAGCGCCCTGCCCGGAGCCCTGATCGGCGCGGGTATCGGCGCACTCATCGGCTGGTCGCTGCTCTACCCGCCGGGACCGCCGCTGGCCTGCTGGCAGCCGCCCGCACCGAATTGATCCGCGGGAGCACCACCGGCGCACCATCGGGCCCGTATCTCCCGATGGCGCGGCCGGGGGTGATCAGCTATCGGAGTCGCCGGAGTCCGGGGGCTCACCGCCGCCGCCGCGAATGGTCCAGAGCAGCCCGTCCAATTCATCGGGCTTGATGAGGACATCGCGGGCCTTGGACCCTTCGGACGGGCCCACCACTTCCCGCGTCTCCATCAGATCCATCAGGCGGCCCGCCTTGGCGAAGCCGACGCGGAGTTTGCGCTGCAGCATCGAGGTGGAGCCGAATTGCGAGGTGACAACCAATTCGATGGCCTGCAGCAGCAGGTCGAGATCGTCGCCGATATCGGGGTCGACATCCTTCTTCTCGCCGGTCTTGGCGGCGGTGATGCCTTCCTGATATTCGGGTTCGGCCTGGGTTTTGGCGAAATCTACGACGGCTTGGATTTCCTCGTCGGAGATGAACGCGCCCTGCAGACGGGTCGGCTTGCTCGCGCCCATGGGCAGGAACAGGCCGTCACCCATACCGATGAGCTTTTCCGCACCCGGCTGATCGAGGATGACTCGCGAGTCCGTCAATGACGAGGTCGCGAAGGCCAATCGGGACGGGACATTGGTCTTGATCAGGCCGGTGACCACGTCCACCGAGGGACGCTGCGTCGCGAGCACCAGGTGAATGCCCGCCGCACGAGCCTTCTGGGTGATGCGGACGATGGCGTCTTCCACATCGCGCGGCGCGGTCATCATGAGGTCGGCGAGCTCGTCGACAATGGCCAGAATGTACGGGTACGGGCGGTAGACGCGTTCACTGCCCAGCGGAGCCGTGATCTGGCCCGATTTCACCTTGCGGTTGAAATCGTCGATATGACGGACCTTGTTGGCCTGCATATCCTGATACCGCTGTTCCATCTCCTCCACCAGCCAGGCCAGCGCGGCGGCGGCCTTCTTGGGCTGGGTGATGATGGGGGTGATCAGATGCGGAATGCCTTCGTACGGCGTGAGTTCCACCATCTTGGGGTCGATGAGAATCATGCGGACCTCATCGGGGGTGGCCCGGTGCAACAGTGAGATCAGCATGGAATTCACGAAACTCGACTTACCCGAACCGGTGGAACCGGCGACCAGGAGATGCGGCATCTTGGCCAGATTCGCCGAGAGGTATTCGCCCTCGATGTTCTTGCCGAGGCCGATCACCAAGGGATGGTGATCGTTTCGGGTCGACGGGGCCTTGAGCACATCGGCCAGGCGCACCAATTCCCTATCGGCATTGGGCACTTCGATGCCGACCGCGGATTTGCCCGGGATGGGTGCGAGCAGACGCACATTCTCGGTCGCCACCGCATAGGCGATATTGCGGGCCAGCGCGGTGATCTTCTCGACCTTCACGCCCGGGCCGAGCTCGACCTCGTACCGGGTGACCGTCGGGCCGCGCACGAAACCCGTGACGGCGGCGTCGATTTTGAACTGGACCAGCACCTCGGTGATGGCCTCGATCATGGATTCATTGGCGGCGCTGCGCTTCTTGGGCGGTTCGCCATCGGTGAGCAGGGTCAGCGGCGGCAGATTGTAATCGCCGTCCACCTCCCGCTCGGTGACGAATTCCAGCTGCTGCGGCGGCGGGGGCGGCGGGGTCTGATCGACGACCTTGGGGGCCTTGCGCGCCTTGGGTTTCGGCGGCTCCTCGGCCGCGATCTCCTTGGCGTCCTGCAGCGGCGGTTCGCCGATGATCTCGGTGGCCGCGTCCGAACCGCCGAATTCGTCGGGCGGATAGTTCTCCGACGGGGTGCGACCGCGACGGCGGGATTTCACGCCCTCGTGGCGCGGGAAACCGTCCTCGTCGTAATTGGCCGGATCGTAGAGACCGGGTTCATCGGAGTAGCTCTCGTATTCGTCGCCGCGGCTGCCGGTGCCGAAGATCTCGCGCAGCGCCTCGGGCACCTCACGCACCGTGGTGCCGGTCAGCAGCAGCAGACCGAATCCTATGGCCAGCATCAGCAATGGCACCGCCAGGAACGCGCTGAGCCCGTCGCTGAGCGGACCGCCGATGACATAGCCGACGAATCCCGCACCGTGCGCGCGACCGTGCATATCGGTGGGCGAACCCGCCGCCAGATGCCAGATACCCAGTATCGGCAGTCCGGTGAGCAGCCCGCCCAGCACCAGCCGCGGCCGGATCTCCGGATGCGGTTCGGTGCGCATGAGAATCACCGCGATGCCGATGGCCACGAACGGCAGTGCCGCCGAAGCGGATCCGGCGATCCAGCGAATCGCGGTATCCACCCCGCGCCCGACCGGGCCGCCCGCGGACAACCACACCGCCACCGCGATCACGATGCCGAATGCCACCAGCCCCAGCGCGATTCCGTCGCGCCGATGCCCGTGCTCGATCTCCCCCGCCCGGCTCACCGCCCGGGTGCTCGCGCCGAGCCCGCGCGCCAGCATGTTCCAGCCGTTGTTCACCGCCCGCGTGACCACCGCCAACGGCGCGGTATCGGACCTGCGGCGCGGCGCGGGCCTGCGCGCGGCGGCCGGACGTTTGGGGCTTCGAGTGCGACCGGCGCTAGCGGTGCGACCGCCCGCGGCGGCACGCGGAGTACGCGCCCGGGACCGTGCAGGAGTCTGCCCCCGCGTCGATCCCGCTCGCGAACGTGACGTTGCGGCACCGCGGGACTTACCTGGCATGACCCCCAGGCTAGCCGCAAACGCCCCACCCGGACCATCCGCAACACCCGGCCCACCCACAACAGCCCTGTGGGATAGGCAACGCCTATCGCCGCCGAAGTCCGCGAACACCGCCCATCACATGCTCCCGCACCCGAGACCGGAAACGGGCGGTGTCACGCGGACAGTGCGAAAAACGGCGTGTCGGCCACCCGCTACCGCACTGGGTGACCGCCCGCACGGCCGTTCGCATGTATCGCGGACCATGCGAACGAAGACACCGGCCGCGGGGGTCGATCCGGGTGACGCCGCCGCCTCAGCCGCCGACGGGGACCGGCTCGGGGCGGCCGGAGTGCGGGGTGGGGTCGACGAGCGCGCCCCAGCGGATCAGGGCCTGGTCGAAGTCGGGGATCTGGGTGGTGGCGGTGCGGTAGCACTCGGCGGCGTCGACATTGCGGCCCATGCGGCGCAGGGCGGTGTAGCGGACCAGCAGGTTGTAGAGGTTGTAGGTGTGCAGGACGCCGGGGCGGGAGGAGTCGCGAGTGGCTTCGGCGCGTTCGGCGTGTTCGGCCGCCTGCGGGAGGCGACCGGCGGACAGGTGGGCGACGGCGGCGCGGGAGTGCACGGTGGATTCGAAGCGGGTGGAGCCGCCGCGGCGGGCGGTGCGCAGGGCGGCGTCGAACAGGCGGGCGCCCAGTTCGGCTTCACCCTGGCCGCTGAGCACGCAGGCCGCTTCGGTCAAGGCCCACATGACATTTCGCCGGGTGCCGGGACGGGTGTCGCCGACCACGGCGCGGGCGGCGGCGGCGAGCGAATCACGGTCCCGGCCCGCCGCCGAATGCGCCTGGGCGAGCAGGGAATACGCCACCCGGACGCATTCCGGGCTCGCGCCGCAACGGTACAGGCGCAGGGCGGCGGCGAAATGCGTTGCGGCGCGGACCGGATCGTGATGATGCATGCCGAGCGCGCCCGCGAAGATATGCGTGGTGCCCGCGACCCAGGGTTCGGCCTCGGTGTTCACATCGTCCAGTAGTCGGTCCACATGCGCCGCGGCCCGCTCGGGTTCACCGAGCTCGGAAACGACCACGAATACCAGCGCAAGCCGAGCACGACTGGCCGACAACGAATTACCGTCGGCTTCGCAGGCGCGGATCAATTCCTCCAGCGCCTTCTCGATATCGACCGTGGCATCGCTGGCGAGCATGGTGCCGGACACCGCGAGCGCGAGGTCCGCCGCGAGCAGCCGATGCCGCCGGGTACCCACCGCCGCCAACCGGTACAGCGCAACCAGATTCCGCCGCTCCACATTCATGAAATCGCGGGTGGAATCGAGATCCGCCAGCCGGGTGCCCGGATGCGCGGTGGCGGTCAAGCCCAGCCGAACGCCCGGATGCCGCACGCGCAGCACGGTTTTCATGGTGGCCAGGTAGTAGTCGAGCAGCCGCTCGACGGGGTCCACGACGGCGCGCCGGTCCGGGCATACGATCGGTTCGGCCTGCTGACGACCGGCCGCGAACAGGCGCATCAGATCGTGATAGTGGTAGCGCCCGCGGCCCACCGTCTCGAGCATGCCGCGATCGACCAGCTCCTCGCACAGATCCTCGGCGAGCGGTTCGATGGTGTCCAGCACCGCCGCGGTGGCGGCCAGCGGCAGATCCGGGAGTTCGGCGACGGCCAGCAGCCGGAAGGCGCGCGCGGCCTCGACCGGCAGCTGTTCGTATCCGGCGCGGAAAGCGGCGGTCAGCGCCAGATCCCCGGCGCGGAAACGATCCAGGTCATGGCGTTCCGCGGCCAGCCGGTCCGCCTCGGAGACAATGGTCCACTGCGGGCGGGCCGCGACCCGCGCCGCCACGATCCGCACCGCCATGGGCAGCCGCCCGCACAGTTCGACAATGCGACGGGTGGATTCGGGTTCGGCGTTGACCCGGGCGGGGCCGACGATTCGCGTGAAAAGCGCTGCGGCCTCATCGGTTTCGAGCACCTTCAGCGCGGCCGAGCGCACGCCGGGCAGAGCGGTCATGGGCCGCCGTGCCGTCACCAGCACCGCGCATCCCGGCTCACCGGGTAGCAGCGGCGCGATTTGCGCTGCGTCACAGGCATTGTCGAGCACGAGCAGCATGCGACGCCCGCTCACGGCGGATCGGAACAGGGCCGCCCGCTCGGCCGCCCCGGCGGGTACATCGCGCGGCGGCACATTCAATCCGCGCAGCAGTGCGCCCAGCACCTGTTCGGGTTCGGCCGGATCCGCGCCCGCGCCGTGCAGATCGACATACAGCTGCCCGTCCGGATATCGATCCCGAATCCGGTGTGCCACATGCAATGCCAGCGCCGTCTTGCCGACCCCGCCCATGCCCGAGATGGCCACGATCGGGGTGATGCTGTCGGCCAGTACGGCGCACAGTTCGCGCGCCAATTCCCGGCGGCCGGTGAAATCGGCTGTGTCCGGCGGCAATTGCGCGGGTTTCGGCTGCACCGCCACCGCGGACCCATCGCCGGGCAATTCATCGGACAGGATCTGGCGATGCAATTCCAGCAGCGCGGGCCCGGGTTCGATGCCCTGTTCGGCGACCAGCAGCCGCCGGATGCGCTGATATTCGCCCAGCGCCTCGGTGCGCCGCCCGGCCCGGTACAGCGCGGTCATCATGAGCCCACGCAATCGCTCGCTGTGCGGGTCGACGGTGATCAGGGCTTCCAGATCGGCCAGGGCACGCGAATAATCCCCGCGCCGCACGGTGATATCGATGAGATCCTCGCGCAGCACCCGCTGTAAACGACGTAATCGGGCGCGTTCGGCACCGGCCCACGGTCCGGGCACACCGGCGAGCGGATCACCGCGCCACAGCCGCAGCTGCGCCCGCAGGATGGCGTCCGCCCGCTCCAAATGTCCGTCCGCGCGGGCCTGTTCGGCCTCGGCGCGGCAACCGTCGATGCGATCGATATCGAGTTCGAGCGGACCTTCCAGGCGGTAGCCGCGCGACTCCGAGAACAATCGCACCGTCTCCGGCCGCGCCGCCAGCTGCTTGCGCAGCGCCCACGCGTAATTACGCAGCGCGCCCACCGCGGAGGAGGGACGATCGACGCCCCAAATCCCGTCGGCGAGTTCCTCGATCGATACGGTGCGCCCGCGCGCGAAGGCGAGCATGACGAGCGCGGCCTGGTGCTTGGGTGGCATGGGTGCGGCGGGGACGCCCTCCGTCGTCAGCTCGACCGGCCCGAGAACCGCCAGTTGCCAAGACATTGCCTACCACCTCATCACACTGCGGGCCGCTGCCGAGCACAGAAACTACCGGCCGACGCGTGATCGTTTCATGATCGGTGGTCACGCTGCCACCGGCGCGGGCGGACCGTCCCGCATACCGGAATGGTCAGACGCTGCGGTCGAGCGCGTAGACGGCTTCCACATCGGCGGGATCGCCGGTGGCCTCCAACCGCACGGCATTGCGGCCGAAGGCGTGGAACAGCAGTTCGGAGGGTTTTCCGGCGAGTACGACGGTGCGATCGCCCACCTGGTGCGCAACCGTGCGCCGGCCGTCGGGTGTGGTGAGCGCGACGGTAACCGCCGATTTGCGATAAGCCATGCGCGACAAGCCGGTCAGCACTTTCCAGAGCCGGTCCTCATCGGCGGCGGAGAGTTCGCGCGGTTCCCAGCCGGGTTCGGCGCGACGCACGTCCTCATGGTGGACGTACATCTCGGTGAGATTCATCAGGGAATCGACCGGTCGCAGGAGCCACGGCGGGCCACCGGCGATCTCATCGAGCAGCTGCGGGAACGGCCGCTTGGCGACCTTGTCCTGCACCCGCTCCAGATAGGGCGCGAAGGGCTTCAGCATGATGCCCGGGGCGGCGTCGGGGCGGCGTTCGCGAACGATCAAGTGCGCGGCCAGATCTCGCACCGTCCAGGTGCCGCACAGGGTGGGCGCGTCCGGACCGGCGGCGGACATGGTCTGCACCAGTGCCTGGCGCTCCCGTTGGGCCATACTCATAAGGCCACACTAACCGGATGGTTGGCGTGATGCATGATGCGCATGCACAGGTGGCGGGGTCGCTGAACGAGGCGCTCGCACGCCGATGGGCGCTCCCCCGGTATCACGCGACCGCACTCGCCCGGGTCACATGATCGCGTCGGTTGAGTTGCGCCTCAATTGCTGGACGGTTCGGCTAGTTAAGCCGAGCACCCGGTCCGTCATAAGGTCGTCCCTTGATCATTTACGCGCCGCCCGATCCGATCCCGGATGGGGCGGTGGGATATGCCGCCGCCGAGCCGGTTCCGGGTTGGCGTCGGCGAATCCGGGTCGGTAGCTTGATCACTCGGTCCATCGGGGAATGGATCCACTGCATACGAAGGGGCAACACCTTGAAAAAGATCGTCAGTGGCGCCGCCGTGATGGTCGCGGCCGCGGGCTCACTGCTGGTGAGCTTGGCGGCTCCGGCCGGGGCATATACGGACAACTTCGGCGCGATCGCGCTGTCGCCGTCCACCGGCCGCATCGGCTACTCCTATGACTATCCGGATCGCGCCGCCGCGCAGGGCGGTGCGATGAACTCGTGCACGTTCGACGACTGCCGTGTCGTCGCCAGCTTCGGAAACGGTTGCGGTGCGGTTGCCTACTCCCGCCGTGCGGGGCTGTACACCTACGGTGCGGCGTACTCGCGTTCGGCGGCCCGCACCCAGGCGCTCACTCGGAACAGCTCCGACGCCACCATCATCCACTGGAACTGCACCACCGGCTACCAGCTCTAATATCCGTTCAGGGGAGAAAATTCGTTGAAGCACAGCATCTTCCGCGCCACCGCCGCCGTGGCGCTGGCCGCCTCCGCCTTCGGACTGGTCGCCTGCAGCACCAGCGAGACCAAATCGGATAGCGCGACCACCACCAGCGCGTCCGCACCCACCAATAACTTCCAGGGCAGCACCGACGACACCAAGGAGACCGGCGCGCCGCCGTCGACCACTCCCGCGCCGAACCTGCCCAAGCCGACGGTCGCCGAACTGAACGACAAGATCACCAAGGCGTTCGACCCGTCCATCGACGCCAAGACCAAGATCGACTGGATCGAAAACGCGGGCCAGGACCCGCAATTGGTCGCCAAGCTCGTCGACGCCGCCAAGAAGAACGACGTCAAGGTCGAGATCACCAACGTTCCGGACCCGGCCGACGGCAAGCTCAAGGCAGATGCCAAGGTCACCATCGCGGGCAATCCCGTGAACAACGCCACCGTCTCGTTCGTCGCCGAGGGCAACGAATGGAAGGTCGACCACGCCTTCGCGTGCAGCATCGTCAAGGCTGCCAAGCTGGATTCGGCTGCCTGCCAGGACAACTAGAGCCTTACGAGGTTCCCGCCCCGACACTCATGTTGTCGGGGCGGTTTTGTTTCAAGGTTCGGTAACCGAGTTCGCCGCACCCGCCACGCCGCACTCCCATGCCTGGATGCGCATATTTCAATCCAGGTATCCATAGGTTGTCTCTTTTGGCGGATACGCGAGAGCGCCCGGTAGCTGGTGCTACCGGGCGCTCTCGCGGTGTGGCTGTTGGTTACTCGGGTCAGACGCCCATGACCGTGGGAACGATCATCGGACGGCGGCGGTACTTGTCCGCCACCCACTTGCCGACCACCCGTCGCACGCTCTGAGCGATGCGGTGGGTGTCGGTGACGCCTTCGCTGGCCAGTCGGCGGAGTTCGGCTTCCACGAGCTCGTGGGCGTCGATCAACGCGTCCGGATCGTCGGAGAAGCCGCGACCGGTGACCTCGGGGGCGCTGACGGCCTTACCGGTGGTGGAATCGACGGCAACGGTGATGGAGATGAAGCCGCCCTCGCCCAGAACCAGGCGGTCCGAGAGGGTGGATTCGCCGACATCGCCGACGGACAGGCCGTCCACGTAGACCTGCCCGACGGGGACGCGCCCGGTGATGGTGGCGATACCGTCCACCAGGTCGACCACTACGCCGTTCTCGGCGAGCATGACTCGCTCTTCGGGAACGCCGGTGGCCACGGCGAGCGCGGCGTTGGCGCGCAGGTGCCGCCATTCGCCGTGCACGGGCATGGCATTGGTCGGGCGGACCGCGTTGTACAGGTACAGCAGCTCACCGGCCGAAGCATGTCCGGAGACATGGACTTTGGCGTTCTGCTGGGTGATGACGGTCGCGCCGATCCGGGTCAGGCCGTTGACCACGGTGAAGACCGCGTTCTCATTGCCGGGGATCAGCGAGGAGGCCAGCACGACGAGATCGTCGGGGCGGATATTGATCTGGCGGTGGTCGCCGCGCGCCATCCGGGACAGCGCCGAGAGCGGTTCGCCCTGTGAGCCGGTGGAGATGAGCACCAGCTTGTGCACCGGCAGGTTCGCGGCCTGATCGATATCGACCACGAGGCCGTCCGGCACATCCAGATAGCCGAGGTCCTGGGCGATCTGCATATTGCGGACCATGGAGCGGCCGACGAAGCAGATGCGGCGGTCGTAGCGCTGGGCCACCTCCACCACCTGCTGGATGCGGTGCACGTGAGAGGCGAAGGAGGCCACGATGACTCGGCCCTTGGCCTTGCCGATCACATTGTCCAGCACGGGGCCGATCTCACGCTCGGGCGTGACGAATCCGGGGACCTCGGCATTGGTGGAGTCGACCAGGAACAGGTCAACGCCTTCGTCACCGAGGCGGGAGAAACCGGCCAGGTCGGTGAGGCGGCCATCGAGGGGCAGCTGATCCAGCTTGATATCGCCGGTGTGCAGCGCGATACCGGCGGGCGTGCGGATCGCGACGGCGATCGCATCGGGGATCGAGTGGTTCACCGCGAAGTACTCGCAGTCGAACGGTCCGTGCTGGGTGCGCTGGCCCTCGGTGATCTCGATCAGCTTGGGCTGCAGGCGATGTTCACGGCACTTGGCCGCGACCAGCGCGAGGGTGAACTTCGCGCCGACAACCGGGATATCGCGGCGTAGGCGGAGCAGGAACGGCACCGCGCCGATGTGATCCTCGTGGCCGTGGGTGAGCACGACGGCCTCGATATCGTCCATCCGATTCTCGATGGGACCGAAGTCGGGCAGGATCAGGTCGACGCCGGGCTGCTGATCCTCGGGGAACAGCACACCGCAGTCGATGATCAGCAACTTGCCGTTGTATTCGAAAACGGTCATGTTGCGGCCGATTTCGCCGATACCGCCGAGCGCGAACACCCGCAGGCCACCCTTGGGGGCGGCGGGCGGCGGGTTCAGCTTCTGGCGTTCCACGCGCGGCTGGGCGGGCGCGTCGGAGCGGTCGTTGCGGCCGCCGCCCTGGCGGGAACGGCCGCCGGGCTTGCGATTTCGCTCACCCTGGCGCGAGCGCGGGGCGGATTCGTCCTGGCGCGCGCGGGCGGGCTCGGCCTTGGGGGCCTCGGTCTTGGCGGGCGCGGCCTCGGCGGTATCGCCGTTGCGGGCGCCACGGGCGGTGCCATTGCGGCCGTTGCGACCGCGAGGCTCCGCCGCGGCTTCCACCGGCGCGGCCTGCGCTACCGGCTTATCCGCGGCAGCGGCCTTGGGCTCGGCCGCTTTCGGCTGTGCCGCAACGGGTTCCGGCTTATCCGGCACGGGGGCCGGGGCTCCCGCGGCGCGGGATGCGGTGCGGCGCGGGCGACGTCCCTCGGGGCTGCTCATGCAAGCACCCCCGCGGCCCGCAAATCGACCGCGAGTTCTGCGAGTTGTTCGGATGTGGGCATGATTTGTGGCAAGCGTGGCTCCCCGGTCTCGACCCCGAGCAGCCGCAGGGCGCCCTTGGTCATGGCGACGCCGCCCAGGCGGGCCATGGCCCGGTTGAGCGGAATCAGGCTGACATTGATTTCACGGGCCCGCACCACATCACCGGCCGCATAAGCGGTGGCGAGCGCGCGCAGGCGATCGGGCACCAAATGCCCGATGACGCTGATGAATCCGGTGGCTCCGACGGACAACCAGGGCAGGTTGAGCACATCGTCACCGGAGTAGAACGCCAGTCCGGTCTCGGCGATCAGTTCCGCGCCGGCGTTCAGATCGCCCTTGGCGTCCTTCACCGCGACGATGCGCGGATGTTCGGCGAGGCGGCGAATGGTGTCGGGCGCGATGGCCACCACCGAACGCGGCGGAATGTCGTAGAGCGTGACGGGCAGATCGGTGCTGTCCGCGATCGCGGTGAAGTGCGCGATCAGGCCGTCCTGGGTGGGACGGGAGTAATAGGGGGTGACGACGAGCAAACCGTGCGCGCCCGCGCGCTGCGCGGTGCGTGCCAGCTCGATGCTGTGCGCGGTGTCGTAGGTGCCGACGCCCGCGATAACGGTGGCGCGGTCACCGACCGCGTCGACCACGGCGTGCAGCAGATCGAACTTCTCGGACTCGGTGGTGGTGGGCGATTCGCCGGTGGTTCCGGAGATCGCGAGCAGATCGACACCGCCGTCGACCAGGCGTGCGGCGAGCGCCACCCCGGCATCGACATCGAGCTTGCCTTCGGCGGTAAAGGGGGTCACCATCGCGACACCGACTGTGCCGGACGCGCGCAGCTCGATTCGCGTCGATTCACCGTTCGTCATAGCCAGAAGGCTACCCGGTCATCGAATCACCTTTTGCATCGTTATACCCGAACCGGCCCGGCGATAACGGTGATTCGCATCGCCCACCTTGGGGTGACGTCAAAAGTTTTCTTGAATGATGTCAGATGTGACAGCACACTGGTGTCATGGATCTGAACAAGTACACCGCCCAACTACGCGAGAACCTCATCGCCGCGGCCGCTCTGGGCGATGAGAAGACACAGTCCACCGCCGCGGCGCTGGCCGCCGCCACCGAGAGTTCGGCCCGGCTGGTTCTGCTCGCGGCGCTGTCGGAATTGGCGAGCGAGGTGAGCGCGTCGGTCGGCGATCGCACCGTGCGCGTCTCGGTCGACGGCACCGACGCCCACGTGGATGTGCGCAAGACCGCATCCGCCGAGGAAGAGCATCAACCGACGTTCGAGGAAATGACCGGGGATATCAGCCGCGTCACACTGCGACTGGTGGAGCAGATCAAATCCCGGGCCGAGGAGGCCGCCGCGCAGAGCGGGCAGTCGCTGAACTCGTGGATGGCCACCGCCGTGCAGGGTGCGCTGCGCGATCAGATGAAGCGGGGCGGCCCGGGTCGCTGGGATATGCCGCGTGAGTCGAGGGAACCGCGGGAACCTAAAGAGCCGAAGGACCCCTCGAACTAGTCGAGCAGCAAGCCCGGCGGCAACGAGCTAATCGGTGACGCTGACCTTGCCGTCCGTATCTATCTCGGTGCGGCGGTCGTGATCCGGGGCGTGTGCGAGGACTGTGGCGAGCACGCTGCGTCCGAGGGGTAGGACTCGCACCGTTACCGATCCGGCGTTCGCGGCATCCAATTCCCTTGTGGCGGCGTCGATTACGCGCCTGCGCACCCATTCTGGGACGCCCGCGAAACCGCCGTCGTCCAACAGCACCACTTCCACTCCCCGGGAGCGAGCACCGCGTGCGGCACCGCTGAGTTCATCGGTGACCAGCTGCGGAGCGCGCAGACCATCGCGGAGTTCGGCCTCGAGCAGGCGGCATTCCTCGCGTTCGGCGGCGGTGAGTTCGGCACCGTCGGCAATGCGCTCGAGTATCGGGCGCGCCACCCGGTCCAGCCGGGCGAGTTGGCGGGTGCGCTCGCTGTCGGAGGCGGCCATGGTGGCCTCGGCAGCGGCGCGGATCATGGCGTCCTCGCGCAGCAGCACCAGCGAGCGCTGCATCGGGCGCATGACGGCCGCGAACACCGAGATGGCGGCGACGGTGCCGATCGGCACGAGCGTGCCGAGCACCGTGCGGGAGTCGAGTTGTTCGCCGAGTCCGGCCAGCAGGATCACCCCGGCGACACCGGCGACGCCCACCCAGGCAAGTCGGCCGCGGCCGCGCAGCACCAGCACGGTCAATACATAGGAAGCCGCGAACGCCGACCACACCGATTGATTCGCGCGTTCGGAGTACGGGGTCATGATGGTGAGCGCGGTGGCGATCGGACCGGAGGCCGCCGCGTACAGCGATACCGGCAGCGGTAGCGGATCCACCGGCATGACGATGACCAGCGCACCGGCGCTGAGAATGATCACCATGCTGAAAAGCGCCGCCCACTGCGGTGATTCACCGAAGTTGCGCAGCATGTACAGCCCGATGGTGGCTTCCAGGATGAGCAGGAACAGCCACGCCGCGCGACCGCGCAGACCTAGCAGATCACGCAGGCCGAAGCGCGAATCCAGTTCGGCCGCGTGGTATTCAACGGGAACCATCGCCACCCCAGACCAGTGTCACGGTGGTGCCCTCGCCGGGTGCGGATTCCACGAAGGCCGAACCGCCCGCCAATTGGCGCATGCGGCCCAGGATGCTCATGGAGATGCCGAGCCGGTCGGCGGAGACCCGCGCCAAGTCGAAACCCGCGCCGTCATCGGTGAAGGCGATGCGAATGCTGCCCGCGCTGATCGTCGCGGTGACGGTGCGGCGGACATCGCGGCCGGGGACATGGGCGTGCCGCAGGCTGTTACGCACCGCTTCGGTGAGCGCGGCGGCGATGGTGCTGGCCGAATGCACCGGCATGCGCAGATCGTCGTAGCCCGGCCAGGTGCGGGTGGCGAAGCGAATGCTCGGATTCACCTCGTGCACGGCGGTTCTCAGGAACAGCACGGCGGTGCGGGCGTCGAGCAGATCGGGATCGCGGTCGTCGCCGCGGCATTCGTCGAGCTGTTCCAGGGTGCGCTCGGCCTGGCGGCGCAGTACCGAGGATTGGGTGCCCGCGCGTGAGGCCTCCAGCAGGGTGGAGAGCACGGCGTCGTGAATGAGCGCGGCGAAGCGGGCGCGTTCGCGATCGCGGCCCTGTGCGGCCGCGGCGGCTGCCGCGCGGCGGCTGGCGATGGCGGATTCGCGGTCGACGCGGGCGGCCGCGCCGGTGGCGGCGGTACCGCACCAGACGAACAGGGCCGCCAAACCGGCTGCGCGCAGGAAGTTCTCGACCACGGACAGCGGCGTGACGGTGGCGACCGTGTACACCGAGGCCAGCGCCGCCGAGGTGGCGGACACCAGCAGATAGGTGACGGCCCAGCGCGCGGGCCAGGCCAGCACGGCCGCTGTCACGGCCAATGCGGTCACGCGGTACGGCCACACCGTGGTGGCGTCCACCGAATGCGTTTCCAGCGCGATCGGAATGGTGGCGAACGCGAAGAGGAAACTGATTGCCGCGCAACCGCATACGATGCGGATCGCGCGCGGTCCGGCCAGCGCGGACACCACCGCGATCACCGGATACCAGCCGAAGGCCAGCACCACGGCGGTGATCGTCCACCAGGCTCCGGCGACCCGGCCCTGTTCGGCGATCTCCGGCAATTCCATACCGCCCACAATGATTCCGGCGATGCCGATGGAGATGCCGAGCCGCCGCATGATGCGGTCGTACGCGGCGGTGGCCGGATCCTCCTGCGGCACCGTGAGTCCGCCGCGCACCCGCCGAATGAGCGCGGTGACGGCGGACATCGAGGGTGCTCCGGGCGTGGTGTCCAGCGTGCCCGACGCGGTCATGCGCGCGGGTGTCGTTCGGGGACGGGCAGCCAGCCGTCCTCGACTGCCCGCTTGTACAGATCGGTTTTGGTCGGGGCCGGGCGGCCCGCGTCGGCGTACTTCTGCCGGATGCGGCCGAGGTAATCGTTGACGGTCTGTTCCGAGAGGCCGGTCATGCGGGCAACGCGGGAGGCTTTCTCACCCGAGGCGTACAGCTGCAGGACCTGCTGCTGGCGCGGGCTCAATCCGACATTGGACAGCTGCGGATCACCGTCGATGGCCGCGGCCCAGTCGGTGGTCACCACCTGTTCGCCCTGGGCGGCGCGGCGCACCGCGGTCACCACGGTGGGCACATCCTCGGATTTGCGGACCACGCCGAGCACACCCGCCCGCGCGGCCTCGCGCACCAGGAACGGATTGTCCGCCCCGGTGAACACCAGCACCTCGATCCCGCGCTCGCGCAGGGATCGCACATTGTCGTCCGGTGAGGATCCGTCGGCCAGCCGCAGATCCAATACCACCAGGTCCAAACGCGGGTTCGCCGACAACAACTCGGCCACCGTGCCCGCGGTGATCACCAACTCCAGATCGGCCTCGGGGGCCAACATGGCCGCCAAACCGATTGCCACCGACTCGTGATCCTCCACCAGCCCGATACGGCGAATCCCCGAATCCTGTGCCTCCACGGCGGCCCTCACCTCTTCCCACAACCGAATATCCGTACTGAGTATGACGGTAACCAGTCCCGATTCGTCAGCCACCAGAATTCGGGGGGAAAAGCCGGGAGCGGGTTTGTAGGGTTTGCGGGGAGAACCGCAGGGCGTGTGAAGGGATCGGAATATGCCGGACGAAGTGCTGCTGGACGACTTCGAGGACACCGGGAAGTGGGAACTCGCGGGGGCGGGGGCGAGTAAGGCGCATATCACCACGTTCGCCGAGGGTGCGCCGGTCAAGGATCCGCTGGCCTATCCGGATGGCGTGCGCGGGGAGGACCATCGGGCGCTGGCGGTGCTGGTGCGCGGGGCCGCCGACGGGCATGAGATCGAACTGGTGGCCAAGGCGGATCGCGCGGTCGCGCTGCCGGGCGAGGTGAGCGGAGTGGACCTGTATGTGCGGTCGCCGCACGCGTCGATCGAGGTGTCCGGGTTCATCGCCGGGGCCGGACAGGACAGCGTCGAGATACTGCTCGGGCGGATTGCCGTCGCACCGGAATGGCAGCGGATCGGGGAGGAATTGCGCGAGGCGCTGACCGGGGCGGAATTGCTCGGATTGAAAATCCGGCTCGTGGAGGTCGTGAAGCAGGCGGGTGAGGTCATGATCTTGTTGGACGATTTGACCGTACGCTCGTCGTCATGAGCGAGAGCACAGAACTATCGCGCCCCGGGCGGGGCACCGCCCGGGCGCTATCGGCATTTCTCTTCGGTATGGGGACTTTGCATTTCGTGGCCCCGAAACCATTCGACGCCTTGATTCCGGACCAGCTGCCCGGATCGGCGCGGGCGTGGACCCTGGGATCCGGGGTCGCCGAGATCGCGGTGGCCACGGCCGTCGCGGTCCCGCGCACCCGGCGGCTGGGCGGATTGCTCGCGACGCTGCTGTTCCTCGGTGTGTTCCCCGGGAATGTGAAGATGGCGAGCGACTGGGTGCGCAGCAGTAAGCCGCTGCCGCTGAAAGTCGGTGTGCTGCTGCGCCTGCCGATGCAGATCCCGATGATTCTGCTGGCGCGGAAGGTGTATCGGCAGGCTGCCTGAGCGCGGTCAGCGACGGGTGATGGCCTCGAATACCTTGGGGTCGACGAGGGTTGAGGTGTCACCCAGTTCGCGGCCCTCGGCCACATCGCGGAGCAGGCGGCGCATGATCTTGCCGGAACGGGTTTTCGGCAGTTCCGGAACGATGTGAATGTCACGGGGGCGGGCGATCGGTGAGATCTCCCGGGACACTTCGGCTTTCAATTCCTTGATGAGGTCGTCGCCGGTGTTCTCGGCCTCGCCGGTGAGGATGACGAAGGCGACGATGCCCTGGCCGGTGGTGTCATCGGACGCGCCGACCACTGCGGCTTCGGCGACACTCGAATGGCCGACCAGCGCGGATTCGACCTCGGCGGTGGAGATGCGGTGGCCGGAGACGTTCATGACGTCATCGACTCGGCCAAGGACCCACAGGTCGCCGTCGGTATCGAGTTTCGCGCCGTCACCGGCGAAATACCAGCCCTTGTCCGCGTAACGGGCCCAATAGGTTTCGCGGTAGCGGTCGTTATCGCCCCAGATGCCGCGCAGCATGGACGGCCACGGCTCGTCCAGGACCAGATAGCCATTGGCTTCGGTCTCGCCGAGGACGACCGGGTTGCCTTCCTCGTCAACGACTTTCGCGGAGATACCCGGGACGGGGGTCATGGCCGCGCCCGGTTTGGCGGCGGCGACGCCGGGCAGCGGCGAGATCATGATCGCGCCGGTTTCGGTCTGCCACCAGGTGTCCACGATGGGAGTGCTGTTCGCGCCCACCACATCTCGATACCAGCGCCACGCTTCCGGATTGATCGGCTCGCCGACCGAACCCAGCAGGCGCAGTGAGGACAGATCGTGGGCGTCGGGGATCTCGCGGCCCCATTTCATGAAGGTGCGGACCAGCGTCGGGGCGGTGTAATAGATGGTGACGCCGTACTTTTCGATGATCTCCCAGTGCCGGTGCTCATCGGGGAAGTTCGGGGTGCCCTCGTAGACGATCTGGGTGGCGCGGTTCGAGAGCGGGCCGTAGACGATGTAGGAGTGGCCGGTCACCCAGCCGATATCGGCTGTGCACCAGTAGACATCGGTCTCGGGCTTGTGATCGAAGGCGGCGTGGTGGGTGTACGAGACCTGGGTGAGGTAACCACCACTGGTGTGCAGGATGCCTTTCGGCTTACCCGTCGTGCCGGAGGTGTAGAGGATGAACAGCGGGTGTTCGGCATCGAAGGACTCCGGCTCGTGCTCGGGTGAGGCGTGCGCGACGGTCTCGTGCCACCACAGGTCGCGGCCCTCGGTCATCGGGGTGTCCAGGCCGGTGCGGTTGACCACCAGCACATGCTCGACACTCGAATCCGTCTGTGCCGCAATGGCTTCATCCACGGCGGGCTTGAGCGCTGCCGCACTCCCCCGCCGCCATTGGCCGTCGGTGGTCACCACCAGCCGCGCTCGCGCGTCCTCGATGCGCTGTCCCAGTGCGCCCGCCGAGAATCCGGCGAACACCACCGAGTGCACCAGCCCGAGTCGCGCGCAGGCCAGCATGGTGACGATCGCCTCGGGAACCATGGGCATGTAGATGGCGACCCGGTCACCGGCGCGAAGGCCCAGAGCGGTGAATTGATTTGCCGCTCTGGAGACTTCGGCCAGCAGGTCGGCGTAGGTGATGGCGCGGGCATCACCCGGCTCGCCGACCCAGTGGATGGCGACCTGGTCGCCGTGTCCGGCCAGCACGTGCCGATCGACGCAGTTGTACGCGACGTTCAGCGTGCCGTCCACGAACCATTTGGCGAAAGGCGCGTCATCCCAGTCGAGTACGCGGGTCCACGGCCGCGCCCAGTGCAGGCGCCGCGCCTGTTCGGCCCAGAAGCCCTCGCGGTCCGCCGCCGCCCGATCGTAGAGGGACACAGTGGCGTTGGCGGCGGCCGCGAACTCGGGGCTGGGCGGATAGCTCAGCCGGTCGGTGTGGTCGCGGTCGATCGTGCTCGTCATTGTGCTTTCTCCAGTCGAAAGGGCAGGGCGGTAAGGGTTCACGAATCGAACGCCGTCAGTGCGCGACGGCCTGCTCGGCGCCGACGCCGGTGAGGGCGCGGACCTCCATTTCGGCGGCCTTGGCCGGATCTTCGTTGTTCCGGCCCAGGTAGGTGCCGACAATGCCGAGGACGAAGGCCAGCGGAATGGATACGATGCCCGGATTGGACAGCGGGAACCAGGCGAAATCGCGGCTCGGGATCATGGCGGTCTTCGCACCGGATACCGCCGGGGAGAAGACGATCAGCACGATCGTCGAGATCAGGCCGCCGTACATGCTGAACAGCGCGCCGGTGGTGTTGAAGCGCTTCCAGAACAGCGAGTACAGGATGGTCGGCAGATTGGCCGCGGCGGCGACCGCGAAGGCCAGCGCCACCAGGAAGGCGATGTTCTGGCCGTTGGCGAGGATGCCGAGGCCGATCGCGATCAGGCCGATCACCACGGCGGTGATGCGGGAGACCCGAACCTGTTCGGCCTCACCGGCTTTACCGCGTTTGATGACCCCGGCGTAGATATCGTGTGCGAAGGAGGCCGAGGCGGTGATGGTGAGTCCGGCGACCACGGCCAGGATGGTCGCGAACGCCACCGCCGAGATAATGCCGAGCAGCACCACACCGCCGAGTTCGAAGGCCAGCAGCGGAGCCGCGGAGTTCTGGCCGCCCGCCGCGGCGAGGATCTTGTCCGGGCCGACGATGGCGGCCGCGCCGTAGCCGAGCACCAGGGTGAAAACGTAGAACGCGCCGATCAGGCCGATGGCCCAGACCACCGAGCGGCGGGCTTCCTTGGCGGTGGGCACGGTGTAGAAGCGCATGAGCACGTGCGGGAGTCCGGCGGTGCCGAGCACCAGTGCCAGGCCGAGGGAGACGAAGTTCAGCTTGGAGGTTTCGCTGCCGCCGTACTGCGCGCCGGGAGCCAGCACATCGCGATGTGCCACAGCCTTGTTCGCGGATTCGGAGACGTGCTGCTGCGCCGAGCCCAGGATCTCGGAGAGGTTGAAACCGAACTTGCCCAGCACCATGACGGTCATGAACGCCGCACCGGTGATCAGCAGGACGGCCTTGATGATCTGCACCCAGGTGGTGCCCTTCATACCGCCGATGAGCACGTAGGCGATCATGAGCAGGCCGACCACCGCGATGACCACGGATTGTCCTGCGCGACTGTCGATATCGAGCAGCAGGGCGACCAGACCGCCCGCGCCCGCCATCTGGGCCAGCAGGTAGAACAGCGAAACGGTCAGGGTGGACAGGGCCGCGGCGGTGCGCACCGGGCCCTGCTTCAGACGGAAGCTGAGCACATCGGCCATGGTGAATTTGCCGGTGTTCCTGAGCATTTCGGCGACCAGCAGCAGCGCGACCAGCCACGCCACCAGGAAGCCGATGGAGTACAGGAAGCCGTCGTAACCGTAGACGGCGATGGCTCCCGCGATGCCCAGGAAGCTCGCGGCCGAAAGATAGTCGCCCGCAATGGCAATGCCGTTCTGCGGGCCGGAGAAACCGCGGCCACCGGTGAAGAAGTCCGACGCGCTGGCGGTATTCCGGCTGGCACGGACCACCACGACCATGGTGACCGCGACGAACACCGCGAAGATGGCGATATTGGCGGCCGGATTGCCGACCGTGGTGGCGGCGAGAGTGCTCGTGGTACTGGCGAAGACGTTCATGCCTGTCCGCCTTCCAGTTCGGCGCGCAGTGCGGCGGCGCGGGGATCGAGCTCGCGCCCGGCGAAACGCACATACAGCGCCGTGATCACGAAGGTGGAGACGAATTGCCCCGCGCCCAGGATCAATCCGACATTGATATTGCCGATCACCCTGTGCGCCATGAAGTCATGCGCGTACGCGCCGAGCAGCACGTACACCACGTACCAGGCCAGGAAGAGCGCGGTCATGGGGAAGACGAAGCGGCGCAGTCGATGACGCAGTTCCTGGAATTGCGGACTGGCTTGGGCGGCGGCGAAGTCCGCTGCGGTCAACTCGCGCGGTGGCGCGGCGAGACCGGATTCGGTACTGCTCATCGGATTCCTAGCGTGTGATGTGGCTAACTGTGACGACGCTAACCAGCGCGGCGACCGGGCAGAACGGTGTGGGCTGGGTCACTCGACGAAGGTGCCCGGTTCTGCGGTGAGCGGTCGGTTCGGCGCGATGAACGGTCAGGCCGAGCGCAAGCCCCGTTCACGGTCCGCGCCCATGCCCAGGGGTTCGGGGGCATGCATGCGGACGAAGATATTCGCGATCTCCGGGGCGGATTGGCGACGGGTCAGGCGGCTCACCAGGATCATCGCGGCGAAGGCGACGGGGACGCTGACGGCGGCGGGATAGCTGAGCAGGGCCGAGGGCCAGCCCGCGGCGAGGGTGTGCGAGACGCCGCCGGAGACCGAGACGGCGGTGGCGGTGCCGGACAGCAGGCCGCCCGCGATGAGGCCGACGGCCGCGCCGGTGGCGGTCAGGCCGCGCCACCAGATGCCGAGCACCAGCAGCGGGCAGAGGGTGGATGCGGCGACCGCGAAGGCCAGGCCGACGGCGCGCGAAAGGTCCAGGGAGACAACGGTCAGGGCCAGCAGCAGCGGCACGGTGCCGGTGATGATCGCCGCCAGGCGGAAATCGCGGATGCGGCCGCGCAGCAGATCGGTGCCGACCACGCCCGCAATGCTGACCAGCAGGCCGGAGGAGGTGGACAGGAATGCCGCCACCGCGCCCGCCGCCACCAGGGCCGCGAGGAGTTGGCCGGGGAGACCGGAGAGTACGGCGCTGGGCAACAGCAGAACCGCGGCGTCCGAGGCTCCGGCGTTGGAGAGCCTCGCCGCGTACAGGCGCGCGAGTATGCCCAGCAGCACCGGGAACAGGTAGAAGAATCCGACCAGGCCGATCACCGAAAGCGCTGTGCTGCGGGCTTTTCGGCCGTCCGGGTTGGTGTAGAACCGCACCAATACGTGCGGGAGTCCCATGGTGCCCAGGAACGTCGCGATGATCAGCGAATACACCTGATACATCGGATGCGGGCCGCCGAGCCCGCCGCCGGGGAGCAGCCACTGCGCATCGGTGACGGCGGTGAGATGCGGTGCGCTCGAATCATCGTCGTGCCGAAGGAAATACGCGAGCAGCACCAGGCCCGGGATCGCGATGGCGGTGAGTTTGAGCCAGTACTGGAATGCCTGCACGAAGGTGATCGATCGCATGCCGCCGCCAGCGACGGTGCCGATCACGATGGCGCCGACCGCAACCGCGCCGACCCAATCCGGTACGCCCAGCAGGATTCTCAGCGTGAGGCCCGCGCCCTGGAACTGCGGGATCATGTAGACGCCGCAAATGAGCACCACGACAAGGGCGGTCAGCTTGCGCACCGGGCGCGACCCCAACCGGAACTCCACGAAGTCGGGCATCGTGTACGCGCCCGAACGGCGCAGCGGTGCGGCGACGAACAGCAGCAGGCCCAGATATCCGGCGGTGAATCCGACCGGATACCAGAGCGCGTCCGCACCGTACTTGGCGATCAACCCCGCAACACCGAGATATGAAGCAGCGGAAAGATATTCACCCGAGACGGCCGCCGCATTCCAGCGCGGCCCCACCGACCGCGAGGCCACCAGGAAATCCGAAGTCGTCCGGGCCAGCCGCACCCCGTAACTGCCAATGGCCACGCTCGCGAACGCGGCGAGCAGCAACGCCACCACCGTCATCCAGGATCCCGGCTGCGAATCCACCTCAGTCCCCGGTCAATTCGCCGAAGTCCTGCTCATTGCGCTCGGCCAGCCGCACATAGACCACCCCGGCCACGAACAACATCGGATACACCGCGAACCCGAGCAGCACCCAGGGCAACCGCAGCCCGAAGAGTTCGGCGCTCCCCAGCGGCCCCAACGCGAACAACAATGGCAGCGCCCCGAGCGCACCCACCACGACCAGACCCACGCGCACGGCCAAGCCGAACTGCGCGCGAATCAACCCGCCGATCATGGCTGCGCCCACCTCGGTCTGCTCGGCCACCTCCACCCGGGTCCGTACCAGCCGAGCGCCCCGCCGCTCGGCGAGCACCACCCGCTCTCGCTGCGGCCGTTGCCCACTCGTCATCGGACGGCCTCGACCAATGCGGCGGTAATGCTGTAGTCGGGCACTGAGCGTTTTCGCGCGCCGGATGGACGAGCCGCCGCGCGAAGTCGCCTATGTGGCGACGCTCCACCGCATCCCGGTCGATTCAGCGCCCGCATCAGCGCGGGGTCCGATGCTGACGCGGCGTATGGATCAACCGTTGTTTGAGGTCGCGCACCTGGCGGCGGCTGACCGGGAGTTCCACCGCCGCCGCGCTGCCCTCCGCGCGCAGGCAGACCACCGTGCCGGTGCCGACCGTGCGCAGCCCGGTGACCAGACGTAGGGCCACCAGGTAGGAGCGGTGCACGCGCACGAAACCGGCTTCCTGCCAACGGGATTCCAGCTCGGAGAGCGGGATACGGACCAGATGCGAGCCCGAATTGGTGTGCAGGCGGGAGTAATCGCCGTCCGCTTCGACCCAGCTCACCGAGGCGCGGTTCACCAGCGTTGTCGCACCGCCGAGCTCGACCGGGATCACCTCGTGCGGATCGATATCCGCCACCGGCTGCGGTTGGGCGCGCCCGGCGATGATGCGACGCACGGCCTCCGCCAGTCTCGCTTCTCGCAGTGGTTTGAGCAGGTAGTCCACCGCGCCCAGATCGAATGCCGCGACTGCCCGATCATCGTGCGCGGTCACGAACACCACGGCGGGCGGTCTGGCGAACTCCGACAGGATGCCCGCCAGCTCGAGACCATCGAGCCCGGGCATATTGATATCCAGGAACACCGCGTCCACCGCATGCGCCCGCAACAGTCGCAGCGCGCTGGTGGCATCGCTCGCGGCATGGATCTCGCCGACCCCGGATTGCGCCCGCAGCAGATAGACGAGTTCATCCAGGGCCGGTTTCTCGTCATCCACGGCGAGCACGCGTAGCGCGGCGTCGGTCGAGTCGGTGGTCCTGGTCACAGTCCGGACATCCTAAACCCGGCATATCCGACCTCGTCATCCCGGCATGTTTTCGGCCGGGATCCGCAGCCGATCGATGGACCCCGGCCGAAAGCGCGCCGGAATGACGAGATGGGCATGAGCACCCCGGCTCGGATACGCGGCTTCGCGACCCTCATGCCCGCACCCCCGGACGGAATTTGGGGACGCGCATGCTGACCTTCGTTCCCGCGCCGGGAGCGGTGTCGACTGTCAGGCCGTAGTCGTTGCCGAAGGCGGCGCGGAGGCGGTCGTCCACGTTGGCGAGGCCGACGTGGGCGGATTCGGCTGTGCCGGAGGTGGTGTGGATGGCGTCGAGGGCGCCGGAGCGCAGGATTTCGGGATCCATGCCCGCGCCGTCGTCCTCCACCGAGATGAGGCAGTCGGCGCCCGCGTCCTCGGCGACGATGGTGACGGTGCCGAGACCGGGCTGGGTGGCGAGGCCGTGCCGGACGGCGTTCTCGACCAGGGGTTGCAGGGCCAGGAAGGGCAGTACGACCGAGAGGACATCGGGGGCTATTTGCAGGCGCACGCGCAGGGCTTCGCCGAAGCGGGCGCGTTCGAGCGCGAGGTAGCGGTCGATATTGGTGAGTTCGTCTGCCAGAGAGGTGAATTCACCGGCCGTGCGGAAGGAGTAGCGGGTGAAGTCCGCGAAATCGAGGATGAGTTCGCGCGCTCGATCCGGATCGGTGCGCACGAACGAGCCGATCGTATTGAGCGCGTTGTAAATGAAATGCGGGCTGATCTGGGCACGCAACGCACGCACCTCGGCCCGGTCCAGGCGGGCGCGGGAGGCGTCGAGCTCCGCCAATTCGATTTGGCCGCAGGCATATCGAGCCACCTCGGCAACAGCGCCGAGCATGCCTGGCCCGGGCTTGCCCCGCGTCACCGCCCCGAGCGCACCGACCATCCCGCTGTGCTCACTCGGAAGCGGTTGCGCCAGCAGGGTATAGCCGTCCGCACAGGAGACGAGCACGGACCGCTCCCCCGCGATCGCGCGACTCGCCGCCTCCCCGAACGCTTCCCCGAGTTCGGCATGCGCGCCATCCCACGCCAGCAGCGTCCCGGCGGCATCGGCGATACCCAGCGCTTCGGCACCCGTGAGTGCGCGCAGATAGGGCGCGGCCTGTTCGGCCGAGTCCCGAGTCAGCCCGCCGCGCAACGGTTTCGCCGCCAGCGCGGCCGTCTGCAATGCCGCGTGCACCGCCCGCTCGGCGGGCGTGGTCACCGATCGGCGCGTGCGCGGCCACGCGAACAGCGCCGCCGCGATGAGCGCCCCGGCGATGACGATCGCGACCGAGGTAGCACTCACGGCATGAGCTGAGCGGCCAGAGTAGCCCCCAGCTCCCAACACCGCTCCACATCCTGCTTGGTCGGCGGCCCCGAAATAACCACGGCCGCAGCCGCTTTCTCCCACCCCAGCCCGGTGGTAATGCTCTCCACCCCGCGCTCGGCCCCCTCGGTCCCCTGGTTGCCGTGCATGTACATGGCGTACGGCCGCCCCCGGGTCGAATCCAGGCACGGGTAGTAGAAGGTGTCGAACGCGTGCTTCAACGCCCCTGACATATACCCGAGATTCGCGGGCGTCCCGAGTAGATAGCCATCCGCCTCGAGCACATCGCTCGCGGTCACGGACAAAGCCGCCCGCCGCACCAACTCCACACCCTGAATCTCCGGATCGGTGGCCCCCGCCACCACCGCCTCGAACATCTCCTGCATATGTGGTGACGGCGTGTGATGGATGAGCAGCAGCTTCGGCACGCACCCGAGCCTAATGCCGGGTACGCCGGTATCCGCCAACCCTGCCCCGAATACGAAACAGCCGCGCCACCCGTACTCGGGTGGCGCGGCCGGTTCATTCAGCCCGTGCTACTTGGCCGTCTCGCGCTTGGGCAGTTTCCAGCCCGGGCGGGGGAAGTGGCAGGTGTAGCCCTCGGGGTAGCGGAGGAGGTAGTCCTGGTGCTCCGGCTCGGCATCCCAGAAGGTGCTGGCCGGGGTTACCTCGGTGACCACCTTGCCGGGCCAGAGGCCGGAGGCGTCCACGTCGGCGATGGTGTCCAGGGCTACCTGCTTCTGCTCGTCGTCGAGGTAGAAGATGGCGGAGCGGTAGCTGTCGCCGATGTCGTTGCCCTGGCGGTTCTTGGTGGTGGGGTCGTGGATCTGGAAGAGGAATTCCAGCAGGGCGCGGTAGTCGGTGACTGCGGGGTCGTAGTCGATCTCCACGGCTTCCGCGTGTCCGGGATGGTTGCGGTAGGTGGGGTGGTCGTTGCGGCCGCCGGTGTAGCCGACCTTGGTGGAGAGCACACCGGGCTGGCGGCGGATCAGATCCTCCATGCCCCAGAAGCATCCGCCGGCCAGAATCGCCTTGCGCGTGTCGGTCACGCCTCCTCCTTCGTGAAGAGAGTCTTGTACTGTCCGTAGCCTTCCGCCTCGAGGTTATCGAGGTGGATGAAACGCAGGGCCGCGGAGTTGATGCAGTATCGCAGTCCGCCCTGATCGCGCGGGCCATCGGTGAACACGTGCCCGAGATGGCTGTCACCGTGCGCGGACCGCACCTCGGTGCGAATCATCAGATGGCTGATATCGCGCTTCTCGAACACATTGGTGGCGTCGATTGGTTTGGTGAAGCTCGGCCACCCCGATCCGGATTCGAACTTGTCCGTCGAGGCGAACAATGGTTCGCCGGATACGACGTCCACGTAGATTCCCGGCTCGTGGTTGTCCCAGTACTCGCCGGTGAACGCTCGCTCGGTGCCGTTCTCCTGCGTGACGTGGTACTGCTCGGGTGAGAGCGCCGCTACCGCCGCCGGATTCCGGTTGTATTCCTGTGTCACCTGACCTCCTCTTATCGGCCACACGTACAACCGGCCGCCCCGGATGGAAGTTCCCGCCCCCGGCCGGCGTCACACTTCGTTCATTATTCGCCACGCCCGGGGCGCGCGGCTACCTGCGCTGGTGGCGGCGCAGTTGGGTCGACGCGATCGAAGCGATCAGCGACAGCGCGGCCAGCACGGCGAAGGCCAGCTGATATCCGGAAACCGGGGACCACTCGGAAGCCGTTGCGCGGGAGAGGATTACCGCGACGACCGCGACTCCCACCGCACCGCCGATGCGCTGCAGGATATTGACGAAGGCCGCCGCGTCGGGCAGTTGATCCGGGCGAACGGCGGCATAGGCGGCCGACACCAGTGGCATGCCCGCAAGCGCCGTCGCCACACCCGCCGCGAACAGAAGTAGCTGTACGACAAGGAGATTCGCGTCCTTCGGCAGGAACGCGAAGGGCAAGAGAGTCACGGCCACGCCCAGATTGCCGAAGATGGCGATGAAGCCGCCGCCGAATCGGTCGGCCAGGCGGCCACCCAGGGGCAAGGTGATGACGCCGCCCGCGCCGAAGGCGATGAGCAGCACACCCGTGCGAATCAGGCCGTCACCGTGCAATACCTGGAAATACAGGGGCAGCAGGACCATGACGCTGAACATGGAGGCCCCGGCGAAGAAACTGGCGGTGTTCGCGGCGGCGAAGACGCGATTGCTGAACATCCGGACATCGAGCAGCGGCCGGACGCTACCGGCGGTGCGAAGGATGAAACCCGCCAGCGCGGCCAGGCCGAGCACGACCGGCAGCCAGACCGATAGCGATGCGGCGGAACTGGTTTCGCCGATTTCCGACAGCCCATAGACGACCGCGGCCACACCGCCGCCCGCCAGGATCAGGCCGATGACGTCCAGCGGTTGCGTCGACCCACCGGGCCCCAGGGGCAGATAGCGCAGACCGAGCGCGAACCCGATCAGCCCCAGCGGGATATTGATCAGGAACAGCCACTGCCAGCTCCAGTGCGCGAGCATGAGACCGCCGACGGTCGGCCCGAGGGCGGGCGCGCCGACCACCGCGATGCCGACCACACCCATGACCCGGCCCATGCGCTGCGGCCCGGCGGCCTGCCCGAGAATGGTTTGACCTGCGGGAATCATGACTCCCGCGGCCAGGCCCTGAAGCACCCGCAGGGCGATGAGCCAGCCGGCGGAACCGGCCAGGGCGCACAGCCCCGAGGTGATGGTGAACGCGAGCATGGCTCCCAGCCACAGCCGCCCGACGCCGAAGCGGCGGCCGAGCCAGCCGCAGACGGTAAGCGAAACACCAAGGGCCAGTAGGTATCCGCTCGCGACCCATTGAATCGTGGCGAGCGAGGCGTGCAGATCCGCGCCGATGGTGTGCAACCCGATATTCACCAGTGAGGTGTCGAGCATGCCCATGATCGCGCCGAACACCACGACGGCGGCGGTGCGCCAGACGTAGGCGGGGATCTTGCCGGATGCGGAAGGGGCATCCGGTGCGCGAGAGGTGGTGGGGGCGTTGGTATCCGGGCGCGTCTGCGTCATCGGATGACTCCTTCGAATGTGCTTGAGCTTCCCAATTGCAGACTCTAACAATGATTGAGCTACTCAACAATAGATATAATCCGCAGGTGACCGAAAGCCGCGACTACTACCCCCGGGACCTGCTGCGCTATCCGACCTACGCGCTCGGCAAGCTGCACAAGGCCATGCACGTCGAGCTGGGGACCCCGCTGCGCGAGCACTGGGTGCTCACCTATCTGTCGGAGTTCAGCGAGATCTCCCAGCAGGAGATGGCCGACGCGCTCGGCATCGACCGCAGCGAAGTGGTGCGCCTGATCGACAGCCTGGAGAAGTCCGGCCTGGTCACCCGCACCCGCGATGCCGACGATCGGCGCAAGTACCGGCTGGCCATCACGAATTCGGGCCGCGCGCTGCGCGATGAGACCAATGCCCGGATCTCCGCCGCCACCGACAATCTGCTGCACCGGCTCACCCCCGCGGAACGCGAGACGCTGCACCGGCTTTCGCTCAAGGCGCTCGGTTACGACCTGGACGAGCTCTGACCGATACGCCTGATCTGCCCGGATGCGCGTCCGGCCCGGCAACCGGGCGACTACCGTGAACGGGTGCCCTCTCGACCGCGACTACCGCGTTTACCCCAGCTCACGCCCGCACTGGACGCGCATCGCGGCTACACCCAGCACGAAATCCTGGACGAACTGCGCAGGCTGATCCTGGGCGGCAATCTGCCGCCCGGCACCGGAATGCCGCTGGGTGAATTGGCCAGGCAGTTCGGGGTGAGCGCCATTCCGGTGCGGGAATCGCTGCAGACGCTCATCGGCGAGGGCCTGGTCGAGCATCGGCCCAATTTCGGCTATCAGGTCACCCTGCTGACCGCCGCCGAACTGAGCGAACTGTATGTGGTGCGGGAGAGCCTGGAGGCCGCCGCGCTCGCCGCCGCGGTCTCGCGGGCCACCGCCGAGGATCATGAACTCGCGCGCGAGACCCATGCCCGCCTCGAGCGCGCGATTCTCACCGAGGACGCGGTGGCCTATCACCGCGAGACCCGGAACTTCCATCTCGCGCTGGTGCTGCCGTCCGCGATGCCGCGGGTGGTGCACATGCTCGAATACGCCTGGAATATCACCGAACCGGTGCAGCCGATGGTGCACGCCAGCACCGCCGATCGCGTGGTGCTGCACGCCGATCACAGCAAGCAGCTCGCGGCCTTCCTCGCACGTGATGCGGCGGCGCTGTTGGACGCCACCGCGGCACACCATCTGCGACTCAACGGAGTACTGTCGCGACTGCCCACCGACACCGGACTTTTTGCGGATTCCGCAGGTGGGAAAGATATATAGTTTCAGCAACACCCGGGCAATACCGGCTCGATAGCGTCGCGCACACCCTTGTTCCCGAAGGCCGGGACCCGATGAGATCGGATGTGCGACATGCCCGAAACCGTTGCGCCGCCGTCCACGAGTGCGCCCGCAGACGCGCGACACTCCACGGTGACCAACGCGCCGGACTACGACCCCCGGTTGGTCAATGAAGACCTCGCCCCGCTGCGTGAGCAGACCTGGGGCACCTACAACATTTTCGCGTTCTGGATGTCGGACGTGCACAGCGTCGGCGGCTATGTCACCGCGGGCAGCCTGTTCGCACTGGGCCTGCACAGCTGGCAGGTGCTGATCGCCCTGGTCGTCGGCATCACCATCGTGTACGGGCTGTGCAATCTGGTGGCCAAACCCTCGCAGGTGACGGGTGTGCCGTATCCGGTGATGTGCCGCAGCGCCTTCGGTGTGCTGGGCGCGAATGTGCCCGCCATTATTCGCGGTCTGATCGCGGTGGCCTGGTACGGGATTCAGACCTTCCTGGCGTCGGCGGCGCTGGATGTGGTGCTGATCAAGCTGTTTCCCGGGCTCGCGCCGTACGCGGTGGTCGATGACTACGGATTCCTCGGGCTGTCCGCACTGGGCTGGGCCTCGTATCTGATTCTCTGGGTGTTGCAGGCGGCCGTGTTCTGGCGTGGCATGGAGTCGATTCGCAAGTTCATCGACTTCTGCGGTCCGGCCGTCTACGTGGTGATGTTCGTGCTGTGCGGCTACCTGATCTGGAAGGCCGGCTGGAGCGGGATCGACCTGAACCTAGGTAAGCAGACGCTGTCGGGCTGGTCGGCGCTGCCGGTCATGCTGGGCGCGATCGCGCTGGTGGTCTCCTATTTCTCCGGTCCGATGCTGAACTTCGGCGACTTCTCGCGCTACGGCAAGTCCTTCGCGGCGGTGAAGAAGGGCAATCTGCTCGGGCTGCCGGTGAACTTCCTGGTGTTCTCGCTGCTGGTCGTGGTGACCGCGTCGCTGACTATTCCGGTGTACGGCGAGTTGATCACCGATCCGGTCGCGACCGTGGCGCGCATCGACAACACCTTCGCCATCGTGCTGGGCGCGCTGACCTTCACCATCGCCACCATCGGCATCAATATCGTGGCCAACTTCATCTCCCCCGCCTTCGATTTCTCGAATGTGAATCCGCAGCGCATCAGCTGGCGGATGGGCGGCATGATCGCCGCGGTCGGATCGGTGCTGATCACGCCGTGGAATCTGTACAACAACCCCGATGTCATCCACTACACGCTGGAAACGCTCGGCGCGTTCATCGGCCCGCTGTTCGGTGTGCTCATCGCCGACTACTACCTGGTGCGCAAGCAGCGGGTGAACGTCGATGAGTTGTTCACCATGTCCGAGCACGGAAGTTATTGGTACCGCAGGGGTTACAACCCGGCGGCTATTCTCGCGACTGTTGTCGGCGCGGTGTTCGCGGTGATTCCGGTGCTGGCCTCGGGCCGGATGACCGGGATGTACACGGCCGCGCAGTACAGCTGGTTCATCGGCTGCGGTCTCGCATTGGCCGGGTACTACCTGCTGGCCACCCGGGGACCGCTGCGCCTGTCCGTACCCGTATCCGAAGATCGGTGAGACGCATGCGAATTCGAGTCATCAATCCCAATACCACCGCGGCCATGACGGATCTGGCCGCCGCGGCCGCGCGGGCCGTGGCCGCGCCCGGCACCATCGTGGAGGGCATCACCTCGGCGATGGGACCGGCGTCCATCGAAAGTCATTACGACGAAGCGCTTTCGGTGCCGGGACTGCTCGCGGAGATCGCGCGCGGTGAGGCCGAGGGCGTGGACGGCTATGTCATCTCCTGTTTCGGCGATCCCGGCTTGGACGCGGCGCGCGAGCTGGCGCGCGGGCCGGTGATCGGTATCGCCGAGGCCGCCATGCAGGCCGCCAGTCATTTCGGGCGCGGGTTCAGTGTGGTCACCACCCTGGCCCGGACCTCGGGCCGGGCCGCGGAATTGGCCGAGCGCTACGGGATGGAGCGGTTCTGCGCGGGTATTCACGCATGTGAGATTCCGGTGCTGGAACTGGAGGATCCCAAGGCGCGCACGGTGATCGCCGACGCCTGCCGCGATGCCGTGCACACCGATAACTCCGATGCCATCGTGCTCGGCTGTGCGGGCATGGCCGATCTGTGCGAATACCTCACGCGGGAGGTCGGCGTCCCCGTCATCGACGGTGTCGCCGCCGCCACGCTCACCGCGCAATCCCTGATCACCATGGGGCTGCGCAAATCCGGGCGCGGGGAGTACGCCGCACCGCTGCCCAAGCAGTACACCGGCCTGCTGGCCGAATTCTCCCTAGACAGTCAGGAGGCGCGTAAGTGACCCTGCCCGCGTACGTACTTGGCGATATCGAAGGCCGGTTGCGGTCGGTCGATGCGGAACTGGCGCAACACTATCCGGGTGATCGGGCGGGACAGCCCATTCACACCGCGTATGTGAGCGCGGCCGACGCCACCCCGGAACTGCCGAGGGAATGGGGCGCGACCGCCATCGAACTGGCCGGCAAGCACAGCGATGTGCTGACCGAGCTGGGCGGACCGGACGCGCTCGCGCGCACGCTGAACGCGTTGCGCTGGCGGGCCATTCAGGATCTGCGGCTGGATTTCGAGGACGGGTACGGAACGCGCGGCGACGCCGTGGAGGATCGCGACGCGCTGCACGCCGGTGCGGTGCTGGCGGCGCTGCCCGCCGAGGTGGTCTCGCGCGGTATCCGCATGAAGGGGCTCACCACGCTCGAATGGGAGCGCGCGGTGCGCACTTTGGAGAAGGTCCTGGAGGGCGCGGGCGGGGTGCCCGACGGATTCGTCTTCACCATTCCCAAGATTCGTTCGGCCGATCAGGCCGAGGCGGCCGTACTGCTGTGCGAGGCAATCGAATCCGCGCACGGGCTGCCGGAGCGATCGCTGAAGTTCGAATTGCAGATCGAGAGCCCGCAGGCCGTGATCGCCGCCGACGGCACCGCGACCGTCGCCCAGGCCATTCACCGCTCCGCCGGTCGCTGCACCGGATTGCATTACGGCACATACGATTACAGCGCCGCCTGCGGTATCGCACCGCAGTTCCAGTCGCTGGAGCATCCGGTGGCCGATCACGCCAAGGCCGTCATGCAGGCCGCCGCCGCGCAGACCGGCGTCTGGGTCTGCGACGGCTCCACCCAGGTACTGCCCCTGGGCACCGATGACGAGGTGCGCGCCGCCCTGGCCCGCCATTACCGCCTGGTCACCCGTTCCCTCGAGCGCGGCTACTACCAGGGCTGGGATATGGGCGCGGGCCACCTGGCCACCCGCTGGCTCGCCACCTTCGCCTTCTATCGCACCGCCCTCGAGGTGGCCGCACCCCGCATCGGCCGCTACCTGGATCGCCAGGGCGGCGCGGTGGTGGACGAACCGGCCACCGCCCAAGCCCTTGCGACCGTCGTGCTGCGCGGATTGGACTGCGGCGCTTTCGGTCCCGACGAGGTGACGGCGCTGGTCCCGGCCGCGACCGTCACCGTTCTCCATCAGTTGCGCGAAAGGAAAATGCCGACGCTATGACCGCCGACAAGACTGATTTCACTTTGCTGCCCGATCTGGCCGTGCGCTCGCTGGGCGGTGCGGTGATCTGGGCCAATGACGAGTCCTTCGCTGAGCGGGAGAATCTCATTCGGCCGGAGGAATCCACTTATCAGCCCGCGACTTTCGGGCATAAGGGGCAGGTGTACGACGGGTGGGAGACCCGGCGGCGGCGGGGGGATTTCGGGGATTCGCCGGATTCGGAGGATTGCGATATCGCGATCGTGCGGCTGGGGGTGCCCGGGGTGATTCACGGGGTCGTGGTGGATACCGCTTGGTTCAAGGGGAATTATCCGCCGGAGGTTTCGGTGGAAGCCATTGCGCTGGAAGGGTATCCGTCGGCCGAGGAGGTTGCGGGGCTGGATGGGTGGACCACCATTGTGGCGCGGGCCGCGGTGAACGGGGACAGCCGCAATCCGTTCCCGGTGGATTCCAAGCAGCGGTACACCCATGTGCGGTTGCGCATGTTCCCGGATGGCGGCGTGGCGCGGCTGCGGGTGCACGGGATCGCCAAACCCGAACTGCGGTGGCTGGATTCGGGGCCGTTCGATTTGGCGGCGCTGGAGAACGGTGGGCTCGTCGCGGATTGCTCCAACCGGTTCTACTCCCATCCCGAGCAGATTCTGCTGCCCGGGCGGGCGCGGTCCATGGGTGACGGCTGGGAGACCGCGCGGCGGCGGACCCGCGACAACGACTGGGTGCGAGTGCGTTTGGCGGGTGAGGGCGTGCTCACCATGGCCGAGATCGATACCTCGTACTTCCTGTTCAACAGCCCTGGAGCGGCTTCGCTGACCGGTATTCGCGCGGACGGGTCCGAGGTGGAGTTGTTGCCGCGCACGGTGCTTCGGCCCGATACCCGGCACCGGTTCGCCATCGACTCCGATGAGGCCGTGGTGGAGGTGCGTCTGGACGCCTTCCCGGACGGCGGGCTGGCGCGGCTGCGACTGTTCGGCACCCTCACCCCCGCCGCGCGGGCGGAGCTGGAAGGTGAACTCGCATGAGCGATTTCGACCTGAACTATCCGAGGGATATGGTCGGTTACGGACCCAATCCCCCGCATCCGCACTGGCCCGGCGAGGCCAATATCGCGGTGAACTTCGTCCTCAATTACGAGGAGGGCGGGGAGAACAACGTCCTGGACGGCGACGAGGGCTCCGAGACATTCCTGTCGGATATCGTTCCGGCACAGGCGTTCCCGAACCGGCACCTGTCGATGGAGACCATCTACGAGTACGGTTCGCGCGCCGGACTGTGGCGGGTGCTGCGGCTTTTCGAACAGCGCGATATCCCGCTGACCATCTTCGGGGTGGCGCGGGCGCTGGAACGCAATCCGGAAGCCGTCGCGGCGTTCAAACGACTCGGGCATGAGATCGCCTGCCACGGGTTGCGCTGGATCTCCTACCAGATGTCCGATCCGGAAACCGAGCGCAAGCACATGGAAGAGGCGGTAAACATTATTACTCGTCTCTTCGGTGCGCCGCCGCGCGGCTGGTACACCGGGCGGGACTCACCGCAGACCCGTGAGCTGGTGGTCGAGCACGGCGGCTTCGCCTACGACTCGGACTCCTACGCGGATGATCTGCCGTACTGGGTGAAGGTGGGCGAGCACGACCAGCTGGTGGTGCCGTACACCCTGGAGACCAATGACATGCGGTTCTCCTCCCCCGCCGGATTCGCCAACGGTGACGAGTTCTTCTCGTACCTGCGCGATGCCTTCGACGTCCTCTACGCCGAGGGCGCGGCGGGCGCGCCGAAGATGCTGTCCGTCGGCCTGCACTGCCGGATCATCGGAAAGCCCGCTCGCGCAAAGTCTCTGGAACGCTTCCTGGACTATGTGCAGTCGCACGACAGGGTGTGGCTGACCCGCCGCATCGATATCGCCGACCACTGGCGCGCCACCCACCCGCCGCGGTAGCTACGAAAATGGCCCGGAACCAACAGGTTCCGGGCCATTTTCATTCGAACGGTGAATCAGGATTGCCGGGCGGTGCGCTCCTGGCGCTCCAATTCGACCGCGCGGCGCATGACTTCGCGGGCGCGGGTGCGGTCGCCCGCGTAGTCGTAGGCGCGGGCGGCGCGGTAGTTGGTGCGCCAGTTGTCCGGGTCGGCTTCCCATTCGACCTTCACGCGCTCGAAAAGCTGGTCGGCGGCTTCACGTTCCAGACGACCCGAGGGACGCCGCGGCAGGTCGGAGGTGTCGAGTTCCAGCCCTTCGGCGTGGATCAGCTTCGCCAGGTGCTGATGTGCGAACGCGGCGCGCACGCTGGAGGCCACGATCCAGACACCCAGCAGCGGCAGCAGCAGCACACCCACGCCCAGGATCGCCGCCGGGATCGACCCCGAACCGATCAGGCTCAGCGCGATCTTGCCCAGCAGCAGGAAGTAGAAGCCCAGGATCAGGACCAGGGCCGCGATGAACGCGACCCGCTTGCCGACCTCGCGGGAGTTGTTCTCCGGCGCGGTCATCGTCGAACCCCGTTCGGGCTCGAATCCCGGCTGTGCGACTTCAATGGCTCGCTCACAGGTCCAGCAGGGCGTCGATGCCCACGGTCAGGCCCGGGCGCAGCGGGGTCTTGCGGGTACCGAGCAGGACGCCGGGGACGAAGGAGGTGCGGTCCATGGAGTCGTGCCGGATGGTGAGGGTTTCGCCCTGGGTGCCGAAGAGCACCTCCTGGTGCGCGACCAGCCCCGCCAGGCGTACCGAGTGCACGCGCACGCCGTCGACGTCCGCGCCGCGCGCGCCCTCGAGTTCCTGGCTGGTGGCGTCGGGGCTGCGGCCCACGCCCGCCTTCTCGCGGGCGGCGGCGATCATGCTCGCGGTGCGGAAGGCGGTGCCGGACGGCGCGTCGGCCTTGTTCGGGTGATGCAGTTCGATGACCTCGACCGAATCGAACCAGCGCGCGGCCTGTTCGGCGAAACGCATGGTCAGCACCGCGCCGATGGCGAAGTTGGGTGCGATGAGCACGCCGACCTCAGGCTTGGCGGCAAGCCAGCCGCGCACCTGATCCAGGCGTTCGGCATCGAAGCCGGTGGTGCCGACCACGGCGTGAATGCCATTGGCCACCAGCCACTCCAGATTGGGCATGACCACATCGGGATGGGTGAAGTCGATGACCACCTCGGTGCCGACCACGGTGAACATCTCCAGCGAATCACCCTTGTCGACCTGGGCGACCAGTTCGAGATCGTCGGCCGCCTCGACACCCGCGCAGATCGCCTGCCCGACCTTGCCGCGCGCTCCGAGCACACCCACCCGGATCCGGTTCGTGGTCACCACGTCTCCTCACATGCCTCTACCTGAACAAAAAAGTCTGGCCCGAGCCTATCGGGTCGCCGGGGCGAGTCGGGGAACCCCCGTTACCGTGGGCGTATGCGATCCGGCACACCCGGCACGACCCGCCCGTCCCGGCCCTCGCGACCGATGAGGGCAACTGTTCAGCTTCCGGCCAACCGGCCGTCGGATACGCCCGGTAGGCATCGCCTGTGAGAATTCGCCGTAGTACCCCCAGCGCGCTCGTCGCCGTCGCCGTGTGCGCCGCTGCCCTGGCCGCCTGCTCCTCCTCGGACTCGGGCGCCGACTTCACCGCGACCAAGGATCAGCCGCTGGTCATCTCGCTGGACGACTTCCTGGCCAAGACCGGCGGGACCGCGGCGGTGGCCATCGCGGACCCGCAGCACGGCAAGATCACCCGCAATGTCGACGGTTCGGTCGTGTACACCCCCGCCGCCGGTTACACCGGTTCGGACAGCATCACCGTCACCACCACCGATGCGGTCAAGCTGTACACCACCGATATCAAGCCGCTGGGCACCTTCGGCGGAATCACGGTGCAGGGCAGCGGTTTCGGCTCCTCGTTCACGCCGGTGCCGGGTTCCAAGGACGAGTTCTACGGCCTGACCGACCGCGGCCCGAACGTCGACGGCAAGGGCAAGAACGAAAAGCTGGTCGCGGTACCGGATTTCACGCCCTCGATCGCCAAGTTCAAGATGGTCGGCACCCGCGCGGTGGTGGAATCCACCATCGCACTGAAGAATCCGGCCGGACAGCCGTTCAACGGCCTGGTCGACACCTCGGCCACCACCGGTGAGACCATCAAGGATCTCGCGGGCAATGTACTGCCGCCCACCGATCACGGTATCGACAGCGAGGGCCTGGTCGCCCTGCCCGACGGCACCTTCTGGGTCTCGGACGAATACGGCCCGTTCATGGTGCACTTCGACGCCAAGGGCACCGAGCTGGAGCGGCTCGCGCCGGGACGCGGTCTGCCCAAGGAACTTTCGCTGCGCACCCCGAATCAGGGCATGGAGGGGCTGACCATCACCCCCGACGGCAGCACCCTGGTGGGCATCATCCAGTCCGCGCTCAATGAGCCCGGCGTCAGCAATGCGCGCGAAGTGCCGATGACCCGCATCGTCACCGTGGACCTCAAGACCAAGGCCACCAAGGAGTTCATCTACCCCTTGGAGAACCCCAAGGAGAAGCTCGCGGTCTCCGAGATCACCGCGCTGAGCGCCACCACCTTCGTGGTCGACGAGCGCGACGGCAACAAGGCGCCCAAGGCCAACAAGAAGCTGTGGACCATCGATATCAGCAATGCCACCGATGTCGGCCCGCAGTCCAAAGTCGCGGGCGCGCAGTACGATCCGGAGAAGGGCCTGCTCATCGACGGTAAGCCGATCGAGGTCTACGTCGGCACCGTGAGCACCGCCGACGGTGTGGCGGCGCTGCAGAAGGCCGGTATCACCGCGGTCGCCAAGAAGTCGAACCTGGATCTGGGCGGGCTGCTGGACGGTCTGAACCCGGACGGCAAGTTCTTCGGCCACGACAAGGTCGAGGGTGTGGCCACCAATGACGGCGGTAAGACGCTCTACATCTCCGATGACAGCGACTTCGGCGTCGAGGGCGCGACCGGTGATCAGCCGCCGTTCGGGCTCAAGGCCAAGATCCTGCCGAATGGCGTGCAGGACAGCGGTGAGATCCTCGCGGTGGATACCACCAAGCTGCCCGCGAAGACGCAGACCAAGACGATCAACCTGACGGTCAAGTAGCGCCTGCTCGAAAACCAACGCCCGCCACGGTGATCCGTGGCGGGCGCGTTCGTTTCGATGCGGAAAGCGTTGCCGCTCAGTCGAAGATGACGACCTGGCGCAACGCGTGCCCGGCGGCGAGTTCATCCATGCCGGTGTTGATGTCGTCCAGGGTGATGCGCGAGGACACCAGCCGCTCGACCGGCAGCTTGCCCTCGCGCCACATGCGCACGTACTCCGGGATATCCCGCGCGGGAACCGCGGAGCCCAGGTAGCTGCCGATGATGGAGCGGCCCTGTGCGACCAGCCCCAGCGGGGAGATACTGGCCATCGCCTCGGGCGCGGGCAGGCCGACCGTCACGGTGGTACCGCCCACCGCGGTCGCGGCCACCGCGGTCTCGAAGGCGCGGATATTGCCCGCCGCCTCGATCACGACCTCGGCCTGAATGCCCTGCTCGGCCAGTTCCGCCGGGGTGTAAGAGGCGGTCGCGCCCAATTCCATGGCGATCTTGAGCTTCTCCGGCACGGTGTCGACCGCGATCACATCGCGGCCGGTGCCCTCACGGATGGCCGCGGCCACCAATACCGCGGCCATGCCGACGCCGCCCAGACCGACCACCATGATGCGATCGGCGGGACCGGGCTTCGCCGAATTCAACAGTGCCCCACCGCCGGTCAGCACCGCGCAGCCGAGCACCGCCGCCACATCCGCCGGAACATCGTCCTCCACCGGGACCACCGAATGCCGGTCCACCACCGCATGCGTGGCGAAGGCCGAGACACCCAGATGGTGATGCACCTCCGCACCGTCGCGCAGCAGTCGCCGCCCGCCGTTCATGAGTTCACCGGCATTGTTGGCCATACTGCCCGGCAGGCACGGGGTGCGGCCCTCGGTCGCACAGCCCGCGCATTCCCCGCAGCGCGGCAGGAAGGTCATGACCACGCGCTGACCGACCGCGATATCGCTCTCGCCGGGACCGACCGCCTCGACCCGTCCGGCGGCCTCGTGCCCGAGCAGCATGGGCACCGGGCGCACCCGATTCCCGTCCACCACCGACAGATCCGAGTGGCACAGTCCGGCCGCCTCGATGCGCACCAGCAGCTCACCCGGGCCGGGTTCACCCAGGTCGAGTTCGCTCACGGTGATCGGTTTCGACTCGGCGAACGGAGCCGGCGCCCCGATTCGTTCCAGGACAGCTCCACGAATCCTCATGCGCCCGACGCTACTCCACCGGCTCACATCGAACCGGAAGTACAACCTTCCCAGACAGTTGGAAATCTGCTTCGATGGAGTCGGATAGGAGCACATATGCCCAGTACTTCCCTCACCACCGGCAATCGCGCCCTCAATCAACTGGTGACCGGATTCTTCGGAAATGTCGCCCGCGCCTACGACACCGCGGCGCTACAGCAGGCCGTCTACAAACCGCCGCAGGATCAGGTGGTCAAGGAGTTGCGCGCGGCGAAATCCCGGCGGATCGCCGATATCGGCTGCGGCACCGGCATTCTCACCACCCGTATCGCCCGGGAACTACGGCCGGAGGTGGTGTACGGGGTGGACGCCTCCACCGGCATGCTGGCGCAGGCCCGCGCCCGGTCCAGCGAGGTGCGATGGGAGCATTCGGCTGCCGAACACCTGCCGCTCGACGACGGTGAAGTGGATGCGGTGGTCTCCACCAGCGCTTTTCATTTCTTCGATCATCCGGTGGCGCTGCGCGAATTCCAGCGCGTGCTCGCGCCCGGCGGTCTGGTGGCCATAGCGACCATGCATCCCTCGGCCCCGACCGCGCGGCCGATTCAGCGTTTGACGCGCAGCCCGCTCTTCCCGGCGCACGCGCCCTCACCCCGGGAGACCCGGAAGCTGCTGGAGGACGCCGGTTTCCGGGTGCTCGATCAGCGCAAGATCGACCGGCCCATCCCGTCCTGGCTGGTGCCCGACGTCATCACCGTGGGGCGGCGCACCTAACGCACGCCGGGTTTGTCGCCACCTCGGAAACAGACGGTCATCTGCCGTTTATCCCACACCACCCAGACCGCGCCGCGACCGTCGCGGGGACAGCCGGAGCCGTCGGTGGTGTTCTCGAAAACGGCGGTGGCCTGCACTATGTGATCGCCCGGGGTGGCGCAGTCCACCTTGGACGGTTCATCCATATGTTCTGTGTCGTAACAGAATCCGGCGCGCCAGTCGAAGGCCAGGCACAGGTGATAGAGCTGTTTGCCCGCGCGATCCTTACGACTGGTCTCCAACTTGTAGAGCGGTCCGGCGCAGGGGGCCGGACCGGTTTGCAGGACCCGGTAATTCGCGTCGAGCGTGGTGCAGTCCGCGGGCGCGGGCGCACCGGGTTTCCAGGTGGGGCCGCCATCGGCGGCGGTGGCGGCCTCCATCGGAACCTCGACGCAGTCACCGGGATTCAGCAGTGACAGCGGATCCGGGGCCGCGGGTTTCGGATTGGCGGTACTGGTGGGGATACCCGCCTGGACCAGGCCGGGGGCCTCGGGCAGCGCGGTGCCCGCGACGATGTCGCCGAACAGCGCCGACGGGACCGGGGACGCCGCGGAAGCCATTGCGAGCCAGCCGAATCCGCCGAGCGCGACGGTGAGCACGACCAGCCAGCGCTTTCCGCGTGCCGCCGGATTCCACGAGCGTCTGGCCTCACGCTCCGAAGCGATGGCGAAGAAGCCGACTACCGCGGCCGCGAACAACAGCGCTGCCGCGCGCCCGGCATCGGCCCACTCCACACCCAGCGTCCCCACCACAATCCCCTAGATCGGTACCCTCGCAAACTATCGCACGCCACAATACGAGGGCAATCCGACAGATCCGTCGCTCATGCCGAGGCGTGGATCCCGGCCGGCAGCACGCCGGGATGACGGGGCGGCTAGCTCGTGAGCTCCTCGGCCTTCTCGGACTTGTCCGCCGGAATCGGGGGCCACTGTTCCGGGCGGATATTCGCGGGTTTGGCGGCCGAACTGCCCTGCCAGTCGAAATGCACGCCGACCCAGGCCTTCGGACGTTCGAAGCAGATCTCGCGGGCGTCGAACGAGGCGCGGCGGAAGTTGATATCGCCGAAGAAGTCTCCGCCGTTGAAGGTGATCAGGCGACCGCCGAAGACGGCATCGGCGAAGGACACCTTGCCGTGGTATTCGGCGCGCGCGAAGGTGATCTCCTCGGTGCGGCCCGAACCCCAGCGGGTGGCGGTGCCCAGATTGGCGCAGTCGAACGCGGTGGTCTCCGCGTAGAACCGGGCGGCGGTGAAAACCACTCGGGCACCGGTGAATTCGGCCCCGGTGAAGGTCACCCGGTCACCGTCGAACACGGTGCGCTCGAAACTGGTGAGCTGGGCGGTGAATTTGGCATTGGCGAAGCCGCCGCGCTCACCGGCGAAGGTGGCGCGATCGAATGCCGTTCGCGCGCCGCCGAATACGGCGTAATCGAAGTTCACCGGACCGCCGAAGGTGGCGTCCACGAAGGTGGTCCCCGAACTCTTGCGGTCGGCCCGGCCGACCCGATTGTGCTTGAAGTTCACATGTTCGAAGGAGGTGCTGCCGCCCCGGAACATGGCCCCGCGGAAGGTCACTCGCCGCCCGAGGAAGGACGCGCCCTCGAAGGTGGTGTCGCGGCCGCCGGTGAAGGAGGCATTGGTGAAGCGGGTGCTGTGACCCGCGAAGACCGCGCCCCGGAAGTCCGCGTTCTCGAAGACCGCGTCGGAGAAATCGAAATCGGACGCGGACCACGAGACATCGGCCGAGCGCCGGAGTCGTTCAGCGATCACCCGGACAATGGTCTCGCGTACCTGCCGGTCGTTCTGCCGGTAGTTGTAGACGCGCTCCACCGCCGTCCCGGAATCCTCGATGCGCTGGGATTTGGAGACCAGATGGCTGGCGCCCTCATCCGGCGCGTAGGGCAGGCGCAGATATCCGCACAGCACATCGATGCACTGCTGCCGCCGCCCGCGCACCGAGAACTCGTCGGCGACGCCCGCCAGCGCGTACACGCCCGCAATGCGCACGGCCACATCGGAATTGCCGAGTTGTGAGGCCGCCGCGCCGAACAGTTCCGCGAACCGGCCCCGCTCCAGATCGCGTTGCCGCCGGTAAGCGACGACGAGCGCCACCGCCGCGCCGACGCCCGCGGTGATACTCAGCGCGATCTTGGTCAGATCCAATTGATTCGGCGTCTCCGCCTTCGCACCCAGGGCCAGCCACAACATCCACCAGGTGAACGCACCGATGGCCAGACCACCGGCCACCGCGATCAACACCGACAGCAACAGCGCCGACCGATGAACTGTCCGGTTCAACATTCCGCCGAACCAACCCCACCGTCGCATAGCGGAAGGATAACGATCAGGCTCCCGCGCCGCGCGGGCTGTGGTTATTCCCACTCCGCGGCAAGCGATTTCGGCCGTGACACGACTCGGCCCGCCCGGCAGGTCGCCGGACGGGCCGAGAGCTGTTCGGGCACTGACGAATCAGGCCGCCTGTCGCCGCAGACCCAGTCCTGCGGCACCCAGGCAGGCCAGCGAGACCGCGACCACGAACCAGGGGAACACGGTGGTCAGGCCCCAGGTGGTGGCGGCCCAGCCCGCGACCACGGTCGGCAGCGCCATGGCGGTGTAGGCGAGCAGGTAGTAGGCGGACATGGTCTCACCGCGCTTGTGCTGCGGCACCACATTGGACAGGTGGCGCAGTGACCCGCCGAAGCCCAGTCCGAAGGTCGCGCCGAGGGCGAAACCGGCCACCAGCACCAGCACCCAGTTGTGGGTGGCCAGGGCCGGAATGGTCAGCAGCAGGGTGACGGCCATACCGATATCCCCGATGATCGCCGCACGACGGGCGGTGATATTGGTGGCGAAGTACTGCGCGGCCGCACCGGCGGTGGCCGTAGACGCGACCACCGCGCCGCCGAACACCAGATTGTGGATGCCGGTCTTGGCCGAGGCCAGCGACGGGTACAGCGACAGCAGCACACCCAGCACCGACCAGGCCGCCATCACGCCGAGGGCGGAGAACCAGAAATCGCTTCGAATCTCCTGCGGCACAGCGGGCTTGGCGATGGTGATGCGCCCGGCGGTGCGCGCGGTATGCGGTTCGCGCAGGGCCAGTACGCCCGCGCCGATGGCGAGGCAGGCCAGCGTGATCACCACGTACGGGGTGCGCAGCGGGTACGGGGCGTACTGCGCCAGCAGCGCGGAACCCAGAATGGCCACTGCCATACCGACATTGAAGGCCACACCGGACAGCTGGCCCGACCGCGCACCCTCCTTGGGTCGCATATCCAGCAGTGCCGCGGCACCGGCCACCACGGTCGCGCCGACCGCGAAACCATGCAGGGCGCGCGCCACCAGCAGCATGGCCACATTGTCGGCGAACAAGAAGACCACCAGGCCCGCGATCATGATGCCGAACGCACCGAGCAGCACCGGCTTTCGGCCCACCACATCGGAGATGCGACCGGACACCAGCACCGCGACCAGGGCAGCGACGGCGTAGACGGCGAAGACGAAGGTGGTCGTCAGCGGCGAGAAATTCCACGCCTGCTGATACATGCCGTAGAGCGGTGCGGGCGCTCCCGAGACGCCGAGCGCAACACCGCTGGCCGCGAGGATGAGCGCGTAGGCCCATTTCTGGCTGCTCTGCTCGGCTCGAGTCGCAACCGTCACTACCGCTGCCATCGAACCCTCCATCAGGTAAGTTTGATTCTTATCGAACCTGACCCTACTCCTGGTTCGATGAACGTCAAACCACTTATCGAGTGAGGTAGCTCATGACCGACACCGACGCGATGCTCCCCGTGGCCCCGCTGCCCGCGGTGCTGGGCGCGCTACAGGACCCGGTCCGCCTCGAAATGCTGCGCCGGCTCGGCAATGCCGGTGGCGAACCGGTGCGCTGCAGCGCGCTCTACGAGGTGGTCAGCAAGTCCACCGCGGCACACCACTTCAAAATCCTGCGCGAAGCCGGGCTCACCGAACGCCTCACCATCGACGGCCAGACCTGTCAGCGACTGCGCACCGAGGACATCGAAACCGCGCTGCCCGGACTGCTCGACGCCGTCCTCGGGGCGGCGAACCGGCTAACCGAGTGACCGGGAACCGCCCGGTGCGCTAGCGTCGGCGGATGCGCATTCGTGCGGCCACGACCGACGACCTCCCGATCCTGCAGGACATCGAAGACGCGGCCGGAGAACCCTTCCGGACCGTCGGCATGATCGAGATCGCCGATGACGACCCACCCTCGATAGAAGTACTCGACGAATATCGACGCGACGGCCGGGCCTGGGTCGCCGTCGACGATGACGGCGACATCCCGATCGCCTACCTGATCAGCGAGGAAGTCGACGGCACCGAACACATCGACCAGCTCTCGGTGCATCCCCAGGCGGCACGGCGGGGCATCGGCGCGACCCTGATCGACCGGGCCGCCGACCACGCCCGCGCCCAGGGGCTGACCGCGCTCACCCTCACCACGTTCACCGAAGTGCCTTGGAACGCACCGTATTACGAACGCCTGGGTTTCCATATCGTGGACGACGCGGAGTTGACGCCGGGGCTGCGCAAGATTCGGGCGCGTGAGGCCGAACACGGTCTGGATCGCTGGCCGCGCACCGTCATGCGGCGCGATCTCTGAAGTCGCGACGGCGACCTCCGGCGGTCGAGAACACCACGAGGGCCCGGATGTCATACGGTGTGGCCATCAGACAGTCCGGCATTCACACGGTCCGGACATCAGACGGTCCGGGCTCCCCGGCGATGGGGCATTCGCGGCGGTCCGGTCTACGCTCGGCCCGCACCCCACCGCACTGAGGACTCCGTGTGCGGTGCGATCCCGGGCCGAGCCGGTCAGCTGGGCCGCGCCGCCAGGCATTCCTGGACGCGGGCCAGTTCGCGGAGGCCGCCGAGCATGCGCGGGTCGTCGCCCGAGGCGAAGACGCACGCGTCGATGGCGGCCAGGCGCACGCGGGCGTCCGGATGTTCGTACATGATCCGGCGCACGCGCTCCAGCTGGTTGCCGCGTGACACCCAGACCAGCAGCTCCGCCGCGCGGGCCTGCTGGTCGCCGTCCGCGTCCGCCAGCCAGACGAAGCGCTCCAGCTCCGCCATGGACGTGCGGTCGCGCAGGGCGCCGAGCAGCGAGAGCATCGCCGGAATATCGGATGCCGGTCCACTCGATCGGAACATGGTGTCCCCCTTTCGAGCCGTCAGGTCACCATGTGCCCAGCCTGCTCCCGTGCGGACCGTACGGCCTGAGTAGCGGACCACTCGTTTCCGGGCGTGCGACTCCCCCGCCGACGCGAGTTGCCTACGCGGCGGCGGGTTTTCAGCGCAGAATGCCCGCCCCGGTGGCCGCGTTGATCCACGCCGGGAACTCGGTGAGCAGGCGATCGTAGAGTTCCGGATCGGTGATCTGGTCGATATCGTCCACGGCGAAGAAACCCACATTGTCGACGCGGCGGCCCGCCATGGTGTCCAGGCGCTCCAGCACGCCGTACCCGGAGCGGGTGCCCAGGCCCACGAACTGCCAGAAGATCGGCTCCTCGACCGCGGCCCGCAATTCCTGTTCGATCTCGCGGTTCTTGTAGACGCCGCCGTCGGAGAAGAACAGCACCAGCGTCGGGCCGTGCTGCGGGGTGGCGCGCACATAGTTGCGCACCTCCGCGATCACCTTCTGCTCCTCGTTCTGAATGCCGACGGCCTTCATATCGACCTGACCCGGTTGCAGCGCGCGACCGCGTTTGCGACCGCCGAACAGCGACAGCTGACCGCAGCGCACATGCAGCGAAATCCACTGCGGCATATCGGCGATGGTGAGATCCGGCAGTCGCGCCGGATTGCTGGCGAACGTCCACGCCTGCATCGCGCCATTGTCATCGAGCTGCGCCGCGACCGCCGCCATCCGCTCCACCACGCGGTGCACCAGCTGCTTGTCGTACAGCGGCGTCATCGATCCGGAGGCATCGAGCACCAGGATCACCCGCGCGTTCAACTGCTGCACACCATGCTTGGCCAGGCTCACCGCGACCTGTTCCTTGCGCAGCGACAACCGCTTTCGCATATCGACCGGCAGCTGCTCCTCACCTTTGGTCAGCCGAATCGCGGGCTGACCACCCGGCTGCGCGAACTGCTGCGGCGCGGGCTGATATCCCGGAGGCGGCGGGGGCTGATGGGCCGCGGGCGGCGGTGTATACGAAGCGGGTTGCGGCGCAACCGGATACGACGGCGTGGGCGGCATATGCGATCCCTGCGGCACGGGCGGCGGCGCGTACGCGGGAGACTGCGGCGCGGGCGGCGGAGCGTAGGCGGGAGGTTGGGGCACAGGCGGCGGGGCGTAGGCGGCAGGTTGCGGTGAGTATGGGGCGGGCGCGGGCTGCGCCGACGTGTCATCATCCACGGTGATACCGAAATTGGTTGCCAGCCCGGCCAATCCGCTGGACCAGCCCTGACCCACGGCCCGGAACTTCCAGGCCCCGCTACGCCGATACAACTCTCCGCACAGCATGGCGGTCTCGGGTCCGGCCGCGATATCGAAGCGCGCGATCTCAGCCTCGGTGGCGGCATCCACCACCCGCAGATGCAGCCCGGGCACCTGCCCGAACGTCCCGCCATCGGCGGACGCACACAATGCGATTCGCTCGATATCCGGCTGCACCCCGGCCAAATTCACTTCCAGCGCATCGAAATCCCCGCGCTTGCCGAGATGCCGCACCGCGCCACTGGGATGCCCCGGCTGGTTGTAGAACACGAAATCCACATCGTTGCGCACCTTCCCCGCAGCGGTGAGCAATAGCGCGGAGGCATCGACGGCGGGCACCCCGGGTCCCCCCGACCACGCCAGTACGGCTCGAACGGCATTGGCGGCCACGGGGACATTGGCCCCTTTGCTGAGAGTCGTCACCCGAGCCAGTCTGCCGCAAATCGGCGTCCACGACACCGCCAACGCAATGCCCCTGTGCCGCCGCACCGGATAGATCCGGTGCGGCATACCCCTTCGATCGCCGGGTGGTGAACCAGCGCGGGAGAAGTCGGCGACTCGCGATCCCCGACGAGGCTCCCGCTGCGATTCGACAGCACTGATCCGGAGCACACCGCGCGCTTTCAGCGCCGCACAGGTTCAGCGCCACACAGGTTTCAGCGCCGCTGGACCTGCGGCTGCCGCACCCTCGCTCATCCTGCGCACCCGATCCGCACGGGCTCGGGTGCGCACTCCTGACCCGGGTGCGAGGCTTCCGCTCAATCCACCAGGCGGCGGACCGGGGCGGGGAGGTCTCGGGTGCGGCGGTAGGGGCCGGCTACCGAGGCGGCGAAGGGGCGGGAGAGGAGTTTGGCGGCTATGCGGGAGACCTCGTCGGTGGTGACTTCGTCTATGCGGGCCAGGGTTTCGGAGACGCTGCGGTGGTTGCCGTAGCTGAGTTCGCTGCGGCCGATGCGGTTCATGCGGGAGCCGGAGTCCTCCAGGCCCAGCACCAGGCCGCCGCGCAGGGAGCCTTTGGCGCGGGCGCATTCGGCGTCGGTGATGCCTTCGGCGGCAACCTCTTCCAGTACGCCGCGGGCCAGATTCGTGACCTGGCCGAGGTTTTCGGGCTGGCAGCCGAGGTAGACCGAGAACGCGCCGGTATCGGCGAAGGTGTCGACGCTGGAGTACACCGAGTACGCCAGGCCGCGTTCCTCCCGAATGCGCTGGAACAGACGCGAACTCAGGCCACCGCCGAGCACCGTGTTGAGGATGGACAGCGGCCAGCGCTTATCGCCCTCGTGGCGGCCGAAGGCGCGGGTGCCGAATACCAGGTGCGCCTGTTCGCTCTCGCGATAGATGCGCATGAGTTCGGGGGTGGCGCGCGGGCGGAATTTGCCCTCGCGGCGCGGTGCGGGTTCGCATGCCGGATCGAGCCGGTTGGCGAAGGCGCGATGCACCAGCTCGACCGTGTGCTCGTGTTCGATATTGCCCGCCACCGCGACCACCATGCGGTCCGGGCGGTACCGGCGCTGATGGAACGAGCGCAGCTGCGGCGCGTTCATGCCCTCGATGGTCTCGACGCTGCCGATCACCGGGCGGCCGATCGGATGATCGCCGAACAGCGCGGTCAGGAAGGCGTCGCCGACCATATCCTCGGGATCGTCATCGCGCATGAAGATCTCTTCGAGCACGACCTGCCGTTCGACGGCGACATCCTCGGCCCGGCACAGACCGTTCAGCACCACATCGGTGACCAGATCCACCGCCATGGGCAGATCCTCGTCCAGCACGTGCGCGTAGTAGCAGGTCTGTTCCTTGGCGGTGAACGCATTCAGTTCGCCGCCAACGGCATCCATGGCCTGCGCGATATCGAGCGCGGACCGGGTGGGCGTGGCCTTGAAGAGCAGATGCTCCAGGAAATGCGCCGCACCGGCGACCGTCGAGCCCTCATCGCGCGAGCCGACGCCGACCCATACGCCGATGGAGGCCGAGCGCACGCCGGGTACATGTTCGGTGACGACCCGTAGCCCGCCGGGCAGCACCGTCCGGCGCACACCGGTATCGGCGTACGGCACCTCGTTGGTGGAGCGGACCAGTGCAGAACTCTTAGCCGACAGTGGAGTGTCCTTCTTCCGACCCATGCTTCCCAACCCGCGGTTCGTGCCTCGAAGAGCTTGTGTAGTTCAAAGATTGGTGGCCCCCCACTCCATTATCGGAGCAAGGGGCCACCGCACTTTACGTCAGACGTACGACAATCACTCGGCCGCGACGGTTTCGGCGACAGCGCTGTCCGCGCTGTCCGCCGAGTCCTCGTCGACCGGGACGAGGGAGATCTTGCCGCGGTTGTCGATATCGGCGATCTCGACGCGGATCTTGTCGCCGACGTTCACTACGTCCTCGACCTTCGCCACGCGCTTGCCGTTGCCCAGCTTGGAGATGTGCACCAGGCCGTCACGGCCCGGCAGCAGCGAGACGAACGCGCCGAAGGCGGTGGTCTTGACGACCGTGCCCAGGAAGCGCTCGCCGACCTTCGGCAACTGCGGGTTCGCGATGGCGTTGATCTGATCGATCGCCGCCTGCGCCGCGGGGCCGTTGGTCGCACCGACGTAGACGGTGCCGTCATCTTCGATCGAGATGTTGGCGCCGGTTTCCTCGGTGATCTGGTTGATGACCTTGCCCTTGGGCCCGATCACCTCGCCGATCTTGTCGACCGGGATCTTGATGGCGGTGACGCGCGGGGCGTACGGGCTCATCTCGTCCGGGATGTTGATGGCCTCGGCCATGACGTCCAGGATGGTCATGCGGGCATCGCGGGCCTGGTTCAGCGCACCGGCCAGCACCTGCGACGGGATGCCGTCGAGCTTGGTGTCCAGCTGGAGAGCCGTGACGAACTCCGGGGTACCGGCGACCTTGAAGTCCATATCACCGAAGGCGTCTTCGGCACCGAGGATATCGGTCAGCGCGACGTAGCGGACCTCGTCCTGGCCCTTGTCGTTCTTGATGGTGTCGGACACCAGGCCCATGGCGATACCGGCGACGGGGGCCTTGAGCGGCACACCGGCGTTCAGCAGCGACAGGGTCGAGGCGCAGACCGAGCCCATCGAGGTGGAACCGTTGGAGGACAACGCTTCCGACACCTGACGGATGGCGTACGGGAACTCTTCCTGCGACGGCAGCACCGGCATCAGGGCGCGCTCGGCGAGCGCGCCGTGGCCGATCTCGCGACGCTTGGGCGAGCCAACGCGACCGGTCTCACCGGTGGAGTACGGCGGGAAGTTGTAGTGGTGCATGTAGCGCTTGGAGGTCTCCGGGCCGAGCGAGTCGACCTGCTGCGCCATCTTGACCATGTCCAGGGTGGTGACACCCAGGATCTGGGTCTCGCCACGCTCGAACAGCGCCGAACCGTGGGCGCGCGGGACGACCGCGACCTCGGCGGACAGGGCGCGGATATCGGCCAGACCACGACCGTCGATGCGGAAGCCGTCGGTCAGGATGCGCTGGCGCACAAGCTTCTTGGTGACCGAGCGGAACGCCGCGCCGATCTCCTTCTCGCGACCCTCGAAGGTCTCGGCCAGGCTGGACAGCACGGCCAGCTTGATCTCGTCGATCTTGTCCTCGCGCTCATGCTTGCCCGCGATGGAGAGCGCCTCGTTCAGCTCCTCCTTGGCGGTGCCCAGCACGGCCTCGAACACATCGGACTGGTACGGCAGGAAGACCGGGTACTCCGCGGTCTCCTTGGCGGCCAGCGCGGCGAGGTCGGACTGCGCCTTGCACAGCCGGGCGATGAACGGCTTGGCGGCCTCGAGGCCCTGTGCCACAACGGTTTCGGTGGGCGCGGTGGCGCCGTCCGCGATGAGGGCGAGCACCTTGTCGGTGGCCTCGGCCTCGACCATCATGATCGCGACGTCACCCTCGACGACGCGGCCCGCGACGACCATGTCGAACACGGCGCCCTCGAGCTGCTCGACGGTCGGGAACGCGACCCACTGATCACCGATCAGGGCCACGCGCACACCGGCGACCGGACCCGAGAAGGGCAGGCCCGCAAGCTGAGTCGACGCCGACGCCGCGTTGATGGCGACCACGTCGTACAGATCCTTGGGATCGAGCGACATGACGGTCACGACGACCTGGATCTCATTGCGCAGACCGTCGACGAAGGACGGGCGCAGCGGCCGGTCGATCAGGCGGCAGGTCAGGATGGCGTCGGTGGAGGGACGGCCCTCGCGACGGAAGAACGAGCCGGGGATGCGGCCCGCGGCGTACATGCGCTCCTCGACGTCCACCGTCAGCGGGAAGAAGTCGAACTGGTCCTTGGGGTGCTTACCGGCGGTGGTCGCCGACAGCAGCATGGTCTCGTCGTCCAGGTAGGCGACGACCGAACCGGCGGCCTGCTTGGCGAGGCGGCCGGTCTCGAAACGGATGGTGCGGGTGCCGTAGGCGCCGTTGTCGATCAGCGCGACGGACTCGAATACGCCGGGCTCGACCTCGGCGGCGGAACTGGTCAATGTTTCGGTCATTCTCTTCTCTCAACCTCTCGTCTTCGCCGGATACCAGCGCCACCGCCCCGATGGGCATGACGCGATCCAGCTGTTTTGTCCCCTTGACGGGGCGAGTCGTACCCGGCACGGGCGCTCGAGGACCCTCCTGGTCTCCGGGCGCACATCCGGCCATCTCCCCTTGGAGACGGCGACGCGGAGGCGGTCATCGATCGAAGCCCTCCGGCGCGCGGTGTATCTCCTCTTGCTGCGCCCCGAAAAGCCACTACCGAAGACCGACGCCACGCGACGGATGCATACGGCTCATGTTGGCGTGCATACGGCAGCGTTCACCGGATGCACGAAAGGCCAACGAGGAGATTCTATGCCTCCCCGTCGGCCGGTTCGTCAACTGCCTGCGGCAGTCGTGTTGTGTCGCGCGAATGCGCGACGATGCGTCAGCAAAATCAGCGACGCAGGCCCAGACGCTCGATCAGCGAACGGTAGCGGTTGATGTCGTTGGCCTGCAGGTACTTCGACAGGCGACGACGGCGACCGATCAGCGCGAGCAGACCGTGGCGGGTGTGGTGATCGTGCTTGTGCACCTTCAGGTGCTCGGTGAGATCGGCGATGCGCTTGGACAGCATCGCGATCTGAGCCTCCGGAGAACCGGTGTCGGTCGGGTGCAGGCCGTACTCGGCCAGAATGGCCTTCTTCTGCTCGGTGGTCAAAGCCACAGCATTGCTCCTGAATTTCCAGTCCGCGCGAAAAGTCCCGGGCGAGCCCGGTCGGGCGCTGCCGCGGACCGCAGCAAACCCAGCGGATCAGGTTACCGGACCGCTGACCTGGACTGTTAATCGGGGCTAATCGACGGTCTGGGCGGTGAGCACTTTGCGGGCCTGGTCGACATCGCGGCCGATGGCCTCAACCAGTTCCTCGATGGAGTCGAATTTGCGCATTCCGCGCAGCTGTTCGACGAAATCCACCGCGACGTGCTTGTCGTAGAGATCGCCGTCGAAATCGAGGATATGCGGTTCGACCGTGCGGGAACGGCCGTCCTCGAAGGTCGGATTGGTGCCCACCGAGATGGCCGCCATGCGGCGCACTTGATCGGGGTCGTCCAGGGCGGTGAACCATCCGGCGTAGACGCCGTCGGCCGGAATCGCGCCGCGCGGGACGGGTGCCACATTGGCGGTCGGGAAGCCGAGCGCGCGACCGCGGGCGTCACCGTGCACGACAACGCCCTCCACCCGATGCGGGCGGCCCAGGGCTTCGGCGGCCGCGGCCACATCACCCGAGGACAGGCAGGCGCGAATATAGGTCGAGGAGAAGGTGACCGCGTGCTCGCCGAGCAATTGCACGCCGTCGACCTCGAAACCGAAGCGCGCGCCCAGTTCACGCATGGTGTCCACGGTGCCCGCGGCCTGTTTGCCGAAGGTGAAGTTATCGCCGACCACGACCTCGGAGACGTGCAGTTTGTCGACGAGCAACTCCTGCACGTATTCCTCGGGCGTCAGCTTCATGAAATCTTTGGTGAACGGCATGACCAGGAAGACGTCGATGCCGAGTTCCTCCACCAGCTCCGCGCGGCGATTCAGCGTGGACAGCTGCGCCGGATGCGCACCGGGCCGCACCACCTCGAGCGGATGCGGATCGAAGGTCATCAGGACCGACGGAACACCGCGCACCGCAGCGGATTTCACCGCACGGCTGATGAGCTGGGCGTGACCGCGGTGGACGCCGTCGAACACCCCGATCGTGAGCACGCACCGGCCCCACTCCGCGGGCATCTCGTCGAGGCTTCGCCATCTCTGCACACCGGAAGCCTACTGAAAGCGCGTCTCGGACAATATTCGGCCGTGCGGATCTTCACAGCGGCGAGCGTGCTCGTCATCGCCCGTTCACCCGCGCGCAGCCGCCCGTAACCTGTGCCGCGCGGCCTTGCCGACCAGCGTGCGCGCCGATGTGGGAAACCGCTGCGGCTGTGCCTAAGCTCGGTGACGTGCCCGGAAAACGAGACATCGCCACGCGCCGCGAGCTGGCCGATCCGTCCGAACCCACCGGTACCTCCACCGCCGTCGCGACCAGTGTCGCGCCGGTTCTGTCCTCCGTCGCGCAGGACTATTTGAAGGTGATCTGGACCGCGCAGGAATGGTCGCCCCAGGAGAAGGTGTCGACCAAACTGCTGGCCGAACGGATCGGAGTGTCGGCCTCGACCGTCTCCGAGGCCGTCCGCAAGCTCGCCGATCAGGGATTGGTGGAACACGCCCGCTACGGCGCCATCACCCTGACCGAGGACGGCCGCCGCGCCGCCATTGCCATGGTGCGCCGGCATCGGCTCATCGAGACATTCCTCGTCAATGAACTCGGCTACGGCTGGGATGAAGTCCACGATGAGGCGGAGGTGCTCGAGCACGCCGTCTCCGAAACGCTCATGCTGCGCATCGACGCCAAACTCGGCTACCCGGACCGGGATCCGCACGGCGACCCCATCCCCTCGGTGGACGGTGCGGTGCCGACCCCGCCCGCCCGGCAGCTGAGCGATTTCGGCGATGGCGAGACCGGGCGGGTCGCGCGCATCTCGGATTCGGATCCGGCGATGCTGCGCTATTTCGATTCGCTCGGTATCGCCCTCGATACGCCGATCGCGGTGGTGGAGCGGCGGGACTTCGCCGGAACCATCGCGGTGCGGGTGGACGATCGCACCATCGATCTCGGCAGCATTGCGGCCGAGGCGATTTGGCTCACCCACGAGAACTAGCGACCAGCGGTTCGCTGAGCCGTGTCCCGCGGGACGCAAGCCTCAGACCAGTCGGTGACCGCCGTCGACGTGCAGCACGGTGCCGGTGATGAAGGGGTTGCGCAGTAGCGAAAGCGCCGCCTGCGCAATGTCTTCCGGGGCACCCAGGCGGCCCGCGGGGAGCCTGTCGGCCATGGCGCGCAGGCGGTCCTCCCGATCGTCCCAGGGCATCTTGTCCCAGATGCCGGTGCGCACCCAGCCCGGGGAGACCGCGTTGACGCGGGTCGGGGCGAGTTCCACCGCGAGGGCGCGGGCCAGACCTTCCAGGGCCGCGTTGACGGCCGCCACCATGGCACCGCCGGACGCGGGACGGTAGGCGGCGATTCCCGAGGTGAAGGTGAGTGATCCGCCCGGGGTGATGCGGGCGTGTTTGGCCAGCAGCATGGAGCCGATCAGTTTGGTCTCGATGAAACCGCGGCCGTTGGTGAAGTCGAAATCCTTGATGGGGCCGTAGGTTCCGGTGGTGTCACCGGCGGTGGTGATCACATGGTCCACCGCGCCGATGGTGTCGAAGAGCCGTTCGACCTGTTCCTCGTCACCGACGTTCGCGGCGATGGCGTTCAGTTTTCCGTCGCCCAACTCGCGCACCGCGTCGGCGAGGCGCTCGGCCGAGCGGCCGACGATCGTCACCTCCGCTCCCGCCGCCAGCAGTGCGTCGGCGATCGCCAGGCCCATACCCGAACCGCCGCCGATGACTACCGCGCGGCCGATCTCGTTCTCGAATCCCTTGTGTGTCATGCCATTCAGCCAACCGGCCTTGACAGCGCCCGTCCATGTCGCAGCCCCGAAGCCGGGTTAGCGGCGGGCTAACGGTGGCGGTCAGGGTGCGAATCGGATACCGCCGGTGAGCGCTTCGGCGACGGTGTGCAGGGCGGAGTTGCGGGCGGCGGGACGCCAGGCGGCCACGTAGTTCACCACCAGGGGGCGCGGTTGCAGTGGGCGCCAGACCAATCCGGGCGCGGAGGCGGTGCGGGACGAGCCCAGGCCGATGGCGGCGGGGCGCATCGGGAGCAGCGACAGCATTTGCGCATGGCTCATGGCGCTCTCACTGAGGGCGACGGCCGCACCGCGTTCCCGCAATTGGGCGAGCATGGAATCGTGCAGTTCCGGTGCGGTATCGCGGGCGAACATGATCAATTCCTGATCGCTCAGATGCGCCGGTTCGATGGTGTCGCGGCCCGCGAGCGGATGCTCGCGGGACATCACGATGCCGAGCTCCTCGGCGGCGATACAGGTGCTGGTCAGATGGTCCGGCAGCCGAATCGGCATGCGCAGCACCGCGAGATCGACATCCTCGCGATCGAGCAATCGCACCTGATCGGCGCTCGGGCCGCCGGTGAGCACCACCCGCGCACCGGGCTGCCGCGCCTTGAGCAGCGCCTCGATGCGGGCGGGCAGCCAGGTCGGCGCGCCGTTCACCACACCGAGCCGGAAGACCGCGCGCTCGGGATCTGCCACCAGCCGCGTCTCGCGCAAGGCTGTTTCGGCGGCGTCCAGCACGTTCCGCGCCGTCTTCAGCAGTACCTCACCGGCGGCGGTCAATTCGACCCCCTGCGATCCCCTGATCAGCAGCGGCCCGCCCACCTCACGCTCGATGGCGCGTATCTGCTGACTCAGCGTGGGCGTGGAAATGAACAGCCGCTCCGCGGCCCGGCGAAAGTGCAATTCTTCCGCTACCGCCACGAAGTACCGCAACTGCCGCAATTCCACCACCAGAGCACTGTAGGCCGCGCAGGTGTCGCCCAGGGTGGTAGCGCATTACCGGTGAGATCATCACGGCTGTCCCCCAGGCTGATTCGACACGCCACCGCACAGCTCAGTGGGTGGGAAGTGCCCCGCCCGGTACGGCGGCAGGGCCGGTGCGCGGACGGCGGTCCTCGACGGCGGCGAGCCAGAACCACACCGGCGGCAGCGCCACCTCGATGGCGGTGAGCACCAGCTGGAACCAGTGCGGCCAGCCGTGCACCGCGATGGAGACCGCGCGGCCGAACGCGCCGAGGGCGAAGATTCCGGCGAGCCAGCGGATGGCGGTGGTGTCCACCGGATCGCGCCGCGCCGCCCGCAGCCAGACCAGGCCGTAGCCGAGGAAGATCGCGCCGAAGAATCTGGTCTGGCTATCGGCGGTGGCCCCGTCCGATCCCATATCCGGGATGCCGTCGATACCGGCCACGATATGGAAAATCCCGATGGCGACACAGGCGTAGCCCATGAGCAGGCTCAGCCATTTGAGTGCTGCGGTCATTCGATCCTCCCGAATCGAGTTGGTTCCCAAAGATTCCCGCTTAGTTGACGCGCGTCTACTAAGAGGCTAGAACGCTAGTAGACACGCGTCAACTAAGCTGATCCCGTGACCCGCCGCCGCCTCTCCCCCGACGAACGCCGCCGCCAGCTCATCGACAGCGCCGCGCGGCTGTTCGCCACGCACGACTACCCGACCGTGCACATGGAGGACGTGGCGAACGCGGCGGGCATCTCCAGGGCGCTGCTCTACCGCCACTTCCCCAGCAAGCCCGAGCTTTTCGCGGCCGTGTACCAGCAGGCGGCGGAACAGCTGCTGGTCGATACCAGCCTGGACCCGGACATTCCCCTGGCCGATCAGATCGCGGCGGGGCTGGACGTGCACTTCGACTATTTCGAAGCCAATGCCAAGACCGTGGTGGTGGCCAACCGCCTACTGATCGGCGATCCGGCCATCCAGGCCATCATCACCGGCGAGCTGGCCACGCTGCGCGAACGGATGCTCGACGTGCTGGGTGTGGAAGGTCAACCGCGCCAACTGTTCTCGGCGGTCATCATGAGCTGGCTGACCTTCGTGCGGGTCCTCACCGTGGAATGGCTGGAGAACCCGTCCTGCCCCCGGCCGGTGCTGCGCGATGTGTGCGTCGGCGCACTACTGGGGGCGCTGGAACCGCTTGCGGCCCAAGCCCCTTAGAGATTCGCGGGGCGGATGACCATGACCGAGGAGGCGCGCTTACCGCTCTCCTTCAGCAGGGCGATGGCGTGACCGGTGGAATCGATTGCGGCATAGACGCCCTGGATGCCCGCCGGATCGAGCCAGCGGCCGTTGCGGAGGTCATCGGCCTGGGTGTCGGTGATCTCGCGGATCGGGAAGGCGGCGCGCGCGGCCTCGTCGATATCGAGGCTCAGCAGCGGATCGCCAGCCGTGGCGGCGGCCTGCAGCGCTTCCAGGGTGCGAGCCTGTTCAAGGGTGAACGGGCCGACCCGAGTGCGGCGCAATGCGGTGAGATGCCCTCCAACGCCGAGCTTTTCGCCGAGGTCGCGGGCCAGTGCGCGAATGTAGGTGCCGGAGGTGCATTCGACCTCGACATCGAGATCCACGAATTGTTCTGTGCCGGTGTCGATATCGCGACGCTCCAGAATGTCGAAGCGGCTGACGGTGACGGGGCGCGCGGCCAGCTGCACATCCTCACCGGCGCGGGCGCGGGCGTAGGCGCGCTCACCGTTGATCTTGATGGCGCTGACCGTGGCGGGCACCTGCTGGATATCGCCGGTCAATTCGGCTACGCCCGAGGCGATTTCGGCATCGGTCACCTGCGCCGCGGAGGTGGTCGCGGTGACCTCGCCCTCGGCGTCATCGGTGATGGTGGACTGGCCGAGCCGAATCGTGGCCGTGTACGCCTTGGTGGTCAGGATCAGCTGCCCGAGCAGTTTGGTCGCCCGCTCGACCCCGAGCACCAGCACGCCGGTCGCCATCGGATCCAGGGTGCCCGCATGCCCGACCTTCTTGGTGCGCAATATCCCCCGGCTCTTGGCGACCACATCGTGACTGGTCCAGCCCTGTTCCTTATCGACGATCACCAGCCCGCCGAGGGCGTCGACGACCGGGGTGCGCTTCTCGCTCATCAGCCCTCCACGATCGCGGTCAGAATCAGGCCGTCCGAGATCAGCCAGCGGCCGTCGAAGCTCTTCAGGGGTGCGCCACCATCGATGGCCAGGCCCGGAATCAGCAGTTCGGTGTGGAAGGTGCCCGCACCCGTGCCCTCGGATTCCTCATCGACGGTGAAGGTGATGTGCGCGTCCTCGAAACCCAGCCAGATGCCGGTGAGCGGACGCCACGTCTTGTAGGTGGCCTCCTTGGCGCAGAACAGCAATCGATCCAAATGCAGTCCGGTGCCGGGCAATACGGCTTTGAGCCAGTCGCGTTCGGGAGCCAGGCTGACCGAATCGAGTACACCGTCGGGCAGCGCCGCATGCGGTTCGGCGTCGATGCCGACGGATCGGAAGCGCAGCTTGTGCGCCAGCGCCGCGGCCTTGTAGCCGTCGCAGTGGGTGATGCTGCCGACCACACCGCGCGGCCACTGCGGGCCGCCGTCCTCGCCCTTGCCGATGGCGACCGCGGGCTCGCCGAGCTGGGTCAGCGCCTGCCGGGCGCAATGCCGCGCGCCGATGAAATCGCGCCGCCGCTTCTCCACGGCCCGGGCGATCAGATGCTCTTCGGCGGGATGGGCCTTCAGGTCCTCGGGGTACGCCGTCAGTTCGGCCGCGGCGATACCGTCGGGAAGAATTCTGCCGAGAATGCGCGCCGACTCCGTCGCCGCGACCGTCCGCTCTTCGATGACCGCCTCCTGATAGCACCACCACTTACCGGTCAAGAGCCTACCGGCCGAGCTCCGGACACCCGGGCCCACCGGGTGCCGACCCCATGCCCGGCTTCGGTCAGTCGAATCGGACCGTGGCGATCATGCTGCGGGCCAGGGCTTCCGGATCGGGTTCGAAATTGAGCGGTGACTGCTCCAGTGCGCCCTCGCGCCACAGTACGGCGAAACCGTGCACCATCGACCAGGCCGCGAGCTGGGTCGCCAGCTGCGGCTGTTCGCCGGGATCGGGTTGGTTGGCGGCCGCTCCGGCGCGCAGGGCGGCGCCGGATCGATTGCGCGCCTGCACAAGTCGCGCATCATCGGTGTGCAGTAGATCGCGGCGGTACATGACGTCGAAGTGACCGGGATGCCGGAGTGCGAAGCGGACGTAGGCGATGGCGGCGGCGCGGAAATCGCCGTCGGCCGCGTTCAACTCCGCGGTGAGCAATTCGAAGCCCTCGATGGCCAGTGCGGTGAGCAATCCGGCCCGATCGCCGAAGTGATGCGCGGGGGCCGCGTGGGAGACCTCCGCGCGCCGGGCCAGGCTGCGCAGGGAGATCGCGTCGACGCCGTCGGCGGCGATCTGTTCGGCGGCCGCGGCCAGCAGGGTGGCCCGCAGGTCGCCGTGGTGATAACTGGTCTTCGCCATGACCCCATCATGACCGGCAATCTTGCCATTGACAAGTTCCTCGTGCGGATCTAATCTTTCCACTGTCAAGATTGCTCGAAACGCAGGAGAACCCGATGGCCCCCTTGCTCGTACTCGCCGTCGTCACCGCACTCACCCGACTGCTCGGCTGGGTCACCGGCAATGCCTGGCTCGATTCCTGGCCGCACAGCACGGCACTGGGATTGGCCGCCATGTTCGCGCTCACCGCGAGCGCGCACTTCATTCAGCCCAAGCGGGACGGCCTGATCGCCATGGTTCCGACGATGTTCCCCAATGCCGCCGCCATGGTCACGCTCACCGGCGTGCTGGAGATCGCGGGCGCGGTGGGACTGCTGCTGCCGCCCTTCCCGCGGATCGCGGCCGTGGCGCTATTCCTGCTGCTGCTCATCATGTTTCCGGCGAATGTGCGGGCCGCCCGGGAGGATGTCGGGGTGAAGACCATGCCGCTGCCGCTGCGGGCAGTGGTGCAGGTGATCTTCCTGGGCGCTACCGCGTTGGTCGCGCTGGGCTGAATCATCGTGCGCCGGTGCGGGAATCGACCACGATCAGTAGTGGATCGGGCCGTCCGTCTCATCGAGCGGGCGGCCCGAGGCGCGTCCGGACTCGGCAATGAGTTGCGCCGCAATGGAAACGGCGGTCTCATCCGGTGTGGAGGCGTTCAAATCCAGGCCGAGCGGGCTGCGCAGCCGCCGGAGCTGTTCCGATGTGACGCCCGCCGCGAGCAGACGTTCCACTCGATCGGCATGGGTGCGGCGCGAACCCAGCGCACCGACGAACGCGATCCGCTCGATGCTCAGCGCCTCGGCGAGCATGGGCACATCGAATTTGCTGTCGTGGGTGAGCACGCACACCACGGTGCGATCGTCGATCCGGCCGCTCGCGTATTCGCCGCGCAGATAGCGATGCGGCCAATCCACCACCACCTCGTGCGCGGCGGGGAATCGCGTTGCGGTGGCGAAGGTTTCGCGGGCGTCGACTACCGTGACGCGATAGCCGAGCTGTGCGCCGAGACGGCTCAGGGCGCGCACGAAATCATTCGCACCGGCCAGGATCATGCGCGCGGGCGGGCCGAAACTCTGCACGAACGAGCGGGCCGGGAACGCACTGTCCGCGCATTCGTCGGACCCGATGATTCCGGTTCGCCCGGCGCGCACCATATTCAGCGCATCGCGGCTCACAAATGCGCCGCCGCCGGATACCGCTCGCACCTCGCCATCGGGTGCCGCACCGCCGACGACCATTCCCCGGGCACCGGCCTCCGATTGCGCGACGGCACGATCCGCCGGGTGTATGAGCAGCCATGACGGGTTCGCGGTGAGCGTCGTCGCCAGTGCGACCGCTCGCCCGGCGCGGATGTCTCGATCCAGTGCCCGCAACTCCGGGAGCCGGGCGGCATCGACGCGTTCGAGGCAGATTTCCATTTCGCCGCCGCACGTCAACCCGACAGCAAACCCGTCCGGATCGGCGATGCCGAAGCGCTCGAGCACCGCCTCGCCGTCGGTAAGCACGGAGCGCGCGGATTCCACCACGGCCGCTTCGACACAGCCGCCCGAGAGCGAACCGATCACCTCACCCGACCCGGTCACGACCATGGCCGCACCGATCTCACGCGGTCCGGCCCCGGTGACCGCGACCACCCGGGCCAGCACCACCGGGCCTTTTCGGACCCGGTCGATCAGCTGGGGCAGCACATCGCGCATACCTCCATCATCGCCGCCCGATGCCGCGCACGCTCGCGCGCACACGAGATAGCAACGTCAGCGCAACATGCGGGCCGGTGGTGGGCCGATTACCGGGTCCAGGATCCCAACTAGGCCAGACCCCGGCGGCGCTGGGCTTCCTCGCGCATCTTCAAGGCCGCCGCCTGCATCTCGGGGGTGATCTTGAAGTGGCCACCCCACTCGTTCAGGGTGTCACCGTAATCCGGCGTCGGCAGGATCTGCCGGAGCAGCTTCTCCGGCAGACCGCGGCGCTGCCATTCGCGCGGATAACCGAGCGAGACCTCTTCGAAGCGCACACCGTCGTGATAGGTCGTGCGCGGGATGTGCAGATGCCCGTAGACCGAGCAGACCACGTTGTAACTGGTGTGCCAATCCGCGGTGAGATCGGTGCCGCACCACAGCGCGAACTCCGGGTACCAGAGCATATCGGTGATCTCACGCAGCAGCGGGAAGTGATTGATCAGCACCACCGGGGTATCCGCGGGCAGCGCGTCCAGGCGGCGCTGGGTGTACTGCACGCGGGCATGACACCAGGCGTCGCGGGTCAGGTACGGCTCCGAGGACAGCAGGAACTCATCGGTCGCCACCACATTGCGCTCGCGCGCCAGCGCCAGGCCCTCGGCCTTGGTGGTGGTGCCCGCGGGCAGCCATGAATAGTCGTAGAGCAGGAACATCGGCACCAGCGTCACCGCGCCGCCGTATTCCTCCGAGCCCGCACCGGTCCACACCGGGAACGGATCCTCCGGGGTCAGCACATCGAGATCGCGGCAGATGGACACCAGGTAGTCGTACCGGCCCGCACCGTGCATCTGCACGGGATCCTTTGCCGTGGTCCACAATTCGTGATTCCCTGGCACCCAGATGACCTTGGCGAACTGGCGGCGCAGCGTTTCCAGCGCCCACCGGAAGTCATCGGTCTTCTCCCCCACGTCGCCGGCGAGAATCAGCCAGTCCTCCGGAGAATCCGCCCGAATCCCCTCCACCACGGGTTTATTGCCCGAATGACCGACATGGATGTCGCTCACCGCCATCAGTTTCGGAATCACGCAGTTCCGCCCTTCCTGTCGAGACCAGCCTTCGCGGTAACGGCGGCGGCCCCCATCAGATTCCCATGCGCACCCCGGCGGGCCGCAGGTCCCCCCGGCCGCGGCTGTCAGCGGTCCAGGTGGATGCGGGCGGTGGCGGCGAAACCGGCTGCGACGGTGAGGGTTCCCGAGGGCTCGCGGCGGCAGGAGGCGATGGCGAGGTGACAGGGGCGGGGCAGGTCCACGGGGAGTTTCGCGCCGCCGTCGATCTGGTAGCGGGTATTGGTGACCTTCCACTTGCGATCGGCTTCGGGGTCATCCGGAATGCGGGGCGGGGCGTCGACGCGGGCGACCACCATGACCTCGGTAATTCCTACCGGCCAGGTGAAGGTGAGCAGACCCGCGCGCTCGGCCAGCGCGGTGACGGTCGGCATGCCGCCGGGGGCGGTGTCGGTGGCGGCGGCCGGACTCGCCCCGCCGTGCGGACCGCCCTGGCTCGCCTGACCATTCGGACGCGACCGGCCGAACGAGCCGGGCTGACCGTCGGAGTGCGCTTGACCGCCCGAGCCTGCCCCACCGCCCGAACCCGCATGTGCGCCGGTATCCGAGCGGGTCATCTCCGAAGCCCGGCCTGCCACCGACGCGACCACGCCGTAGACGGGGACCGGACCGGTGCCTGCCGCGCCGTCCTCGAGCCTCGTGCTCCGGGTGCGGCCAACCACCCGCGTGGATCCGTCGGGTTGCACACGGGTGACACGGTATTCGACGTCTTCGGTCGCCGACGGCGACCAGGTGATCACCACGGTGCCATCGGGTTGGCGGGTGACGGTCACCGGGCCGGGCGATTCGACCGGTAGGTCCGTGAGTGCGGCCACGGTGCCCGCGTGATCCGCGCACACCTCGAAAACCGCTCGCAGTGCACGCATTCGGGCGGCGGCGGGGGCAGGCGGCGCGGCGGCGAACAGGCGGTCGGCTTCGGCGAGCGCCGAACGCGCCTGTGCCAGTAGCTGATTCAGGGACAGGCCGCGGCTGTCGGGATTGGGCACGTCGGAGGCGGAGCGTTCCAGATACTCCAGATGCCCGAGCGCCTCCATGAACCGCTTGCCGGCGCAGGCGGTCGTCGCACCGCGCCAGTGCACGGCGGCCTCGGACAGCACCCGGTCCACGAGTTCGGCGACGGGGCGCACCGCGGTGGTACCGGCGCTGTCCGCGCCGACATACCGCTGCGCCTGTGCGACATGCCCTTTGGCCGCGAGCGGATGCCCGGCGCGCAACGCCGCCCGAGCCGCCTTCAACGGCTCCTCCCACGCCCGTGCGGGCGGCGGCGGGGGCAGTGGCGGCACCCGCCGATAGTCGGAGCCGCCCGTCCCGGCGAATGGACCGGTAGCGCCGGCGGCCGATCCGCCCGCCGCCGCCGAACCCGGGGTCGCGTGGCCGGAGGTCGCACCGGTATCGCGCGAGCCGCTTCGATCAGGTCGGGCGAAGGAAATCGGCGGCGTGCCCGAACCCTGCTGGGTCGCACCGGAATTCGTGGGCAGATCCTTGCCCTCGACGGTGGTGCCGAGTTCTGCTGCCAGGGCAAGGATTATCTTCTCGGCGGCGGCGCGATCGACTCCGGCGGCGATGGCCTCACCGACGAGGAACTCGTAATCGCCTGCCACCAGGCTGTCTTCGACCAAAACGGCGGCGCGGACCTGGGGGCGGAGCAGGTCGGTGGCGTCGTCGATGATGGCCCGGAGGTAGTCGTCGACGACGGCGTCACCCTCTAGCAAGTCGCTGACGTGCACTAGTAGTTCATCAAGCACCACCCGGACGCGGCCCGGCGGGAGTTCGCGGGTGCGGGCGCGCAAAGCCTCTGCGCGCAAATGGATCTCACCGGTTTGGCGGGCCTTGGTGAAATCCAGGCCCAGCAGCGCGAGCAGGGTGGGGACCGGTTCGCCCGGAAGCAGGCGATCGTATTCGGCGAGCAGTTTGCGAATCTGCTGCCGCCGTTGCGGACTCACACCGGTGGCGGCGGGTGTGGGCGCTGCCGCTTCGTCGAGGATGCGGTGGCGGCGCAGGCGTGCACGCACCTGATCCGGGGTCAGGCCGCTGAGCTTGCCGATATCCTCCAGCCCGGGCACCTTGCCCGCCGGGATTCCGCCGTGCCGCTGCACCAGCCGGTCGATGGCGGCGTCGATCATCTCGTACCGCTCGGAATCGCGGCGTTCGCGCAACTGCTCCACGCGCTCGGCCTCCACCCGGCGCGAGGAGGCGTGCAGCAGCGGTGCGGAGAGCTCATCGTGCTCATCCACCAGCAGTCCAGCCAGCACCCGATATTTGGGGTGGTCGCGTTGTTTCTGCCAGAACCCCCACACTTCCTCGATGCGCGCCCGCACCTCGGCATCGCCGAGCGTGCCCGCCTCATCGAGCGGAATGTCGTAGAGCTCGAACGCATCCGACGCCTCGATGCCGCCGCGGCGTTCCACGGCGGCGAGCACTCGCTTGCGATAGTCGTTCGGGTCGAAGGCGTGCATGGCTCTGGTTCTACACGGCGCGGCGGCGCGTGCGCTGCAGCTGATCCAGTTCGCGGGCCACATCGGCCTGGGACAGCGTCGCCCCGGTCTGCACCGAAAGGGCAAGGGGCAGATCGGCGTCCACGTGATAGGCGGTCACGTGCAGCACACCGTCGAAACCCATCTCGAAGGTGACCCGCACTTCACTGCCCGCCGGATAGCCGGGCGGAATATCCCGAATCCGCCCCTCCACCAGTATTTTCGAATCCTCGGGCCGGGTCGAGGCGGCCTGGCCCTGCTGTTCCACGATGGTCAGCTCGATCTGATCCTGATCGGCGCGCACGGTGCCGTAGGAGCGACGCACCTTGATCGGCAGCGTCTGATTGCGGTGCACCAGCCAGCTCGCGGCCAGCCCGTTGTAGCTGTCCAGCGCGAGCACGCCGAAACCGCGCGACACCACGGTGTCGACCTGGATTTCCAGCATGCGCCGCACCAGGCTCACCGGCTGTCCGAAGGACGCGGCGACCCGGCCGACCGACTGCTCCAATTCCCGCGGATCCGCATCACGCAGTTCCGCACCGTCGCGCAGGCGGCCGCGCGTCACCAGATCGGCGACGACCAGGCGTTCCATTTCCAGCTTCTCGCCGTACAGCGCGGCCCCGCGCGCCACCGAGAGATCCGGATCGCGCAGCTCGCCGACCAGGCCGAGTTCCCGCTGAAGTTGATTCGCCACCATGGGCATTCGCGAGGAACCGCCGACCAGCAGCACCCGATCCACCTGACCGACCCCGCGCTGTCCGGCCGCGGCCAGGCACGCCTTGGTGAGATCGAGGGTGCGGCGCATGAGCGAGGCCGTCATGGCCTCCAGCTCGGCGCGGGTCAGCGTGATCACCGCGCGCGCACCGTCGTGTGCGACCAGTACCTCGGTCTGCTCGGCCTCGCTGAGTTCGTGTTTGGCGCGTTCGGCGGCCAGCACCAGCATCTGCGATCCGGCCGAATCATCCAGCGGGTCTTCGGCATCCGGGTTGGCGGCACAGAATTGCTGGGACAGGTGCAGGGCGATGCGCTCATCCCAATCCGCGCCGCCGAGTTGATGATCACCCTCGACCGCGAGCACCGCGATGCGCCGATCGGACAGTTCGATCACCGTGGCGTCGAAGGTGCCGCCGCCCAGGTCGTACACCAGCACGGTCTCGCGACCACCGGCCTTGCCGATATCGATACTGCCGTCCAGGCGGCCGAAACCGTAGGACAGCGCCGCGGCGATGGGTTCGGACAGCACACCGGCGACATCGAAACCGGCATAGGTGCCGGCCTGAATGGTCGCGCGCCGCTCCTCGTCACCGAAATAGGCGGGCACGGTGATGACCACGCGCTGTACGGTGCCGCCACCGCCGAATTCGGCATCGGCGGCCAGGCTCTTGAGGATCAGCGAGGAGACCGCGGGCGCGGACCAGCTCTGCCCGTGCGCCATGAAGCGCCATTCGGCATCGCCCATGCGCCGCTTCACCAGTGCGCACACATGCTCGGGATCCAGGCGCGACTGCCTGCGCGCGCCCTCGCCCACCACATGGTCGTTGGCGGAGGCGAACAGCACCACCGAGGGCACCGTCGGCTCCCCGTTCATGCCGATCAGAATTTCCGGGCGTCCGTCCGCGTCGATCCGCGCGATAGCCGAATTCGTTGTGCCCAGGTCGATGCCGAAGACCCCCATGGCGGCGATCGTAGCAGCCATGTCCGGCCATCGGGATTAAGGTTCGGGGCATGACCGAACCCGCGGCGGCGACCGGGAACCCTGACAGCGCAATCGAACCCGATCGCGACGGCGATACCGGGCCGGCACCCGAACGCGACGCGGACGGCACGGGCGTGCTGGCCGAACGCATCGACGATCTGACCAGGGTGATCGCCCGGCAGGCGAGCACCCTCGAACGGCTGGCCGATGACGCCAAGGCGCGGGCGCAGCGCGAGCGCGCGGGCGCGGATGTACCGCTGGTGGTGGAACTGTTCGCGCTGTACGGGGATGCGCTGTCGCTGGCCGCCACCGCGCATTCCGAGACCGAACAGGCCGCTTTCGAGACCTTCGCGGGCCGGGTGGAACGGCTGCTGACCGGTCGCGGCGGGCAGATCGTCAGTCCCGTCGCCGGGGCCGGGTTCGACGCATTGACCATGGAGGCCGCCGATGTGACGGCCACGGCCGATCCGGAGGCCGATCGCACCGTGGACAGCGTGCTGCAACCCGGGCTGACCATTGCCGATCGATCGGTCCGGCCCGCGCGGGTGATCGTTCGCCGCCATAAGGATTAAGCGAAAACGCTTCACAACTTAAGCGCGGATGCTTAATCTCGGCTCATGCAGTATCGCAGCATCGATGTCGGACAGCCCATGACCCGCTTCGCACGCGGCTGGCACTGCCTCGGACTGGCCGAAAGCTTCCGGGACGGACAACCGCACTCGATCGAGGCATTCGGCACCAAGATCGTGATCTGGTCGGACAGCAAAGGCGAGTTGCACGCGCTCGACGGCTACTGCCGCCATATGGGCGCGGACCTGTCCTACGGCAGCGTGAAGGACGACAATATCGCCTGCCCCTTCCACGATTGGCGCTGGCGCGGCGACGGGCGTTGTGCCGCAATCCCTTACGCGCGCCGGGTGCCGCCGCTGGCCAAGACGCGATCGTGGGCCACCTGCGAGGAGAACGGGCAGTTCTTCGTCTGGAACGATCCCGAAGGCAATCCGCCGCAACCCGAGGTCGCGATACCGCATATCGAGGGTATGGGCACCGATCTATGGAGTGAGTGGAACTGGAATTCGCTGTTGATCGAGGGCGCGCACTGCCGCGAAATCATCGACAACAACGTGGATATGGCGCACTTCTTCTATATCCACTACGCCTATCCGGTGTTCTTCAAGAATGTGTTCGAAGGGCATGTGGCGACGCAGTTCCTGCACAGCAAGGGGCGGCCGGATGTGCACACCGCCTCGAACTACTCCACCGAGATGCAGCTATTGCGTTCGGAGGCTTCGTATTTCGGGCCGTCGTACATGATCAACTATCTGCACAACGACTTCGGTGAGCGGACCGTCGAAGTGGCGCTGATCAATTGCCACTATCCGGTGACGCACAATTCGTTCATGCTGCAGTGGGGTGTGAGCGTGCAGCGCATCGAGGGATTGCCGCCCGCCAAATCGGCATCGCTGGCCAAGGCGTTCGGTAAGAGCTTCGGCGTCGGATTCCTGCAGGACGTCGAGATCTGGAAACACAAGACGCGCATCGACAATCCGCTGCTCACCCAGGAAGACGGACCGGTGTATCAGCATCGCCGCTGGTACGAGCAGTTCTATGTGGATGTCGCCGATATCAAGCCGGAGATGACGGCCCGCTTCGAATTCGAGGTGGACACCACGCACGCCAATGAGAACTGGGAAGCCGAGGTCGCCGAGAATCTGGCCCGGCGGGCGGCCGAACAGGGTTAGGCGAGCCGCCCCGGAACATCCGCGCCGACGCGCGCCCATTTACCGGACAGGGCGCGCGCGGATACCGCGATCAGGCGCAGGACCATGAAAGCGACCAGGCCGGTCCAGATTCCGGCGATGCCCCAGTCATAGGCCAGCGATAGCCAGATCGCGGGCAGGAAGCCGAGCAGCGCCGAACCCAGCGTGGCATTGCGCAGGAACGCGGCATCACCCGCGCCGAGTAGGACGCCGTCCAGGGCGAACACCACGCCCGCGATGGGAATGATGCCGACGAAGAACCACCACACCACGTGGGTGCGATCCAATACCGACGGATCGGTGGTGAACAGGTTCGGGATCACCGTGTACCCCGCCGCGAAGATGGCGGCCAGCACCAGCGCGAATATCGTCGACCACGCGGTGATCCGCCGTGCCAAACCCTGTGCGCCCCTGGCATTTCCGGCCCCCAATGCCGCACCCACCAGGGTCTGCGCCGCGATGGCCAGTGAATCCAGGGTCAGTGCCAGGAAATTCCACAGCTGCAAGACCAGCTGATGCGCCGCCACCGAGGCCGCCCCGAAGCGGGAGGCCACCGCCGCGGCGGAAACGAAACACGCCTGGAAGGCCAGACTGCGGGCGATCAGATCGCGGCCGAGCACCAGCTGCGCCTTCATGATCGCGATATGCGGTGCGAGCGGAACCCGGGACGCCACCAGCGCACCCACGAACAGCGCCGCCGTCACCACCTGTCCGGCCACATTGGCGACCGCGGAACCCTCCAGCTCCAGGCGCGGCGCACCGAGCAGACCGTGCACCAGCACCGGGCACAGCACACCCGAAAGTGTCAGCCCCGCAACCACATACAGCAGCGGTCTGCGCGTCTGCTGCACCCCGCGCATCCACCCGTTCCCGGCCATGGACAACAGGATCAGCGGCACCCCGAACAGCGCGATGCGCAACCACGACTCCGCACCCGGGGCGATATCGTCACCGCCCGCGATGGCCCGCGTCACCGGCCCCGCGAAGATCTGCAGCACAACGACAATCGCGATCCCGACCCCCGCAGCGATCCAACTCGCCTGCACCCCTTCGACAATCGCCCCGCGCTCATCCCCCGCCCCATGCCGCCGCGACGCCCGCGCCGTCGTGCCGTAACTCAGAAACGTCAACTGCGAACTCACCTGCGCCAGAATCAATCCGCCGACCGCCAGCCCCGCCAGCGCCAACGCCCCCAGCCGCCCCACCACGGCCATATCGAACAGCAGATAGATCGGCTCGGCGACCAACACACCGAGGGTCGGCACCGCGATCCCGAGAATCCGCCCCGGCCCCGCCTGCACCGCCGCCACCCCCACCTCGGTCTCCGCCATGCAGCCACCCTCCCACACGGCCCTGACACAAGCGGGGAGGGCGACGACCCGAATCGCGGGGCTATCCGGTCAGAATGTTCGAGATCGGTCTGGCATCAGCCTCGCGATCCCGGCGCGCCCCTGACCGGGGTCTACCCGATCCGTGCGAGTACGCCGGTGGCTCCCGGCCAAAAACATGCCGGGATGACGGGGGCTCCGAGGCGATGTTTACGGCCCCCGCCTTGGAACAGGTGGAGATCATCGGATGCCGCGGCTGAGGTGGCTCTCGACCCAGCCGGGGCGGGTGACTCCCGCGAGTGGGCGGGTGGTCGCCATGGGTGGGCGGTCGGCGAGCGATACCGTGCCGACGCTGCGATGCCAGGTGGCGCCCTCCGGGCGGTAGCGGGCCAGGCCGACACCCGAATCGCAGATGCCGAGCCGGTCCAGCAGGGTCGCGATGACCTGGCGACTCATCTCCGCCAATTCGTGGGTGGGGCGATTGCGGTGTCGGCGGGTGCCCAGATCCACCTGGGCGATGGCGGCCGCGCCGTGTCGCTGCCAGGCGTCGAGCAGAATGCCGATCTCCACGCCGTAGCCGGGTGCGAAAGGTATGCCGTGCAATAGATCTCGGGTCGCGGCGTATTCGCCACCGAGCGGTTGCAGGATATCGCCGAGTTCGGGCGCGAGCGCGGTGAGCAGCGGGCGGGCCACCAGCTGGGTGATGCGGCCACCGCCGTCCACATCACCGGTCGGATCCAGTTCCAGCGGGCGGCGGTAGTAGCCCTTCACCAATTCGACGCCCTCACCCAGCAGCAGCGGTGCGAGCAGTGCGGGCACGAAGCGCGGACTCGGTTCGAGCAGATCCGAATCCACGAAGACGATCAGATCACCGGTGGTCACCGCGAGCGATCGCCACAGCACCTCCCCCTTGCCGGGGCGGGTGGGCAGATCGGGCAGCGCCTCCTCACGCGTGAATACCGCTGTGGCCCCGGCGGATCGGGCGATGCGCACGGTGTCGTCCTCGGAACCGGAGTCGATGACCACGAGTTCGTCCACGAGTGTGCCCACCAGCTGCCGGATCGACGCCAGTACGCCCGCGATGGTCGCCTGCTCGTTCAATGCGGGCAGTACGACCGAGACGGTGCGACCGCCCTTGTGCTCCAATAGCTCCGGTAGCGACCACTCCCGGTGAAACCAGGTGATGTCGGCCAAACCCTTCCAGTGGATCATCATGTTGTCCCTTCGCCCGAATCGAGTGCGGTGGTGTGCCATACCGGCCAGATCTGTTGCCATGGCCGGTTCGGATGGTCGCAGCGCCACAGCACGACATGTCTGGTGATGCCCGGAAATCCGAGCGGGGCATCGAGCCGCGACAGCGGCTGCACCTCCGAAAACGCGTCGCGCAGTGTGGATTCCGCCGAATCCGCGCCGATATAGAGCACGGTGGTCGCGGTCGGCGGTGGCATTCCGAAGTACGCGAACCCTCGATTCGGGCTGTACACCGGCGGCAGCTCCGCGCCGAGCTGATCGAGCGCCGCTGCCTGCCAATAATTCTGGGTGATCAGCACGGTATTCGCACGTTCGCGCGGAGCCAGCCGCCGGACCTGATAGTCCACGGTGGCAACGAGTTCCGACCAGCCGTCGACGCCGTACAGGCGCATGCGGGCGGACAGCGCGCGCTGGGTATCGGTCGGATCGTCCAGCCGGAAGGCCGACAGCGGAAGTATCAGGACCACGGCCAGCGCGATACCGGCCGATACGGCCGCCGTCACGCGGATCGCGCGCCACCATCTCCGGTGTTCGTACCGCTCCCACCACATCGCGCCCGCCGCCAGCAGCACCGGGAACAATCCGGCCAGATAATAGGGCCGCGATACCGTGACCAGCACGAACAGCGCCTGCACCAGTACGGCCACACCGGCGAATCGGTAGGCGCGCAGCGCGGGCATTCGGAACAGCGCCCACGCACCGGCGATGGCCAGCGGCGTGCCAAGTACACCGAGCAATAGCGCCACCTGAATCGGCAATCCGGCGAGTCCGCCCGTCGCCGCGCGCTGCTCATCCGCGATGACGGACCCCATCGCCAATTGCGGCCAGCCGTGGCCCGCCTGCCAGCACAGGCTCGGCACGACGGACAGCGCGACCACCACCAGCGCCGCCCACAGCGCCGCCCGCCGGAACAGCGGTCGCGGCCCGAAAACCACTACGCCAACCGCGATTCCGGCAACGAGCACCGGTAACAGGGGCTTCACCTGAAGAGCCAGCACTGCCACGGCCGCAGCGGCCGGAAACAGCCGATCATCGCGAGTTCGGCACCAGCGCAACACTATCCAGAGCAGCACCGCCGACAGTGTGGCATCGATGGCGAAGGTGGACAGACTCGCGGCGGCGGTGATCAGAAACGGACTCGTGGCCCACCCCAGTGCCGCCAGCCGCTGCGCCCGACGCCCACCCCCGAACTCCCGCGCCACCCCCGCACACACCCAGATCGCCGCCACCCCGCACGCGATAGCGGGCAACCGCAGCACCGTAACCGATCCGGGCGCAACCCAATCCGCCGCCCGCGCCAGCAGCGGCAACACCGGCCCCTGATCCGCATACCCGGCCGCGACCCGCCGCCCCGCCGCCAGAAAATACAGCTCATCACCGAAATACCCGTACCGCCCCGCCCGCAACCACAGCAGCAACGCCGCAACCCCCGAAATCACCACCGCGCCGCGAATATCCCACGGCAACAGCTCATCTCGCCGCCCGCCCCGCTGTTCACCCGGTACGGCAGGCGGCGGCACACGCCCCGCATCGGTCCCCGCCGCCGACGGAATCCTGGCAACCGAAGATGAATGCGGCGGTGAGGACTCGACGGGCCCGAGGGAATCCGCCGATGTCTCGGATTCGGGACGCGTATCCGCGGCCGCATCGCGACCGTGCGGCGAATTCCCCGCCGCCGTATCGGACCGCGCCGCGCTCCTCTTCGCCATTTCCGGCGTGGAACAAGGTTCGGCGTCGGCCGCCCCGGTGCCGGGCGCGGCGATGTTGTCCGCGAGATTCCCTGCGCGGCGGGCGATCACGGGTGCCGCCGAGGCAGTGCGAGTGTGAATACCGCCAATAGCGCGGCCAGTCCCGCCATGATCCAGAGCACCGTGGTGATCGCCGCGAGATAGGTCCCTGCCGCGGCTCGGGTGAAGAACACCGTGCCCAGCACCGCGACCCCCAGTGCGCTGCCGATCTGCTGCACCGTGGGCACGATTCCCGAGGCCGATCCGGTAGCGCGATCGACCACCCGGGCCAGCATTACCGCGGGCAGGGGTGCGGCGAACCAGCCCATACCGGCTCCGGCCGCCAGCACCGGTCCCGCCAGTTCGCGAATATCCAGCGCGGGCCCGGCGGCGTGCACGGTGCTCGCGATCGCCCCCAGCGCGACCGCGAATACCGTCACCCCCACCGTGAGTGCCCGAGTTCCCCACAGCGCCATCAGAATCGGCGAGGACAGCGCACCAGCCACGGCTCCGACCGCGAAGGGCAGCATGACCAGGCCCGCCCGCGAGGCCGACCACCCCAGGCCGGACTGCACCGCGACCGAGACGGTGAACAGCAGCGCCGTGAACACCCCGTAGAACATCGCGGTGAGCACCGACCCCACGGCGAACCCGCGATCGCCGAACAGCTCCAGCCGTACCAGCGGCTCGACGCCTCGTGCGGCACGGCGATACTGTCCCCATCCGAAGAACGCCAGCACGGGTATCGAAAGCCCCAGCAGCACAAGGGTTATCGGCGGCCAGCCCAGTGCCCGGCCGAAGGTGAGCGGATACACCAGCAACCCGAGTCCCACCGCGGAAAGCACCGCACCCCCGATATCAAGCTGCTGAAGCACCAGCACCCAGCGTTCGCCCCGGCGGCGCGCTGACCGGCGCGGACGAGTGTCCGGCGCGTCCGCGACGATATCGAGGTGCCGGTGGGCCAGCGCCATCGCGATTCCGGCCAGCGGGATATTGATGAGGAATACTGTGCGCCAGCTCAATCCGAACGCGTCGGCATCCACCAGCGCACCACCGAGCAGCGGCCCGGCCATACCCGCCAATCCGGCGATCGCACCGTAGATACCGAAGACGGTGGCGTGCAGCCGCTCCGGGAATTCCCCGGTGATGATCGCGATGGTCTGCGCGGAGACCAGCGCCGCCGCGATCCCCGCCGATCCCCGGGCGAGCGCTAATTCCGTTGCACTGGAAGCCGTTCCACACCAGACCGATGCCGCAGCGAACGCCGACAGCGCGGTCGTGAACACCGCGTGCCGCCCCAGCAAATCACCGAGGCGGGCCGCCGTGGGCAGCGTGCACGCGAAAGTCAGCCCGTACACGCTCACGATGAGCAGTTCGGCGGGTCCGTCCGCGCGCAGATCCAGCGCCACCGCGGGCATGGCGGTATGCACGATGGTCAGGTCCAGCATCTGCATGAACACCGCTAGCAGGCACGCGGCCAGGGCGATCCACGCGCCCGGGCGGAGCGCCGATTCCGCGGCGCGGCCGGTGATCCCGGCCGTCATGACAGCGCCGGGACCCGCACCGCGTAATCCCCGTCGGCGACCACCGCGCTGATGATCGCGGTCAGCGTCCGCACATAACGCACCACCGAGGCGTGCGCCTGCACGGTATCGGGGAACAGCAGTGTCAGCGTGGTCACATCGTGAAACCTGTTGACCCACAGGAACACTTCGCCCGCACTGGCCTCGCTGCCGAACAGTCCGCCCTTGATGGCGTCGAACAGATCCGCCCCCGCCATCTTGCGGACGTCGACATAGGACACCATCGGCGCGGTGAAGCCCGGCGTGACCCGGATGCCGAGATCCGGCGTCACCAATTCCAGTACCCGGTGCAGGGATACATCGGTGAGGTCCTTGGCCCGTTCGGTCGCCCGCTGCGCCGTCCCCACGAGGGAGGTGAAACTGTCCTCCGCCCGCACCGGAATCTCCACCGGGATGAGGTTGGTGTACCAGCCCACCGATGCCGACTCACCGGGCAGGGAACGGGTATTGGCCGGGGAGAAGCCGAAATATGTTTCCCGGCCCGCCAATTCGAACTCCGCCAGCGCGGCCGCGGCGAACAGTCCGCCCAGGAACCGCCCGCCGTGCTCGGCGCATACCTGCTCGAATCGCAGCATGTCGGATTCGCGCAGCAGCGGCAGCGTCTGCTGTGCGCCCCGGGCGTATCCGCCGCCACCCAATTCGAGCGGGAAGCGCGGGACGTCACCGCCGTTGTGCCGCAGCAGATCCAGCCACTGCCAGACCTCGGGCGACTCCAGGCTGAGCCGCTCGTTGATGCGCCGCTCCCGCGCGCAATAGTCGATGTGACCGCTCACCGGTGGCAGTTCGGCGGGGTCACCGGACAGTTCGGCGAAATACAGCAACAGCAGATCCACGCACGAAAGCGCCTGCGCCACACCGTCGGTGTGCAGGTGGTCCACCGCCGCGTACAGCGTGAACGACTCGGATCGCTCGATGACGCCGAACGAGAAGCAATCCCATTCGAAAGGTCCCGGCGTTTCGGCCTGCACCCGTTCGCGCAACTCCACGAGATCGGTGAACTCGCCGTGGTCGGTGGCGGCGAGCTCGATCATCTCCGGTTCGCCGACATGCCGCACGATCCGCCCGTCCGGCTCCAGTTCGAACCAGCTGCTGAAGGTGTCGTGCCTGCGCAGGAAGGCGGTCAGCGCGGCGTTCAGCGCTCGCGCGTCCGGCTGTCCGGGGAGATCGAACGAGATCATGCACAATCGCGAAACCCGCAGTCCCACCCGGGAATTGCGATGCGTCGCGCGCAGATAGGTCTGCTGCTGATACGACGGTCCGACCTCGTGCGCGGGCGCCCGCCGCATCGCGGCCCGGGCGGCGGGCGACGCCGTCCAGGTGGTGAGCCGCCCGAGACCGGGCTGCCAGTCGCCGAAGAGTCCGAACGCGACCATGAATGACCTCGATTCCACTTCCCTGATGAATCAGGTTTTCGAGTGAACGCCACCCGCCCACGCCCTGACCAGCACCGCAGCCAAAGTCTGTGACCATTCCCAAGCCGAGTCCGCCACGCCCGGATGGTCTCCCAAAGTTTGCCGATCCGCGTTGTCCGGGAATCGGATTCGACCTAACGTCACCAGCCGTCCGTCCCCATACGCGGCAATCGGAGGTCCAGGGTGCATTCGGCAGGCCCGCTCACCGCGCTCGTTCTGGCCATGGCTATCCCCTGGCTGGGTGCCGGGGTCCCCGCACACGCGGAACCGAGCACACCCGCCGCGGCACTGGAATCCGCGCGGCCCGCACCCGACGGTTCCAGTCTGCTCACGGCGGCCGAGAGTCCGGACGGCCTGCTCGACCTGCGCGTGCACTCCACCGCCATGAACACCGATATCGCACTGAAAGTGCTTCGCGCACCCGATGATTCGACCCCGGCCCCGGTGCTCTATCTACTCAACGGAGCGGGCGGCGGCTCCGATGCCAGCAGTTGGCCCGAACAGACCGATATCGTCGACTTCTTCCGCGGCAAACAGGTCACCGTGGTCACCCCGCTGGGCGGCAACGGCAGCTACTTCACCGACTGGCAGGCCGACGATCCGCTACTGGGCCGCATGCGCTGGAGTACCTTCCTCACCCGGGAATTGCCGCCCATCATCGATTCCGCGCTGCACGGCAGCGGCGCGAACGCCATCGCGGGCATCTCCATGGCCGGAACCTCGGTCTTCCAGCTCGCCTTGGACGCGCCCGGCCTGTACCGGGCCATCGGCGCGTACAGCGGCTGCGCCCGCACCAGCGATCCGATCGGCCGCCTGTTCGTGGACGCGGTGGTGGTGCGCTGGCACGGCAATCCGGTCAATATGTGGGGTCCACCGGACGATCCCGCCTGGCTCGCCAACGACCCGTACCTGCACGCCGAACAGTTGCGCGGCACCGCCATCTACGTCTCGACCGGCACCGGGCTGGCCGGACCCCTGGACACCCTCGACGCACCCGGCATTCGCGGCAACGCGCCGAAACTGCTCGCCCAGCTCACCAGCGGCGGCTTCCTCGAAGCCATTACCGCGCAATGCGCGCAGGCCCTGCGCGACCGCCTGGACAACCTCGGCATCCCGGCCACCTTCAACCTGCGCCCGGTCGGCACGCACTCCTGGGGCTACTGGCAGCAGGATCTGCACGACTCCTGGCCGATGATCGAACGGGCGCTGCGGAATTGATCGCCGCGCCACCCGCCCGGCTCGGCCCGGAAAGCCCGTGCGCGGAGCCGCCGACTCGAGGCAGGCTGGGGGCATGATCTCACTCGACACTGCCATCACCGCGGTCACCGTCTATCCCGATCGGGCGCGGGTGACGCGATCCGGCAAGGTGGAGGTGCCCGCGGGCGAACACCGGATACGGGTCGCGCCGCTACCGCAGGATCTGCTGCGGGATTCGATTCGGGTGGCGGGCCAGGGCGAGGTGGTGGTGCTCGGGGTCGACATCACGACCGAGCGGCAGATCGCGGTGACCGATGAGCAGGTCGCGGCACTGGAGGAACGCATACGCGAACTCGAGGTGGCGATCGGCGCGCTCGGCGACTCCGATCGCGCGGCCGATGCGCGAATCGTCTTCCTGGACAGGCTCGCCCGGCGCTCGGCGGAATCACTCGCCGCGGCGGACAGCGGACGGGTCAGCGCGTTCGTCGACGATCTCGAAGCGCAGTACGAGACCGTCAATACCGCGCGTCGTGAGCGAGATAAGTTGCGGCAGCGGCATATTCGCGAACAGCAGGCGGTACAGCGGCAGCTCGGCGATCTGCGCGGTAAGAATCGCACCGATACCGAGGTCGCGATCATCACCGTCGAAGCGGCACAGGCCGTGACCGTGGATCTGGATATCTCCTACGTCGTGCTCGGCGCGAGCTGGAGCTCGAGCTACGACCTGCGCCTCACCGATGCGGGCCTGACGCTGCGCTGGTTCGGCCTGGTGGAACAGCGCACCGGCGAGGATTGGCCGGAATGCCGTCTGCAACTGTCCACGGCCCGGCCCGCCCAAGCGCTCGACGTGCCCGAACTCGATCCCTGGTTCATCGGCGTGGAGATACCGCGGCCGGTGATGCGGTCCATGGTGGCGGGCGGCGCGTCGATGGACGCGGTGCCGGTCGGCTACGGCGCGCCCGCACCGGCGGCGGCGCCACCGGCCATGGCGCGCAAGGCGGCTCCGATTCGCGAATCCGTGGCCGAGGTCGAACACGGCGTCACCGCCGCGACCTACACGCCACAGCGGGCAGTCGCGGTGGCCTCGGACGGCACCGACCACCGCACGGTCATCACCGCGCTCGACCTCGAGGCCGAGCTGGACCATGTGACGGCCCCGGTGCAGGCCCTGGAAGCGGTGCTGCGCGCCACCGCACGCAATACCTCCGAGCACACCCTGCCGTCCGGCCGGGCCGCGCTGTTCCACGAATCCGAATTCGTCGGGGCCACCCACCTCGACACCTGGGCTCCCGGCGAAGAGCGCGAACTGGCCCTCGGCGTGGACGACCGCATTCGGGTCGAACGAGAACTGGTGCGCCGCAACGCTTCCAAGGCCACCCTCGGCTCGGCGCGGCGGATCGAAACCGAGTACGCGATCACCGTGAGCAACCACACCGGCCGCACCGCGAACGTCACGGTGCTCGATCGCCTCCCGGTGGCCCGCGACGCCGCCATCACCGTCCGCGAGACCACCGCCAAACCGCAACCGGCCGAACGCGGCGATCTCGGCATCCTCACCTGGAAACTCGAGCTCGAACCGCAAGCCCAGTCGACCGTCACCTTCGGCTATCGCGTGGAAGCCGGGAAGGGTGTGGTCATCGACGGCCTGCACGACTGACAGACGGGGCCCGTCACCCGGGTTCGGCTGCGCTCAAATCGGCCGAACCCGGCTGGGTCATATCAGCCGAACTCGGCTGGGTTCATGTCAACCGAACCCGGCCGGGTTCATATCAGCCGAACCCGGCTGGGCCACACCGTAACCGGGCTCGGCGACGCGTCAGCCCAGTTCTGCCAGCAGCGCCGCGACCAGTCGCTCCGGCGTACCGACGCTGGAATAGCCTGCGGCATAACGATGTCCGCCACCGCCGAGCGCGGTCGCGACCTTGGAGACATCCACACCGAGACCGCCATCGGCCGCATCATGCGAACGCAGTGAGACGGTCCAGTGCTCGGATTCGCCCCGGCATTCCTTGAACACCGCCGCGACCTGCGCCTCCGCTGTCGTGCGCACCAGATCGACAATGCTCTCGACCTCTTCCGAGCGCACCCCGACGGTGTCCTCCCGGCGCACGAAGACATAGACCAGCCCCGCGCCCCCGGCCGCCGCACGATCGAGCTGCGCGGAGCCGAGCACCCGGGACAGCATGGGCAGCCACTGGAAGGGGTGGGTATCCATGAGCGTGCGGGTGATGCCCGCACCGTCGATACCCGTCGCCAGCAGCCGCTCGGCCAGCGCATGCGAGCCGGGCCGGGCCCATTTGAAGGACCCGGTATCGGTGACCAGCCCGGCGTAAAGACAGTGCGCCACATCGCGATCGATGGGTTCGCCCCAGGCATCGAGCACCCGGGCGATCAATCCCGCTGTGGATTCGGCATTCTCGTCGATGACATTGACCGCACCGAACCGGGTATTGGACCGATGATGATCCAGCACCAGCGTGATGCGCGCACCGTCCAGCCGATCCTTGAGCGCACCGAGCCGACCCGCGCTACCGCAGTCGACCGCGACCAGCACGTCGACCTCACGCGGAACCTGTTCCGGCGCAACCAATAGGTCGGTACCGGGCAGCGACCGCATGGACACCGGTAGTTCGGCGGGTTCGGCGAAGGACACCCGCACCGGCACACCGCGCCGGCGCAGCACCAGACCCAGGGCGAGTCCGCTGCCGATGGTGTCGGCATCGGGCTGTACATGGCACAGCACCGTCACCGATCGGGCGGTGTCGAGAATCGACACCGCCTCGGACAGGTCGACCGGTTCGGTCACCGGCGTCTCCTCCCGGTCCGGAGACCGCAGGTCAGTCTTCGTCGTCCGTATCGTCGTCGTTCTTGTACGGATCGACATCACCCGCATAGTTGGCGTTCACCGCGACCTGGGCGACCCGAGCGTCGGCGGCGCGGGCGCGGGCCAGCAGCTCCTCCATCTCCTTCGCGGCGGTCGGAACGGTGTCGAGCTGGAACGACAGGATCGGGGTGAACTTCACCCCGGTACCCGCGCCGACCTTGGAACGGAGAATGCCCTTGGCCTTCTCCAGCCCCGCGGCCGCTTCGGTGTAATCGGGTTCGGTGTCGAGGGTTTCCCCCATCACCGTGTAGTAGACGGTGGCTTCTCGCAGATCACCGGTCATCTTGGTATCGGTGATGGTGACGAAACGCAGCCGCGGATCCTTGATCTCGTACTCGATGGCCGTAGCCACGATCGAGGAGATCCGCTTGGCGAGTCGGCGTGCCCTGGCTTGATCCACCATGGCCGTGCCCTCCTCACTGGATAGATTCAGTCTTCGGGTCCGAAGACGCGGCGGCGTACCGCCAGCAACTGTAACTCCGGACGATTGGCGACATGCCGTTCACACTTGTCCAGCACTTCGGTCAGGTGATTCATGCCGTAGCTGGCCATGGCCACACCTACCAGTGTCCGGCGATACCGGTCATGATCTCCGCCCTCGGTGACGCTGACCTCGAACCTGCGCAGGTCGGCGATGATCGGGCGAAGGACGGAGCGCTTCTCCTTCAGTGAATGCACATCACCGAGCAAGATATCGAACTCGAGCGCTCCGAAAAACAGCTTTTCAGTCATATGAACGCGCCCCGGGAAATGCGCGTGTGTTACCCGGATGGGAAAGGGGCACAACCCCGCCGGACCCTAGGGGCCCGGCGGGATCGTGTACTGCTCCTAGTCGCGCGGCTTTTCCCGCAGCTCGTAGGCCTCGACGATGTCACCTTCGCGAATGTCGTTGTAGGTCAACGTCATACCGCATTCGTAGCCTTCACGAACCTCGGTGGCGTCATCCTTCTCACGACGGAGCGACGCGATGGTCACCGTCTCCGCGACCACTACGTTGTCACGCAGCAGACGTGCCTTGGCATTGCGCTTGACCGAACCGCTGGTAACCCAGCAACCGGCGATATTGCCGAACTTGGAGGAGCGGAAGATCTGGCGGATTTCCGCCCGACCCAGCTCGACCTCTTCGTAGATCGGCTTGAGCAGACCCTTGAGGGCCTTCTCGATCTCGTCGATCGCCTGGTAGATGACCGAGTAGTAGCGAATATCCACGCCTTCGCGGTTCGCCAGCTCGGTCGCCTTGCCCTCGGCACGGACGTTGAACCCGATGATGATCGCGTTCGAGGCCGACGCCAGGTTGACGTTGGTCTCGGTGACGCCACCGACACCGCGGTCGATGACGCGCAGACGCACCTCGTCGCCCACATCGATACCGAGCAGCGCCTCTTCGAGGGCCTCGACGGTACCGGAGTTGTCGCCCTTGAGGATCAGGTTCAGCTCCGAAGTCTCCTTCAGAGCGGCATCCAGATCTTCCAGGGAGATCCGCTTGCGACTGCGCGCTGCCAGGGCGTTGCGCTTGCGAGCGTTGCGGCGATCGGCGATCTGACGCGCGATCCGGTCTTCCTCGACCACGAGCAGGTTGTCGCCTGCACCGGGGACCGAGGTGAAACCGATGACCTGGACGGGACGCGACGGCAGTGCCGCCACGACGTCGTCGCCGTGCTCGTCGACCATGCGGCGCACACGACCGTAGGCATCGCCCGCCACGATCGAGTCACCCACGCGCAGCGTGCCGCGCTGGATGAGGACGGTGGCGACCGGGCCGCGACCGCGGTCCAGGTGGGCTTCGATGGCCACACCCTGCGCGTCCATGTCCGGGTTCGCCCGCAGATCCAGGGTGGCATCCGCGGTCAGCACGACGGCCTCGAGCAGGGAGTCGATATTGGTGCCCTGCTTGGCCGAGATGTCGACGAACATGGTCTCGCCGCCGTACTCCTCGGCGACCAGACCGTATTCGGTCAGCTGCTGGCGAATCTTCTGCGGATTCGCGCCTTCCTTATCGATCTTGTTGACCGCCACCACGATCGGCACATCAGCGGCCTGCGCGTGGTTGATGGCCTCCACCGTCTGCGGCATGACGCCGTCATCGGCCGCGACCACGAGGATCGCGATATCGGTGGCCTTGGCACCACGGGCACGCATGGCGGTGAATGCCTCGTGACCCGGGGTATCGATGAAGGTGATGAGCCGGTCGAGGCCGTTGACCTCGGACAGCACCTGGTAGGCGCCGATGTGCTGGGTGATACCGCCGGCTTCGCCCTCACGGACGTTCGCCTTACGGATGGTGTCCAGCAGTCGGGTCTTACCGTGGTCGACGTGACCCATGACGGTCACCACCGGCGGACGGATCTGCAGATCGTCCTCGTCGCCCTCGTCCTCGCCGTAGGTGAGGTCGAAGTTGGCGAGCAGCTCGCGGTCCTCGTCCTCCGGGGAGACCACGTGAACCACGTAGTTCATCTCCGAACCCAGCAGCTCGAGGGTCTCCTCGTTCACCGACTGGGTAGCGGTGACCATCTCACCGAGGTTGAACAGCGCCTGTACCAGCGAGGCCGGGTTGGCGCCGATCTTCTCGGCGAAATCGGACAGCGACGCGCCACGGGCGAGACGGATGATCTCGCCGTTGCCGCGGGGCAGACGCACGCCACCGACGGCGGGAGCCTGCATGCTCTCGTACTCGGCGCGCTTCGCCCGCTTCGACTTACGACCCTTGCGGGGCGCGCCACCCGGACGACCGAAGGCACCCGCGGCACCGCCGCGACCACCACCGGAACCGGGACGGCCACCGCCGCCACCGCCGGGACGACCGCGGAAACCACCCGCGGCAGCGCCACCGGCACCCGGAGCACCACCGGTACCCGGGGCACCGCCCTGGCCACCGCGGTACGGACCACCGGCACCGGCCGGACGACCTGCGCCGCCACCGGGACGCGGACCACCCTGACCCGGACCACCGGGACGACCGCCACCGGGAGCCGGACGCGCGGCACGCGACGGCATCGCACCCGGGTTCGGGCGAGGCGGCATCGAGCCGGGGCTCGGACGCGGGCCACCGGGACGGGGACCGCCCTGACCGGCGGCCGGACGCGGACCACCCTGACCGGGAGCCGGACGACCGGCGCCACCGGGGCGCGGACCACCCTGACCCGGACCGCTCTGACCCTGACCCGGGCGCGGGCCCTGGCCGGGACCCGGACGCGGGCCACCCTGGCCCGGAGCCGGGCGGGGACCGCCCTGACCGGGAGCCGGACGCGGTGCGGGACGCTCGGGAGCGGAGGAGAAGGGGTTGTTACCGACGCGCGGGGCCTTGGGACCCGGCTTCGGACCCGCGGGACGCGGAGCGCCCGGAGTCGGAGCCTGGCCACCGGCCTGCTGCGCCGGACGCGGCGCGGGCTGCGCCGGACGGGGAGCACCCGGGGTGGGGCGCTGACCCTGTTGCTGCGGGGCGGGAGCCGGGGCCGGAGCCGCGGAAGCCGCTGGGGCAGCGGGGGTTTCGGGCACCGGCGGCTTGGGGGCCGGACCGGGCTTGATGGACGGACCCGGGCGCACGGCCGGAGCCGGAGCGGCGGCCGCGGGGGCGGCCTGCTCGGGCTGGGCGACGGGCTTCGGGGCGGCCGGAGCCGGGGTCTGGGCCTGAACCGGCGCGGGCGCCGGAGCCGGAGCGGACGGACGGGGTGCGCCGGGACGCGGTCCCGAGCTCGCACCCGGGTTCGGCTTGGCAGCCGGACGCGGCGACTGACCGCCGGGGGTGCCGGATGCCGGCTTCGCGGTGCCATTCGCCGGGGTGCTCTTGGGCGTCATGGACTCACGCAGGCGACGTGCGACGGGGGCCTCCACCGTCGACGACGCCGATTTCACGAACTCGCCCTGCTCCTTGAGCCTTGCGAGTAGTTCCTTGCTAGTGACACCGAGTTCTTTCGCCAACTCGTGCACGCGGGCCTTGCCTGCCACTGCTCTCCTCACTGAGAGGTCGAGCGCGGCAACCCTTTTGGGGATGGCCCGCACGACCTCAGATTATTTCCGATGGCCGATCATCGTTGGTGCTTCACGGTGTGCTCATGAGTGCTCGTGCCTGTTCTCTACGTAATGCTCCAGGGCTGAGATATCCAGATGTCCGGACACTCGTAGTGCTCTGCCGAATGCTCGGCGCCGAACCGCATTGCTCAGACAAGACGAAACGGGGTGCAACCAGGCACCCCTTCCGGGCAGTCTGTGCCGCGGATCGGGAATCACCGCGGTTTCCCGGGCGACGATCCGCAACAGTTCGACGGTCAGCTCTCGCCTGCGGCATCCGATGCAGGTCCGCATGGGTTCTGATCTTGATTTCACCCGTGCAGCGCGCAAAGAAGCCGAAGACTCGCGCTGAGCCTGCGTCCACTCTACCGCTGTCATGTCCCGATCTCCGCATCCGTACCCCCTGGAAGTTACCAAGCTGTCATCCAGGGGGTCTGTTTACCAAATCTCGGGACCGACCGGGCCGGAGCACTCCGGCAAGATCAACCCCTACTCAGCTCCGGTGCGCCTCGGTGCGCACCGAACCGGCCACATCGGGGGCCGCATCACTGCGAATGTCGATTCGCCAGCCCGTGAGACGGGCGGCGAGACGAGCATTCTGACCTTCCTTGCCGATCGCCAGCGAGAGCTGGAAGTCCGGCACCACGACCCGCGCCGCACGGGCGTCGGGGTCGACGATCGTGACGGATACAACTTTCGACGGGGACAGCGCATTCCCGACGAAGGCGGCCGGATCCTCGGCGTAATCGATGATGTCGATCTTCTCGCCGGCGAGCTCGCTCATCACATTGCGCACGCGCTGACCCATCGGGCCGATGCACGCGCCCTTGGCGTTCACACCCTGCACGGTGGAGCGGACCGCGATCTTGGAGCGGTGCCCGGCCTCGCGGGCCACGGCCACGATCTCGACCGAACCGTCCGCGATCTCCGGGACCTCGAGTGCGAACAGGCGGCGCACCAGGTTGGGGTGCGTGCGCGAGAGGGTGATCTGCGGGCCGCGCGGACCGCGCGAGACGCCGACCACGTAGCACTTGATGCGATCGCCGTGCTCATAGGTTTCGCCCGGCACCTGCTCGGCGGGCGGGATGACGCCTTCGGCGCCGTGCGCCTCGCTGCCGATGCGGACCACGATGGTGCCGCGGGCGTTCATGCGGGCGTCGCGCTGGACGACGCCGCCGACGATATCGCCCTCATGAGTGGCGAAGTCGCCGAACGATTTCTCGTTCTCCGCGTCGCGCAGTCGCTGGAGCACGACCTGGCGGGCGGTGGTTGCCGCAATGCGGCCGAAACCCTCTGGGGTGTCGTCCCATTCGGAGATCATGTTGCCGTCGGCATCGACCTCGCGGGCCATCACGCGCACCACACCGGTCTTCTGGTTGATGTCGATGCGAGCGTTGGGCTGATGGCCCTCGGTGTGCCGGTAGGCGGTGAGCAACGCGGACTCGATCGCGGAGATCACGGTCTCCATCGAGATCCCCTTGTCGGCGACTATCGCGCGCAGGGCTTCGATTTCGATGTTCATTCCACGATCCCTTCGGTCGGTGAATCGGATACTGCTTCTTCTGTTGCTTCGTCGTCATCGTCTTCATCGGGTGGCGCACCCGTGTCGACGGCCTCCGCACCGGGCTGGGGACGGCCCGGCGCGACTCCCCCAGCCAGTTCCAGTTCGGCGGCTCCGGGTGGTGAGAACTCCACCTGGACCACGGCGAACTCGATATCGGCCAGCGGCACCGTCACCCGGTGCGGATTCCGCTTGCCGCCGAGGACCAGCGCCACCTGCTCTGCGGTGGCGGCGCCGACGCGTGCCTCGAAACGCGGTTTGCCCTTCTCCTCCGGGGACTGCACGCCCGTGCGGAGCGTGACCTTCACCTTGCGGCCCTGTGCGCGCCGCCAGTGGCGTAGCTCGGTCAGGGGTCGATCGATGCCGGGGGTGGTGACCTCCAGCAGATACGGGGTCTCGCCGAAGTCGCCTGCCTCGTCGAGGATTTCCGAGATTTCCGAACTCAGTTTCGCGACGGCGTCCAGTGGGGCCGCCTCATCGCTGTCGACCGTCACCTTCACCTTGGCATGCGCTGTACCGGCAGCCGAAATCGAAACGCCTTCGAGATCGAATCCCCGGCGTTCGACGAGCTCAGCAACTAGCTGGCTCACCCTTTCCTCGGTCGGCATCGGCATGTGGGGCGGCTCCTGGTTCAGTTGTGACGGATTGAGTTGTCGGTTGTGGCGGTGCGAGTTTCCGGTGAATTTGCGCACCGGGAGGTCTAGCGTAACGCGCGGAAAGAGTGTAAAGGACCAGCCGAGGTTCACGACTTCGGCATGGTCGGCGCTACCGGGCGACGGCGTGTTGGCTGCCGACTCGCCCATCGCGGCACCGTATCGATCGAGATCACAGCCTATCCGACGGCCCTGACGACGGGGGTGCGCCGCGATGGCTGGCACCATGTACGGGTGCCCAGCAGTCTGAGCGGCCCTATGGCCGGTGTCACGCAATTGCCCGAGCCCCCCGGATCCGCTATGGACCGCCGTGCCGTGCTGCGCCTCGCCGGTGGTGGCGCGCTCGCCGTCGCCGCCGTCGGCGCGTTGACGGCGTGCACCACCGAAGCGGCTCCGGAACTGCCGGATCCGCTTCTGGCACAGGAGGAGTCGGCGCGCTCGGATGCCGCGTCCGCGCAGGCGGCCATCGCCACCAACCCGGACAAGGCCGTCGCATTGCAGACCATCGCGACGCAGCGCGGTGCGCACGCCGATGCGTTGCGGGCCGAAATCGACCGCGCCATAGGCGTTTACGGTGACGGCACCACACCCTCCAAGCGCGTCGCACCGCCCACCCCCGTGGTGCCCGTGCCGCCGCCCGCGGTCAGTCAGCTCAAAGCCGGTCTGAGCCAGGCGCAGCGCTCGGCCGCCGATCTCTCGATCCAGCTCTCCGGTTACCGAGCGGGCCTGCTCGGTTCGATCAGCGCCGCGTGCGCCACCCAGGCGGGAGTCCTGCTCGCATGACCCTCCCCGATCAGCAGGCACTCACCGATGCGCTGAGTGCCGAGTACGCCGCCGTCTACGCCTACGGCGTCATCGCCGCCTACGCCAATAACGACCGCGACAAGTACGTCTCCGAATGCACCGCGGCCCATCGCGCCCGGCGCGACGCGACCATCGACACCTTGAAGGCGCTCGGCGCGACCGTCCCCGCTCCGGCCGCCGCCTACACGGTCCCCTTCACCGTCGACGATCCCATCCCGGCGGCCAAGCTCGCCGTCACCGTCGAAGCCGATACCGCCGCCGCGTGGCACTCCGCCCTGGAACGCGCGGACACCCCGGAAATCCGCCGCACCGCACTGGACGCGCTCACCGAATCCGCTCTCCGCGAAGCCACTTGGAACACCATTCTCGGGAACAATCCCGCCACCAACGCTTTTCCGGGGCAGTCCTGAGGCTGGGAATACCGGTAGGGTTGTCCGGACGCGGTTGGGCGTAATCTTTTTGCCGCGCAATTCAATTCCGGTGTGAGTCGAGGAGTGGCTGTGGCGGTTGATGCTGCCCGGGAAGAAAAAGCACTGCGTGAGGTTACGAATCGCCTGGTAGAGCGGTATGGCGAGGAGTATTCGGCGGAGCGGGTCGAGGCTGCGGTCGGTGCGGTCCGGCAGCGGTTCGACGGTCATAAGGTGCGCGATTTCGTTCCCATTCTGATCGAGCGGATTGTGCGGCGCGAGCTCACAGCGGTCGAAGTGGAAAATAGTGCCGAACAATCGAATTCGAGTAATTCGGAAGCAATTCCATTGGGGGACAATTCGAATTCGGCCAGTAGTCATCTGTTCGACACCTTGGACCGGTTGGGGGTGAAGCGGCGGACCGTGCTGGTGGGTGCGGCGGCGGCCGTGGTCGCGGTGGTCGGGGTGGTGACCGTGATCGCCGTGCAGGGGCCGGATTCGGAGCCTGTCGCCGCGGCACCGGCCGGGCTCACCACGGTGCGCGGGGTGGTCGGGTCGGAGAAGATGGCGTTCTTCTCCGATCAGCGGGTGGTGGACGCGCTGGCCAAGCAGGGGGTCAAGGTCGAGGTGGACCCGGCCGGATCGCGGCAGATCGCGACGTCGGTGGACCTGGGCAGATACGATTTCGCGTTCCCGTCCAGTTCGGCAGCGGCGGAACGGATTCAGCGGCTGAAGAACGTGAGCGGCAAGTACACGCCGTTCTCCTCGCCGATGGCGATCGCCACCTTCAAGCCGATCGTGGATCTGCTGACTGCCGCCGGGGTCGTACAGCCCGGTCCGACACCGGCTTTCGATGTCGAGAAGTACCTCGCGCTCGCCGAGAAGGGGGTGCAGTGGGATCAACTGGAGGGCAATACGACCTATCCGGTGCGCAAGAACGTACTGGTGGGGACCACCGATCCGCGCACGTCCAACTCCGCTGCCATGTACCTCGCCGTGACCGCCTATGTCGCCAATGACAACACCATCGTGCGCGGCGGCAAGGCGGAAGACTATGCGGTATCCCGTATTTCGCGCCTGTTCACGCGTCAGGGCTACACCGAGAACAGCACCGACGGGCCGTTCAAGGAGTATCTCGCCAATGGCATGGGTCCGACGCCCATGGTCTGGATCTACGAGGCCCAGTACGTGGACGCGGCCGTGCACAATCAGCTGAAGCCGGACATGGTGCTCATGTACCCGTCCCCCACGGTCATGTCCCAGCACACCGTGGTGCCCCTGAATGACAAGGGCGACACCATCGGCAAGCTGCTCTCCACCGATCCCGAGCTACAGCGCCTGGCCGCCGAGCACGGCTTCCGGCCCGCCGATGCATCGCTGTTCACCAAGGTCACCACCGAGCACCAGGTTCCGGTGGTGCCCAACCTCATCGATGTGGTGGATCCGCCCAACTACGACACCCTCGAGCATCTGCTGGACGGTGTCGCGAAGGCGTTCAACTAGCGACCGAGCCAGAAATCGCCGAGCCGCGCACCCGAAGGTGCGCGGCTCGATTCGCGTTGTGTGCCGGGGTGATTCGCCGATCAGCCGCGCACGCGGGCGATGATGCTCGCCACGGCAGTCTCGGCCGGGAACTCTTCGCTCTCGCCGGTGAAGCGGTCGCGCAGTTCCAGCTTGCCCTCGGACCAGCCGCGGCCGATGACCACGACCAGGGGCATGCCCAGGAGTTCGGCATCCTTGAACTTGACGCCCGGGGACGCCTTGCGGTCGTCGAAGAGCACGTCCAGACCGGCCGAGTTGAGTTCGGCGACAACCTGTTCCGCACCTTCGCGGGCGGCGTCGTCCTTGTTCGCGATGACGACGTGCACGTCGTACGGGGCCACGGACCGGGGCCAGCGCAGGCCCTTGTCATCGTGCATCTGCTCGGCGATGACGGCGACCATGCGGGAGACGCCGACGCCGTAGGAGCCCATGGTGAGGCGGACCGGCTTACCGTTCTCGCCGAGCACATCGACCTCGAAGGAGTCGGTGTACTTCTGGCCGAGCTGGAAGATGTGGCCGATCTCGATACCGCGCGCGGACTCCAGGACGCCGCGGCCGTCGGGCGAGGGATCGCCGTCGCGGACTTCGGCGGCCTCGATGGTGCCGTCGGGGGTGAAGTCGCGGCCCGCGACCAGACCGACGTAATGCTTGCCCGACTCGTCCGCGCCGGTGATCCAGGCGGTGCCGGAGACCACGCGCGGATCGACCAGGTAGCGAACACCGTTGGCCAGCAGTGCCTTCGGGCCGATGTAGCCCTTCACCAGGAAGGGGTTGGCCTTGAAGTCGGCATCGTCGAGGAGTTCGACCTCGGCGGGCTCGACGGACGCGCCGAGGCGCTTCTCGTCGATCTCGCGGTCGCCGGGGACGCCGACGCCGACGATCTCGGTCTTGCCGTCCGGGTAGCGCAGCTTCACAAGCACGTTCTTTAGCGTGTCCGCGGCGGTGACGGGGCGGCCGAACTGTTCGGCGATGCCCGCGCCATTGGCCCAGTCGACCAGGGTGGCGATGGTGGGGGTGCCGGGGGTCTCGTGCGCGACGGCCTCGGCCAGACCCTCGAGAGCGATCTCCGGCGGTGCGGCGGTGATCACGGCTTCCACGTTTGCGGCATAACCGGATTCGCGGCAGATCACGTAGGTGTCCTCGCCGACGGGGCTGTCGGCCAGGAATTCCTCGGACGCGGAACCGCCCATGGCGCCGGAGGTGGCGGCCACGATCACGTACGACACGCCCAAGCGCTCGAAGATTTTCTGGTACGCCTCGCGGTGCGCGTTGTAGCTGTTCTTGAGCCCGTCCTCGTCGAGGTCGAACGAGTACGAATCCTTCATGATGAATTCGCGGCCGCGCAGGATGCCCGCGCGCGGACGGCCTTCATCGCGGTACTTGTTCTGGATCTGGTACAGCGTGACCGGCAGATCCTTGTACGAGTTGTATTCACCCTTCACGGTGAGCGCGAACAGCTCTTCGTGGGTGGGTCCGAGCAGGTAGTCCTGCCCCTTGCGGTCCTTGAGCCGGAACAGCGCGTCGCCGTATTCGGTCCACCGGTTGGTGGCTTCGTACGGTTCGCGCGGCAGCAGCGCCGGCAGTGAGATCTCCTGGGCGCCGATGGCGTCCATCTCCTCGCGAACGACATTCTCGATCTTGCGCAGCGTGCGCAGCCCGAGCGGCAGCCACGAGTACACACCCGGGGCAATGCGCCGCACATATCCGGCACGGACCAGCAGCTTATGGCTGGGCACCTCGGCGTCGGCGGGATCGTCGCGCAGGGTGCGCAGGAAGAGGTGGGAGAGGCGGGTGATCACGGCTCCACAGACTAGCCGCTGCGTACGAGATGCTCACAAGGCATTACCGTGTTGGCTCGTGCTGGTGCTGCTGCCTCCCTCAGAAACCAAGTCCGACGGTGGTTCGGGCGGTCCCCTGGACCTGGATGCCCTTGCGATGCCGCAGCTCACGGCGGTGCGCGATAAGTTGGTGACCGAGCTGAGTCAGTTGGCCGGGGATCCGGATGCCTCGCGCAGTGCGCTCGGGCTGGGTAAGGGGGCTGACGCGGAAATCGCGCGCAATGCCGCCCTGCGCAGCTCCCCCACCCGTGCGGCGCTGGATCGGTACACGGGCGTGCTCTATGACGCCCTGGACGCGCCGGGGTTCACCAAGGCACAGCGGGCCAAGGCGGATGCTCGGCTGGCGATCGGGTCGGCGTTGTTCGGGGTGATTCGGGCGGGGGATCCGATTCCGGCGTATCGGCTTTCGGGTGGGTCGAAGTTGCCGGGGTTGCCTACGCTGCAATCGCTGTGGAAGCAGGTGCTGCCGGAGGCTTTGCGCGAGGAGGCGGGTGGGCAGTTGACGGTGGATCTGCGCTCGGGGACATATCAGAACCTGGGGCGCGTCCACGGTGCGGTCACCGCGACGGTCCTCACCGAGCGGCCCGATGGCAGTCGAACCGTGGTGAGCCACTTCAACAAACATCACAAGGGGCTGCTCGCGCGGGCGCTGGTGCTCTCGCGCGCCGAGCCGACCGATATCAACGGGCTGGCGCGCGTGGCAGAGAAGTTCGGCCTGCGATGCGAAATCGCCTCACCCACCGAACTTCTCGTGCTGACCTAGCCCGCGGTCGATCAGCCGCGCGGACCGAGGAACAGGGTTTGCGTACCGCGACCGACCGGACCCTTTTCGTCGAACATGCGCGACTCGGCGAGGCCGACGCCGGTGCGCTCGGGATAGGTGACCGCGTCCAGGCAGACCCATTCGCCGACCGGTTCCCGATGCAGCGTCACCGTCAGATCGGTGTTGATGAAAAGGTAACGGTCCCAGTCCAATACGGCACTGACACCATTGCCGGAATCGGCGGCGGCAAGGGCGCGCTCGAGTGGGCTGGGCACGGTGCCCGCAACGATGGGGTGGCGCAGTCGAATCCAGCAAACGGCAGGCCCGGGTTCGGTGAAACTGCCTGATACGAAACGATATTCAATGGCGCGATGAAATCCGACCGGCTGATCCGACGGGAATCGCACACTCCGCCCGGCAGTCTCGGGTCCGGGCCTGGTTCCAGTCGGCAGCACCTCAGCCGGGAAACCCAACTCCGGCTCCGCCGCCCGCAGCCGCCACGCATTGGCCCGCAACACCGGCCCCTGCTCCGAACTCAGTGTGGCCTCGATCAATTCGACACTCCGCCCGGCCCGCACCACCCGCGCCCGCGCGATCAGCGGCACAATCGGCACCGGCCCGAGAATCTCCACAGCAACCCGCCCAACCCGAAACCCCTGCCGCGGCTCGCACCGCTCGATCACATGCCCGAGCAATGCCGACGGCGGCCCGGCATGCTGCGCCTCCGGCGACCACGGCCCACGCGTGTGATCGGTGGAGTGAAAGACGTCAGGCTGCTCCGCATCGGGAAGATAGAAGGCGTCCATAGTGATCCGAGCGTACGACGAGCCCGGCCCACACAAGGCAGCGGCCGGACACTACTCGAAGTTGCCCGCAGCTCATGACACACCAGCCCCCGTCATCCCGGCATGTTTTTGGCCGGGATCCACACTTGTCAGTACTGCCCGTCACGCTGACATACATGCGTAGTCGGCAACCGTGTGTCTACATACTCGCCAGCGGGCGATTCGGCACGCTGTATACCGGAGTTACAAGCGATCTAGCCGGACGCGTGTGGCAGCACCGGAACGACGAGACCGACGGCTTCTGCCACGAGTACAGCGTGCACGACCTCGTCTGGTTCGAGACGCATGAATGCATGAGGTCTGCGATTGTTCGCGAGAAGCGAGTGAAGCGATGGCGGCGGGCTTGGAAGATTCGGCTGATCGAGGAGATGAATCCGGGGTGGGTGGATCTGTATCAGTCGGTGTTGTAGCGGGTGTGGATCCCGGCCAAAAGCATGCCGGGATGACGAAAGGGCCTGCCGGGATGACGAGTAGCGGCTGGCTGCACAATGCTTCGGCGATGTGCGTATGACCGAGGGCAGACGATGATCGGCGGGAGCCCGGAGGATCAGCGGCCGTGGATCGACAAGTGGTGCAACGGCGATCGCGGCCGGATTCGGCTTGCCGCGGACTGTTTGATCGAGCGGGAGTCGGTGGCCGAGGCCATCGGAGAGCTCGAACAGTCGGTGATATTGATTCGCGGGGAGCACGACCAGGCCGAGAGTCATGACGATATGGCAAGGCTGGCAGGGCAATTCGGGCGTGCGGCGAAGTTCCATACGATCGCGGGTGCTACGCACGGGGTGAATATCACGCATGCCGCGGAGGTGAACGCGCTGCTGCGGGGCTATCTCTCCGGTCTCGGGTGAACCGGAAGGTGTTGTCCGCCAACCTCGGACAACACCCGGCGGTGATTACTTTCCGGCGGCGTGGCTCGGGAGGACGCAGACGGCGTCCAGGCCGAGGACGTGGTTCAGGCGGCCGAAGGCTAGCCAGGAACCGAGGCACATGGAGAGTTCTACTACTTCGGCTTGGGAGTAATGGGCGAACATGCGCTGCCAGAATTCGTCGTCGAGGCTGTGGTGGTCCTCGGCGTAGCGTTCGGCGTATTCGGCGGCCAGGCGGGTGCGGTCGTCGAAGTTTTCCGTTGTGCGCCAGTTGGTTACGTCTTCTTCGAAGGACTCTTCGACCTTTTCGCCATTGCGGTCGGTGCGCCAGTCCAGGCAGAAGAGGCAGCCGTTGATCTGCGCGATGCGCAGGCGGGCGGCTTCGAATTCACGCAGGCCGAGCGTGGTGTGCTCGTAGACCGCGAGGGAGAAGGCCGCGGCGGCGACGCCGATGCCGGGGACCATTTCGCCCCATACGTAGCCGATGGGGTCTTTGCCTTCGGGAATGTCGATGATCATGGTTGGTTCCTTCCGAGGGTGCCGGGGCGGAGGGGGATGTCGAGGGCGTCGTAGAGCCCGGGTTCGGCGGTGACGAGCCAGTCGATGGCGTGCACCAATCTGCCTACGGCGGTGGCGTTTCCGCCCGCCGAGTGATTGCCGCCCTCATCGGTGGCCTGAATGGTGACCTCGATATTCGGGCGGCCTTCGATGATGACGCGGTGTGCGCCGGCTCCGCTGTGCGGCGCGGGCCAGTCGGTGGCGCAGGAGGCGTGGATGCGGGTGACGTGTTCGATGACGATGCGGGGCTCGCCGTCGACGATGCCCTGCACCTCGAAGCGGATCGCGCCCTGGGTACCCGCCTCGAAATCACCCATCAGTTCGGTGCTGACGGTGCTCTCGAGTGCGCGGCGGTGCACCACCTCGCGGATTTCCTCGATCTCGACGCCGAGTCCGCGCGCGATGAGCCGAATCTGCCCGCCCCACACCATGGAAGGCACGGTGGCCATCAGCATGGGCGGGTCGTAGTCCATGGGCTGGCCCATGCCGACCAGGTAGCGAACCGAATCGGGTTGGTCGTAGGTGGTGTAGTCGAAGATCTCCTGGCAGCGCACCACGTCGACGGTGTGGCCGAGGCCGCTGATCAGCAGGGGCAGCACATCGTTGCCCCAGCCCGGGTCGACACCGGAGACGAACAGCGAACCGCCGCCTTCCGCAATGGCTTTCAGTACGGGTTCGCGCATTTCAGCAGGCGCGTTCTGCTGGTCGTAGAGGGCATACAGCGCGGGGGTGACCACGACGGCTCCGGCGCGAATGGCCTGCACGATATCGGCGAGTGCGTCATCGGGCCGGATTTCGCCGGAGGCGGCGTACACGACCGCGCCGGGGCCGGTGGCGAGTGCGGCGGCGATGTCGTCGGTGGCCGCCACCCCCAGCTCGGTGTCGAGTCCCGCTAGTTCGCCCGCGTCCCGGCCTACTTTGTCCGGGTTGTGCACCAGCACTCCGGTGAGTTTCAGCGCGGGATGCGCGGCGACAGCGCGTATCGCGGCCCGGCCGACATTGCCGGTGCCCCAGACCAGGGTGGAAATCATGCGGCGAGCCTAGCAACCGCTTGGTAGGTAGGGAGGCGGTTTGAAGCAAGCAGTTTCCCGATCACCGGGACAGGTGTTTGTTCCAGCGCATCGACCGATGCGAGATCGGTTGCGCTGTGTTCAAATTCATCATGGATTCGATTGCAATGGAGCAGATCCGGGCGCTCAAGCACCGCTACCTTCGGACGCTGGATCTCAAGCTCTGGGATGATTTCGCCGACACCCTGAGCAAGGACATCGTGGCCTCGTACGGCTCACCCTCGGGCGGTCAGCCGCTCGAATTCACCGGTCGAGACGCGGTTGTCGACTACATGCGGGGCGCGCTGAGCGGCAATATCATCACCGTGCACGTGGCCACCCACCCGGAGATCACGGTGGACGGCGAGACCGCCTCCGGCAGTTGGCTTCTGGAGGATACGGTGATAGCGCCGGAGTATAACTTCCTGATTCGCGGCGCCGCGTACTACACCGACACCTACCGCCTCGAAGACGGCGTATGGCGCATCTCGGGCACCGGATACAAGCGCATCTTCGAGGCCAAGATGGCACCCGAGGCGCTGCCCGGATTCGAGATCACGGCCAATGCCTGGGCCCCCACCACCGCCTGACGGCGACATTCACCGCTCGGCGGCGTCGACCGCCTTGCGGACCGTCTCGGCATCGGCCGGGGCGGCCTCGCTCTCCCAGAACGGCTCGGATGCCGAGTAGGGAGCGCCGTACACCGGGGTATCGGGCTGGGTGCGCCAGCTGTCGCTCGCACCGCCGATATCGAGGGTGTCGAACCCGAGCGCGCTGATCAGTTGCGTCGCAGCGGCTTTCGCCTCGGAGTCGTCACCCGCGATGGGCAGCGTGGTGCGATCGGGGGCATCGGCCGGGCGGCCGAGTACGGCCAGGTGCTTGAAGTAGATGTTGTTGAACGCCTTGACCACTCGCGAGCGCGGCAGATGCCGTTGCAGCAGTTCACTGCTGGTGGCGACGCCCGCCGCCAGGTCCGGGAATTCGCCGTCGCGGTCCGGGTAATAGTTATTGGTGTCGATGACGACCTTGCCCACCAGCGGATCGGACGGCACCTCGCGATACGCCTTGAGCGGTACCGTCACCACGACGATATCCCCGGCCGCCGCGGCCTCCTCGGGCGTTCCGGCCTTGGCCCGCTCGCCCAGTTCGGCGACCAGGTCGGCCAAGGTCTCGGGCCCCCGGGAATTGCTCAGCACCACGTCTATTCCGGCGGCCACGGCCAGTCGGGCCAGTGTGCCGCCGATATTGCCGCTCCCGATAAGTCCCAGCGTCGTCATGTCTGTGGCCAACCCCCACGGCTGGGAAGATGTTCCCGCCCCGGGCGGTGGAGGATTCGCCCCCACGGCCGCCGCCGGACGACGGCCGTGGGAACTCGCCGGAAAGTCTCAGCCGAGGGAGATGGCGTCGAGTCGGGTGCGCAGGAATTCCGCGGACACCACCGGTTCGAGTCCGCCGATGCGGCCGATCGGGGGTGCCAGGGGCGTGACGCGCGCATCGTGGTCGAGCTCGTAGAAGTAGATGAGCGAGACCAGATCCTCATCGGGCGCGGTGGCCTGCGGGGGCAGGACGCGATGCCGACCGGCGGGCCAGCGCTGACCGCTCCAATGTGCCAGCAGGTCACCGATATTCACGGTGAGGGCGTCCGGATCGAAAGGCGCGTCGGCCCAGCCACCTTCATCGGTGTAGACCTGAAGTCCGCCCGCACCGGGTTCACGGTCGAGCACGGTGACGGTGCCGAAATCGGTGTGCGGGCCGATGCGGAACTGCCCGGGTTCGGGAGCGCCGACGTGGGTCAGCGGCGGATACCAGTTGATATTGCAGGTCCAGGTGGGCAGGCTCGCCAAGCCTTGAAAAGGGTTGTGCGGCAGGTCGAGTGCGGCGGCGAAGAGCGCGAGCAGCTCATCCGAGAGCACGCGCATGGCATCGGTGTAGGTGGTGAACAGCTCGCGCAGTTCGGTGATCTCGGCGGGCCAGACATTGTCGAGGAACCAGACCGAATCGACCGCCGCGTCGCCGGTGCGGGTGTCCGCGCCGATGGCGAAGGTCTCCTTGAGATCGGGCGGGGTCTCGGTGCCCTCGGCATAGCCGTTGGCCTCCATACCGGGGCCGATCCAGCCGCGCCCGCCGACGGCAGTGGCGTAGCCCTGCTTCACCTCGGCCGGGAGTGCGAAGAAGCGGCGCGCGGCGGCCCGAAGTTCACCCGGAAGTCCTTGCCGCACACCGTGTCCGCGCACCAGCAGGAATCCGGCGCGCTGCATGCCCTCGTCGACCTCGCGCAGCACTTGGGCGGCATCCGCGCCACCGCGTCGCCAGCGATCCAGGTCGACTGTGGCGATGGCGTTCACTCGGCCACTCCGATGTCCTCGTTCCACAGTTCGGGCCGGTCCCTGATGAACTTCTCCATCATGTCCACGCAGTCCGGATCATCGAGCACGGTGATCGAAACACCGTGCTCCGCAAGCCATTCGTGGCCGCCGTTGAAGGTGCGGGCTTCCCCGACGATAACCGCACCGATATTGAACTGGCGCACCAGACCGCTGCAATACCAGCACGGCGACAGCGTGGTGACCATGATGGTGTCGCGGTAGTCGCGACGGCGACCGGCATTGCGGAAGGCGTCGGTTTCGGCGTGCAGGCTGGGGTCACCGGCTTGCACGCGCCGGTTATGGCCCCGGCCGAGCAGATTGCCGTCGGAGTCGAACAGTGCCGCGCCGATCGGAATACCGCCCTCGGCCAGCCCAAGTCGCGCCTCGTCGACAGCCGCGATCAGCAGCTCCTTTGCGTTGATCATGCCGATCATGCTGCCACCGGAGTCTGAGAAATCCTGGAGCGCCCGAACAGCAGATAGGCGCCGCCGGAGATCAGGAATCCGATGAAGAAGGTGATATCCCCCAGCTCGGGCACCTGCCGCACCACATAGCCGACGAATTTGGCCTGATTGGAGAACAGCAGCACCGAGACGACCAGACCGGCCAGGAAGGCGGCCACACCGGGCCAATTCGTATAGGCGCGGTCGTAGAGCAGATGGTCGATGCGCTGACCGCGGCGCAAATATTCATCAGCGAAGACGATGCCCAGCCACGGGCCGATCCAGTACGCGACGATCAGCAGGAACGCCTCATAGTTGGCGGCCGCGTCGGGCAGCGCCCACCAGGCGACCAGGAAGCCGACGAGTCCGAATACGGCTGAGACCAATGCCCGCTGGGTGCGCACCGGGAGTTTGAAGCCCATGGTCACGAATGCCATGGCACCCGAATAGACATTCAACGCATTGGCAGCCACCGCACCGACCGCGATGGCGAGCAGCGTCAATTTCGCCAGGAACGACGGCAGATTCGCGGTGAAGACATCGGTGGGGCTGCCCTGCACGGTGGTGGCCACGGTCGCCGACGCCGCACCGACCATGGTCAACCAGAGGCAGGAGATGAACAGTCCAGCGGAGGCGTAGAGCCCGGTCGCGGTCTTGGATACCGAGGACGGCAGATACCGGGAGTAGTCAGCCGCGTAGGGATTCCAGCCCGCGGCGTAGCCGAACGCGGTGCCGACGGTGAGCAGGAAGCCGCCGATGCCGCCCACTCCCCCGGCCGGGGCGGCCGCGCCCAGATCGGCCTTGCTGAAGATCACCACGGTGACAATGACGAATACGATCGCCAAGAGCGGGAAGGCGATTCGCTCGAACGCCTGCACCAGGTTGTGCCCGAAGAACGCGAAAGCCGTTTGCGCCAGCACGATCACGATCAATGAGGGCAGTTTCGGCAGCCCGGTCAGCGAGTTCAAGGCGAAGGCCCCGCTCACGCTATTGGTGGCGAACCAGCCCACGCCGCACATGATTGCCATGAATCCGGCGGGCAGCACATTGCCGCGATAACCGAATCCCAAGCGGCCCAGCACCATTTGCGGTACGCCGTAAAGCGGTCCGCGCGCCGACAGCAGATAGTGCGCGATCGCGCCGAGACCGACGCCTACCGCGAGACCGAGGCTCGCCTGCCAGAAGTTCATGCCGTAGAAGGTCACCGCGAGTACCCCGACGAAGATCGTCGCGAACTCCATATTCGGAGACATCCAGGTCCAGAACAATTTTCGGGGAGTGCCGTGCCGGGCGCTGTCGGGGATGTAATCGTCGCCGCCGGGTTCGACGGCTATGACACGGTCGCCGTAGGCGGTTTGATCCTCATCGGTCACTGCCACTCGTTTTCGCCTCCAGCTAGCACCACGTTCGCTGTCGGGCTCGCCCGACCTGTGAGAATTGTGGGGTCGGGCGTGTTGCCTGAATATGAATCCGGGTTACCGGCGATTATCAATAATGTGCCCTGCGTCACAGTTCTTACGATCGGCAAGAATTCAACGCCGAAGACTTACGGAGTGTCAAGGATGGATATGGACAGCAGCTTCGCGCGGACCATGTGGCGGACACTCGAACCGCTGCACGCGATCACCTACTTCAGCCCGGAGTGCGTAGCCGCCAATAAAGCCGTTGGGCTGCGCGGATTTTGGATGGGCTACTTCGCGACCCGATCGGCCCCGTTCGGCGCGGCGGGACCGAATCTGGTGGAGGCCACGTTCTACAACTTCCATCCGGCGATGATCCGACGCGCCATTCCGGATGCCTGGACCTTCGCGACTCCCGAGGCCGTGCTGAAGACTCGCCGCACCGCCGCCGCCTCGGTATTGCGTTCGATCACGCCGGATATCGAAACCGTAGCCGCCACAACCCTTCCCACACTGCATGCCGCGATCGAATCAGCTGCCGCACCGGGACGTGCGCTCTTCGCCGCCAACCGCGATCTACCCGCTCCCGCCGATCCCGTCGAGGCACTCTGGCAAGCGGCCACGACACTGCGTGAGCATCGTGGCGACGGCCACGTCGCCTGCCTGCTCGCCGAGGGCATCGACGGATGCGAGGCGCACGTGCTGTTCGCCACCCACAGCGGCACCCCGGCGGACTGGTGGCAGGCCAATCGCGGTTGGACCGAATCCGATTGGGCCTCAGCTCAATCCCGCCTGCGATCGCGCGATCTGATCTCCGATACCGGCCTGACTGACGCCGGGCGAGAGCTGCGCGCACATATCGAATCTCGTACCGATGCTCTCGCCATGACCGCATATGAGTCCGTGCCTGCCATTGCTGACGCATTGGCTGTACTGACACCGGCTGCGAAGGCGGTTGCGCGCAGTGGTGCGGTTCCCTATCCGAACCCGATGGGGGCGGATCCCGCCTGAGGGGTGCCCTGGATTCGTACGGGCGGACAGAGGCCGACCCATGTGTTTGGTCGGGATGGGGAAGGGTTGCTTTGGAGCGGCTGGCAGAGCCAGAACCGGCCGTGGGGCTGGGTTGGGGGGCGTACCCGATTTTCTTTACCAGTTGGGAGCGAATACGCCCTTCCAGCCTGGTTGGGTGGCTGTGGTTGCGTTACGCGACAGACGGATACGGGGCTATCTCACCTTCCAGCGCACCCAATACTTGAAGAGGTTTTGAGCTTTGGGTTTTAGACCGGACCAGAACCTTTCAGCCAGGCTGGGACGGGAGATTGCGGCTCCCAATGGGGGAGCTAAAGCCGGGTACGGCAGGCGGCGTGCCCAGCACGGTTGTTTCACCGGAAGGTGACGTTGCCGGTCCGGGGTGGAGTGCCGTTGGTTCGGCCACGGTACGGAAATGCCTACTCGGCAGCAGCTGGGAGCCCGGTAGGGGCCGGGGCGTGAGAGTGCATGCGCTGCCAGCGTTTCCGGCGCTCTTCGGCTTCGCGTTCATTGCGGACGGTGATGCGCGCGACGGTCTGGGCGAGCAACTCGCCTGCGTGGTGCCGGTGGTTCACCTTCGGGGTGCCGGTGTGGTCGAGGTGGCGAGGGGCGATCCACGCCGTGCGGCCCGCGTAGGGCGATTCCTTGCCGAGGACTCGTGTTTGCCAGCCGCCGGGCCCATCGTGGACCAAGGCATGGCAGCGATCGCATGCGAGCGTTTCATTGGCCAAGTCGGTGGGACCGCCCTTGACCCATTCGGAGACATGGTGCACCGCCGAAATCGACGCGGGCGCATCGCATCCCGGGCGTGAACAGCCTCGAATGGAGGCTATCAACGCCATACGTTGTGCCGGTGTCGCCAGCCGTTTCTCGCGGCCCAAGTGCAGTGGCAGCCCGGCGTGATCGAACACCGCGAGATACGGCTTGGATCGTTCGGCGAGCTTGAGTGCCGTCGAGATCGGGACGGTGCCCCCGGTAGCAGTGGTCACCACCCCGGCGGCTGCTTCGACCTGATCGATCGTCATGGTCAGAATCGTGGTCACCGGCAACCCACGGTGCGACCCCAACCCATCGGGGGTCACACCGGGTTGCAGCAGCGCCAGGAAGGCGTCATGGTTGCGCTGAGCGCTGGTGCGTGAATCACGCCCGGCAGCGGCCCGCAGCACCTCTGTATCGACATATGTTGCGGCGGTGGGGCTTTCCGCGTCATCCGGATTGCACATACCGGGCCGGGCAAGCTTGGCGAGTACCGGGTCCAGCAGCGCCGACAGCTCGGGGGTGATCTCACCTTTGATGGTGCGCATCCCATCCGCCCGCTGACGCCCGAGCACAATCCCGCGCATCCGCGCACGGTCCTTATCCCCGGAAAGTGTGCCGTCGGGATCCAGGTATCCCAGAATGCGATCCCCGACCGCGGGAATGTCCTCGGGCCAGCCGGTGCGCGCGTAGGTGACGAGCTGATCCTGTGCGGCTTCACGATCGGCCGGAGTGCAGCTATCGGGAATCCGCTTCATCACCGCTTCGATGGCCCGCACGTGATCCGGCGAAATATCCCCCGCGACTTGAGCTTCGGCCACCATCCCCAGCGGAATCCGGACCGGATTCCCCAGCAGATCGTGCCAGGTCCCCAGCATCATCGTGGCCCGCGCACGGGCTCCGGCATCCGGCCCGGAGAGCCGCAGCGTATCGCTGAGGAACTTCTTGATGGTTCCCAGCCCCAAAGCCTCAGGCAGCTTGCGCTCGACCGCCTCCACGGTCAACCGCCGCGACACGCAAACCAACTGCCGCGCACAGCTTTCCACCCGCTGCATGGCCTCGACGACCCCGTCGTTACTCAAATCCCCCAGGGGCACTTCGAGCAGGGCGGCTACCACGTCGGCCAATTGACCGATCGCCACCTCACTCGCATCCACCCCCATCGAACCCATGTTCTAATTCTACCAACCAAGACCACCCGAGAACACCCGAAAACCCTTCTGAACTGCAAGTTTTCACTTACGCGTGCAGCTCTCTAATCAGCAGTGCCGCGTGCAGCGAGGTCCGGGTCTCACCGTCGTCCAGGTCCACATCGAGGATGCGTTCGATACGGGCGAGCCGGTCGTACAGCGTGGGCCGACTTATGTTGAGGCGCTTGGCCAATTCGGTCTTATTGCCTGCGAGGTCGAGGAATTGGCGCAGGGTGCGGGTGAGGTCGGTGGCCTGGCGGATGTCGTAGCGCAGCAGTGCGCCCAGTTCGGTTTCGGCAAAGCGTTGCACGCCGGGCTCGTCGCGGATCAGGGAGAGCAGGCCGCGCAGGCGGACATCGCCGCTGCGGTAGTAGGGACGTGTGGATGAAGAGCCAAGGGCGAGAGCGACTTCCGCGACGTGGGAGGCTTGGGAGAGTTCGCGGGCGGTGTCCAGGAGGGAATCCGATTCGACGCCGACGCCGATCACCGCCCGTTCCACCCCGGAGACGCGGCGGATCTCGCCGAGCATGCCGGTGCACACCACGGTGAGGGTGGCGTCGAGGTCGACGGTGCGCGAGATCGCGAGGATCATGCTGACTCGATTGCCGTGGTCGGGGGCGGCGAGGGCGGTGACGCGGGCCAGGCCGACGCCGTGCATGGCCGCGTCCAGGATGGCGGCCGTACGGCGTTGCTGGGCAACGGGATCGGTTTCGATCGGTGCGGCGACGTCGATGGAGAGCGGAATGTAGCGGGAGCGGCGGGCCAGGCCGAGGGAAGCGGCCACCGCTAGGGCGTCGCTCTCATCGGTGAGGCGGCCGGTGACCATATCGTCGATGAATCCGGTCTGCGCCTGCCGATGCAGGCCGAATCGATCGCGTTCGACCATGCGGTGCAGGGTCAGGGTCTGGGCCGCGCGTTCGAGCACCATGCGCGCGCGGGCATTGGGAACCCGGCTGGAGCGCAGGATGAGTCGGCCCCAGCGCTGGGTGTGCGGGCCGACCGGAACCACGTTCGCGTCATGGTCGGGCAGCATGCGGGAGGTGTTCTCCCAGTGCTCGAGCAGGGTCGAAGTGGCGGTATGCCGTGCTGTGGACGCGAGTACGCGATGGGTGAGGTCTTCCAATACGACCGAGGCGTCCAGCATGCCCGCGGCGGTTTTCACGATTTCGGCGAGTGCGGCGCGGCGCACGCTCAGCGCGGTGAAGGTTTCGTGCACGGTGCGCGCGAATTCGAGTTCGGCGTACTGGTCCGCGACGATGACGCGGTGCACCGCCTCGGTGACTTCGACGAAGCGCACCACCTGCGCGAGGGCGACGACCGGCAGTAGCAGCCGGTCGGCGGTTTCGGCGACGACGGGCGGCAGTTCCTTCACATAGGTGCCGAGTTCGATCACCAGTCCGGAGACGCCCGCGGCGGCGAGGGATTCCAGGTAGGCGACGGTGGCCTCGTCGCCCAGGGATAGCGCCTGGCCGGTGGTGAGGATCAATTCCCGACCGACCAGCACTTTCGCGATATCGGACAATTCGCTGACGTGCACCCAGCGCACCGGACGATCGAGCGATCCACCGCCGATGACCTCGGGCTCTCCCGCACGCACAACCGGAATCGCCAGAACGTCAGCAACAGAAAGGAGCACCGACGAATCGTAATACCCAACCCTCGAATTCGTACAGAATGTCGGCCCGCGGGATAGCTCCGATGGTGCAGAGTTGGACTCGGGCCACCGCAGTCCCGCCCGCCTCCCGCGGCCCGTTCCCGTCATGCCGGTGACGGGGACGGGTCCATCTCCATATACGGAACATTCAGGAATCGAGGAGATATGCAGACGATCGCGCACTGGCTCGACGGCAAGCCCTTTGCCGGCACCAGCGAGGCCACCGCGCCCGTGACCAATCCGGCGACCGGGGTGGTGACCGGACAGGTCGCCCTGGCCAATATCGCCGATGTGCGCACGGTCGTCGACGCCGCCGCGGCCGCGTTCCCGGAGTGGCGGGACGCCTCGCTGGCCAAGCGCACCCAGGTGCTGTTCCGGTTCCGCGAGCTACTCAACGAACGCAAGACCGAACTGGCCGCGATCATCACCGCCGAACACGGCAAGGTGCTCGCCGATGCGCTGGGCGAGGTGACGCGCGGGCTGGAGGTCGTCGAATTCGCCTGTGGCATACCGCATCTGCTCAAGGGCGGATACACCGAGAACGCGTCGACCAAGGTGGATATCTTCTCCATCCGGCAGCCGCTCGGGCCGATCGCGATCATCTCGCCGTTCAATTTCCCGGCCATGGTGCCGATGTGGTTCTTCCCGGTCGCCATCGCCGCCGGAAACACCGTGGTGCTCAAGCCTTCCGAGAAGGATCCGTCGGCGGCGCTGTGGACCGCGGCGCTCTGGGAGGAAGCCGGACTGCCCGCGGGTGTGTTCAATGTCGTGCAGGGTGACAAGGTCGCCGTGGACGAACTGCTGGAAAACCCTGCCATCAAGGCTGTTTCATTCGTCGGATCCACCCCGATCGCCAAGTACGTGTACGAGCGCGGCACCGCGCACGGTAAGCGCGTGCAGGCCCTCGGCGGGGCGAAGAACCATATGGTGGTGCTGCCGGACGCGGATCTGGATCTGGCTGCCGACGCCGCCGTGAACGCGGGCTTCGGTTCCGCCGGTGAGCGGTGCATGGCGATCAGCGCACTGGTCGCCGTGGGTCCGATCGCGGATGATCTGGTGGCCCGGATCGCGCAGCGCGCCAAGACCATTCGCACCGGCGACGGCACCCGGGGCACCGATATGGGCCCGCTGGTCACCGAGGCGCATCGCGATAAGGTCGCCGGTTACGTCGCGGCGGGCGAAACCGCCGGAGCCACGGTGGTACTCGACGGTCGCGGCGTGCAGGTCGATGGCGAGGACGCCGGATTCTGGCTCGGCCCCACCATTCTCGACCATGTCACCACCGATATGAGCGTCTACACCGATGAGATCTTCGGCCCGGTGCTCTCGGTCGTGCGCGTCGAAACCTATGACGAGGCATTGGCTCTCATCAATGCCAACCAGTACGGCAACGGCACCGCCATCTTCACCAATGACGGCGGCGCGGCCCGGCGCTTCCACAATGAGGTCGAGGTCGGCATGGTCGGCATCAACGTCCCGATCCCGGTGCCCATGGCCTACTACAGTTTCGGAGGCTGGAAGAACTCCCTCTTCGGCGATTCGCATGCGCACGGCATCGACGGCGTGCACTTCTTCACCCGCACCAAGGCCGTCACCTCACGCTGGCTCGACCCGAGCCACGGCGGCCTGAATCTCGGTTTCCCGCAGAACAGCTGACAGGACGTTGCGATGACACTTCCCAATGGCCTCTCCGAGGCGGACGCACGTGAACAGGCCGCGCGCGCTTATGAACTCGATCGCAAACATGTATTCCATTCGTGGTCGGCGCAGGCGCAGCTGAAGCCGATGGTCGTCACGGCCACCCAGGGTTCGTATGTGTGGGACGGCGACGGCAACCGGCTGCTGGATTTCTCCTCGCAGCTGGTGAACACCAATATCGGGCATCAGCATCCGAAAGTCGTTGCGGCCATTCAGGAACAGGCCGCCAAGCTGTGCACGATCGCACCGCAACATGTGAACGACGCGCGCTCGGAGGCCGCCCGGCTGATCGCCGAGCGCACCCCGGGCGAGCTGAACCGCATCTTCTTCACCAATGGCGGCGCGGACGCCGTGGAGCACGCGGTGCGGATGGCGCGGCTGCACACCGGGCGGTACAAGGTGCTGTCCCGGTATCGCTCGTACCACGGCGGCACCGAGACCGCGATCAACCTCACCGGTGATCCGCGGCGCTGGCCGAATGACCACGGCAACAGTGGGATCGGGCATTTCTTCGGGCCGTTCCTGTATCGGTCGCAGTTCCACGCCGACTCCGAAGAGCAGGAGTCGCAGCGGGCGCTGGAGCATCTCGAGCAGACCATCGCGTTCGAGGGGCCGAACACCATCGCGGCGATCGTGCTGGAGTCGGTGCCGGGTACGGCCGGAATCATGGTGCCGCCACCGGGATATATGGCGGGCGTGCGGGAGATCTGCGATCGGTACGGCATCGTATTCATCGCCGATGAGGTGATGGCGGGGTTCGGGCGCACCGGAAAGTGGTTCGCCATAGACAATTTCGGTGTCGTCCCGGATCTGATCACCTTCGCCAAGGGCGTCAACTCGGGTTATGTCCCGCTCGGCGGCGTCGCCATCGCACCGCATATCGCGGCCACCTTCGATGATCGCCCGTACCCGGGTGGGCTCACCTACTCCGGACATCCGCTCGCCACGGCGGCGGCGGTGGCGACCATCACCGCCATGCGCGATGAGGGCATTGTCGAGAATGCCGCGCATATGGGTGAGAACGTGCTCGGTCCCGCGCTGCGGGAACTGGCCGAGCGGCATCCGAGCATCGGTGAGGTGCGCGGGCTCGGGGTGTTCTGGGCGCTGGAATTGGTGAGCGATCGTGCGACGCGGGAACCGCTCGCGCCGTACGGCGGCACCAGTGCGGCCATGACCGAGACGATCGCCGCCGCCAAGGCCGCCGGACTGTTGCTGTTCATGAATTTCAATCGCATCCACGTGGTTCCGCCGTGCACCGTTTCCGAGGCCGAGGCCAAGGAGGGGCTGGCGATCCTGGATCAGGCTCTGACAGTGGCGGATTCGCACCTGTAGTAGTCGTTCGCTATGGCGGCCTGTGCGGAATACCGCACAGGCCGCTGGCAAACCACCGGTAACAAAGCGAACATACGGTGTCGCTACGGTGCACCGACACAAGCTAGGAGAGCAGTGAGTACGCAGGAACTGCAATTCATCGGCGGACTCCGCCGACCCGGGTCGGGTGAGCCGCTGTCCGTCATCGCCCCGGCCACCGGCGAGATCATCGCGTCCGGCGCGAGCGCGAGCATCGCCGATGTGGAAGCCGCCGTCGCGGCCGCACGGGCGGCATTCCCGCACTGGTCGGGCATGACCCCCGGTGAGCGGTCGGACATCATGCACAACTGGGCGCGACTGCTGCGCGAGCGGGCCGATGAGCTCGCCGCCGTCGAAAGTCGTAATGCCGGTAAGCCGATTCGGCTCGCCACCGAATTCGATGTACCCGGCACCATCGACAACACCGCGTTCTTCGCGGGGGCGGCCCGCAATCTGGAGGGGAAGGCGGCGGCCGAATACTCCGCCGATCACACCTCCTCGATTCGCCGCGAGGCGATCGGGGTGGTCGGCTCCATATCGCCGTGGAATTACCCGTTGCAGATGGCGGCGTGGAAGATTCTGCCCGCCGTCGCGGCCGGGAACACCATTGTGCTCAAGCCTTCCGAATTGACGCCGCTGACCTCACTGCTGTTCGCGGAGATCGCGACCGAGGCGGGTGTTCCGGCGGGGGTGATCAATGTGCTCACCGGCGTCGGGCCGATCGCGGGTCAGGCGCTGGTGGAGCATCCCGCGGTGGCCATGGTGTCGTTCACCGGGTCCACCGTGGTGGGCCGTCAGGTGGCCGCCACCGCGGCCGGATCGGTGAAGCGGGTGCATCTCGAACTCGGCGGTAAAGCGCCGTTCGTGGTGTTCGACGACGCCGATCTGGAAGGTGCCGCGCGCGGCGCGGTCGCGGGCTCGCTGATCAATGTCGGCCAGGATTGCACCGCCGCCACCCGCGCCTATGTACAGCGGCCGCTGTTCGACGAATTCGTCTCGCGGGTAGCCGAAATCATGGATCAGGTGACCGTCGGACCGGTGGAGGATCCCGAAACCGATCTGGGACCGCTGATTTCGATGCAGCATCGGGACAAGGTGATCGGCATGGTCGATCGCGCCCGCGAATACGGAGCGAAAGTGGTGCGCGGCGGGCGAATTCCCGAACACACCGCGGCGGGCGGCTCCTATTACGAGCCCACCCTGATCACCGGGGTGGCACAGGATTCGGAGATCGTGCAGAACGAGGTCTTCGGACCGGTGCTGGTGGTGCTGCCGTTCGATACCGATGACGAGGCCATCGCCCTCGCCAATGACACCGCCTACGGCCTGGCCGCATCGGCCTGGTCCACGAATGTGTATCGCACGCAACGCGCGAGCCGGGAGATCCAGGCCGGATGCGTGTGGATCAACGATCACATTCCGATCATCAGCGAAATGCCGCACGGCGGATACAAGGCGTCCGGATTCGGAAAAGACATGTCCGCGTACGCATTCGACGAGTACACCAACATCAAACACGTCATGTCGGATATCACCGCCGCCGCGCACAAGCCGTGGCACGACGTGATCTTCACGGCCGAATAGCACACTTCCCCAATCGAATAGCGCCCACCGAGGGCGGCCGCCGATGTACCCCATCGGCGTCCGTCCTCACAGTCGTGCCTTGTGCAGCTATTTCCATGCCTCACAACTAAATCAGTTGCGTAACGTGGAATTTTCAATGGAATCGCTTGATTTGCAACGGGACTATGGAACTATCAGTTCCACACCGCAGCCCCGCTGCGAGCTTCGATATTCCGTCCCGGTGAAGGTGCGACCCCCATGAACAAGTCCCCGGATTCCCTGCCTCCCGAGCTACGTAGCCTGCTCTCCGCCCGGCCTTCACGCCGCGGCCTGCTGCGCACCGGTGGCCTCATCGCCGCCGCGGGCACCCTCGCCGCCTGCGGCACCAAGGGGTCGTCCTCGAATAGCGGCTCCCCCGCGTGCACACCGCCCGCCGACAATTCGGCTTCGGAGAAGACGATCAACTTCTCCAATTGGCCCGGATATCTCGACGAGGCGCCCGGCAATGCCGAAGTGCATCCGACCATGGCCGAATTCACCGCCAAGTCCGGGGTCAAGGTCTCCTATGTCGCGGATGTCAATGACAACAACGAGTTCTGGGGCAAGGTCAGCGCGCAGCTGACCAATTGTCAGAGCATCTCGCGCGACATCATGGTGCTCTCGGATTCCACCGCGGTGCGCGTGGTCCGGCAGGGCTACACCCAGCCGCTCGATGTGTCGAAGATGCCGAACTTCGCCAAGAATCTGCATCCCATGCTGCGCGGCAGCGATGTCGATCCGCAGAACAATCGCATGGCGCCGTGGCAGTCCGGTCTGGTCGGCATCGGGGTGAATACCAATGTCACCGGTGAGGTGCACACCATCGATGAATTGCTCACCCGGCCCGATCTCAAGGGCAAGGTCGTCTGTCTCACCGAAATGCCGGACACCATGGGGTTGATGCTGCACTCCATCGGCAAGAGCGCGGCCAAGTTCACCGATGACGACTACGACAACGCGATCGCCAAGTTGCAGAAGGCCGTTCAGTCCGGGCACGTGCGCAAGTTCACCGGAAATGATTACGTCCAGGATCTGGCCAAGGGCGATATCGCGGCCTGTATGGCGTGGTCCGGCGACGTCATTCAACTCAATGCCACCGATCCGAAGATAAAGTTCATCAGCCCGGACGAGGGCGCGGTGCTCTACTCCGATGAGGCGCTGATCCCGGTCACCTCCGCGCACGCCGCGAATGCCATGGCACTGCTGGACTTCTACTATGACCCGGCCATCGCGGCGCGACTGTCGGCATTCGTGAACTACGTGTGCCCGGTCGCCGGGGCGCAGGAGGAGATGGCCAAGTTCAATCCCGAACTGGCACAGAACGAATTGATCTTCCCGTCCGTGGAGACGCAGAAGAAGTTGCAGATCTTCATGTCGCTGACCGAGGCCAAGGAGAAGGACTATCAGTCCAAGTTCCAGGCCCTGACGGGGGCGTGATAATCGACATGTCCGCACAAGACCTACGTATCGAGGGCGTCACCAAGAGTTTCGGCGATTTCCATGCCGTCGACGATCTGAACCTCACCATTCCGGACGGCTCCTTCTTCGCCATTATCGGCGCATCGGGCTGCGGTAAGACCACCACGCTGCGCATGATCGCCGGGCTGGAGGAGCCCACCGCCGGACGAATCATGCTGGGCGATAAGGACATCACCGCCCTGCGCCCGTATCGAAGACCGATCAACACCGTGTTCCAGAGCTATGCGCTGTTCCCGCATATGACCGTCGAGGACAATGTCTCGTACGGCCTGCGGCGCAAGGGGATCGGTAAGACCGCCGCCCGCGAACAGGCGCATCAGATGCTGAAACTGGTGCAGTTGGAAGGATTCTCGGGGCGCAAGCCCGCACAGCTGTCCGGCGGGCAGCAGCAGCGCGTGGCGCTGGCCCGCGCGCTGGTCAATCATCCCGAGGTGCTGCTGCTCGACGAGCCTTTGGGCGCACTGGATCTCAAGCTGCGGCGGCAGATGCAGCTCGAGCTCAAGCGGTTGCAGACCGAGGTCGGCATCACCTTCGTGCACATCACCCACGATCAGGAGGAGGCCATGAGCATGGCTGATACCGTGGCGGTGATGAACGGCGGCAAGCTGGAGCAATCCGGTGCGCCGCAGGAGATCTACGATTTTCCGGCCAGTGCCTTCGTGGCCAATTTCCTCGGGCAGACGAACCTCATCGAGGCGACCGTCACCGGGAGCGGGGATGCGGTGAGCATCGACGCGCAGGGGCATCGGCTGGCGGTGCCGTCGACGCGCTGCCGGGCCACCTCGGGTGCGGCCTCGCTCGGCATTCGGCCCGAAAAGGTCGCCCTCGCAAGCGATTCCGACTCCGTGCCGGAGGGCCGGGCGCAGGTCAGCGGCGTCGTCACCGATGCCATATTCCTGGGTGTGTCCACGCAGTATCTGGTGCGTGCGCCCTGGGGGCAGGAGCTCACCGCGCAGGTGCCGAACGCCGGACCCGGCAATGTGATCGCGCCCGGTTCGCAGGTGGCGGTGCACTGGCAGCCCGAACACGCATTCCTGCTCGGGCGGTCCTGATGCCCGCCGTACTGCCCGCGTCCGCGGCCGCCGCACCACCCGCGGCCCCCGTCGACGCACCGCGCGGAAAGCGCGGTCTCACACCGTATCTGCTGCTCGCGCCCGGATTGATCTTCCTGCTGGTGTTCTTCGCGGTGCCGACCGTGCAGCTGCTGGCGGCCAGCATGTACGACCGCACCGGATCCATCGAAACCGGTTACGCGCAGACGTTCTCGCTGGACAACTTCGGCTACGCGTGGAATCTGTATCAGCCGCAGATCTTCCGATCGCTGGCGTACGCGCTCATCTGCACGGTGCTCTGCATTGTGATCGGCTATCCGCTGGCATACGCCATCGCGCTCAAGGGCGGGCGGTGGAAGAACCTCATGCTGATCGCGGTGATCGCGCCCTTCTTCACCAGCTTCCTGGTGCGCACCTTCGCGTGGAAAGCCATTCTCGCCGATACCGGTCCGCTGGTTTCGGTCCTGCGGGCGGTGCATCTGCTCGGACCGGACGGGCGGTTGCTGGCCACGCCGATCGCGGTGATCGCGGGGCTGGTCTACAACTTCCTGCCGTTCACGGTGCTGCCGCTGTACACCTCCCTGGACAAGCTGGATCCGCGGTTGCTGGAGGCTTCGGCCGATCTCGCGCACGGACCCGTGCGGACTTTCCTGCGCGTCACATTGCCGCTCACCATGCCCGGCATCGTGGCGGGAACACTGCTCACCTTCGTCCCGGCCACCGGCGACTATGTGAATTCGCAGCTGCTCGGCAATACCAATACCACCATGATCGGCAATGTCATTCAGTCCCGATTGCTGGTGGTCAAGGATCTACCCGTGGGTTCCGCGCTGTCGGTGGTGCTGATGGTGGCGATTCTGGTGCTGGTCATGCTGTATCTGCGCAAGACCGATACCGATGAGGTGGTCTAGATGGCACATCGACTGTGGTCCTGGATTCGCAAGAACGCGGTGCTCATTCTCGGCCTCGTGATTCTGGCGTACATGCTCGCGCCCATCGCCGTGGTGATTCTGCTGTCGTTCAATCAACCCGGCAGCCGCAACACCACCTATGTGCTCAACCTCGATGAATTCCATTTCACCTGGCACAACTGGACGAATATGTTCGATCCGGCCGGGCTGCGGGACGCGCTGCTGTTGAGCCTGCTCATCGGTGCGCTGGCCGCGATCATCGCGACCGCGCTCGGCACCGGAATCGCGTTCGCGCTGGCGCGCTATCGCTTCACCGGACGCTCCGCGGTGCAGGCGCTGATCTTCCTGCCGATGGCGACGCCGGAAATCGTAATGGGTTCGTCACTGCTGACACTGTTCATCGGATTCGGTATCCCGCTCGGTTTTTGGGCTATTCTCATCGCACACGTCATGTTCTGCCTGTCGTTCGTGGTTGTCACCGTAAAAGCGCGACTGGCGGGATTGGACCCCAGGCTCCAGGAGGCGGCCATGGACCTCTACGCGACGCCCGTACAGGCGTTCCGGTCCGTTGTGCTCCCCCTCGTATGGCCCGGCATCATGGCCGCGGCGCTTTTGGCGTTCTCGCTGTCCTTCGATGATTTCGTGGTCACCAATTTCACGGCGGGCACCGCCGAAACCTTCCCCATGTATGTCTGGGGTATCAACCTGCGCGGTATTCCGCCGCAGGTGAACGCGGTCGCCAGCCTCACTTTCCTGCTATCGCTGGTCTTCGTCATCGCCGGGCAGCTGCGTAATCGCCGCCGCTCGGACGATCGCGCCGCCACCAGCTGATTCCCCCGCGAGCCGCCGGGCCAGGTCGTAGCGACCGCCGGCGGCTTTCGCGTACCCACACAGACCAACACAACAGTGAGTTGGGCCGCGCGGCCGGACCGTGCGGCAAGAGAGAAGGAGTTGATCGGCCATGCAGGCCAAAGGAAGCAAACTGTTGGCGTCGGCACTCTCCGAGGCAGCGCCGACGCCGTTCTGGACCGACCGGCCGGAGCGCCCGCACCCCAATGATCCGCTCACCAATGCCACGACCGCCGATCTGGCAGTCATCGGCGGCGGCTACAGCGGGCTGTGGACGGCGTTGCTGGCCAAGGAGAGGTACCCCGAAATAGATGTCGTACTGGTCGAATCCGCCATATGCGGGCATGCCGCGTCCGGCCGCAACGGCGGCTTCTGCGCGGCCAGCCTGACGCACGGGCTCTCCAACGGTGTGGACCGCTTCCCCGATGAGATCGACGTCCTCGAACGGATGGGCAGGGAGAACCTGGACGCCATCGAGGCCACCATCCGCCGCTACGATATCGACTGCGATTTCGAGCGCACCGGCGAACTCGAAGTCGCCACCGCGCCGCACGAGCTGGAATGGCTGCAGGAAAGCCATGACGCCGCGCTCGAACTCGGTTATCGCAGTGAGCTACTCAGCGCGGAGGAGGTGCAGAACCTCGTCCACTCCCCCACCTACCTCGGCGGCTGGTGGGACCGCGACGGTGTGGCCATGCTGGATCCGGCTCGCCTGGCTTGGGGGCTGCGGCGCGCCTGCCTGGAGAAAGGTGTGCGCATCTACGAAGGCACACCGGTGCAGCGCATTTCGAAGACCGGTGGCGGCACGCTGACCCTGCACACCCCGCACGGTGAGGTGCGCGCACCCCGGGTCGCGCTGTGCACCAGCGCATTCCAGGGACCGCTGGCCAAGGTGTCCCGGCATGTGGTGCCCGTCTACGATTACGCGCTCATGACCGAACCGCTGACCGAGGAGCAATTGGACTCCATCGGCTGGGGCAAACACCGTATGGGTCTGGGCGATGCCTCGTACCGGTTCCACTACTACCGCCTGACCAGCGATAATCGCATTCTGTTCGGCGGCTACGACGCGATCTACCACTACAACGGAAAGATCTCTCCCGCACAGGATTACAACGAGGAAACCTTCGAGCGGCTTTCCCAGCACTTCTTCCAGATCTTCCCGCAGCTGGACGGTGTGCGCTTCACGCACCGCTGGGGCGGCATCATCGACACCTGCGGGCGGTTCTGCGCGTTCTTCGGCAGGGCGTACAAGGGCAAGTTGGCGTACGCCGTCGGATATACCGGATTGGGTGTCGGCGCAACACGATTCGGTGCGGAGGTAATGCTGGACCGGCTCTGGAACCTCGACACCGAACGCACCCGGCTGCGCATGGTGAAATCCCGCCCGCTACCCATGCCGCCGGAGCCGTTCCGCTCCATCGGCATTCAGCTCACCCGCTGGTCACTGGCCCGCGCCGACCAGCACGGCGGTAAACGAAACCTGTGGCTGCGCATCATGGACGCCACCGGATTGGGGTTCGACAGCTGAGGCTCGACCGAAGCATTCCCGGCCGCGGCGGATTCACCGCTCGCGGCCGGTGAACGGTGCGCCTTCGACGTGGACTCGGACCTCGTCGAAGGCGCGACCGAGCAGGAGTGCTACTTCGGGCTGCGGAGGATGAGGACGGTGATTTCGCTGGGGGCGAAGACTCGGAGTTGGGGGCCCCAGAAGCCGGTGCCTCGGCTGGTGTAGAGCTGAGTGTCGCCGTGCTGGCTCAGGCCCGCCACCACTGGCTGGTCCAGGCGGACCAGGTAGCGGAAGGGCCAGATTTGGCCGCCGTGGGTGTGGCCGGAGATTTGCAGGGCGACACCGGCTTTCACGGCGTCGGTGATCTGTTTGGGCTGGTGGGCGAGCAGGATGACCGGGAGGCCGGGGTCCGCGCCGGAGAGGGCGGCGGGGAGGTTGGGGCCGTGGCCGGGGAGCGAGACGCCGGTGGGGTCGTCGATGCCCGCCATGATGAGGCGGTCGCCGTCGCGGGTGAGGACCTCGTGCTGATTGTGCATGGGCTGCCAGCCCAGGCCCGCCATATGGTCGATCCAGCCTGCGGCGTCACCGAAGTATTCGTGATTGCCGGTGATGTAGAAGCGGCCGAGTTCGGCCTGCACCTTAGCGAGCGGATCGACTTGGGCGCGGCGCTTGACCACCGAACCGTCGGCCAGATCGCCTGCGTGGCAGGCGATATCGGGGCGCTGCTCGTTCACGATCTCGACCACGCGCTCGGACCAGCGCAGGCGGTCGGTGGCGGCGTAATGGGTATCGGTGATGACGACCATGCGCAGGCCGTCCAGACCGGGAGCCAGCTTGGGGATGGTCACCTCGACGGTCTTCACGCGCGGAATGCGGCGGGCCTCATAGATGCCCCACACCGTGAGCGCGGCCGAAATCGCAAGCACGCCAAGGGCGACGATGCGGGAGCGGGCAGGATCATCCACGCCCGCGATGATCAGTCCGGTGCGCACCACCGTGCCGATCACCGACCAGCTGAACAGCACCCACATCACACCGAGCGCGGTATCTCCGATGAGTGCGGCGGTATCGGACTGCTTCGGGCCGTGACCGGTGAACATGGCCAGCGGCAGGCCGATATAGCCGAGCACGAACAACGCCGACAACGCCCAGAACACCGCACCGGAAGTGGTGGTGAAGACCAGCAGCCACCACGGGACCAGGAAGAGCAGCGCCGGAATCACCAGCATGAACACCTGGCGGGGAATTCGGTTCAACAGAGTCAATCCTCATGAATACATTGGCGTGGACCGGTGTCCGACGCCGTCGATTCCCCCGCCACGACGATACCCGTACCGGGCACTGGTGGCCGGGGGAGAAAAGTCTCACCCGGTGACGCGACAGATCTGACCGGGGGTCTGCGGGGCCACCGACTGAGGCGGGTTCCGGGAAGCGGTGGTGACGGGCGCGGCTCCGAGAGTCGGCGCCGCGGGCGCGGTGCTCGGGGATGTACTGCTCGGGGCCGATGCGCCCGGGGCGGCGGGCGGCTGCTCGCACGCCGGCAACAGCTCACTCTTGACCAGTGCCCGCAGCTGGTTGGCAGCGGTGTCGATCGGACCGCGCGGCAATCCCGTCTGCACGCTGTTCCGGCCGGATGCGGTGAGGTCGGTGATCCGCAAAGACCGGCAGCCCGCGGGAAAACCCGAGGCCGTGGCGGACAGGGTCAGCTCTCCGGCAGCGGTGACACACCCGATCAATTCCGGACTGTGCCATGACATCCCCAGCACCGAACCCGGTCGGCCACGCTCGATCACCACGGCCCCGTTGTCCTCGGCGACGTAGTAGTCACGGCGAGCCGCCGTGTAGAGCACGACAATCCCCAGTGTCAGGATCAGCACGACCGCAAGCGAGATAATCGCCAGCCGATAGGGCGGGCCGATGCGCAACCGGCGGTGGCCACTCCCCTGCCCCGCAGCGGCCGCGGAATCGATCGGTGTTCGGGTTGGGGGCGCACTCGATGCGGCATGCGACCGGTCACGCCGCGCGGCCTCGGCGGGCGGGGGTGGTGCGATCCGCCCCTGTTCGAGGGTGGTTCGCGGTGGCTGCGGCGGGGTCGCACCTACCGGTGGCGGTGTCCGGCCGGGCAGCGAATTCGGTGCGGGCGATGTCCGTGCGGGCGGCTGGCTCGGTGCGGTGGGTTGCTGGCCGACGATCGTTGCCTGGGGAGGTGTCGGGCGGGGCGGCTGAGCTGGTGAACGGAAGGGCTGCGGGCGTGATAGCGCCTCGGCTACCGAGGCCGCCAATTCTCTTGCGGTGCTGAATCTTTCGGCGGGGTTCTTGGCCAGTGCGCGGGCGATGATGTCGTCGAGTTCGCGGGGTAGCGCGGCGTTGTGCATGGTGAGTTTGGGCGGGGGTTGCATGAGGTGGGCGTGCAGGACGGCAGCCGGAGTGGTGCGGGGGTATGGGACTGTGCCGGTGAGCATTTCGTAGAGGGTTGCGCCGAGGGCGTAGAGGTCGGTGCGGTGATCTACCGGATCGCCGGTGAAGATTTCCGGGGCGGCGTAGGCGAGGGTGGCGACGAAGGTGCCGGTTTCGGTGAGGGCGGTGGATTGGTCGACTCGGCGGGCTATGCCGAAGTCGGACACCACGACTCGTTCCGGATCGCCCGGATCACCGGGCGAGAGCAGGATATTGGCGGGTTTGATGTCGCGGTGCAGTAAGCCGTTCGAATGCGCGTGGTCGATACCGCGCGCCGCCTCGGTGAGAATGTGCACGGCGCGTGCGGGATTCAGGCCGTCGCCCTGCTGTCTGACCGCGTGCGCGACATCGGTGCCCGGTATGTATTCCATGCAGATCCAGGGCCGCTCCGCCTCGACCCCGCGATCGTGGATGGTCACGATATTGCGGTGGTTGAGCTGCGCCGCCAGATCGGCCTCGCGATCGAAGCGGGCTCGGAAGGACGGATCGGCGGCGGTGGCGTCGGAGAGCACCTTCAACGCGACCATGCGCGGCAATCGCGGATGTCGCGCCCGGTACACCTCGCCCATACCGCCCGCGCCCAACAGGATGTCGATGGTGAATCCGGCGAACACCGATCCCGCTGCCAACGCCATGGCCTCGCGCCCTCCCGCTCGCCTTCGGCCGCGATCAGCGGTTGCCGAACTGCGGCCGCCACCGCACCGTAATGCACTGCCGCGAGGTGTGCGAGCCATATGCGCGGGGACGACTCGCCCCGAGCACGATTGGTGGGATACCACCGTGTCCGGAAGGATGATCGGGGTGAGCGACCTGACTTCCAGCCGGAGCACTCCGGCGCTCGATGACATCTCCAAGCGGATCATCGCCCAGCTACAGGAAGACGGGCGGCGCGCCTACGCGACCATCGGCAAGGCCGTCGGCCTGTCCGAGGCCGCGGTGCGGCAGCGGGTGCAGAAACTCGCCGACGCGGGTGTGATCCAGATCGTCGCGGTGACCGATCCGCTACAGGTCGGACTGTTCCGGCAGGCCATGATCGCCATCACGGTGGACGGCCCGGTGCAGGTGGTGGCCGATGCGCTGTCCGCCATCGACGAGATCAACTACGTGGTGGTGTGCGCGGGCCGCTACGACGTGCTGTGCGAGGCCGTGTGCCCGGATGACGAAGCGCTGCTCGACCTGGTGTCGAACCATATTCGCGCGCTCGCCGGGGTGCGGCATGCGGAGATCATGATGTACCTCAAGCTGAACAAACAGACGTACAAGTGGGGCACCCGCTAATGTCACAACGAAATCCGAAGCTGACAATCTTGTAACAACGAAATCGGTTGCCGAGGCGGCTTGAATATGGGATAACCGAAGTACATCAAGACTTCGAGGAGTCCCACCATGACCGCCACCGCCGAACCCGTCCATACCGTCGACGCGTCCCGCGTCGTCCGTGACCACCTCTGGATGCACTTCGCCACCCACAATGGGCAGGACGAGGCCGACACCCCGGTGATTGTGCGAGGCGAGGGCGCATATCTCTTCGATGACAAGGGCAAGCGCTACCTGGACGGGCTGGCGGGACTCTTCGCCGTCCAGGTCGGGCACGGGCGCGAGGAACTCGCCGAGGCCGCGGCCCGGCAGATGCGGACGCTGCCGTACTTCCCGCTCTGGGGTTACGCCCATCCCCCGGCCATCGAATTGGCCGACCGGCTGGCGGCCGCGGCCCCCGGTGACCTGAATCGGGTGTTCTTCACCGTCAGCGGCGGCGAATCCGTCGAGACCGCATGGAAACTCGCGCGGCAGTACTTCAAGGTGATCGGCAAGCCGACCAAGCACAAGGCGATCAGCCGGTCCATGGCGTATCACGGGACATCGCTGGGCGCGCTCTCGATCACCGGAATCCCCGGTGCCAAAGCACCTTTCGAACCGCTGGTGCCGAGCACGATTCGGGTGCCGAACACCAATTTCTATCGGGCGACCGAACATGCCGACGACTACGAAGCGTATGGACTGTGGGCGGCGGACCGGATCGAGGAGGCCATTCTCTTCGAGGGCGCGGATACCGTGGCCGCGGTGTTCCTGGAGCCGGTGCAGAACACCGGCGGCTGTTTCGTACCACCGCCGGGCTACTTCCAGCGGGTGCGCGAAATCTGCGATCGGCACGATGTGCTGCTCATCTCCGATGAGGTGATCTGCGCGTTCGGGCGGCTCGGAACCGCTTTCGGCGCAGACCGTTTCGGCTATCAGCCGGATATGATCACCACCGCCAAGGGGCTCACCTCCGGGTACGCGCCGCTGGGCGCGGTCATGATCAGTGACCGCATCATGGAACCGTTCCAGCGCTCGAACGATATGTTCATGCACGGCTCCACCTACGGCGGGCATCCGGTGTCCTGCGCGGTGGCGCTGGCCAACCTCGATATTCTCGAGGGCGAGGGGCTGTATCAGCATGTGCGCGATAACGAAGACGCTTTCCGCACAACGCTTTCCAAGCTCGAAGACCTACCGATTGTCGGCGAGGTGCGCGGTGCCGGGTTCTTCTGGGCGGTGGAATTGGTCAAGGACAAGAACACCCGGGAACGCTTCACCGATGAGGAATCCACTCGCGTTCTGCGCAACCACGTCTCGCGGGAGCTCTTCGCGAACGGCCTGTACTGCCGCGCGGACGACCGTGCCGAACCGGTGATCCAATTCTCGCCGCCGCTGATCTGCGGACCGGAACAGTTCCAGGAGATCGAGCAGATTGTTCGCGGAGCGCTGACCAGCGCGTGGAAGCTGCTCTGAGCGAATAGATTTCGCCGCCCCGACCGGGCGGCACAATCCAGCCCGCCGCCTCATCCGCGATCCGGACGAGGCGGCGGGCTGTCAGGCGAGGGTGGCGAGTTCGGCGGAGAGGTTGGCTCGGGCGGCTTCGTCGTAGCGGGCGCGGCCTATGGGGGTGCGGAAGAGGTGGGGCTGGTCTACCAGGCCGCGTAGGACGGCGGCTCGGCCCGCGCGGAAGAGATCGTCCGGGACGTGGGCGTATTCGGCTCGGACGGCGGCCGTGTAGGCGGTGTAGGCGGGTTGATCGGCGGCGAGGATGGCGAGGTCGGCGTCGCAGAGAACCTCGCCGTTGCGGTCGCCGGGGGCGGGGTGGTGGCCCGCGGTGAGGCGGACCAGGCGGGCTACCTCGGCGACCGTCTCCGGGCTCAAACCCAGTGCCGGGAGGGCGGATTCGGCCAGTACCGCGCTGGCTTCCTCATTGTCGCCGCCGTCGACCGAGTAGACGGCGTCGTGGAAGAAGGCGGCATATCGGACTGCGGCCAGGTCGGTGGCGTCGGCGGCGAGGTCGTCGATGACCGCGAGCATGGCGGATAGATGTTCGACGGTGTGGTAGCGGCGGTGTGGTTCTCGATAGCGGCGGACCAGGTCTTCGCCGAGTTCACGCGCATCGGGTCCGGCCAGATCGGTCCAGCGGTCCAGTAGTTCCGCGTCCAGGTTTCTCCCCATCCAGGCAGTCTGCCGAATTCCCGCGGGCGGCAACAGCCCTGGGCGGCGGTGGTTTTCACCACTGAGCCGGGACGCCACCGTTGCGCGTCGGCCCTCCGATACGCGAGGTCAGCTCAGTTTGGCTACCGCGACGTCATCGGAGGTGAGCAGGCGACCGTCGTGGGCGTGCACCTCGAGCGGGGCCAGTGGCTGGCCGTCGCGGCGGTCCAGGAGTTCGGAGTGGGGTTCGGAGTCCGCGAAGGAGAAGGCTTCACCCCATTGGCGCAGGGCGACGATGACAGGGAAGAGAGCGCGGCCTTTTTCGGTGAGCGTGTATTCCTGGTAGGGACTGCCTTCCGAGATCGGGGTGGTTTCCAGGATCTCGTTGGCGACCAGATCGCGCAGGCGGGCGGCGAGGATGTTCTTGGCCACGCCGAGGCTGCGCTGGAATTCATTGAAGCGTCGACTGCCGTCGAAGGCGTCGCGCACGATGAGCAGCGACCACCAGTCACCGATGGCATCGACCGAGCGGGCGACTGGGCAGTCGGCATCGTCGAATCGGGTGCGTTTGACCAAGGCCCGGCCTCCGGAATTGTCGGTTGCATCTTGCTACCGCCCTACTTTAGCTTAGGTAGCAAGATGCAACCACTGGAGGGTGTATGACGCTCGAACACAATCGGCCCACGACCGAACCACCCACGATGGGAGCCCGGCCCGATCACCGCGCGGACGAATCATCCGGGGCCGGAGCACAACCAAGCCGCCCGGCGCTCGCGGTGTTCGCGCTGGCGAGCGGGACCGCCGTGGCGAACGTGTACCTGGCGCAACCGTTGCTGGCCACGCTCGGCGCGGAGTTCGGCATCGGTGAGCAGGCGGTCGGCGGCATTGTCACCGCTACGCAAATCGGTTACGGACTGGGGCTTTTCCTGCTCGTCCCGCTGGCGGATCTACTGCCCAAGCGGGCATTGGTCTCGGCACAGTCGCTGCTACTGGCGGGGGCGCTGCTGGTATTCGCCACGGCCGCAAATACTCCCGTGCTGCTCGGCGCTGCGGCGACCGTCGGATTCCTCGCCGTGGTGGCGCAATCGCTGGTCGCCTATGCCGCGGCGCTCACCGGGCCGGGCGATCGGGGACGGATCGTCGGGCGGGTCACCAGCGGGATCGTCATCGGAATTCTGCTGGCGCGCACGATATCCGGGACCATCGCCGATGTGGCGGGCTGGCGCGCGGTGTATTTCACCTCGGCGGCGGTCACGCTGCTACTGGTGTTCGCCATGCGACGCACGCTGCCCTATGTGCCCGCGCCCACCGGGCCGATGCCTCGACGCGATGCGGACGACGACCTCGGGGTTGGCGGCGAGCACCCGGACTCGGCACCGCGATATCCGGCGCTATTGCGTTCCACCATCACACTTTTCGCCACCGATCCCCTGCTACGCACCCGCGGGCTGCTGGCCCTGCTCATCTTCGCCGCGTTCAGCACGCTCTGGAGCACACTCGCGCTACTACTCAGCACCGCGCCGTTCACGCTGTCGCACACCGCGATCGGCGCGTTCGGCCTGGCGGGTGTCGCGGGCGCGGCGGCGGCGACCCCGGCGGGGCGGCTCTTCGATCGGGGACACGGCCGACGCGTGACGGGGCTCGCACTACTACTCCTGGTCGCGTCGTGGCCATTGCTCGCGTTGACGCCGAAATCGCTGGTGGCCCTGGTGATCGGCATCGTCGCCCTGGATGCGGCCATTCAAGCCGTGCACGTCACGAACCAGAGCATGATCTACTCGCATCGCCCCGATGCGGGCAGCCGGGTCATCGGTGGCTACATGATCTTCTATTCGATCGGCAGCGCGGCCGGAGCCGTGGCCGCCACCGCCGTCTACGCGGCCTTCGGATGGACGGCGGTCTGCCTGCTGGGCGCGGTTTTCAGCCTCACCGCCCTCGGAGTGTGGTGGCGCGCGGATACAGTGAGCCATGCCGATGCAGCCCCGCCGATGGACGCCCCCGCCTGCCCCGCCGCGTGCCCGTGACACCCGCAGCACCCCGGAGATGCCCGCCCTGCGGTTACTCGAATTGCCGGGCAAGGGACCGGAAGACGTGGTCATCGCGGCCGACGGGCGCTTGCTCACCGGTATCGACAATGGCGCGATCCTGGCCGTCGATCCGGCGACCGGTGCGGTGGAGCAGATCGCGCACACCGGCGGGCGGCCGCTCGGACTGCACGCGGAATCCGATGGCTCCCTGCTGATCTGCGACGCACAGCGCGGATTGCTGCGGCTGGACAAGCCGGGCGGGCAGATCGAGGTGCTGGTCGCCGAGGTCAATGGCGAACCGCTGAATTTCACCAGCAATGTGGTCGCGGCCGCCGACGGCACGATCTACTTCTCGGAATCCTCGCGCCGCTGGCCGCTCACCGAGTGGATGGGCGACATCATGGAGCATTCCGGAACCGGGCGGCTGCTGCGCCGGAACACCGACGGGAGCATCGAAATCCTTTTGGACGGACTGGATTTCGCCAATGGCGTGGTGCTCGCGCCGGACGGTTCGTGCGTGGTGGTCGCCGAGACCGGGGCATACCGGGTGACCCGCTACTGGCTGTCGGGCCCGCGCGCCGGGACCAGCGATCCGCTGGTGCAGAACCTGCCCGGATTCCCGGACAATATGTTGCTCGGCAGCGATGGCCTGGTGTGGGTTTCGCTGGCATCCCCGCGAAACCCATTGCTGGACACCCTGCTTCCGCTGCCCGGCATTCTGCGCAAGATCTCGTGGGCGATTCCCGAACGGCTGCAACCGAAACCGGCGCGCACCGTCTGGGCGATGGCCTTCGATTTCGACGGCAAGCAGGTACACGATCTACAGCGCGAAGGCGTCGACTACGCGCTGGTGACCGCCGTCGCCGAACACGACGGCAATCTCTACCTCGGGAGCCTGTCCGAACCGGCCATCGCGGTGACGCGAGTGCCGTAGGGACTCAGGACTTCTGGGCCTCATCCTGTGCGTGCTGCGCCTGCTGCAATTGCGCGGGCGTATAGCGCAGGGTCAGCGCCAGCACGCCCAGCACCGCGGTGCCGATGGCGCAGACCAGCAGCACCAGGGTGTAACCGCTGCCCAGCGCCTCGATCTGGGTCGGGTTCATCTCGGTGACCTTGCCGGTGGAACCGCCCAGGGACAGCGTGCGGGACAGCGCGACCGGGCTCAGCACGCCCACCGCGAACGGGGTGCCCATATTCATGAACATCTGCCCGACCGCGGACAGCGGGCCGATATGCGCCATATCCACCCCGACCAGCACGCACAGCGGCAGGATCACGATCGCGGTGCCGACGCAGAAACCCACCACGCACAGCAGGATCAGCAGCGTCGGGAAGTACTCCACCGAACCGTCGATGGTGGAACCGAAGTACAGTCCGGCCGCGAGCACCAGCGCGGCGGAGAACAGCAGCCAGCGCGGGGCCACATACTGCGCGGCCTTGGAGGCGACCGCGGTGCCCACACCCGCGCCGAGGGTGAACGGGATACTCGCCAGACCGGCCGAGAGCGGGCTGTAGCCGAGCACGTTCTGCAGGAACTGGGCGACGAAGAAGGTCGTCGCGCCCAGTACGCCGGAGGTCAGGAAGATGGCGATGAAGGTGGCGACGCGATCGCGGCTGTCGAACAGCGACCACGGCAGCAGCGGGTTCTCGACATTGCGTTCGGCGAGGATGAACACCACCAGCAGCACCAGGCCGCCGATCACCGAGCCCAGGATAATCGGGCTGCCCCAACCCATTTCGGGGCCTTCGGTCGCACCGAACACAATGGCCACGCAGGCGAGCGTGCCCAGTACCGCCCCTCGAATATCGAGTGAGATGCGCTGGTGCGCGGTATCGCGCAGCTCGTTGATCGCACCGATGACGATGAGAATGCCGATCGGCACATTGATCCAGAAGATCCAGCGCCAATCCAGCTGGGTCAGCGCACCGCCGATGACCAGACCGCCGACCGAACCGATGCCGACCATGGAACCGAAGATGGCGATGGCCTGATTACGGGCCGGACCGGGGGCGTAGGTGCTGGCGACCAGCGCGAACGCGGTCGGCGCGGCGATGGCGGCACCGGTGCCCTGCAGCGCGCGGGCGGCGATCAGCCAGGCTTCGTTCTGCGCGCTGCCGCACAGCGCGGACGCGACGGTGAACAGTGCGACACCGAGAATCAGCATGCGCTTGCGACCGAAGGAGTCGCCGAGGCGACCACCCAGCAGCATGAGCCCGGCGAACGGCAGACCGTACGCCGTCACCGTCCAGGCACTGCCCGCACTGGACAGACCCAACTGCTCCTGTAGTCGGGGCAGCGCCAGAATCATGACGGTGCCGTCGAGCACCACCATCAGCTGCAACCCGCTCAGGACGAGAATCGCGAGGCCGAACGCCCGCTTGGTCACCGGATACTGCATCGTCGCAGCGGGATTATCGAGCACTCCGACACTGTAATGGATACCCGGCGCGGCCAACCGATCTCGTGCTGGCTCGTACCGGGCATGAGGTCAGTGCGCTCCCGCGTCCAGGGATTCGGCATCCGGCGCTCCGGCGGTGAAACCGGCGGTGGGGCCGATGACGATGATGGCCGGGGGGCGAATGGCTTCGGCGCGGACGCGGTCGGCGACCGTGGACAGGTCGGCGCGGACGATGCGCTGAGTGCGCAGGCTGCCTTCCTGGACGATGGTGACCGGGGTGTCCGCGGCGCGACCGCCTTCCAGGAGGGCGGCGGCGAATTTATCGATGCGCTCGACGGCCATGAGCAGCACGATGGTGCCGCGCAGTCGGGCCAGGGCGGGCCAGTCGACCAGGGAGTCCGGATGGTCGGGGGCGACATGGCCGGAGACCACGACGAATTCATGGGTGACGCCGCGATGGGTGACCGGGATTCCCGCGAGGGCGGGGACCGAGATGGCGCTGGTCACGCCGGGGACGACCGTCACCGGGACACCGGCGTCGACGCAGGCTTCGAGTTCCTCGTAACCGCGGCCGAAGACATAGGGGTCGCCGCCCTTGAGGCGGACCACGAATTTGCCCGCCTTCGCACCCTCGATGAGCGCGGTATTGATGGCCTCCTGCGCCATGGCGCGGCCGTACGGAATCTTGGCGGCGTCCACGACCTCGACATCCGGACCCAATTCGGCGAGCAGCTCCGGGGGCGCGAGACGGTCCGCGACAACGAGATTCGCGCGGGCCAGCAGTCGGCGGCCGCGCACGGTGATGAGGTCCGGATCGCCGGGACCGCCGCCGACCAGGGCGACGCCTGGGGTCACCGGGCCCGAATCATCGGTCACCACACCGGATTGCAGTGCCTCCAGCAAGCCGTTTCGGATCGCGGCCGAACGGCGATGCTGACCGCCAGCGAGGACGCCGAGGCTCATACCGTCATAGCGCGCGGTCGCCGGGGTGACGGCGGTGCCGAGCCGGGCATTGTCGGCGCGGACGCAGAAAATGCGCCTGCGGGTGGCCTCTTCGACCACCGCGGCATTGGTTTCGGGTTCATCGGTGCAGGTCATGGCGTACCACGCGCCATCGAGATCACCGTCGGCGTAGGGCCGCAGTTCCAGGGTGATCTGGCCGGAGGTGGCCATACCCTCCACGGCCGGGGTGGCCTCGCGGCTGATCACATGCACGTCCGCACCGGAGGCGATGAGCAGTCCGAGCCGCCGCTGGGCGACCGTTCCACCGCCGACGACGACTACGCGCCGGCCGTTCAGATCGAGCCCGACCAGGTAGTTCGGGTCGCCAACGGGCTGTTCATCGGATGCGTCTGACGTGTACTGCACGAGGATTGAGCCTACGGCCTGGCCGCGAACCGCCCACAATCGACCGGCGTCCGCACAGCAACCGTTATAGAGCCCACCTCGATGGCGGCGGCGGATCTCGGCTGGATGGCGATCCGTGCGCCTGGCCTCGGAAACCCGTTCGGCTTCCTATGCTTGATAGCTATGATTCACCGCGGGGCAGTGGTCCGGATGTTCGCAGTTCTGGTTTCCCTCTCGCTCGCGGGCGTCGCGCCCGCCGCGGCCGATACAGCGGCCGGGACGCTGGTGTCGCCAAGTGTCGAGGCGACCTATTCGCAGCCCGGTCCGTGGGCGGTGACCACGCAAAAGGGTTTCGGCTGTTGTGATTCCACCGGGGCGGCCTATGACATCTGGTACCCGGCGAATCTCGGGGCGGGCGGATTCCGGCATCCGATCATCACCTTCGGCGACGGCACCAATGCGGTGCCGAGCCAATACGAGTATCTGCTCACGCATTTGGCGTCGTGGGGGTTCGTCGTCATCGCCACCGAGAACAAGCAGACCGGGTCCGGGACGGATATCGCGGGGGCGGTGGACTTCCTGCTGCGTCGGGCCGCCGATCCGGCGAGCGTCTTCCACGATCGACTGGACGCGAATGCGATTGGCGCGGTGGGGCATTCGCAGGGCGCGACCGGGGCGTTGAACGCCATGGCGAATTCGGACGGGCGGATCAGGACGGTGGTGCCGATCGAGCTGCCGATTCAGATTCTCTGTGCGACCGGATCGTGGTGCCCGGATACCGGGAGGCTGGTCAGCGGTTCGGTGTTCCTGGTGAACGGGTCCGCGGATTTCCTGATCTCGCCGTCGGAGCAGGCGCTGCCCCGCCAGGTGATCGGACTGCAATCGATTCGGGCGTACTACGAGGCGATTCCGAATTCGATTCCGAAGGCGTGGGGCACGCTCGTCGGGCCGAATCACAATGATGTGCAGGGGCAACCGGATTGCGTGGGAGCGGCGTTCCCGTGCGCGGTCGGGGTGTACGGATATCTCGGGTATCCGACCGCGTGGCTGGCGGCCCGGCTACTCGGCCGGGAAGACGCGCGCAGCGCCTTCGCGGCCGGTGGGGAGTTCTTCGCGCCGAATCCCGGCTGGGTCAATCAGCTCGGGAACTAGTTCACGCCATTGGGGTTGTCCTGCACCAGGTTCAGGCCGCCCTTGCGCACCGGCATGGCGCTGTCGTCGACGCGGGTGAGAGACAGGGTCACCGGATGGCCGTCCAGTTCACCGGTGAGCAGCAGGCGATCCGGGGCGGTGCGGTCGTAGGTGAAGCTCGCCAGCGGCTGCTGCGCCTCGGGTGAGTGCAGGGTGAGATGGTGTGCGCCGCTGTCGTATTCGGTGGCGACCGAGACCAGGCTGTCGTCCATGCGCTGATAGGTGGCGTACTCCCTGTAGTCGAAAACCAAGCGCCGCCAGCGGGTTTCATCGGTGAGCAGGGGCGGCACCGGCTGGCCGTCGCGGGTGAATTCGGTGACGTTCCAGATACCGTAGAGCTCGGGTTTGCCCCGCCCCGGACCGTAATCGTGCCAGCCCTGCCAGCTGCCGACCGCCTGCGCCAGCACGAACCAGGCCGCCAGTACCACCAGGCCGATATCGGCGATCCGGCGCGAACGTGGCGTCGTGAACGGGGTGGGTGCGGTCGACGGACCGGCGGACTGTCCCAGCAGCACCGCCGTGAGCCTGCGGGCATCGGGGTCCAACAGCACCAGCGAGAGCAACAGCAGATGGAACGAGAGCAGTTTGACCGGCACATCGAAGGTCATATTGAGCACCCACACCTGCGCCATGCTGACCAGACTGAGCAGCACGCCCGCGAGCCGCGTGCGCGGCATGAGCAGCAGCAGCCCGCCGAGCACCTCGGCCATACCGAGCAGGCTCTCGTACACCGGTGACGTGCCGACCTGATTCCACAGCACCGCCATATGGCTGAATTCGCCGTACGGCTGGATGAGGGTGGCCAGACCGGGCACCTGCATCTGCAGCGGAATCGCCTTGGCGAAGCCGTATCCCAGCATCTGCCCGGCCAGGATGAGCTGGATGAAGAGCAGGAACCAGCCCGCGAGGCGGCGGTATTCGGTGCGCTTGCGGTCCAGGACGGTCCACACCGCGGTCACGATGAGCGCGAGTATCAGGATGCAGAACACCAGGACCCACAGGTACGCCTGATCGCCGCTGCCGGATTCCAGGTGCAGGCGCGCGTCGATGCCGAAGACATTGCGCCCCACCCATTCCACGATGGTGTGCGGCAGTTGCGCGTAGTCCATGACCATGCGATCCGGTGTCCAGAGCGCGATGATGCCGATGAAGGCGAACAGCGGCTGCGGATAGATGACGCAGAATAGGGTCAGGTATGCGACCACGAAGCGAAAGCCGAGGCGCGCCAGCGGATTCCAGACCCGCACGGGCTCGGGTTCGGAAGGATCGACGCCCGCTTCGACAGCGACCGCTGTGTTGCTCATTCCGTGCTCCCGTCTCGCCGAATGTTCAATTCGACGGTAGGGAAATCACAGTCGCGGCGAATCCCCCGCGCGTAGCGTTCGGCCATACCCCAGCGGGATGGTGCGGGTCCCCCCAAGGGACTACGTGCCAGCACTACCGACTTACCAGAATGCGCGTCGAGAGGCATCCCATTCACCGGTACTTACCAGCCGAACCCCTGCACATTTCAACTGCAACACGTTACATTTCTGCACATCGTGTGGAACGCGCCACACCAGGGCCCACCAGCCCGAACCGCGCGCACACGCCCGCCGCTTCACGCCAGGAGGAAAGAATGTCGGCCGACGACCCCAACCAGAGATGGGAACTCACCGTCTCCGACCGGGACGATGCACAACTCGCGGAGCAATTGGCGGCCTGGCTCGCCACCAAGGTCGACGCCGACGACGCCCCGCGCGTCACCTCGCTGACCAAGCCGCAGGCGGGCGGCATGTCCAGCACCACCCTGCTGTTCGACGCCGAATGGACCGAGAACGGTGCGCCCGCGGGCGGATCGTATGTGGCGCGGATGCCACCGGAGTCCAGCTCCTTCCCGGTCTTCGAGAAGTACGACCTGCAGGCCCAGTACGACATCATGGCCGCGGTCGCCGAGGCCACCGATATCCCGGTGCCGCCGCTGTGCTGGATGGAAAACGACGCCTCCGTCCTGGGCTCGCCGTTCCTGGTCATGAAGCGGGTGAGCGGCCGTGTGGCGGAGGACAATCCGCCGTACGTGTTCTTCGGCTGGGTGTTCGACGCGACGCCCGAGGAGCGGCTGGAGATCACCCGCAAGACCGTCGACGTCATCGCCCGGGTGCACAGCATCGACAAGCCCGAAGAGCGCTTCCCCATGCTGCACGGCGAGGGCTCGGCACTGCGCAGGCATTTCGACGCGCAGAAGCGCTGGTACGACTGGGCGCTGGCCAATGACGGATTCCGAATTCCGTTGCTGGAGCGCACCTTCGAATACCTGGAAGCCAATTGGCCGGACGACTCCGCGCCCGATGTGCTCAGCTGGGGTGACGCGCGCCCGGGCAACATCATGTTCTTCGAGGAGACCGGCGACACCTCCGCCGTGCTCGACTGGGAGATGGCCGCCATCGGACCGCGCGAACTGGATGTGGCCTGGCCCATCCTGATTCACCGGTTCTTCCAGGACATCGCGACCACGTTCGATCAGCCCGGACTGCCGGACTTCCTGCGCCGCAGCGATATCGAGAAGCTGTACGAGGAAGCCACCGGGCACGCCGTGCGCGATCTGGACTGGTACCTCACCTATGCCGCACTGCGGCACGGCATCGTGATGGCGCGCATCAAGCGCCGGATGATCCACTTCGGCGAGGACACCGACACCGCCGACCGCGACGACTACGTCATGCACCGAAAGCTGCTCGAGGCACTGCTCGACGGCACCTACGCCTGGGATTGAGAGATATGCGACCCATGATCGGTCCTCTGGACGAATACCCGATCCACCAGACGCCGCAGCCCATCGCACGGGTGGCCAGCAGCGATAAGAACTTCTACGACCGCAGCTACTACAACGCCATCGACACCGGCGGAGATCTGTTGCTGGTCACCGGATTCGGCGTGTACCCGAACCTCGGCGTGACCGACGCGTTCGCCACCGTGCGGCGCGGGGACATCCAGCATTCGGTGCGGTTCTCCGACGCACTGGAGCAGCGCAGCCTGGACCTGGCGGTCGGCGGATATCGCATCGAGGTGATCGAGCCGCTGCAGAAGCTGCGGGTGATCTGCGAGCACGAGACGCTGTCCTTCGATATGACCTGGGAGGGTTCGTTCCCGGTCGTGCAGGAGGAGGCGCACACCATCATCACCGGCATGAACAAGGCCATGATCGAGGCGCAGCGCTTCGCTCAGGTCGGAAGCTGGTCCGGCACACTGAATGTCGACGGCACCGATTTCGCCGTCGATCCGGCCAGCTGGATGGGCACCCGGGACCGCTCCTGGGGTATCCGCCCGGTCGGTGAATCCGATCCGGCCGGACGGCTGGCTTCCGAACCGTCCGAAGGCTTCTGGTGGCTGTACGTGCCGCTGCGCTTCGACGAGTTCTCCATCATCGTCATCGTGCAGGAGGAGCCCAACGGGTTCCGCACGCTCAACGATGCCACCCGCATCTGGAATGACGGCCGCATCGAGCAATTGGGCTGGCCGCGAGTGCATCTGACCTACAAGTCCGGCACCCGCATCCCCACCGCCCTGCGCCTGGAACTGACTACCCCCGACGGCAAACCGCTCGAGGTGGAGGTCGAGGCGGGCACGTTCATCGCGCTGCACGTCGGCGCGGGCTACGGCGGCGACCCGGACTGGCAGCACGGGCAATGGAAGGGCCGCAACTGGTCCGAGGCCAAACGCTACGACCTCACCGACCCGGCCAATGCGGGCCGCATCCCCTTCGGCGTCATCGACCACGTCGGCAAGGCCCGCTGCGGTGACGCCGAGGGCTGGGGCCTGTTCGAACACGGCACCCTGGGCCGCCACGATCCCACCGGCTTCGCCGACTGGGGTTCGGTAGCCCCTTGATCCACCACCCCACCAGCGGCGGATCACGCAGCCCCAACCCGTGATCCGCCCACCCGCCGCGCTCGCCGACTACCCAACCGGTCGGCGGGCGCGGCGGCGCCGTATCACCGCGCCACCGCATCGGTACCTATTCCCGGGCTGATCCGCTCGAGGCGCGGAGCGCAACCCAGCGCCGAATTACAGCTGCCGCCAAGACGATTTCGACCGCCTCATACGTATATCCGCGCACCCGACCGGTAGTGTGCGGTCTCAGCGTCGAATAACCGCTGCTGCCAAGGCGATTCCCCTATTTATGCACTTGGGGACGGCCAGCTCTCCGCCGCCGGCGGCCAGCATCGCGGCGGCCTCCGCCACGCTCGGGGTTCCGAGCGCCTGGGCGGTGACCGCGGACGGGTTGGGCACTTCGACCCGCGCCAGTTCGCCCGGCGCGAAGGACATCACCGGCACCCCGAGCTCCCGTGCGGCGGCAACCAGGCCCAACTCCCCCGCGCGCCGGTCCACGGTCGCGAGGCAGCCGATCACGCTGTCCCCCAAGACTTCCCGTATCGCCGCGACGATGACGGCGGCCTCCACGCCGGTTCGGGTGCCCACGCCAACCGCGAGTACCGGTCGCGCGCCTTCGGTTCGCGCAGGTCCGCTCATCGGCGGCCTCGACGCGCGTGAGACCTCCGTGACCGGCGGTCGTGCGCGGATTCGAGCGGGTGATTCCCGGTGGTGCGGACCGCCGATCTCGGTAATCGGCTCGGTGCCGACCTGTCCGGGCCGGGGCGGAGATGGCGGCGTCTCATACGAGCGCTTCGTCGTCGGCGAACGCGCGGGCGGTGGCGACGAAGCGCGCTATCGCGCTCGGGTTTCCGGCGGGGTGGGTGTGCAGGTAGGAGGCGTGGACGTGGTGTGTTGTCGCGCCTTCGCGGACTGTTTCGCCGGAGGGCGCGCGCCAGGCCCAGGCGGCGGGGTCCGCGGCGGGGGCGGTGAGGCGGGTGCGGTGGAATTCGTGGCCTCGGATGCGTTCGCCCGCACGCCAGAGGGGGGAATCGGTGAGGGCCACGGCGTCTCGGTAGCCGAGGGTGAGGCGGGGGCCGAATTCGGCTGTGGCGTCGATGACCCCGGCCATGCGGTGACCGTCGAGGGAGCGGGTGAGGTAGAGCAGGCCCGCGCATTCGGCGTGAATGGGGAGGCCGCGCTCGGCCCGGGCGGCGATCTGTTCGAGCAGGGGCACGTTGGCGGCGAGGGCGGCGGCGTGCTCCTCCGGGAAGCCGCCGGGAATCACCAGACCCGCTGTACCGGAAGGAAGTTCGTCGCGCATCGGGTCGAACACTACAACCCGCGCGCCCGCCGCCTCCAGAAGTTCGCGATGCTCGGCGTACCCGAAGGTGAAGGCGGCCCCGCCCGCCACGGCGATGATCGGTCCGCCGGTGACGAACGCCTGATCGGTGCCGCGATCCCACCCGGCCCCGGCGGCGGCCCGCTCCGAATCCCCAGCCACCCGCGCGACAGTCGGCACGACGCGCGCAGCGGGTCCATGCTCCGGCTGCGCGATGAGAGCGCTTGCGCCGGAACCCGATTCGGCGGCGAGGCGCAGTTCCTCGGCGGGATTCCAGCTCGGGCCGGAGGTCTGCGAGCTCGCCAGTGCCACTACCGCAGCCAGATCTATGTGTGCGGCAACCAGATCGGTCATCGCGTCCACGGCTGTCTGGGCGGCGGAGCCGTGCTCCACGGCCGGGATCAGGCCGAGATGTCTGGAGGGGACTTCCAATTCGGCCAGGCGCGGGAGTGCGCCGAGCACGGGGAGGCCGACTCGGGTGCAGGCGGCGCGCAGTACCTGTTCGTGGCGTTCGCTGCCGACGCGGTTGAGAATCACTCCGCCCAAACGGATTCCGCTGTCGTAGGTGGCGAAACCGTGCAGCAGGGCGGCCAGGCTCTGGCTGTGGCCGCGGGCGTCGACCACCAGGATGACCGGCGCGCCGAGCATGGCGGCGATCTGCGCGGTGGAACCCTCGGCGATGGGGTCGGAGTTGTTCTCGTCGATACGGCCGTCGAACAGGCCCATGACGCCCTCGACCACCGCGATATCGCAGTCGGCGCTGCCGTGCAGGTAGAGCGGCGCGATGCGTTCGGGGCCGCACAGCACCGGATCCAGATTGCGGCCCGGGCGACCGGCGGCGAGACCGTGATAGCCCGGATCGATGTAGTCGGGGCCCACCTTGAAGGGGGCCACCCGGTGCCCGGCGCGACGCAGTGCACCGATCAAACCGGTTGCGAGCGTGGTCTTTCCGCTACCAGATGCGGGTGCGGCAATGACGACTGCGGGCACGCTCACCACGCACCGCCCGGGTGCCCGGCGGTCCCGCACCCCGCACGCACTTCGGCGTGGGCGAAATCGCTTGCGCGCCTTTGGATCGCGCTCACCATTCGATACCGCGCTGGCCCTTGCGGCCCGCGTCCATGGGGTGCTTGACCTTGGTCATCTCGGTGACGAGGTCGGCTACGTCGAGCAGGGCCTGCGGGGCGTCGCGGCCGGTGATGACCACGTGCTGGTTGCCGGGGCGGTTGCGCAGGGTTTCGACCACCTCGTCGACGTCGACCCAGCCCCATTTGAGGGGGTAGGTGAATTCGTCGAGGACGTAGAAGCGGTGCTGTTCGGCGGCGATGCGGCGGGCGATTTCCTGCCAGCCCGCGAGGGCCGCGGCGGCATGGTCCTCATCGGAGCCCGGTTTGCGGGACCAGGACCAGCCCTCGCCCATCTTGTGCCATTCCACCGCGCCGCCCGCGCCGGTCTCCTCGTGCAGCGTGCCGAGGGTGCGGAAGGCGGCTTCCTCGCCGACCTTCCATTTGGCGCTCTTCACGAACTGGAACACCGCTACATCGAAGCCCTGATTCCACGCCCGGAGCGCCATCCCGAAGGCCGCGGTCGACTTGCCCTTGCCCGGCCCGGTATGCACGGCCAGCACCGGCAGATTCCGGCGCTGCCGTGTGGTCAGCCCGTCGTCCGGAATGCTCTCGGCCAGCGGAACACCCTGAGGCATGGAATCGAACTCCTCTCACCGCGCGGCGTGCGCCGAACGCTCATCCCACCGTGCCACATGCCCGGTGCGAGTCCGCCGCCGGGCGCGCGATCAGCTCAGCGCGTGCGCGATCGCCACCGCGATCCGCCGGAGCCCGCCGAAGAGCAGATAAACCACGCATATCGGTACGACGAACAATGCCAGCGGGAGGTTCCCGCAAACGTTCGCTACTCAACGAGCTGTGGGCGTGCAGCGCGGTGCGATCCGGTCCGCACGATCACCTGGCAGGCAGCGAGCCCGCTTCTCGGGCGACACCCTCGTGATCGAATGGTCAGGCGGCGCGGGTGGCCCGGACCGCGCCCGCCACCGAGTCACCGGTGAGTTCGGAGAGTTGGAGGTAGCCCGCGCGGAGATCACGGGCGAGGTCGCGAGCCAGGCCGAGGCGGATCATGCCGCGTTCGCAATCGATGACCATGGCGGTGACCGATTCGTTGGCCAGCAGGCGGGCGGCGGTGCGGGCGCGCGGGACCGGGGTCGGGCCGCCGGTGGCGCGGCCATCGGTGAGCATGACGAGCATGGGGCGGCGGTGCGGGTCGCGCACGTGTTCGCGGTGAATGACCTCGCGGGCCTTCAGGAGGCCCTGGGCGAGTGGGGTTTTGCCGCCGGTGCGCATATCGGCCAGGCGGCGCACGGCGATATCGACCGAGGAGGTCGGGGGCAGGACGAGTTCGGCGTCCGCGCCCCGGACGGTGATCACGGCGACCTTGTCGCGGCGCTGGTAGGCGTCGCGGAGCAGGGCCACCACGGCGCCGGTGACCGCGGCCAGACGGTCGCGCGAGGCCATGGAGCCGGAGGCGTCGACGACGAAGACGACCAGATTGCCTTCGCGGCCTTCGCGATACGCGCCGCGCAGATCGCCGGGGGCGAATTCGATCGGGCCGGAAATACGGCCGCGAGCGCGCTGATGCGGGGCGGCGGCGAAGATGGTGCCGAGCAGGTGGAGGCCGGTACCGGTTTCGGGGGTGGCGCGCACGACGCGGCCCTGGCGGGTGCGGGCGCGGGAACGGCGGCCGGGAGCACCCTCGCCTACACCGGGGACCTCCCAGCGCGGGGGTTTGGCGATCGAACCGGCGGGGGCGGCGGAGCGGCCCTCGCGGGCGGATGCCTTGCCGCCGTTCGGGTTCCGATTGGACTCGGTGGCATCGGCGTCGCGTCCGGTGGGATCGTCGAGCGGCCCATCCGGAAGCGTGTCGTCCGATCCGTCCGGCAGCATCCCGTCCTGTGATGTGTCGAGCGAATCCTGTTGCGCGCCATCGGGTGCCGGTCGCGCCGGATCCGCACTCGCGTCAGGCCCGGTGTTCGCGCCCTGCGCCGAATCCGCTTCACTCAAAGGCGAATTCGGGTCCTCGACGCCACCGTCGGGATCATCATCCGGGTCGAGGTCCTGCGGCTCCGCATCCTGCGAAGCCGCTTCACCTTTTCCCAGGTCGTCACCGGCGCGAGCCGCTTCCTCAGCCGCCTTGGCCATGGCGTCGTCGAGCTGTTCCTCGCTGATGCCCGGTTCATCGAATGGATCGCGCCGACGACGATGCGGCAGTGCGAGTTCGGCGGCGATGCGCACATCGGCCTCGGTGACCGCGTCACCGCCGCGCCAGGCGGCGTGCGCGGTGGCGGTGCGGGCGACGACCAGGTCCGCGCGCATACCGTCCACATCGAAGGTGGCGCAGAGCGCGGCGATACGGCGCAGTTCCACATTGTCGAGCGCGACGGCGGGAAGCCGATCGCGCGCGGTCAGAATGCGTTCGGCCACTTCACGATCGGCGGGCGCGTAATCCGCGGCGAATCCGGCCGGATCGGCCTCGTAGTCGAGGCGGCGGCGCACCACCGCCATGCGGGTGTCCACATCGCGCGAGGCGACGACGTCCACGGTGAGGCCGAAGCGGTCCAGCAGCTGCGGCCGGAGTTCGCCCTCCTCGGGATTCATGGTGCCCACGAGCACGAATCGCGCCGGATGCGAATGCGATACGCCGTCGCGTTCGATGTGCACGCGGCCCATGGCGGCGGCGTCGAGCAGTACATCGACCAGATGGTCGTGCAGCAGGTTCACCTCGTCGACGTACAGCACGCCGTGATGCGCCGCGGCCAGCAGACCGGGCTTGAACGCCTGTTCGCCATCGCGCAGCACCCGCTCCAGGTCCAGCGAGCCGACCACGCGGTCCTCGGTGGCCCCCACGGGCAACTCCACCAGCCGAGCCGGGCGCGCCCCACTCTCATCCACCACGGGCGGCAGCAATTGCGCCAGCGCGCGCACCACGGTCGATTTCGCGGTCCCCTTCTCGCCGCGCACCAGCACACCGCCGATACCGGGGTGCACCGCGCAGAGAATCAATCCCAGCTGCAGCCGTTCCTGCCCGACGACCGCCGAGAACGGAAAGCCTGCCTCGATATCGGAGGCCGCGCGCTTGGATTCGGTATACACCGCAGAGGAAACCGCCACACCCCAACTCTATGCGCGCGCCACATCGAACCGGCTATGACCCCGCACTCACCCGCGGTCCCGCCCGGTCACACCCCGGGTCGCCAGGCCCGATTGCCGTGCCGTCGCCGATCACCGCACCCCGGGCCGGCAGATGGAAAAACAGCCCCGCAACCGAATTCGGTTGCGGGGCTTGAAGTCTCAGCCTCGGCGCATCGGGATGTGCGGGATGCCGTCTTCGATGTACTCTTCGCCGTCGATCTTGAAGCCGTGCTTGGTGTACATATCGACCAGGTAGGTCTGGGCGTTCAGGCGAACCGTCGCGCCCGATCCCGCTTCGGCGAGGGCCGCCTGCAGTACGCGGGTGGTGTAGCCGTGCCCGCGGGCCGCCGGGGTGGTGCACAGGCGGCCGATGCGGAAGGACTTCACGCCGTCGTCATGCTCTTCGAGCAGTCGGAGGGTGCAGATGACATCACCCTCGTCGTCGAGCCAGAAGTGCCGGGTTTCCGGACCGAGGTCGAGACCGTCGAGTTCGGGATAGGCGCACTTCTGCTCGACGACGAAAACCTCCACGCGAAGTTTCAACAGCTTGTACAGAGTCGAGGTGTCCAGATCCTGGGCCCACGACCTTTTGAGAGCAACCGTTGACATCATCGATTGTTGCTATCACACCTAGGCGTGAGAAGCGACCCCGGAATGGTTCGGCGTGTTCGCGTCGGCCAGGTGCAGGGCCTTCTGCGACCAATCCCAGACCTCGGAGAACAGCGCCTGATTCTCGGACAGCTTGACCCCGAGCGAGGGCACCATTTCCTTGAGTTTCGGCTCCCACGAACCGAATTCACGCGGGAAGCAGCGCTTCATCACATCGAGCATGGCGCTCACACAGGTCGACGCGCCCGGCGAAGCGCCGAGCAGACCGGCGATGGTGCCGTCCTCGGCCGCGACGACCGCGGTGCCGAGCTCGAGCACACCGCCCGCGCCCTTGCGGCGAATCACCTGCACGCGCTGACCGGCGATGATCAGATCCCAGTCGTGGCCGTCGGCGCGCGGCAGGAACTCCGCCATCGCGTCCACACGACCGGCCTGGGACTTGAGCAGTTCGCCCACCAGGTAGTTGACCAGGCTCAGTTCGGTGACGCCGACGCCGAGCATGGAGAACAGGTTGTTCGGCTTCACCGACTTGAACAGATCGGTGTTCTTGCCGTCCTTGAGGAACTTGGGCGTCCATCCCGCGTACGGGCCGAACAGCAGCCCGCGCTCACCGTTGATGACGCGAGTGTCCAAGTGCGGCACCGACATCGGCGGCGCGCCGACCGAAGCCTGGCCGTACACCTTGGCCTCGTGCTGGGCGATCAGGGCCGGGTTCTTGCAGCGCAGGAACAGACCCGACACCGGGAAGCCTCCGAAACCGGAGATCTCCTTGATGCCCGACTTCTGCAGCAGCGGCAGCGCGCCGCCGCCCGCACCGACGAAGACGAACTTGGCGTGGATGACGCGGGTCTTACCGGTGCGCAGGTTACGGACCTTGACCAGCCAGGAGCCGTCGGACTGCTTGGTGAGGTTCTTCACCTCGTGCCCGAAGGCGATATCCGCACCGGACTTGCCCAGGTACGCCAGCAGCTCCTTGGTGAGCTCACCGAAATCGATATCGGTGCCGTAGTCGGTCCAGTTCAACGCGACCGGATCGGAGAAATCGCGACCCTTGGACATCAGCGGTAGTCGCCGCGCGAACTCGTCCTTGTCGTTGATGTACTCCATGCCCTCGAACAGCGGATGCCGCGACAGCGCCTCCTGGCGCTTACGCAGGTATTCCACGCCGTCCGCGCCGTGCGTGAAGCTCACGTGCGGGATGGGGTTGATGAAGTTCGAGGGATTGGCCAGGATGCCGTTCTCGACCGCATGCGACCAGAACTGGCGCGACACCTGGAAGCGCTCGTTGATATCGATGGCCTTGGCGATCTCCACCGAGCCGTCGGCGTTCTGCGGCGTGTAGTTCAGCTCGCAGAGGGCGGAGTGACCGGTGCCCGCGTTGTTCCACGGATCGCTGGACTCCGCGGCGGCGGCATCGAGACGCTCGAAGAGCGAGATCGACCAGTCCGGCTGCACCTGTCGAAGCAGTGCGCCGAGGGTGGCACTCATGATGCCTGCGCCGATGAGGACTACATCGGTCTTTTCAATCGTGGCAGCATTGTTCGACACGGCGTTGATCGACTTCCTTGTCTGTGTAGGGCAACCCAGCGGCAGTTAGGTTACCCGTCGTTCACCTAACTTCGATTGTGCCCCTGGACACGCCGAAATCAGGCAGCGAAAAGGCCGAATGTGAGAGATACCTCCACGCTCATTTTTCACCTTCGCCGTTTACATTGGGCCATGTGACCTCTGATACGTCATCCACCGCAACCACGTCCGCATCGACCGGCGCGGCGGGCGTTTGGCAGCCCGACGTGCTCGGATCCGATTATCAGCAGCTGACTCTGGCGCTCGGGCCGGACCCGGACGGGCAGGGCGACGCCTTCGCCACGCTGATCCGCTACACGCCCGCGTCCGCGCCGGCGGCCAGCAGCGCCGTGCTGTACGTGCACGGGTTCACCGACTACTTCTTCCAGGAGCACCTCGCCGAGCACATGGCGGCGCAGGGCATCGCGTTCTACGCGCTGGATCTGCGCAAGTGCGGGCGCTCCACCCGGGACGGGCAGACGCCGCACTATGTGACCGATCTCGCGCTGTACGACGTGGAGCTGAACCGATCCCTGAAGATCATTCGCGAGGAGACCGGGCTGCCGGTGCTCGTGATGGGGCATTCGACCGGCGGACTGGTCACCTCGCTGTGGCTGAACCGGCTCAACGCGGCGGGCGGGTCTCGCGCACAGGGGATTTCGGGGCTGGTGCTGAACAGCCCGTGGTTCGATCTGCAGGGGCCGTCGTACTACCGCAGCCCGCTGAGCAATGCGGTGTTGCAGGGGGTCGGGCGGTTGAGCGCGCTGACCGCGCTGCCGCTGGGCAAGGCGACCACCTACGGAGACAGCCTGCACAACACCGTATCCGGGGAATGGGATTACAACCTGGACTGGAAGCCGTTGAGCGGCTTCGCCGTTCACGCGGGCTGGCTGCGGGCGATCCGGCGCGGGCACGCCCGGGTGCATCGCGGGCTCGATATCGGCGTACCCGCACTGGTGCTGCGCTCCAAGATGACCAAGTTCATGGCCAAGTACGGCCCGGCCGCCGATGTCTCGGACGTGGTGCTGGATGTGAAGCAGATTCAGCGCTGGGCGGGTTGCCTGGGCGATCGCACCAATATCGTGCCGATCGAAGGCGCACGTCACGACGTGTTCCTGTCCTCGGAACAGCCGCGCACCCAGGCGTTCGCGGAGTTGGATTCCTGGCTGACGTGGCTGGCGGAGTCGCCGCAGGCGAAGGCGTAAGACCCGGAAAAGCCGCTGACCGCGCATCGGATTCGAGGCGCGGTCAGTGAGCGGGGTGGGTCACCAGAAGCTGGTGCGCAGGACTATCTCGGTGGCGAGTTCGTGGCCCGCTTCGGTGGCAACGTCGGTGACATCGACCGGGACGAGGCGGAATTCGCCGTAGACGTAGCGGCCGGAGGCTTCGGCGGCCGCGCGAGGCAGGCGTTTGGTGGCCAGCAGGGTGGTGGGGATTTCCACCGGGGGGCAGGTGGCGTCCGCGATGGCGCCGTCCGCGCCGGGGGCGGCCGGGTGGCCGCTGCCCGCGGCGATGAGGCTCATGAAGCGGCCGAAGCCGCGCGCGGCCAGCTGCCAGGCCAGATCCGCGCCGGTGCCCGCACCGACCAGGTTCGCCCAGGGCACCTTCAGTTCGTCGAGGATGCCGAAGACCGCCGCGTTATCGAGCCCGTCCGCGGGTTCGATGACGATCGTGCGCAGGTCCGAGGTCTGCAATCGTGCACAGACCTGGTCATATACATCGGCCGGATCGCCCGCATCGGGAAGTAGGAGCACGTGGTGGCGGGATTCGGAGCCTCCGACCCGCACGGCCCATACGCGGTCACCGACCGTGATCCGCCGAGATTCCATATCGAGTCACGCTACACGGCGCGCAAACGCCCCGAACGCGTGTCGCCCGGATTGCTGTGATCGCCGTCACCGCGACCTCGACGGATCCGCGCCGAATTCCCGAAAACCGGGCCGCCCAAGTGGCACAGACCACTGATTCGCCTGTCGGCCAACCCTTCCCACGTGTCGGCCGCCACGCGAACCCCGGCCGAAAGTCACATGTGCCGTGCGACACCGACCCCACCCCGGGGAAGGCCGGGACCACCACCGAGGGACTCGCGCCGCGCGAAAACTCAGACGGCCTCCGGGTCGAGAGTCCTCCGTATGCGGCCGATCACACCGGCTCCCGTGCGGTGATCGAGGATTCGCACGTGGTGCGCACCGACAGACCGCACGAGTCGGGGATATTCAGCGGCTGACCGTGAGGGTTGGGAGGTTCGGGGGTGCGCCGGTGTCGATGAGGCGCTCGAGGGCGGGGAGGTCGAGGTACTTCTCCATGAGGTCGGCGAGTAGGTCGAGTTGGGTGGCTCGGACCTGGGCGACCGAGATGTTTTCGGCGACAATGAAATCGGCGGTGGAGTGGGACGCCACGTCACGGAGGAAGGCGCGGCGGAATTCGTCGGATTCGAGTGCGCCGTGCAGGTGGGTGCCCCAGATCGCCCCGCGCACACTGCCTTCGGGGACGCCGTCGAGTTCGAGCCAAGGCCGGTCGCCGTTGTGGCGTACACGGCCGTGGTGAATCTCGTAGCCGTGCACCGGAATTGCGGCGGTCTCCGCGATGGGCCGGATGTCCGTCTCATCGCTCACGCCGCTATCCGTGCTGCCGTAACCGAGAGCGTGACCAGTACTGCGGCGCAGGACCTTCGGGTCGGCGAATTCGATGTCCAGGTCGAGGAGGCCGAGGCCCTCGACGGTGCCCGCCGCGGATTCGACTCGGTCGTCGATGGTGCGGGCGAGCATTTGGTAGCCGCCGCAGATGCCGAGGATGGGGCCGCCGCGGGTTGCTCGCTCCTGGAGGGCGGCGGCTATTCCGGTGCGGCGCAACCATTCCAGGTCGCCGACGGTGGATTTACTGCCGGGCAGCACCACCAGGTCGGCTCCGGCGAGGCGGGAGGGGTCGGTGACCCAGCGGACGGAGACGCCCGGTTCGCAGGCGAGGGCTTCCACGTCGGTGGAGTTGGAGATGCGGGGTAGGCGGATGGCGGCCACTGTAAGCCAGTCCCTACCCAGTGGGGGCTGGGAGCGGCCTACAGGGGCGTCCGCGATGGTGCCCAGGGAGTCCTCGGCATCGATCCAGAGGTCTTCTGCGAAGGGGATGACGCCGAGGGTGGGGCGGCCGGTCAGCTCGGTGAGCTGATCCAGGCCGGGGCGGAGCAGGTCGACGTCGCCGCGGAATTTATTGATGATGTAGCCCGAGATGAGTTGCTGGTCTTCGGGTTCCAGGATGGCGACGGTGCCGAAGAGGTGGGCGAGCACGCCACCGCGATCGATATCGCCGACCAGCAGGACCGGGAGGTCCGCGGCCCGGGCCAGTCCCATGTTCGCGAGATCGGTTGCGCGCAGGTTGATTTCGGCGGGTGAGCCCGCACCCTCGCAGATGACCACGTCGAATTCGGCGCGCAGGGACGCCAATTCCTCGGCGACGATGGCGCGCAATTCGGTGCGATGCCGGAAGTAGTCCTTGGCACCCACGGTGTCGATTGCCTTGCCGCGCACCACGAGTTGGGAGCGGCGGTCGCTGCCGGGCTTGAGCAGCACCGGATTGAAGCGCACGCTCGGTTCCAGCCCGCACGCTCGCGCCTGCAATGCCTGGGCGCGCCCGATCTCCCCGCCGTCCAGGGTGACGACGGAGTTGTTCGACATGTTCTGCGCCTTGAACGGCGCGACCCGCATCCCGCGCCGGGCCAGCATGCGGCAGAGCCCGGCCACGACAACGCTTTTCCCGGCGTCGGAGGTGGTGCCCGCGATCAGCAGCGCGCCTTTCACGCGCGCTGCCCGATCACGAATCCGGCGGCAGCCGAACTCACGGCAGGGTGAGGATTTCAGCGCCGTTCTCGTTGACGACCAGGGTGTGCTCGAACTGGGCCGTCCACTTGCGGTCCTTGGTGACCACGGTCCAGCCGTCGGACCAGATCTCGTAGTCGATGCCGCCGAGGTTGATCATGGGCTCGATGGTGAAGGTCATGCCGGTTTCGATTTCGGATTCGACGGCGGGCTGGTCGTAATGCAGGATCACCAGGCCGCTGTGGAAGGTGGGGCCGACGCCGTGGCCGGTGAAGTCGCGCACCACGCCGTAGTCGAAGCGGTTGGCGTAGGACTCGATGACGCGGCCGATGACATTGAGCGCCCGGCCCGGCTTGACGGCCTTGATGGCGCGCAGCGTGGCCTCTTCGGTGCGCTCGACGAGCAGCCGCACCTCTTCGTCGACATCGCCCGCGAGGTAGGTCTTGTTGGTGTCGCCGTGTACGCCGCCGATGAACGCGGTGACGTCGATATTGACGATGTCACCGTCCTCGATGACGGTGGAGTCCGGAATGCCGTGGCAGATGACCTCATTGAGCGAGGTGCAGCAGGACTTGGGGAAGCCCTTGTAGCCCAGCGTCGACGGGTAGGCGCCATTGTCGATCAGGTATTCGTGCACGATGCGGTCGAGCTCATCGGTGGTGACGCCGGGGGCGACCGCCTTGCCCGCCTCTTCCAGGGCCTGTGCGGCGAGCTTGCTCGCGATGCGCATGGCCTCGATGGTTTCGGGCGTCTGCACCCAGGGCTCGTTGCCCTCCTTGGCCGTCTTCTTCCAGACGTACTCGGGCCGCTCGATGGACTTGGGCACCTCACGAATGGGCGATTGGGTGCCGGGAACGAGGGGTTGGCGGGTGCGCACTGACATGAGAACAAGACTATCCGGCCGATGCGGGCGACTCTCCCCGAGCTGCGCGGAATGTTTCCGGACTACGGTCCGTTTAAGCTCACAGGTTGACTTGGAAACAACATTGGAAGGTGCGTACGCCGTGGAACTGGGACTGACGACATTCGCCGAGACGCACCCCGTCGGCGGGGACGGCCCGGTGCCGACCGCGGGCGAACGACTGCGCCAGGTGGTCGAGGAGGCCGTGGTCACCGAACAGGCCGGACTCGATGTGTACGGCGTGGGCGAACACCACCGCAAGGATTTCGCCGCCTCCTCCCCCGCCGTGGTGCTGGCCGCCATCGCCTCGCGCACCGAGCGCATCCAGCTCACCAGTGCGGTGACGGTGCTCAGCTCGGCTGATCCGGTGCGGGCCTATCAGGACTTCTCCACCCTGGACGGATTGTCCAACGGCCGAGCCGAACTCATGGCGGGCCGCGGCTCGTTCATCGAATCGTTCCCGCTGTTCGGCTACGACCTGTCCGATTACGACGAACTCTTCGAGGAGAAGCTGGCACTGCTGCTGAAGATCCGCGAGGAGGGCCCGGTCACCTGGGAGGGCAATTTCCGTGCCCCGCTGACCGACGCCATCGTCTACCCGCGCACCGAGAACCGGCCGCTGCCGGTCTGGATCGCCGTCGGCGGCAGCCCCGAATCCGTGGTCCGCGCAGGGCTTTTGGGCCTGCCGCTGGCCATCGCGATCATCGGCGGCCAGCCCGCGCGTTTCAAACCGCTGGTGGAGCTGTACCACAAGGCACTGGAGCAGGGCGGGCATGAGAAGCAGCCGGTGGCGGTGCACGCGCACGGCTATGTCGCGGAAACCGATGAGCAGGCGGTCGCGGACTTCTACGCCCCCTACGCCCGCGCCATGTCCGGTATCGGCCGCGAACGCGGCTGGGGCCCGATGACCCGCGAGCAGTTCGCGGCGCTGCGCTCGCAGAGCGGTTCTCTGTTCGTCGGCACCCCCGACTACGTGGCGGGCAAGATCGCCAAGGTCCGCGACGATCTCGGCCTGGACCGCTTCATGCTGCACACCAGCGTGGGCACCCTGCCGCACGAGAAGGTGCTGCGCAATATCGAACTGCTCGGCGAGAAGGTGGCCCCGCAGGTCCGCTGAGCGTAATCGCCTGTCCCGCTTCAGATCACCGCGCCGACGTCCTGGGCGACCAGGGCGTCGAGCGCACGTTCGGCCACGGCCGCGATGGTCAGGGACGGGTTGCAGGCGGCGGTATTGCCCGGCATGAGGGCACCGTCGAGAACGTAAAGGCCGCGCTGGCCCAGGACTCTGCCGTTCAGGTCGCAGACGGTGCCCATGCTCGCGCCGCCGAGTGGATGCCAGGTGGAGGGGAATGCGGCGTTGGTGTCGGTGAGAGTGCTTGCGGGGCCCGCGATTCGGCGGGTGGTGGGGCCGATGCGGTTGTCCTGGATGAAGGCATCGCCGTCGGCGGGCCAGTGCAGGGTGGCGTCGTCGGTGGCGGAGTCGTAGGTGAAGTGACCCCGGCCGTCACTGACGCCGTAGCCGACCATCATGGTGCTCTTCGGGTCCATGGGCAGCGGTGGGATGGAAGCCTGGATGACGGTATGCGCGGTGTGCGGGTCGTCCCAGTTGAGTGAGCCGTAGACGACCGGACCGCCCTGTGCGGTACCGAAATTCGCGTTGGGATCGGTCCAGATGTAGATGCGGTCGGCGTTGGTGCCCCAGCCTTGGCCCAGTCCCTCGGGGAGGTCGGGGATATGACCCTTCGCGCCCGCGCGCATGAGGAGTCTGGTGGTGTTGAGGCTGCCCGCCGACAGCACCAGGGCGGGGGTGGTGATGAGTTTGTCGGCGATGACGGTTCCGGCGGTGTCGAGCTGTTGGACGTGCAGGGTCCAGCGGCCGTCGGGGGCGCGTTCGATATCCGAAACCTGGTGCAGGGTTTGAATATTCACGCGGCCGGTGGCTTCGGCGGCGGCCAGGTAGGTGACGTCGACCGAATGCTTGCCGCCGTTGTTGACGCCCATCGCGCCGTCGCCGTTCGTGTACGACGGTTTCATCTCCCCGCGCAGTTCGGCGAGGGCGAAGTTCCAGTCGATGGGCATGGGGATCTTGGAGAGCGGCAGCCCCGCCTGCCGGACCCGATCGGCGAAATAGCGGGCGGCGGCGTAATTGGGGCTGTCTACGAGCTCGTCGGGTGCGACCGCGAGGCCCAGCATGCGGGCCGCGCGCGGATAGTGCACGCGATTCATGGCCGCCCAGTCCAACTGCTCCGGGAAATGGGTGTTGAACACCGACTCCGTGGGCTGGAGTGACATGCCCTGGTAGATCAGCGAGCCGCCGCCGAGACCGGCCGCGCACAGGGCCGTCATATTCTCGCCGGGCACGGCTTCCACCAGGCCGGTGTACGGCTCGAAAGCCACTGGCCTACCGAATAGTTCGGGGCTCGAGCGGTACCACAGCATGCGCTTGTCCGGCGCGGACGCACGCGGGAAGGTCTCCGCGTTCGGCCCGGTGGGCCAGCGCATGCCGCGCTCCAGCAGCAGCACCTGAACGCCCGCTTCGGCCAGGCGCAGCGCGGTGACGCCACCGCCGAAACCGGAGCCGACAACCACGACGCGATGTTCCTCGCGGGTCAGCGGTACGCTGTTGACACGAGCAGCTATGCCGTTGCGCGCGTTGATATTCCGGGATCCGACGAGCACAGCTCCGGCGGCGGTTGCGCCGAGCAGCAGTGAGCGGCGCGAGAGTACGGGCATGCGAAACCTTCGAAAATGTGCGGAAAGTGTTGTGCCGCTGGGTGGTCAGGAACCTATGGTGGAGTGCTGATCGGCGGGCGGACTGTAGACAGCGGGGTCCAGCTCGAGGGCCAGGAATCCGTTGTCCGCGCACGTGGTCCAGAGTTGATTGCCGCGCCATTCCGGCGCGGAGAAGCACCAGTCGGTGGACAGGTCGCCGAGCGCGATCCTGCCGGTGCGCGAGCTCTGCGCCTGCGACAGGTCGAACTGCCCGGCGATGACCGCCTGTGCGATGGTCGGAGCGGCGAGCAGCGGCGGGCCGATGATCGAGGCCAGCGCGTGCGGTGAGTTCCACAGTTCGGTGTTGTTCCCGGTGCGCGCGGGCGGGTTGTAGTAGGCGATCTCGCGAATGTCGTGCGGGTCGCGGATATCGAAAACCCTTATGCCGGAGGAGGTCCAGCCGCAGGCCAGTGCGGTGGGATCGATCGGGCGATCGGCGGCGCAGTAGTGCGCGTCATAGCCGAACAGCGATCCGCCCGAGGCGGAGGCGAGCATGCTGTCTTGGTTGACGAGCTGATTGATCTCGAGCTTGATGGAGTTGACGATGCGCGGATTGCGTTCATCGGAGATATCGATGAACTTCACCCCACCCGAGCCCGCTTCGTCGACGGTGAGCACGTAGGGCGTGCCACCGATAGTCACCGGGATATCGTGCTGGGTCGCCCAGCCGTCGGTCCAGGTCATCGAAGCCAGCTGCGGCACTTGCGGATTGGGATCTCGCCGCTGCACCGCACTGATATCGAGCACGTTGAGTCCGCCGAAGTTATTGGCCAGGTACATGCGATTGCCGTCGGCCGCGAAGCCGAAGCCGTGCATGGACAAGCCCTGCAATCCCTGCCACACCACGTGCGGTGCGGCGGGATCGGAGATATCCACGGCGGACACCAAACCCGGTGCGACACCGGAACTCCAGTAGGTGTTGCCGTCCGGTGAGAACCCGCCCTCATGCGAGGTGACCGGCAGCGGCAGCCGCAGATCGGTGCCCGGCCCCGGATTGAGCAGCCGCGGATGCGCGCAATCGGAGATGTCGTAGATCGACAGCAGTCCCGCACCGGTCAGTGCGGGTACGCCCGCGCCGACCAGCAGTTTGCGAGTTTCGTTGACCTTCAAGCTTTCCCAGGTCCCCGCTCGCATGGCGGGCTCGTCGAGATTCGCCGTCAGCACCGGATTCGCCGGATCGGAGACGTCGAGCACCTGCACGCCCTGCACCGGGCCGAGCAGATCGCCGGGGAAGAAGGTGCCGATATAGGTGCAGTGCTCGAAGCTCACCGAGGTGATACCGCCGCCCCGGCCCGCGTAGTTGCCGAGCCGCCGGATATTGCACGTGTAGCCGTCCCGGCTGCGCCCGCTGTCGCGGTCGGCGGCGGGCACATCGCCCTGCATGCCGGTCTCCGGATTCGAGCCGGGCCCGCAATTCGCCCGTGCCACCGTGGAATTCCCGCCGGAGGACCCCGAGGGCCATTGTCCGGAGGCGGCGCTGATCGGCAGCAGCGCGAGCGCGGCCCCGAAGATGAAGGATCGCCGCAGTAGCGGCCTGAGGAATGAAGTCATGGGCACGGTCCCGCGACGCCGCGGGCAGCCTTTCGTAATGCGTTGAGCCACAGTACGGTTCGCCCGCCGAGAGGTCCTCGGGGCGTGCGCCCGCCGATCGGGTTCCGGATGTGAACCCTCGCCGGTAACTGGGTTACCAGTAACGAAGTTACCATGATGGGGTGGGTAAAGATCAAGAGCCGGACGCATATACGCGGATAATCGCCGTGGTCCTGGAACTGCTGGCCGAGAACGGCTACGACGGCGTGCAATTGCGCACCGTCGCGAGCCGCGCGCACGTCTCGCTCACCAAGGTCTACAAGCTCTTCCCCACCCGCGACGAACTCATCGTGTCCGCCCTCGAACAGTGGATGACCGAGCACACCTACGCCGAGGTGGCGCCCGTCAGCCCCGGCGAATCGGTGCGCGATGCCATGACCCGCGTGCTGCGCTGCGTGTTCGAGCCCTGGGAGAAGCACCCCACCATGCTCGAGGCGTATCACCACGCCCGCACCGCCCCCGGCGGCCATCGCCTGGACGTCCAGGGCGTCTCGGCCATCCTCCCCATCGCCGAGGCGGCGCTGCGCGATCTGGACCAGTCCTACATCGAGGACATCGCCCTGATCCTGCCCAATATGGTGATGGCCCTGATCGCCCGATTCGCCGGCGGCACACTGGAAATCACCGCCATCCTGCCCATCCTGGAGCGCACGGTCTACCGCCTCACCGCCGATAACGAATCCGCGGCGACCACCCGATCGGCCACCCCGACACCCCAGCACCCCGCCCTGGCCAATATCTCCACCACACTCGGCCAAATGGGTACGCGCCAGGACGGCTCGGCGCGATAGCCGACAATTAGGACATATGCCCGATACCGGGAAGCGCTTAATCTGCCTACCGTCGAGGACGCTCGTCCTATCCCTGTTCAGTAGTAGAGGTCAAAATGTCGAAGATTCTTGCCGGCGTGCTGCTCGGCGCCGGTGTGCTCGGTTCGGTCATCATCCCGGGACCGGCGGCTCACGCGGGTTCGCCGGTGTGCTCGAAGGCGATCGAGCTGATCAACACCGCGATCGACAGCCCGGCGGGACTCGATGCGGACACGACGGCAGCCCTTGCCGACCGGCTTTCCGGATTGCTGGTCGTCGCCGGTGGCGCCGAGCGCGACAGCATCTCCGCCTATGTGGATGCGTTGCGCGATCCCGAGATCACCGACCTGGCCGCGGTCACCGATGAACTCAACCGCGCCTGCGCCTGACAGCTTCCGATAACCCGAACCCCTTGTGCGCGCCAGGATTTCGTGACTGCGCACACGGATTCGGCAAGCTGCGAGGTCAGTCGGTGAGGGTGGCCTGGAAGGCGATGCGGTCGCCCCGATAGAGCGAGCGGACCCGCTCTATCGGGGTGCCGTCGGTGTCCACGCTGCGGCGGTGCAGCAGCAGCATGGGCAGGGCGGTGGTGCATTCCAGCAGTGCGGCCTCGCGCGGTGAGGCCAGCACCGTTTCGATGCGTTCGGTGGCCGAGGCGTAGGCGACGCCCATGGCGCGGGTGGCGGCATACAGCGAGGTCTGCGGTTCGTAGAAGTCGCGCAGTACGGCGAAGCGGTCCAGCGGCATGAATGTGCTTTCCAGGCCGATACGTTCACCGTCGGCGAGCAGTATCCGCTCCAGGTGCATGACCGGCGTGCCCGGAGTCAGTTCGAGATCGTGGGCGGTGTCCGGATCGGCGGGGATATCGGTCCACGCCACGAGTAGACGCCCCGGCGTGCGGCCGAATTTGAGCGCGCCCTCGGTATAGGAGCGCAAGGTCAAGGGCTGCACCATCTTCGGGCGGGAGACCACCGTGCCGCGACCCTGGCGGCGAATCCTGCCCTCCACCAACAACTCTCGCACCGCCTGGCGAACCGTCTCGCGGGCCACGCCGCAGCGCAGCGCGAGATCGCGTTCCGACGGCAGCGGATCGCCCTCATTGAGTTCGCCGAGCAGCGCTTCGAGTTCGGTGCGCACTCGGTACGACTTCGGTATACGGGCGCCCACCCCGGCAACGTCCGTTGTGTCCATGCCCATCAATGTACACAAGATTGGTCTATACCAATTGTTAACCTAGCGTTTGCACACGAAACACTCCTAGGTCTAGACCATTGGCCACCATGAGTCCCATGCGATTGGTCATCATCGGCGGAGGAATTCTCGGCACCGCCCACGCCCTCGCCGCGATCGGACGCGGCCACGAAGTCATCCAACTGGAACGCGAGGTGGAGGCGCGCGGCGCCACCGTCCGCAATTTCGGTTTGGTGTGGGTGTCCGGCCGCAGCGCGAACGAACTCGACATCACGCTGCGCTCGCGCCAGCTGTGGGAGGAGATCGGCGGTAAGGTGCCCGGCGTCGGATTCCGGCCCGCCGGATCCATGACGCTGGTGCGCACCGAGAACGAACTCGCCGTCGCCGAGGCGGCCATGCGCAACCCGTCGGCCGCCGAACGCGGTTTCGAACTGCTGGATCCGGACGCGGTGCGCAAGGTCAACCCGGCCCTGCGCGGCAAATTCGTTGCCGGACTGCACTGTTCGAAGGACGGCGCGGTGGAGTCCCGGCAGGCGCTGCCCGCGCTGCGCCGCTATATGGAGGCCACCGGGCGCTACACCTTCTTCGGCGGCACCGAGGCGCGGAGCATCACCGGCACCACCGTGCTCGATGATCGCGGCCGCCGCCACGAAGGCGATCTGGTGATTTCCTGCCCGGGTGCGGCGCATTCGGGTCTGACCCGCGAACTCGTCGGCGATATCCCGGTGCGGCGGGTGCGGTTGCAGATGATGCAGACCGCGCCGCTGGGCGAACCGCTCACCACGGCCTTCGCCGACGGCGACAGCTTCCGCTACTACCCCGCCTTCCAGGGGCCGGAGCTCGATCGTCTCAATAACGAAGAGGCGCAGCCGTTCACGGCCGCGCAGCACAAGATGCAGCTGCTGTGTGTACAGCGCCTGCACGGTGGGCTCACCATCGGTGACACCCACGAATACGACGAGCCGTTCAACTTCGATGTGGACGAGGCGCCGTACGAGCACCTGGTCACCGTCGCCGAGGAACTGCTCGGCCGCAAACTCCCGCAGGTGGTGCGGCGCTGGGCTGGCGTGTACAGCCAGTCCATCGATCCGGGCGCGATCGTGACCCGCGCGCAGGCCGCCGACAACGTCTGGGTGATCACCGGTCCGGGTGGCCGCGGTATGACGCTCGGCCCCGCGCTCGGCGAGGAAACCGCCGACCTGCTCAACCTCTGACTTTAAGGAAAACAGTTGTCCTACAAGCAGATCGATCTCGCGGTACTGGATATGGCCGGTACCACCGTCGCCGATGACGGGCTGGTGATCCGCGCCTTCGATGTGGCCGCCACCAGCGCGGGCATTCCGGAGCAGGGCCCCGAACGCGAGGCCGCCCGGCAGTACGTGATCGACACCATGGGCCAGTCCAAGATCGTGGTCTTCCGGGCGCTGCTCGGTGACGAGGACCGCGCGCAGCAGGCCAATACCGCCTTCGAGGCCGCCTACGCCGAATTCGCCGATGCCGGTGTCACGCCGATTCCCGGTGCGGAGGAAGCCATTTCGGCGCTGCGCAAGGCCGGTATCAAGGTGGCGCTGACCACCGGCTTCAGCCGCGAAACCCAGGACAAACTGCTGAACGCGCTGGGCTGGAACGATATCGCCGATCTCACCCTGGCCCCGTCCGATGCCGGACGCGGCCGCCCCTACCCGGACATGGTGCTGACCGCGCTGCTGCGCCTGGGCATCGACGCCGTGGATCGCGTTGCGGTACTGGGCGATACGTCCAGCGATATCGGCACCGGGCTGGCCGCGGGCGCGCGCATCGTCGCGGGCACGCTGACCGGCGCGCATAACGAGGAACAGCTGCGCGCCGCGGGCGCGACGCATGTGGTGCCGTCGGTGGTCGACTTCGCCGCACTGCTGCTCACCAAGGGCTGATCCCCAGGATTCCGCCGCATCCATGAGGGGGCGGCGGGTACACCCCCCGTCCCTTCGACTCGACACCTCCCCACGAACTGAAAGTTGCAGTCACCGTGCGTAATAAGAACAACCGCCTCGCACGCACCATCGCCCGTACCGCTCTCATTCTCACCTCCGCCACCGCGGTCGCGTTCAGCCTCACCGCCTGCGGCGGCACCGGCAGCGATTCGAGCGACGGCAAGACCGTCACCGTCTACTCCGCCGACGGTGTCGGCGACTGGTACAAGACCCAGTTCGCGAAGTTCAAGGACCAGACCGGTATTTCGGTGAACCTGGTCGAGGCCGGCTCCGGCGAGGTCGTGAACCGCGTGGAGAAGGAACAGTCCAACCCGCAGGCCGATGTCATCGTGACGCTGCCGCCGTTCATGCAGAAGGCCGCCAAGTCGAATCTGCTGCAGGCCAGCGGCGTCGATCTGGGCGCGTTCCCGGCCAGCGAGAAGGACGCGGCGGGCAATTGGGTAAGCCTGGCGGGCAACTACCTCTGCTTCATCGCCAACCCGACCGTCGAGGCCGCCAAGGTGACCTGGGACGATCTGCTCAAGCCCGATTACAAGGGCAAGATCCAGTACTCCACCCCCGGCCAGGCCGGTGACGGCACCGCCGTGCTGATCCTGCTGCAGCAGCTCTACGGCAAGCAGGGCGCGCTGGACTACCTCGCCAAGCTGCAGGCCAACAATGTCGGCCCGTCCTCCTCCACCGGCAAGCTGCAGGCCAAGGTCGACAAGGGCGAGATCCTCATCGCCAACGGCGATGTGCAGATGAACCTGGCGACCATCAAGGACAAGGGCTCCAAGTTCAACGTCTTCTTCCCGGCCACCGCCGACGGTAAGCAGTCCACCGTGGCGCTGCCCTACCTGATGGGCCTGGCCAAGGGCGCTCCGCATTCGGACGCCGGTAAGAAGCTGATGACCTACCTGCTCTCGGCCGATGTGCAGAAGACCCTGACCGATGCCAACGCCGTCTCGGCGCGCACCGATCTCAAGGACGCCCCGGCGCCCACCGGCAACACCGTGTCCCCGGCCTCGCTGGTGCGCAATGTCGATGTGGTGCACCCGGATTGGAACGCGGTGCTCGATTCGCTCGACACCGATGTCGCCGCGTACACGAAGGCCACCGGCAGCTAATCGCCCGACCACAGGAGCAGCAACCATGTCCTCCGCGTTGACGACATCCACGGCCACCGGCACCGAGGCCGTCGAACCGGCCATCGTGTTCGACCGGGTCGGTGTCACCTACGGCAATCGCCGTAAAAGCACTGTCGCACTGGCCGATTTCAACCTGCGCGTCGCCGCGGGGGAAACGGTTGCGCTGCTCGGACCCAGCGGTTCCGGCAAGTCCACCGCGCTCAAGGCCCTGGCCGGATTCGTCCGGCCCACCTCGGGCACGGTGCGGCTGGCCGGGCGCGACGTCACCAACCTCTCCCCCGCCAAGCGCGGTATCGGGGTGGTGGTGCAGTCCTACGCCCTCTTCCCGCATATGCGGGTGCACGACAATGTGGCCTTCGGGCTCAAGGCACATCAGGTGCCGCGCAATGAGATCGGCACGCGCGTGACCGAGGCGCTGGAGATGGTCGGCATGGGTTCCTATGCCAAGCGGCTCCCGCGCGAACTCTCCGGCGGTCAGCAGCAGCGCGTGGCCATCGCCCGCGCGCTGGCCATCCGGCCCCGGGTGCTGCTGCTCGACGAACCGCTCGCCGCCCTGGACGCGCAGCTGCGCCAGTCCATGCTCGGCGAATTGCAGCAGCTGCGAAAGGCGTTGCCGGACACGGCGATGCTGTACGTAACCCACGACCAGGCCGAGGCGCTCGCGCTGGCGGACCGCATCGCGGTGATGCGCGATGCGCGGCTGGTCGATATCGATACCGCGCACAATCTGTGGCAGCAGCCCGCCACCGATTTCACCGCGTCCTTCCTGGGCGGCGCGAACCTGTTGCCCAGCACCGTGAAACACGTCTCCGGCACCGCGGCGCTGGTCACGGTCGGCGAACACACCCTGCGCGCGGAGGCCCCGCGCCCGGGTGTCGGCCGCCCCGACTGGGCCCCCGATGCCGAGGCCATGCTGTGCGTGCGCCCGCATACGGTCCGCATCGTGCCGCTCACCGAACGAGATGCCTTGCGCGGCACCGTGATCACCGCCGTATGGAAGGGCGCGGCCACCCGCCTGCACCTGACCGTGCCGGGTATCCCGGTCGAATTCACCGCCGATATCCCCGGCCACACCGACATCACCGCCGGTGACAATGTCGGCGTCAAGTTCCCCGACCCGGCGGGCGTACTCATCCCGCCCGCCATCGGAGACGCTTCCGCCGCAGCCGATTCCGAGGTGCGCGCATGAACCCCCTGCCGACACGGCGACCCCGGCACCCCGACCAGATCACCGGGCTGCCGACCGCACAACAGCGGCTCGGCGATGCGGGCATGGCCGACGATCACCCGATCACGCTGCGCCGCAGTGGTAACGCGGACCGGGTCCGCGGCCGCTCGGTCCGCCGGAACACGGTCACGCGCCCCGAAGGGGTGGGCGTGTGGTCGAAGCTGTCCGGCGGGATCGCCGCAGCTCGGGAGCGGGGGCAGCGATGACCGCCGTGCTCGAATCACCCTCGGCGGCAGCGGCTCCCGAGGAGCCCGCGCCGAGGCGGTCCTGGAAGCCTGTGCTGTGGACCTTGCCGCCGGTGCTGGTGGTGCTCGGGATCGCGGTGTATCCGATTCTCCGGGTGCTGTTGGAATCCACCGAGACCAAGGCGGGTGGGCGCGGAACCGATACCTGGAGCAGGGTGCTGGCCGAGGAATCGGTGCGGAAGGCGCTGTGGCGCACGGTAACCATCGCCGTCGGTTCGACCGCGGGCTGTCTGGTGCTCGGCACGTTCCTCGCGATCGTGTTGGCGTTCATACCGTTTCCCGGATCACAGCTGGTCGGCCGCCTCATCGACACGGTGCTGACGCTGCCGTCGTTCCTGGTGACCCTGGCCTTCACCTTCCTGTACGGGACGGCGGGGGCGGTGAACGCGCTGATCGGAAACCTCACCGGCAGTACCGAACCCGCGATCAACTTCCTGTCCACGCCGTGGGGGATCATCTTCGCCGAGATCACCTTCTTCACCCCGTTCGTGGTGCGGCCGCTGCTGGCGGCGTTCGCGCAGCTGCCGCGTGAGCAGTTGGATGTGGCGTCCAGCCTGGGTGCGACCCCGTGGCGGGTGCTGCGCCAGGTGGTGCTGCCGGAGGCGTGGCCCGCGCTCGCGGCGGGCGGCAGTCTCGTACTGCTGTTGACGCTCAACGAGTTCGGCATCGTGCTGTTCACCGGGGCCAAGGGTGTGATCACGCTGCCCGCGCTGATCTACACGCGCGGCATCGTCACCTTCGATCTGCCGGGCGCGGCGGTGCTGGCCTCGGTGCAGGTATTGCTCTCGCTGAGCCTGTACCTCGGCTATCGCCTGCTGTTCGCCCGTCTCACCAGCGCCCGGAAGGAGAGCTGAGCCATGCTGGTATGGACTCGACGCGGCCGCCTGCTGGTGCTGGCGTTCTTCGCGGTCGTCGTCACCGTGGTCTTCGTGGCCCCGATCGCGACCGTGGTCGCCGCCGCTCTGGCCGGACACTGGAGCGGCCCGCTCCCCTCCGACCTGGGCTTCGCCAACTTCGATCATGTGCTCTCCGGTGAGGAATCGGCCAGCCTGTCGGTCAGCCTGCAAACCGCGCTGCTGGCCGGACTCATCTCATTGATCCTGGGCACCTGGGCGGCGCTGGCCTCCCGGGAGGCCCCGCAGTGGTTGCGCCGCACCACCGATGCGGTCTTCCACGTCCCGGTCGCGGTCCCCTCGGTGGCCATCGGCCTGGGCGTGCTCATCGCCTTCAACGAGAAGCCGCTGCTGCTCGGCGGCACCAAATGGATTGTGATCCTGGCCCATACGGTGCTGGTGCTGGCCTACGCCTTCAGCGGCGTCTCGGCCGCGCTGGATCGCCTGGACCCGGGTTATCAGCAGGCCGCCGAATCCCTGGGCGCGGGTCCGGTGCGCGTGCTGACCCGAATCACGTTGCCGCTGCTGCTGCCCGCGCTCGGCGCGGCGGCGGGCCTGGCCATCGCGCTGTCCATGGGTGAGCTCGGCGCGACCATCATGGTCTACCCGGCGACGTGGAAGACGTTGCCCGTCAGCATCTTCGCGGCCACGGACCGCGGTGAGGTGTTCGACGCGGCCGCCAGCACCACGCTGCTGGTGCTGGTCACCTTGATCGCCCTGATCATCCTGGGCCGTTTGAAGGGCCGGGCCGCGCTGCGCTGAGGCGGACCGATCGGGAACAGCCAGTAGGGCCGGCACCTTGGCAGTGGTGCCGGCCCAACTGTTCTCCGGTGAGGGATCGGTCCCGGAGTCAGAGGCCCGCGCGGGCGGATAGCAGTGCGCGGGAATGGGTTTCGTCGGTGTCCAGGATGAGCCCGGCGGCCAGCAGGTAGGCGGCCGCCATGCGCAGGGCGCACCCCTGGAGAGTGGTGAGGGTCGCGGTGAGTTCGGCGGCCTTGGATTCGAAGCCACGACATAGCTGCCGAGCCGAATCGAAGCCGCCGAACCCGCCGAGAGCCTGGATGCGGGCGGACTGCTCGACCTGTGGATCGAGGAGGTCCGCGAAGCGCAGGAAGTGCGCGGCGCACTCGCGTGCGACCGCGGGATCCAGCTGGAATACGCCGCCCCGCGCTTGCTCATAGAGCGCGGTGGCGCTGTACTCACCGGTATTCATGACAGCACTCCGTCCACTGGGATGTGAAATGCCGTATTTCACTCACAATTTCGCGAATGACATATCAAGAGAAATGCGGAACGAATACCAAAAACAAACCGAAGCGTTTGTATAACAACGCATGTGCGCAACACCGTATAGCGAGCGTGCCGCGCCAGTCGACCACGCGGCACGCCGGGCGGGGCGCCCCGTTGCGCCCGCCGTTCTCGAGGCGGGCGACGTCTTGCGGCTCGAGCGAGCTACTGGTCGGATAGCGCTGCTCGGATGACGTCACCGCCGGCGGCAATGCTTCCGGGCCGATGCATCAATTGTGTCAATGCATTTGGAATCATTGTTCCGGTAAACGGCGGCGGCCGCCGGCCACATCGATTACGAGATCAGTGTAGCCGTCGACGAGTTCGGCCAGGTGGTACCAGTGTTTATGGGTGTTATCGCTGGCCGCGCCCTCATGGTCGATGACCTGGTTGGCTTCCACCCAGCTCATGGCCATGCGGTCGACCACCGCACCCAGACTTTCGGTGTGCAACAGGCTGCCGTTACGGTGCTGCGGCAGTTCCTGTTCCACCCAGTCGTTGATATCGTCAACGAGTTCGCCCCGCCGGCAATCGATCTCGGCGATCAACATGAGATCGCTTATCTCGGCCCGGCGTTCGTGCAGCTCCGCGAGAGCGTGCGCCGAGCGCAGCAGAACTCGATCTTGAAAACGTCTGCCTTGGAAGGCACAGAGCAATTGTGGAGCCGTCGGCAGAACGCCGGCTATCGACATGGTCATCGTGACTCCCCACAAGCACCCGACAACATCACTAATCGCACCAACATGATTGGTCTCCGGATTCAGCTATACCGCTCATCGGATCGGTTCTTCACGAATAGGCTAGCTCGGATCATGCTCTTACAAATGCAAGAACGCAATACTGCGTTCGGGCAAGTGCGACAAGGGAAAGGGTCGTCATGGCAGGCAAGCGAACCGTGCTTACCGTACGTTTGCGCAGGCTCGCGGCGATGCTGCACGAGATGCGCGAAACCGCCGGCCTCAGCAAAGAGGTGGTCAGCGCCAAGACCGGTATCAACGTCACCACGCTCTACCGCATCGAGACCGCACAGGCCCGGCCGCAACGCCGCACGCTGACCGCCATGCTGGAGCTCTACGACATCGCCGAACCGCAGCGTACAGACGCCTTACAGCTGCTGGTGGACGCCCTCAAACCCGGTATGGCCAGGTCATATGAGGACGCGGTCTCCGAGGTGTACGGCGCCTACATCAACTTCGAGGCCGAGGCGCTCTCGGCCCGGTTCTTCCAGTCCACCTTCGTTCCCGGCCTGTTGCAGACCGAGGCGTACGCGAACGCGGTCTACGAGACCACCATGCCGAAAATCTCCGAACAGGTTCGCGACCAACGGGTTCGGGCTCGCATGGAGCGTTCGCAGGTGCTGAACAAGCACGATCCGCTGGAGCTGTGGGTGGTGCTGGACGAGGCCGTGATCAAACGTCTGGTGGGCGGTAAGGAGGTGATGCGCGAGCAGTTCGATCAGTTGCTGGACCACACCAACAAGCGCAATGTGATCCTGCAGATCCTGCCCTTCGACGCGGGTGCGCACCCCGGCATGCTGGGCTCCTTCACCCTGCTCGACTTCCCGGACCCCGCCGATCCCGAACTGGTCTACGTGGAGGGCATCGCCAGTGACGAGTTGATCGAGGGCCATCCCGAAGTCCGCCGGTACGGGGTCATGTTCGACCAGTTGCGCGCCATGGCGCTGAGCCCGCGCGACTCCACCAACATGATCGAACAGGCCATCGAGGATATGGGCAAGTGATCATCCACCCACCCTAGGTGGGTTAAAGGGCACCCCCGGAGCGGAGATCGGCAGCACTGAGGTTGCTGTCCGATCGAACCGAATGCGACGACAGTTGGATACATCCCCAACAGCACCACGTAGCCGCATCTCCGAGAGGATGATTACCGATGTGCAAGCCGGTCGAATCGCCCGTAGCCACCCTCGTCACCCTGCGTACGAGCGCACAGCCGCTTGCCCCCCAGGCAGATCCCGCCGCCGTCGCCGCGACCGTCGGCGATTGCGCGCTCACCTATGCCGAGCTGGACCGCTGGTCCAACCGGATGGCCCGCATGCTGCTGAACCTGGGCGCCCGCCCCGGCACCCGGGTCGCCATCGCCGGGCTCCCCCAGCTCGAAGCCATCGTGGCCCGCGCGGCCATCACCAAGACCGGCGCCACCGCGGTTCCGTTCACCACCGAAATCACCGCCAGCCGTGTGGATTTCGGCATCACCATCAAGGACGAGCGGGACGCCTTCGGCGATACCGCGCGCTGGCTGGTACTGGACGAGCGTTCCACCCTGGTGCAGTACCTGACCGGTTCGGACGCGCCGCTCTCCGCCGCGGAGCTGCATATGGCGCGTATGGCCTCCTGATCCCCCGGCCCGCGAGCGGCCCACCCGCGATCCGTCGAATCACCCGAGCACGCAGGATGTTTCATGGTTTCCAGCTCTGCCACCTCAGCCTTCGCTCTGTCCGCTGCACAACGTGGCATCTGGTTCGCCCAGCAGCTCGCGCGTGACACCCCGATCTCCATCGCCCAGTACGTCGAACTCGCGGGCGCGGTGGATGTGGAACTGCTCGCCGACGCGGCGCGGCAGGCCGGGCGCGAATTCGGCACCGGCTATCTGCGCCTGCTCGAAATCGACGAGCTGCCTTGGCAACTCGTGGACACCACGCTCGACGATCGCATCCTCACCATCGATCTGAGTGCCGCGCCCGATCCGGATGCCGCGGCGCAGACGTGGATGCGCGCGGAGTACACCGCGCCACTGGACCTGACCCGGGACCGGCTGTGCACCGTCGCCATGCTCAAGCTGGCCGAGAACAGGTGGTTCTGGTACTCGCGCTTCCATCACATCCTGCTGGACGGGGTCGGCGCGCTCACCATGCTGCAGCGCACCTCGGAGCTGTACAACACCCGGGTGACCGGGAAGGAAGCGCCCGCGGGCAAGGCCGAACCACTGCGCACCATCGTCGACGCCGATATCGCCTACCGGAACTCCGATCGCATCGACGCCGACCGGGAGTACTGGAAACAGCACCTTATCGGTATGGCTGAACCGGTCTACCTGGGTAAACACGCCGGAGCGGTGGACGCGCACCCGCGCCTGCTCAGCGGTGCGCTGCCGGATGAAACCGCCGCCCTGCTCGATGCCGTCACCACCGAACTGTCCACCAGTCCGGCCCCCGTCGTGGTGGCCGCCTTCGCCGCGTTCGTCGGGGCCATGACCGGCAGCGGTGAGATCGTGTTGAGCCTGCCGGTCTCCGGGCGCACCACCGCGGCGCTGCGCCGCTCGGGCGGCATGGTCGCCAATGTGGTGCCGCTGCGGTTGCATCCGTCGCCGACCGCCACGGTCGGTGAGCTGGTACGCGCCACACAGGGTGAGCTGACCGCCGCCCTGCGCCGGCAGCGGTACCGGCAGGAGGACATCATCCGCGATCTCGGCTGGGCCATGGATGAGATCGCCGGGTTCGGCCCGACCGTGAACCTCATGCTCGCCGACACCCGCATCCGGCTCGGCGGGGTCACCGGGCAGCTGCACGTGCTGACCTCGGGACTCATCGACGATCTGTTCGTCAACGTGTATCCCGGCATCGGCGGCGAGCGCACCCATATCGACTTCCAGGCCAATCCGAACCGCTACGACGAGGCCGTGCTGACCGCACTGCACGCGCGGTTCCTGACCTTCATGCACCGATTCCTGGCGGGCGGGCAGAGCGCACCGCTCGCGGGGGTGGGCACGCTCTCGGAACAGGAGCGCGCGGAACTCGTTCCGGCACAGGGGCACAAGGGTGTCGGCGCGCGCACCCTGCCCGAGATTCTGAGCACCGGCGCACACCTGGATCCGGCGGCCATCGCCATGCGCGCGGACGGCACGGCCTTCACCTATCGCGAGGTCACCGAGTACACCAATCGGCTGGCCCGGGTACTCATCGAAGCGGGCGCGGGACCCGAACGGGCCGTTGCCATCTCGATTCCGCGTTCGGTCGAGTCGGTGCTGGCCATGATCGCGGTGGCGCAGACCGGGGCGGCGTTCGTGCCGATCGATCCGGGCTATCCGGTGGATCGCATCGAGCACATGCTCACCGACAGCGGCGTGGTCGCCGGTGTCACGGTGGGTGCGGTGCGCGGTGCGCTGCCGGACCGCGTGCGCTGGCTGGTGCTCGATGACGACGCGACCGGAAAGCGCATGGCCGCAGCCGATTCCGCGGATATTTCCGATGCGGATCGGCGGACGCCGGTGCGGGTGGATCAGCTCGCCTACATCATCTACACCTCCGGATCGACCGGACTGCCCAAGGGCGTCGGGGTGACCCATCGCGGGCTCGCCAATCTGGCCACCGGCTCCGGGGCCGCCTTCGGGGTGGGGTCGGATGCCGTTATGGCGCACGCGGTTTCGCCGAGTTTCGACATCTCGGTGGAGGAACTGCTTGTCGCGCTCGCGGTCGGGGCGACGGTGGCCGTGGTGCCGCCCGCCGCGTACGCGGGCGAGGAGCTGGCGCGGGTCCTGCGCACCCTCGAGGTGACACATCTGAATGTGACTCCGGCCGTGGCGGGTTCGCTCGAACCCGAGACGCTGCCGCGCCTGCGCACCCTGGTGGTGGGCGGTGACGCGTGCCCGCCGGAACTGCCGGTGCGCTGGGCCGGGCGTTCGGTGCTCAATGGGTACGGGCCCACCGAGACCACGGTGACCGCGACCATCAGCTCATCGCTGGTTCCCGGCGCGCCGATCACCATCGGCGTACCCGCGCGCGGTGTGCGGGCCGTGGTGCTCGACCCCTGGCTGCGGCCGGTACCGCCCGGGGTGACCGGTGAGCTGTATTTGAGCGGGCCGGGGGTGGCGCGCGGGTATCACCAGCGCATCGCCTTCACCGCGGAACGCTTCGTCGCCGATCCGTACGCGCCCGGTGAGCGCATGTATCGCACCGGTGATCTGGTGCGCTGGCGGCGGCGCAACGGCCGCCATGAACTGGAGTACGCCGGGCGCGGTGACACCCAGGTGAAGGTGCGCGGATTCCGCATCGAACTGGGTGAGGTCGATGCCGCGGTGGCGCGGCATGCCGGGGTGGAATCGGTGGTGACCGTGGGGGCGAGCACGCCCGGCGGGGCCACCGCGCTGGTGTCGTACGTGCTGGCGGCACCCGAGGTTCCGGTCGATCCGGAGGCCGTGAAAGCCACGGTGGCACATCACCTTCCGGCGCATATGGTGCCGTCGGTGGTGATGGTGCTCGATACCTTCCCGCTCACTCCGGCGGGCAAGGTGGATCGGAAAGCGCTGCCGCAGCCGGAGTTCGGGGCGCGCACTCGCACCGGGCGGGCACCGGAGGGTGAGCGGGAACTGAAGCTCGCCGCGATTTTCGCCGAGGTGCTCGGAACCGCCGATATCGGCGCGGATGACAATTTCTTCGCACTCGGCGGCGACAGCATCATCGCGATTCAGCTGGTGGCGCGGGCCAAGACGGCCGGGCTGGCGCTGCGGGCGCGGGATGTGTTCGAGCACAAGACCATAGCCGGACTGGCGCTGGCGGCCACCGAGGTGACCGCACCGGTGGTGCTGGAGCTGCCGGGCGGCGGCGTCGGCCGGGTGCCGTTGACGCCGATCGTGTACGACATGCTCACGCACGGCGAGCACTGGCGGCGCTACGCGCAGGCGGTGCTGATCGGATTGCCGAGCGGGATGCAGCGGGCACAGCTCATTCCGGCCGTACAGGCGCTGCTCGACCGGCATGACCTGCTGCGCAGCACATTACGACAGACCACGACGGCGAGCCCCGCGACCGATGCGCCGGAACCGGCGGAGGTCGGGGACGCGGCGACACAGCCCGGGGACGACTGGGAGTGGATCGTCGGCGAGCGCGGATCGGTGCGGGCCGAGGCGCTCATCGATGTGGCGGCCGCACCCACCGGGCGCGAGGGCGCGGCCGAGCTGGAACATGCGGCCGATCTGCTCGATCCGACCGCGGGGGTGATGGCGCGCTTCGTGCTCATCGAACGCCCCGATGCCGATCCGCTGCTGTGGATCGTGCTGCACCACCTCGTCAGCGATGGCGTCACGTGGCGAATCCTGCTGCCGGACTTGGCGACCGCCTGTGCCGGGCTGGAACTGCAGCCGGTGGGCACGTCGTTCCGGCGCTGGGCACACGGACAGCGTGAACACGCCGCCGAGCGAACGGCGGAACTGCCGCTGTGGCAGGAGATTCTCCGGACGCCCGATCCGGCGCTGGGCACGCGGCCGTTCGACGCGGCGGTCGACACCGTGGCCACCATGGAACAGCTGCGGACCGGCATCGATGCCGAAACCTCGGCGGCGGCACTGGAACTCATTCCCGAGCGCTTCCACTGCGGCGTGGACGACGCGCTGCTGACCGCGCTGGCGCTGGCCGCGAGCCGGTGGCGCGGGACCGATCGCACCCTGCTCACCCTCGAAGGCCACGGCCGCGAGGAGGCGATCCTGCCGGGTGCGGATATCTCGCGCACCATCGGCTGGTTCACCAGTGTCTATCCGGTGGCCCTGGATCTGCGCGGGATCGATATCGACGATGCCTTCCACGGGGGTCCGGCGGCCGGGATCGCGCTCAAGGCGGTGAAGGAGCAGCTGCGCGGCATACCCGATAAGGGTGTCGGCTTCGGCATGCTGCGGTACCTGAACGCCGATACGGCACAGTCGCTTTCGGATGCGACCACACCGCAGCTCAGCTTCAACTACCTGGGCCGCACCGGCGCAGGTGGTGCGGCCGACGCCGAGACACCGTGGCTGCCCAAGTATTTCGACGCCACCAATGACGATGCCGCCCCCATGGCGGCGGTGGTCGATATCAATGCCATGCATACCGATGCCGGGCTGGAGGTGACCTGGGCGTACGCGTCCGAACTGGTCACCGCGGCGAGCGTGCGCGAATTCGCCGAACTGTGGGCGGCGGCGCTGGCGGGGCTCACCAGCCATGCGCGGCGTGCGCTCGCGGGTGGGCACACCCCGTCGGACTTCGGGCTGGTGCCGGTCACGCAGCCGAATATCGATGCGTGGGAACGGGAATACCCGCGGCTCACCGATGTCTGGCCGCTGTCACCTCTGCAATACGGGCTGCTGTTCCATGCCCGCTACGACACCGATACCGCGGACGGATACACCGTGCAGACCCAGTTGAGTCTGGCGGGGCGGGTGGACGGCGCGCGGCTGCGCACCGCCGCGCAGAGCCTGCTGGATCGGCACGATGTGCTGCGGGTGGTGTTCACCGAGACCGCGCAGGGGCCGCGGCAGCTGCTGCTCGGCGGTATCGAATTGCCGTGGCAGGAACTGGATCTCACCGATATCGAGGACGCCGGTGAGCGCGCCCGCGAGCTGGAGCGGCTGATCGCGGTCGATGCGGGCACCCGCTTCGATCTGGCCCGGCCGCCGCTGCTGCGGTTCAGCCTCATTCGCACCGGGGCCGAGGCGTACACGCTGCTCATGACCAATCACCATCTGGTGCTCGACGGCTGGTCGACGCCGCTGGTGGTGCGCGAACTGCTGGCCGGATATCTGGCCGCGATCACCGGGCAGTCCTTCACCACCGGGCCCGCGCACTCCTATCGGGAATTCCTGGCCTGGCTGGGCGAACAGGATGACGCCGCGTCCATGGCCGCCTGGACCGAGGCGCTGGCGGGCGTGGATTCGCCGACCCGGGCGGTACCGAGCCTGGCCGGTATCGCCTCCACCGAATCCGGCATGGTGACAATAGATTTCGGTCCCGAACAGCTGTCGCGGCTGGAGGGCACCGTGCGCGCGGCCGGGGCGACGGTGAACACCGCCGTGCAGACCGCGTGGGCACTGCTGCTGGTCATGCTCACCGGCCGCACCGATGTGGTGTTCGGCGGCACCGTCTCCGGACGGCCACCGCAACTGTCCGGGGTCGAGGAGATGGTCGGGCTCTTCATCAATACCCTGCCGGTGCGGGTGCGGCTGGATCCCGGTGAGCGCGTGGCGGATCTGCTCGCGCGGGTGCAGGACGAACAGACGCGACTGCTCGATCATCAGCATGTCGGGCTGGCGGCCATTCACCAGGCGGTGGGGCTGCCCGAACTGTTCGACACCCTCACCGTGTTCGAGTCGTATCCGATCGATCGCGAAACACTGTCGCAGGCAATGGATATCGCCGGAATGCGGATCCTGGATGTGTCCGGCACCGATGCGACGCCGTATCCGCTGAACCTCATGGTGATTCCGCAGCGCGCGGCCGACGGGGCCGAAAGCCTGCAGATCACCGTGAAATTCATGGCCGATCAACTGTCCGAGGCCGAGGCGCGGCGGCTGCTGGATCGATTCGGCTATCTGCTCGACCAGATCGCCTTCGCACCGCAGCGCCGCGTGGCACAGCTCCAGCACTGCGAACCCGCCGAGCGCAGGCAGCTGCTGCCGGTGCGCGGCGGTGATCCGGTGCCCATGCGCACGCTGCCCGAAATCCTCGGTGCGGGAGCGCGTGTCAATCCGGACGGTATCGCCATCAGTTCCGGCACGCTCACCATGACCTATCGCGATCTCGACGCCTGGTCCAATCGCTTCGCCCGGGTGCTGCTGCGGCGCGGGGTCGGGCGCGAGGTCTTCGTGGTGCTGGCGCTGACCCGCTCGGTGGAATCCATTGTGGCGGTGTGGGCGCTGGCCAAGACCGGCGCGGCGTTCCTGCCGCTGGATCCGAACTATCCGGTGGAGCGGATCGAGCACATCATCAGCGATTCGCGCGCGCCCATCGGGGTGACGGTGTGCGCGGTCGGTGAGACGCTGCCGGGCAGTATCGACTGGCTGCTGCTCGATGATCTCAACACCATCCGCCGGGTCATGACGGTATCGGACGCACCGATCACCGATGCCGAGCGCGGCGGGCCGATCGACCTGAATCAGGTTGCCTACCTTATCTATACGTCCGGATCGACCGGTAAGCCGAAGGCCGTGCTGCTCAGTCATCGCGGGCTGGCGAATCTGGCGTCCTCGCAGGAGACCTTCCTCGAACTCAATGAGGAGTGCAGTCCACTGCAGGTGGCCTCGCCCAGCTTCGACGCCTCGGTGCACGAGATGTTCATGGCGCACGCCATGGGCGGGCGGCTGGTGGTCTCACCGCCGGATGTGTACGGCGGCAATGAACTCGAAGAATTGATGCGGACGCAGGGGGTGACGCACGCCGTCATCACACCGTCGGTGCTGGCCACCATGAATCCGGCCGGGCTCACCGAATTGCGGAGTCTCACCGTCGCCGGTGAGGCGTCCGGGCCGGAACTGGTCGCCGACTGGTCGCCGGGTCGGCGCATGGTGAACCTCTACGGCCCAACAGAATTCAGCATCTGGGCGACCGGCCCGGGTGAGCTGCGGCCCGGTGAGCCCATCACCATCGGTGCACCCATTCGCGGTGCGGCGGCCATGGTGCTGGACACCTGGCTGCGGCCGGTGCCCGTCGGGGTCACCGGTGAGCTGTACCTGGCCGGACCGGCGCTGGCGCGCGGCTACTTCAACCGGTTCGGGCTGACCGCGGCGCGATTCGTCACCAACCCGTACGGTGCGCCCGGCACCCGCATGTACCGCACCGGCGACATGGTCCGCTGGGTGGAGATGAAGCATGACGGGGAGACCCGGCTGGAGCTGGAATACCAGGGGCGCAGCGACTTCCAGGTCAAGATTCGCGGTCTGCGCATCGAACTCGGGGAGATCGACGCGGTGCTCAGCGCCGACGATCAGGTGGAATACGCCGCGACACTGGGCTGCCCGGGACCGGCCGGTCAGACCGTGCTGGTCTCGTACGTGGTCGGGCTGACTGGACACACCCTCGATACCGAGGAACTCCGTACCCGGGTGGCCGCCGCACTGCCCGGATACATGGTGCCGAGCTACATCATCGAACTCGACGACGTCCCGCTCACCCCGGTCGGCAAGCTGGACCGCACCGCGTTGCCCGCACCGGATTTCAGCAGCCTGCAAGAGCGCTATCTGGCCCCGCGCACAGCGGTGGAAACCGCCGTGGCCGAGGTCTTCGCCGAAGTGCTCGGCATGGACAAGGTCAGTATCGATCGCTCCTTCTTCGAACTCGGCGGCAACTCGCTCAGCGCGACCCGGGTGATCGCGCGGATCAACTCCGCGCTCGGCGCGACCGTGGCCCTGCGCGATCTGTTCGACGCCCCCACCGCGGCCCAGCTCGCGGCCCGCGTGGTCCCCGCCGGTGAGGGTTTCGGGCGGCCCATGCTCGCGGCTCGCATTCGCCCCGACCGGGTTCCGCTCTCCCCCGCGCAACAGCGCATGTGGGTGATGAACCGGCTCGACCCGGCCTCGGCGGCGTACAACATCTCCGTCGCACTACGCCTCACCGGCGACCTCGAGGTGGACGCGCTGCGGCAGGCGGTCATCGACGTGGTGACCCGGCACGAAACCCTGCGCACCATCTACCCGGCCGATGCCGACGGTCCACGTCAGGTGGTGGTCGGAATCGATTCCGCCACACCCGATCTGACCGTCGTCGAGAGCTCGGACGGCGCGCAGCTCGCCGAGCGGATCGCCGAGGTCACCGGCACCGGGTTCGACCTGACGCGGGAAGCTCCGCTCCGCGTCGGGCTGTTCCATGTCACCGGTGCGGCCGCGCCCGAGTCCGAGACGTCGCGGGTTGGCGCGGCTCCCGCTCCGAATGCTCCGAAGGCAGACGCGCACAACGGATCCGGCGACACCTACGTCGTGGCGCTGGTGGTGCACCATGTCAGCGCGGACGGCACCTCGATGGCTCCGCTCGCCACCGATCTGATGGCGGCGTATCTCGCGCGGGTCAGCGGGGCGAGCCAGGCGCTGCCGCCGCTGCGGGTGCAGTACGCGGATTACTCGCTGTGGCAGCGGGAACTGCTCGGCGATGAACAGGACGCGGAATCGACCGCGGCACAGCAGCTTCGGTTCTGGAGCGAGCGGCTCGCGGCCACGCCGGATGTGCTGGAGCTGCCCACCGATCGGCCGCGACCGGCGGCGCAGACCATGCGCAGTGCCGACCTGCCGTTCACGGTGCGGCCCGAAACGCACAGCGCCCTGACCACTTTGGCGACCGAGAACGAATCCAGCCTGTTCATGGTGGTGCACGCCGCGCTCGCGGTGCTGTTGGCCCGGCTGTCGGGAACACCGGATGTGCTGATCGGCACCGCCGTGGCGGGGCGCGGCGATGCCGCGCTCGACGATCTGGTCGGCATGTTCGTCAACACCTTGGCGCTGCGTACCCCGGTCAATCCGGGCCTCGGTTTCCGCGAATTCCTCGCTGCCGTGCGGACTTCGGATCTCGATGCCTTCGCCAATGCCGATGTGCCGTTCGAACGCCTGGTGCAGGTGCTCGATCCCCCGCGCTCGACCGCGCACCATCCGCTGTTCCAGGTATCGCTGTCGCTACAGAACTTCAGCCTGCCCGCGTTGGAATTCCCGGGGCTGCGGGTGACGGTCGAGCCGTTCGACCGGGATACCTCGCAGTTCGATCTGACCTTCGATCTGCGCGATCCCCATGCGGGCTCGGCTCCGGCGGGGCTCGAAGGCACGCTCACCTACGCCACCGACCTGTTCGATCGGACCACCGCCGCGCAGTTGATCGCACGCTGGGAACAACTGCTCGAGGCGATCACCGCCGATCCGGATATCCGCATCTCCGATATCGATCTACTCGGGGCGGGTGAGCGCGCCGCACTGGTGCCGCTGCGTGGACCACGCGGCGGGGAGACCGGCACACTGGCCGAATTGCTCACCACCGCATCGGCTTTCCACCCCGAGCGGCCCGCGATCATCGCGGACGGGCGCACCATCACCTACGGGGAATTCGAGGATGCCGCCGAAGAGTTGGCCGCGCGGCTGGCGCAGGCCGGGGCGGGGGTGGAAACCGTGGTGGCGCTGGCGGTCTCGCGCAGCGCCGAGCTGCTGGTCGCACTGCTGGCCACCGCCAAGACCGGTGCGGCCTTCCTGCCGATCGATCCGCGCCACCCGCTGGACCGCATCGATCACATGCTGACCGACTCCGGGGCGGTGCTGGGCATCACCACCGCCGCGCACCGGGCGGTGCTGCCCGACACGGTCTTCTGGCTGCCCCTGGATCCGATCGGCGACCGGAACGACACCGGCGGCTGGGGTGCATCCGAATCACGCTGGGCCGCCATCGAATCCGGCTGGTATTCGACAGACCGCGAGATCCATCCGGATCATCCGGCCTGGCTCATCTACACCTCCGGCTCGACCGGTACACCCAAGGGCGTCGCGGTCTCGCATCGCGGTATCGCCGATCTCGTGCGCGCACAGCAGCATATGCTCGGTCTCAACGCGAATTCGCGGGTATTGCAGGTCGCCTCACCGAGTTTCGACGCCTCCGCGTTCGAGGCGCTCATGGCCTTCGGCTCCGGCGGCACCGCGGTGGTCGCGCCGCCCGATGTATTCGGCGGTGACGCGCTGGCCGAACTCATCGCGGCGCAGCGCGTCACGCACCTGGTGATCACGCCGTCGGCGCTGGCCACCATGGACCCGGCAGCGGTGCCCAGTGTGCGGGTGCTCGCGGTCGCGGGTGAGGCCATCGGACCGGATCTGGTGAGCCGGTGGGCGTCGGGCCGCATGCTGGTGAACCTGTACGGCCCGACCGAATTCACCATCTGGGCAACGACTTCCGATCCATTGCGCGCGGATCAGCCGGTCACCATCGGACATCCGATTCGCGGTGCGGCAACCCTGGTGCTCGATGATCGGCTGCGGCCGGTGCCGCTGGGCGTGGCCGGTGAGCTGTATCTCGCAGGTCCGGCGCTGGCGCGCGGCTACCACGCGCGGCCCGGACTCACCTCGGCGCGTTTCGTCGCCAATCCCTACGGTGTGCGGGGCGAACGCATGTATCGCACCGGCGATCTGGTGCGCTGGACCGGTGCGCTGACCGCACCCCGGCTGGAGTACCTGGGCCGCACCGATTTCCAGGTCAAGGTGCGCGGTCAGCGCATCGAACTCGGTGAGATCGATGCGGTGCTGAACCGAGCCGAGAACGTGGAATTCGCGGTGACACTGGGTGTTCCGGGGCTGGGCGGGGCGACGGCGCTGGCCGCCTACCTGCTGCCCGAACCGGGTGCCGCGCTCGATATCGCGGCGGTGCGCGCCCATGCGGCCGATGCGCTGCCCGGCTATATGGTGCCGTCGGCGTTCGTGGTGCTGGACGCCATTCCGCTCAACGCGGTCGGCAAACTCGATCGAAAGGCCTTGCCGGAGCCGGTTTTCGAGGCCGAGACCGAATACCGCGCACCCACCACGGCCACCGAGACCGCGCTCGCCGCCATCGTGGCCGAACTGCTCGGACGCGATCGGGTGGGCGTACACGATTCGTTCTTCGCCCTGGGCGGCGACAGTATTCTCGCGATCCAGCTGGTGTCCCGGGCACGACTGCACGGACTCGAGCTCACCCCGTTGCAGATCTTCGAACATCGCACGGTGGCGGCCCTGGCCGCGCTCGCCGATGAGGCGGGCGAGACCGTGGTCCTCGAGGAACTGCCCGGCGGCGGTGTCGGTGAATTCCCGCTGACGCCGATCATGCGCTGGATGCTCGAGCGCGGCGGCGACTTCAATCGCTTCGCGCAGACGGCCGTACTGGAGATGCCCGCGGGCATCACCCGCGAACAGGTGGTCGCCACCGTCGGCGCGGTGGTCGATCAGCACGATATGTTGCGCGCCCGGCTCCGTGAGGAGGACGGCGCGTGGTGGCTGGAGACCCGCGAACCCGGTGCGGTCGATGTGGACGCGCTGCTCTACCGGGTGGAATTCGATGCCGCGGGCAGTTCCGAACTGCGCGAGTACGCCCGGACCGAGCTCGATTCGGCCATGAGCCGGCTCGATCCGGCCGCCGGGACGCTGCTGCAATTGGTGTGGCTGGACCCGGCCGGACCGACCGGTCGCTCCGGAAGATTGATCCTGGTGGCCCACCATCTCGTGATAGATGGTGTGTCCTGGCGAATCCTGATTCCCGATCTGATCGCCGCCTGGGCTCAGATCTCCGGTGGTGCGGAACCCATGCTCCCCGCCACGGGCACCTCCATGCGCCGGTGGGCACACGCCCTGCACGAGGAGGCGTACAGCGATACCCGCGTCGCCGAACTCGCGCACTGGCGTGAACTGGCCGCCACACCCGATCCGCTCATCGGCCGCCGCGAACTCGATCCGGGCATCGATCAGGTGCACACCGTGCGCGCGGTCGATGTGGAAGCGGACGCCGAGGTGACCAACGCCCTGCTGACCACGCTGCCCGCACTCTTCGGCGGCAGTGTGGAGGACGCGCTGCTGACCACCCTCGCACTCGCCGTCCGGCGCTGGCGCACCCGCTCCGATGAGGAATCGGTGCTGCTGCGCATGGAAGGGCACGGCAGACAGCAGGAGATCATTCCCGGCGCGGACCTGTCCCGCACCATGGGCTGGTTCACCACGCTGTATCCGGTGCGGCTGGATCTGCCCGATATCGATATCGACGATGCCATCGACGGCGGCCCGGCCATGGGCGACGCCATTCGCGCGGTGAAGCATCAACTGCTGGCGATACCGGACAGGGGCATCGGCTTCGGACAGCTGCGGTACCTGAACCAGGACACCGCGGCCCAACTGCCGCAACGGGTTCCGGGCCGGATCGGCTTCAACTATCTGGGCCGCTACGCCACCGCCGATATCCCGGCCGGATTGGAAGGGCTCGGCTGGCTGCCCACCGAGGAATTCGGCGATCTGCACGCCACCGAACATCCCGAGGTGCCGGTGACCACCGAGATCGAGATCAACGCGGTGGTGTCGGGCGATCGGCTACAGGCCACCTTCACCTATCCCGGCACGCTGCTCACCCGGGCGCGGGTCGCCACCCTGGCCTGGCTGTGGATCGAAGCCCTCACCGCCGCAGCGCGTTTCGCCGAAACGCCGGAGGCCAAGATCGCGGCCGAGGCCGAACAGCGCTACCTGGAGGAACAGGCGCTCGCGGCACTGGCTGCCGCACAACCGGATTCGACGCCGGGACTCGGCCTGGACGTGGTACTGCCCATTCGCCCCGGCGGCGATCAGCCCGCGCTGTTCTGCATCCACCCATCCTCCGGTATCGCCTGGACCTATCTGGGCCTGGCCGAACTGCTGCGGCCCGGACGACCCATCTACGGTTTGCAGGCCCCCGACCTGTCCGGGGAACCGCACGCCCGCAGCATCGACGATTTCGCCGAGCGCTATGCCCGCGAAATCCGCCGCCTGCAACCCGAAGGCCCGTACCACCTGCTCGGCTGGTCCTTCGGCGGGCTCATCGCGCACGCCGTCGCGGCGAAACTGAAGGCGGCGGGCGCGGAGCTCGGGGTGCTCACCCTGCTCGACGCCGACCACACCGATATCGACGGCGACAGCATCGAAAGGCTCACCGCCGGTTCATTCGTCGCCGCCTTCGGCTCGGTCTTCGGAATCACCGATATGCCCGCCGAGGCCACAGCGCAGGAGGCCGCCGATCTCATTCGCGAACGCATGGGCGGGGTTTCGCTGGTCGACGCGCTCACCCTGGAACGCATGGCGGCCTCCTACAACGCCTCCGCCCGCACCCGCACCGGCTATCAACGACCCGTATTCCACGGTGACGCACTGTATTTCAGCGCCACCGCGGAGCAGTCGGACATCTTCGGGCCGACCGGCTGGCGACCCTGGATCACCGGCCGCATCACCAACCACGACATCGAAGTCGGCCACGAGGAGTTGACCGCGCCGCACGCGCTCGCGGAAATCGCCCGGGTCCTGGACGAACACCTTCTCGACGAACACCTGGGAGAACAACCGTGACCACCACCGACAGCGCGGCCGACGGCGTCATCGTCGAAGGCGTCGAGAAATCCTTCGGAGCCGTGAAAGCATTGCGCGGCATCACCTTCAAGGCCGCACCCGGCGAGGTGCTCGGCATCCTCGGACCCAACGGGGCGGGTAAGACCACCACCGTCAATATCCTGTCCACGCTCATCGCACCCGATGCCGGGCGCGCGTCCGTAGCCGGGCACGATGTCACCACCGAGGCCGCCGAGGTGCGCCGCAGCATCATGCTCACCGGCCAATTCGCCGCCCTCGACGACGCGTTGAGCGGATACGAGAACCTGGTCATGTTCGGGCGGCTGATGGGACTGCGCAAACGCGCCGCGCGCGGGCGGGCCGATGAGCTGATCGAGGAATTCGATCTCAGCGCCGCCGCCACCCGCCGGGTCGGCACCTACTCCGGCGGTATGCGACGGCGCATCGATATCGCCTGCGGACTGGTGGTGCGGCCCGAGGTGGTGTTCCTGGACGAACCCACCACCGGACTGGATCCCCGCAGCCGCCAAGGGGTGTGGGATCTGGTCGGCGGCTTCCGCAAACACGGCATCACCACCCTGCTCACCACCCAGTACCTCGAAGAGGCCGACGCACTCTGCGATCGGATCATCGTCATCGATCACGGCGTGGTCATCGCCAGCGGCACCGCCGATGAACTCAAGGCCCGCACCGGCGGCAGCTACTGCGAGATCGTGCCGCTGCGCATTCAGGAACTGCCCGCCATCGCCGAGGCGCTCGGCGATCTGTTCCCGGACGCCAACCGCGACGCACTGCTCAGCGGTGATGTGGACCGGCTCGCCATCCCCGCACCCGAAGGCGCGAAAACCCTCGCCGAGGCATTGCGCCGACTCGACAGCGCCGGAATGGAATTGGTGGATATCGCACTGCGCCGCCCCTCGCTGGACGAGGTATTCCTTTCTCTCACCGGACATCTCACCGAGAAGTCCGACACCGATGAACAGGGCCGGTCATGACCGCCGTGGCCGCCAGCCGGGACGCCTGGCTCACCAGCGTCCGCGCCACCCCGGACACGCTGCGGCAGTGGTGGGTACTCACCGTGCGGCTCATCGTGCCCGCCATCACCACCGGTGAGATGATCACCGCGGTGCTCGCGCCGATCACCTTCACCGCCAGCTTCTACATCCCGCTCAATCGCGTAATGACCTTCGCCGGAACGGGATTCAGCAGTTACGCGCAATTCATGGCACCCATCGTCATCCTCCAGGCTGCCGCGTTCACCGCCATCTCGGCCGCCTTCCGGGCCGCCACCGATATGGTCTCCGGACTCGACCGGCGCTTCGACGCCATGCCCATGCATCCGCTCATCCCGACCGCGGCGCGCATGTCCGCCAATGCCTTCCGCATGGTGGTGGGTCTGGCCTCGGCACTGGTGAGCATTCATTTCATCGGCTTCCACTTCCACGCGGGCACCGCCAACACCATCGGCTTCCTGGCGTTCGCCATGCTCATCGGCATCGCCTTCAGCCTCGGCGCGGATGTCATCGGCACCGTCACCAAGAGTCCGGAGGCCACCACGCAGATGCTGGTGCTGCCGCCGCTGATTCTCGGCATGCTCTCCACCGGGCTCGCGCCCGCCACCCAATTCCCGCACTGGGTACAGGCTTTCGTGCGCAATCAGCCGGTCTCGCAATTCGCCTACGGGCTGCGCGCCCTGGGCGGTGACACCCGCGGCAATGCCGGTGCGGTCACCTGGTCGCTGATGACACCGCCGCTGCTGTGGGCCGCGGCCATCATCGTGGTCTCGCTGTACTTCACCGTCCGGCTGAATATGAAGAGGTCGTGACATGTCCGTCGAAACCACCCTCGCCGAACGCGATACCACCGATTTCATCCGCGTCCGGGAAGCCTCGGTCCCGGCGCTGCTGCGGCACACCTGGATTCAGACCCAGCGCCTGCTGCTGCGCTGGGCACGCGATCCGATCACGCTGCTGGAGACGCTGATCGTCCCGTGCCTGCTGCTGCTCATGCTCAATATCGTTGTCGGCAGCCAGATTCAGAAGTTCTCCGGGCACAGCGCGCTGTACGGGTCCACCCCGATGGTGACACTGGTCGGGGCGCTGTCGGGCACCGTGGCCAGCGGCGTCATGCTCGGGCGCGAACGCGATGCCGGATTGCTCGCGCGGTTCTGGGTGCTGCCGGTGCATCGCGGGTCCGGGCTGGCGGCGCGGATTCTGGCCGAGGGCTGCCGCATCTTCTGCGGGACCATCATCATCATCGCGTTCGGCATGCTGCTGGGCTTTCGCTTCCACGAGGGTCCGCTGGCCGCGTTCGCGTTCCTGTGGCTGCCGGTGCTGTTCGGGCTGGCCTTCGCCACCATGGTCACCGCGATCGCGGTGTTCACCGCCAAGTCCACCCTGGTCGAGGGCGTGGCGCTGCTGTCCTCGCTGCTGATGTTCTTCAGCACCGGCTTCGTCCCGCTGGGCGCGTACCCCAATTGGATTCAGCCGGTGGTGCGCAATCAGCCGATGTCCGTCGCGGTGGACTCCATGCGCGCGCTGGCCGAGGGCGGCGCACTGGCCCGGCCGCTCCTGCTCACGGTGCTCTGGTCGGTCGGCATGATCATCGTCTTCGCCGTCCCCGCCGCCTACGGTTATCGCCGGGCAAGCCGCCGCTGAGCGGCGAAATGTCCTGATCCAGACCCCTTTCCGGAAATACCCGCGACCCGGCGCGCCGACCGGCAGCCGGAGCGGGCCCGGCGCACTATGCTGGCCGCCGTGCTCGAACCCCAATCACCCATCGCGCCCCACCCGGATATCGCACACCTCGCGCCACTGCTCGGCACCTGGCGCGGCCGCGGACAGGGTGAGTACCCGACGATCGAGACCTTCGATTATCTGGAGGAAGTGCACTTCGGCCATGTCGGCCGGCCCTTCCTCACCTATCGCCAGCGCACCCGCGCCGCCGACGGCAGCCGCCCGATGCACAGCGAGACCGGATACCTGCGCGCGCTGCCGGATGATCGGGTCGAGCTGATCCTGGCGCATCCGACCGGTATCACCGAGATCTGCGAGGGCAGCCTGGTCGCCGATGACGAGGGCCTGCGCATCGAACTCGATTCGACGACCATCGGGCGCAGCTCCAGCGCCAAATCCGTGACGGCACTGGGCCGTAGCATCACCCTGGCCGGTGACACCCTCAGCTACACGCTGCGCATGGCGGCGGTGGAGCAACCGCTGCAGCATCACCTCGCGGCGGACTTGCACCGGGAGAATTAACGGATTTCTTTCACGTCCAACACCACGGTGACCTGGCGCACTTTGTTTCGACAAGTGTGCGGGATCACTCTTACGGGTTGCGTCCTATATGTCCGCCGGATTACCGTTTCTTTCGGTGGCAAACAGTCAGCCAACCCTCATGAGCACCGGCTATCCGAAACTGACCGTTCGGGTGGCCACACTCATCCCCTAAACAAGGGAGTTGGACATGAAACGTTCGGCACTCCTGCTACTCACCACCGCGGGCATGATCCTCGCCGGAGCCGCGGTCACGGAACTTCTCGGCGACGCCTCCACCGCCGGACCCCCCACCGGGCAGACGCTCGCCGCACAGCGCTATGTCACCGATACCGCCCTGGGGGAGATTCAGCCATCCGCCTGCGTGCACATCACGCGCACGCCGGCCGATCGCTGAGTCCGCCACACCGGCCGCTCGAATACCCCGGAGGCAGCGCTCAATACCCCGCGGGCAGGGCCGTGAGCATATCCCTGGTCACCGCCACCGCATTGTCGGAACTGCCACCGCGCACCACCAGCGTCGCGAACGCCATATCGCCGCGATAACCGATGAACCAGGCGTGTGAACCACCCTCCACCTCGGCCTCACCGGTTTTGCCGTAGACCTCGCCCTGATCGGCGATGCGCTCGGCGGTGCCACCGAGCACCACCTTGCGCATCATCAATCGCAAACCATTGATCACCTCGGGCGTCAGTGCCGGGCGATCGCCCTTGATCTCGGTCGGATGATTCGAAATCAGATACGGCACCGGCGCCGCACCGTTCGCGACCGTGGCCGCCACCATGGCCAGGCCGAACGGACTCACCAGCACCTTGCCCTGACCGATACCGTCCTCGGCGCGCTGCACCAGATCATCGTCCTGCGGCACCGAACCCGACACCGTGGGCAGACCCACCACGGTGTAGTCCGGGCCGATGCCCAGCGCGGCCGCCGCCGTGCGCAGATCCTCCCCGCCCAACTCCGAGGCGATCCGCGCGAACGCGGTATTGCAGGAGCGCTCATAGGCGGTGGCCATCGGCACATCGCCGACGCTGAAGAGGTTGTAGTTGGGAATCGTGCGGTCCCCCACCACAATCTGACTCGGGCACGGCACCACCGTGTCCGGGGTGGCATTGCCCGCGGTCATGGCGGCGGCCGCGGTGACCGTCTTGAAGGTCGAGCCCGGCGGATACAGACCCGAGGCGGCGACCGGACCGTCGGCATCGGCGGCCTCGTTCTGCGCGATGGCCAGAATCGCGCCCGTGGAGGGTTGCAGCACCACCATCATGGCCTGGTCCTCGCGCAGGTCCACCGCCCGCTGCGCGGCATTCTGGATATTGCGATCCACGCTCAGCGAGAACGACGGCGAGGTCTGCGGCTCCACCTCCTTGAGCACATCGGTGTCACCGCCATTGGCGTTGACGGTCACCACATTCCAGCCCGCCTTACCGTCCACCTCGTCGATGACGGTCTTGCGGATCTGGGTGAGCAGATCGGGGGCGAAGGTGCGATCGGTGGGCACCAGATCCCACTGCCGGCCGAAGCTGACACCGGACAGACCGACCAGATCATTGCTCACCTGCTGGTACTCCCATTCCGAGAGCACCTCGACGGTGTAGCCGCCGTCGGCCTTGCGGGCGGCGGCGAGAATGCCCTCCGGGGTGAGGCGTTCGTCGAACTGCCGCAGGGCATTCGCCAGCGCGGCGCTCACCGCGACCGGGTTCGAGGACGCGCCGCGATTGAACACCACGCGATAGACAGCGCCCGGCACCAGCACATCACTGCCGGAGCGCTCGTTCACCCTGGCCCGGGGCGCGGGGATGGAGCGCAATTGCAAAGTTTGCGTATTGCCCAGCTGCGGATGGATATTCGCCGAGGTCCAGCGCACCGACCACTTGCCCTCACTGCGGCCCATCTGCAATTGGCCGCTGTAGGACCAGACCCGATCCTTGGGCAGCCGCCACTCGTAGCTGTAGTCGACGGTGGCGGTGTCACCGGTGACGCGGGTATCGCCGGTATGCGCGACGAGCTGTTCGGCCTGTAGCTGATCCCACGCCGAATTCAGTGCGGGAGCGGCCTTTTCGGGCTGACTGGTGAGGTCGGCGGCCGTGGCGACCTCATGCTCGGCGAAGGCTTGCAGGAAGGCGTCGGCGGTTTGCACCGGTCCCTGCGGACCCGACGAGCAACCCACCGCGGCAACCGAGATCGCGGCGGCGATCAGCATGGTGAAGACCCGTGTGGACATCGGCACAGATAGTAGAGCCAACTATTGGCAAACACGCTCGACACACTGGGGCCGAACAGTTTTCACTGAAACATCACAACATCACAGGGGCCGGTTCAGTCGAGCAGCACTGTCGCGAATGTCGCGATCTGCCGGAAGCCGACCTTCGCGTAGGCCCGGCGCGCGACCTCGTTGTAGCAGTTCACGTACAGACTCGCGGTACGACCGGACGCCACAACGACATTCGCGACCGCGGCCGTACCCGAGGTGCCGACACCGATTCCGCGATGTTCGGGATGCACCCAGACACCCTGGATCTGACCGGTGCGCCGCGACAGCGCGCCCACCTCGGCCTTGAACACGACCTCACCGTCCTCGAAACGCGCCCAGGCCCGGCCGGATTCGATCAGGCCCGCCACCCGGCGGCGATAGCTGCGGCCACCGTCCCCGGCGCGCGGATCGACGCCGATCTCCTCGGTGAACATGGCCACCGCGGCGACCAGATAGCGGTCCAGCTCCTCCGGACGCACCCGTCGCACCCGGAGATCGGGCGCGACGGTCGCGGTCTTGTCCAGAGCCAGCAGCGGTTGATCGGCGCGCAATTCCCGCGCCGGACCCCAGTGCTCGCTGAGCTGCTCCCACAGCGGCAGCGCCAATTCGCGGCGGCCCACCACCGACGAGCACGCGCGCGGACCGCGCACCGCCCGCTCGGCGAAGGCCCGTAGATCGGCCCGGCCGCCGCGCAGCGGCACCAGATTCGCACCCGAGAAGCACAGCGAGGTACCCGGCCCGCCGCGACTCCACAGTTCGCCGTACGCGCCGCGGGAGTCGAGCCCGTACTCCTGGAGCCGGGCCGCCACCATGCAACTCGCCACCGGATCGGCGTCGAGGACGCGTAAAACCTGTGTCAGATCGCGGTTCGCGAGCTGTTGGGCTCCGGAGTTCTTGCTCCGGCGAGTCGGCTCCAGCACACTCCGCACGTTCACAGCCTGCCAGAACTTCTCAAAACGTGCCGCACTATCGCCGTTGGCCGCGCGTCGACCTGGGGTTTATCCGGCGCTGACGACGGGAGAACCGGTTCCGGCGGCCTCACCCATCTCCTCGGCGATGCGCATGGCCTCCTCGATCAGGGTCTCGACGATGAGGTGTTCGGGCACGGTCTTGATGACCTCGCCCTTGACGAAGATCTGACCGCGACCATTACCGGAGGCCACACCCAGATCGGCCTCGCGGGCCTCACCCGGACCGTTCACGACACAGCCCATAACGGCCACGCGCAGCGGCACTTCCATACCCTCGAGGCCCGCGCTGACGGCGTTGGCCAGGGTGTAGACATCGACCTGGGCACGACCGCAGGACGGGCAGGAGACGATCTCCAACTTGCGCGGGCGCAGGTTCAGCGATTGCAGAATCTGATCGCCGACCTTGATCTCCTCGGCCGGCGGGGCGGACAGCGAGACGCGAATGGTGTCGCCGATGCCTTCCGATAGCAGCGCGCCGAACGCCACCGCGGACTTGATGGTGCCCTGGAAGGCCGGACCGGCCTCGGTGACACCCAGGTGCAGCGGGTAATCGGACTGCGCGGCCAGCTGGCGGTACGCCTCCACCATCACGACCGGGTCATTGTGCTTGACCGAGATCTTGATATTGCCGAAGCCGTGATCCTCGAACAGGCTGGCCTCCCACAGCGCCGACTCCACGAGGGCCTCGGGGGTGGCCTTGCCGTACTTCTCCAGCATGCGCTTATCCAGCGAACCGGCGTTGACGCCGATGCGAATCGGGATGCCCGCGGCGGCGGCGGCCTTGGCGACCTCGCCGACGCGGCCGTCGAACTCCTTGATATTGCCCGGATTCACCCGCACCGCAGCACATCCCGCGTCGATGGCGGCGAAGATGTACTTGGGCTGGAAGTGGATATCGGCGATGACGGGAAGCTTCGACTTCTTGGCAATGATCGCGAGCGCGTCCGCATCCTCCTGACGCGGGCACGCGACGCGCACGATGTCACAGCCGGACGCGGTGAGTTCCGCGATCTGCTGCAGGGTGGCGTTCACGTCGTGGGTTTTGGTGGTGGTCATGGACTGCACGGAAATCGGGAATTCGCTACCGACGCCGACCTTGCCCACCATCAACTGACGGGTCTTGCGCCGGGGCGCGAGGACTGCCGCGGGTGCGGCGGGCATCCCCAATGCGATGGCACTGCTCACGATCAGTTGCCTACTTTCGTCTTGTGCTCACCCGTTCCGGTCCCGAGCTTACCGAGGCACGGATACCGGTCGCCCTGTGACGGCGGCGACAAGGGTACCTGCGCCCGGGCAGCGGCTCGGATTCGGGCCGGGGCCTACAGGTTGTATTCGTTGCAGAGGGCGAGAAGGTATACGTTTCGAAAAGTGAAGGTAGCGAACATCGATCCCTGGCCGCGTTCAGCCGAAGACGCGATGGCGCTGCAAGATCGACTGCGCGACCGGATCATCGCGAGCAACCCCGCAGCGCCGGACTTTCGCACGATCGCGGGACTGGATTCAGCCTACGACGATGACGGCAATGTGGTCGCGGCCATAGTCGTGCTGGACGCGGAAACGTTGGAGACCGTGGCGACCGCGACCGCGCGGGGAACCACCGATTTTCCGTATGTTCCGGGCCTGCTGGCCTTCCGCGAATTGCCCACCACGCTGGAGGCGTTCGAAAACCTCGGCGTCACACCGGATCTCATTATCTGCGACAGTCAGGGGCTGGCGCATCCGCGACGGTTCGGGTTCGCCTGCCATATCGGGCTGCTCGCCGGGATACCGACGCTCGGGGTGGCCAAGAACGCCTGGGGCGAGTACGGGACGCCCGGGGCCGAACGCGGGTCGTGGACCGATATCCGCATCGACGGCGAGGTGGTGGGGCGGGCGCTGCGCACTCGCAGCAACGTCAAACCGGTATTCGTGTCGGTGGGGCATCTCATCGATATCGACACCGCCTGCGCACAGGTGCTTTCACTCACACCCGAATTCCGGCAGCCCGAAACCACCCGGCGCGCGGACCGGCTGTGCCGTCAGCTGCTCGGTGAGCTGACGGCCTGAACCGGGCTAGATGCGCGCGCCCTTCTGCTGATTGCATTTGCGGCACAGGATCTGCAGGTTCTCCACGCTTGTCGCCCCGCCCTGACTCCACGGGATGATGTGGTCGAACTCCAGGTACCGGTTGTCACCGCACTGCTGGCATCTGCCGCCGTCGCGCTGCCAGACCCGGGCCTTGACATCCTGCGGGACCGCGCGCGAATCGCGCTGGCCCGGAGCCAGCACCAGGCGTTTGGCGACCCTCAACGCGCCCTCGAGCACCGCGGCCACGTACTCGGCGTCGGGGACACGATAGGTACCGCCGCCGCGCGCGGTGGTGGCCTGGATGACCACGGTGTCGTACTCGTGGCGAACGGCGACCATCTTGGCCCAGGACAATTCCACGCCCGCGCCGTCGCCGACGAAACGGAACTTCTTACTGCTGCCGATCAGACGGCCCGACGCCTGCTTGGGGCCGCTGGCCAGATAGCGGATCTGCGTGGCGTTCACATCGAGGTAGAGCAACTCGTCGGCCTCCAGGTGCAGGTCCGGGCGCTCGACGCGCGGCAGATCACCCACCTTGACCTGGGTCAGCGCGCGCCCGCGCAGCATGCGCTGCCGCAGGCCCTCGATATGCTGCGCGGCCATGCCCAGATCGGTGTACTTCTGCAATGTGGTGATGGTGCGCTCGAAATCCTCGAGTTCGCTCTGATCGATCTCACCGTCCGCGAAGGCGAAGGCCACCACGCGCTCGAGATGGGCGATGGCCAAGGGGCGCAAGGCTTCCCGCCCGGTGTTCTCGCTGATCAGGTGGAAGCGGAGCATCCCCCACGCCTCCTCCCAGGCCGGGCCGCTCGGACCGCCGGTCGCGAGCACCTGCCACACCTGGCCGCGCCACGACTCGAGCAGACCGCTCACCTCGGCCTCGCACCAGCGGCACGCGGCCGGGCCGCCCGCACCGAAGCGCGGCACATGCCGGGGCCGACCGCAGCGGGGGCAGGTGGCCGGATCGTCGACCGGGAAGGCCGGGCGATAGTCCTCGGTCCACACCGAACCGCTCCACCACCGCAGGCGCGCCGAATCGCCTGGGACGGAATACCACCCGGCGGGCATATCGGGCGCGGGAATCGGCACCGGCGGGGCGGCAGGCGGGGCGAAGGAAGCGGCGGCGGGCGCGGGCGTGTACCCGGAGACCGGGGCCGATGGCGGGGCCACCGGCGGCGGGGCGCTCGCCTGGACCGGCGGGGCCGTCTCCTCGTCGTCGACTTCGACGCCGAATTCCTCTGCGAGGCCGCGCAATCCGCTGCTCCAGCCCTGGCCGACGGCGCGGAATTTCCAGTCGCCGTTGCGGCGGTAGAACTCGCCGAGCACCATGGCGGTGACCGCGTCGGAGCCGTGCAGGGGGTAGCTGAGCAGGACGCCGGTGGTATCGCGGACGGTGAGGGTCAGGGCGTCGATATCCCGGAATGAGCCCTGCTCAACGGATCCCGCGATGACGACCTTGTGCACCGCCGGTTCGATGGCGGTGAGGGTCAGGCGCATGGTGGCGGTACCCGAAGCGGATTCCTCCAGTACCACGGCTCCGGACGGATGCCGGGGCGCGTTGAAGAAGACGAAATCGTCGTTGCCCCGGATCTTTCCGCTCTCATCCAGCAGCAGGGCCTGCGGATCCACCTCGCGGCCCGAACCCCACCGCAGTACCAGCGATACCGCGGCCGAATTCACCGGCGCGTTCGCTCCACGCGTCAACTCCACGACGCAAACACCGTTCTCTCACGCAGACAATGTCGAGACATCCACTGCGCCAGGTACTTCGGTGAACGCTATCCCCACCCCGAGCTCAACGGCTGCCCCACGGCAACCTTACCGATAACGGCCGACAATGCCGTTCGGCCGCTATGCGATTGGCACGGACCGTCAGGGGAAGAGCTTGACCGGGTTGACGATATCGGCGACCAGGGTCAGCACCATGTACGCGCCGCCGATCACCACCACCACGTAGGTGGCGGGTAGCAGTTTGAGGTAATCCACCGGCGGCCCGTCAGGCAGGCCCTTGCGGCCGCGCAGCACATTGCGGATCTTCTCGTAGATGACGACCGCCATATGACCGCCGTCCAGGGGCAGCAGCGGCAGCAGGTTGAAGGCGCCGAGGAAGAAGTTCAGGCTCGCCAGGGTGAGCACGAACAGCGACCACAGACCGTGTTCGGCGGTCTCGCCACCGATCTTGCTCGCGCCGTAGACCGAGACCGGGGTCTCCGGATCGCGTTCGCCGCCGGTGACCGCATGCCACAGATCGACCACCTTGGCGGGCATCTGCGCCAGCGATTGCACTGTGCGCAGCCCGATTTCACCGGTGAACGCGGCCGAGGCCGGAATGGCGGCGAGGAAGTCGTACTTCACCGGGAGGTAGATGTCATGGCCGACACCGACCTTGCCGACGGTCTTGGGCGCACCATCCTTCACCGGGTAGATCACCGCCTGCTCGGGGGTGACCGGAACGCTGATGGTCTTGCCGTCGCGTTCGACGGTGTAGTTGAAAGGCCCCGTCTGCTTCTGGGTCTGGGCGCTGAAGTCCTCCCAGGTCTTGATCTTGGTGCCATTGACCGCGGTCACGATGTCACCGCGTTGCAGGCCCGCGCGCTGCGCCGGGCCCTCACCGGTGCAGGGCAGATACTTCTGATCCGGACCCTGGCTCTGCACGCAGTTCATCGCGCCCAGCTGGGTGGCGGGCGGCTGATCGAACCGCGGCAGTCCCCACACCACCGCGAGCAGCATGATGAGCAGGAAGCCGAGCAGGAAGTTCATCGCGATGCCGCCGGACATGACGACCAGGCGCTTCCAGGTCTTCTGCCGGTACATGGCCCGATCCAGATCCTCGGGCTCGAGCTCATCGAGGGCGGTCATTCCGGCGATATCGCAGAAACCGCCCAGCGGCAACGCCTTCAGGCCGTATTCGGTCTCACCCCGGGTGGTGGACCAGATCTTCGGGCCGAAGCCGACGAAGTAGCGGCGCACCTTCATACCGGTCGCCTGCGCGGCCCACATGTGGCCGCATTCGTGCAGCGCGACCGACACGGTGATACCGAGTGCGAACAGTGCGAAGCCGATCGCGTAGACCATGCGGTACCGAACCCTCCTGCAGTCAGCCGCGCACGATCGTGCGCGCGGTTTCTCGCGCCCACGCATCGGCCGCGAGCACCTCGTCCAAGGTACTGGGTTCGGCGGTCCAGCGGTCGGCGGACTCCACGACCCGCGCGACCGTGCGCACGATCTCGGGGAATCGAATGAGCCCGTCGAGGAAGGCCTGCACGGCGATTTCATTGGCGGCGTTGTAGACCGCGGTCACGCAGCCGCCCGCGGTTCCGGCCTGCCGGGCCAGGTCGATGGCGGGGAAGACCTCGCTGTCGACCGGTTCGAAAGTCCAGGTCGACGCGGTGGTCCAATCGCAGGCCGCGGCCGCGCCGGGCACCCGATCCGGCCAGCCCAGGGCCAGCGCGATGGGCAGTTTCATATCCGGCGGGCTGGCCTGGGCCAGGGTGGAACCGTCGCAGAAGGTGACCATGGAGTGCACGATCGACTGCGGGTGCACGGTGACCTCGATGCGGTCGTAGGGCACGCCGAACAGCAGATGGGTTTCGATCAACTCCAGGCCCTTGTTGACCAGCGAGGCCGAATTCAGGGTGTTCATCGGACCCATGGACCAGGTCGGATGGGTTTTCGCCTCGGCCGGATTCACCGATTCCAGCATCTCGGCGGTCCAGCCGCGGAACGGGCCGCCCGAGGCGGTCAGCACCAGCTTGTCGACCTCGTCGGCGCGGCCGCCGCGCAGGCATTGCGCCAGCGCCGAATGTTCGGAATCGACGGGGACGATCTGGCCGGGCTTGGCGGCGCGGGTCACCAGTGAACCGCCCGCGACCAGTGATTCCTTATTGGCCAGTGCGAGCCGCCGACCCGAATGCAGGGTCTCCAGGGTGGGCTCCAAACCGAGCGAACCGACCAGTGCGTTCAGCACCACATCGGCGTCGGTGCGCCGCACCAATTCGGTCGCGGCATCCGGACCGGCCAGTGCCACACCGAGTTTCGCCGCCGCCGCCGCATCGGCCACCGCCACGTTGGTGGTACCGGTGGCGGCGATCTGCTGCGCCAGCAATTCGGTATTGCCACCGCGCGCGGCCAATCCGACCACTTCGAACCGGTCGGGATTGGCGGCGATCACCTCCAGCGCCTGGGTACCGATCGAACCCGTGCTGCCCAGCAGCAGAACCTTCACAACGTCGGACACCCGCTTATTCTCTCCTGCCGCGTAATCGCCTGTCGCCTGCCCCATCCGGTGACATGCCGTATCCACCGCCACCCTGCTGGCTACGACACTGGGTCGTATGTCACGATATGAGCCAGCATTCGATTCGAGCCTATAAGGAGCGAAAGTGGCCGCAACGGAACTGGAATCCGTCCACAGCGCCGATGTCGTCACCAAGGTCGACACCGCCGAGGTTCCGTCCGCCGCATGGGGATGGAGCGGCGAATCGCGTCGTACCTTCCGCACCGCGGGCTGGGTCGTCGTCGTCATCCTGCTCGGCATGCTCTTCGAGGGCCCGCAGGGCGCGTCCTCGGGCAGCGGCCACACCGGATACATCTTCCTGATCGCCTTCGCGGTGTTGCTGGCTGTCGTCCTGATTCGCGATTCGCTGCTGCAACGCAAGCCTCGCTAGCGTCTCACCTGCGCTAATACACAGCCTCGCAAAGATTTTCGCGGGGCTGTGATCTTTTCCTCCTGAACATCAGGCAAACTCGAGTTGGCAAACCCGCCACCGAAGTTTCCGGGAGTGAACTGTATGCGCAAGATTCTGCCCTCCACCCTGCTGGCCGTGTCGGCCGTCGGCGCCCTGCTGGTGCTGCCCGCCGGCACCGCCTCCGCCCAGTCCCCCGCCTGCGCGCAGGTGGCCGATGTGCTGGGTAGCGTGACGGCCCTCGGACCGGATCACGACCTGGAGGTCCGTGTCGCCGATCAGCTGCTGGCCATCCCGGCCGACGGCCAGGAGCGCACCGCCATCACCGAGTACGCCGATGCGCTCAAGAACGGTGATGCCGCCTCCGTCGGCACCGCCACCATTCTGCTGAATGGTGTGTGCGCCAAGTCCTGATAACCGGACATCCGCAGCGGCTTCGGGCCGGATCGCTTGATG